>CAWDDV010000001.1:0-30388 GCA_963801205.1 uncultured Acidimicrobiia bacterium
GGTTCTCGTCGCCGATGAGGCAGGGCCAGGTGCCGCTGTTGACGCAGGCGGCGGCGGCGAACTTGGCGAACTCGGGCGGGTCGGCCAGGGAGATGAACGAGCCGTCCCGCACGGCCAGCAGCGTGTGCACCGCGGCCATGCAGTAGCGGACGAACTCCTCCCGGGCGGCGCCGTGCTGGGCCAAGTCGGTGAGGTTCTCGATCACGACCCGGACCTTGACGATGGAGAAGGGGCTGTCGTCGGGCTGGGCGGTGACCCGGGCCAAAGCCGTGAGCGGCTCCGTCGACCGGATCATGCGTCCCACGAGGGTGCCGTCCTTGTCGACGATGTCCTCGATGGACGAGGAGGCGGCGAAGTCGAGGGGGATGTCGCGACCGTGGGCGATGAGGTCGGCCAGGGGGACGTCGACCAGGTCGATCTCCTCCTCGACGGCCTCCTGCCAGTCGGTGATGATGCGGTTGTCGACGGTGAGCGACGCCACCGGCTGGTAGTACCGGTCCCCTCCGGCGCCGTCGACCAGGGCCTCCACCGACCGGGACTGCACCCGGAGGAAGCGCAGCTTGACGTCGAGGACGGGCTGGCGGCTCGAGTCGATCAGGACCTCGGTCTGCATCGACCACCGCTCGCCGGGGTCGAGCTCGGCCACCGACTTGGGGGCGACCACGCCGAACTGCCAGCGGACCTGGCTCTTGAGGCTCTTGGCCCGGTAGGGGAACAGGACGTAGCCCTCGTAGAGGACGGCGTCGGCCACCCGGCGGGCGTCGGAGAGGCTCACGTGCCCGCCCTCATGTGGAAGCCCCGTTGCCGTTGCCGGTGGCGCCGTTGCTCGGTGTGGCGCCGACCTCGGCCGGCGGGTCGGCCGAGCCGGCCGCGGGCAGTGGCTGGCCGGCGTCGTCCATGAGGCCGTTGGGCAGGTCGGATTCGCCCAGGAGGACGTCGAAGGTGCGCTCCCACGAGGTGAGGCCCCGGATGGTGCGGAACCGCTCCAGCTTGTCCATCGTCGACCGCTCGAAGCGGATCCAGGCCTGGCCGGGGAAGTAGATGTCCATGACCGCCCGCCAGATGCCGGCGGGGACCCCGAAGCGGGCCTCCTTGTTCCACGGCACCGGCTCGATGGAGAAGCCGGACTCACCCTTGCTGATGATGGTGCCGTTGAACAACAGGTTGACGGGCACGTCGCCCTGCTCGATGGCGTGCAGGAACTTGGTGGACGCCAGCTCCCAGTCGTAGGTGAGGGGGACCTGGATGTCGATCTCGATGGTCTCGGTGAACTGGGTGACCATGGTGCCCACCGTCGCCCAGAAGAACGGCTTCAGCGTCTGTCCCCAGCGCTCCCGCTCCCCGAACTGGGCCAGGAGGCGCTGCTCCTCCTCCGGCTCGTAGCGCCGGCGCTGCGGCTCGATCATGATCTGCGTCCGCAGGGCAAGGGCGTAGATGCTGTCGCCCGAGTTCTCCGAGATACGGACCTTGAACGTGACCGTCGGTGCCGCGCAGTAGCGCTCGGGCGCGACGCCGACGACCTCGAAGTTCAGATCGCTCACGTCTGGCTCGTGACAGCCGGCTTGGCTCGCCCTCGGACTCGTGTGAAGAAGTCGGCCATGGCCTGGTGTGCCTCGGTGCCCCCGTCGAAGCCCCGCCACAGGCGGCGCAGGTACCCCACCAGCTCGTAGCAGGCGTCGATGGGCACGATGAAGGACTCGTCGGGCCCGGAGCGGTCGCCCACCCGCACCAGCAGGGCCTCGATGTCGGCCTGCATGGTGGTGAGCACCGGATTGGACTCGGCCATCTCCGCCCACGTGTCGACGGGGAGGAGGGACTCGGTGGCGCCGGCGGGGCTCGGGTAGAACGCCACCAGCTGCTCGGCCTCGGAGTTGAAGAAGAAGAAGGCGGTGCTGACCGGGATCTGCAGGTTGTCCCACTGGGTGGGCGTCAGCGCCACCTTGTCCATCGACACGTACCGGTCGGGGACGGCCTTGTAGCGCCCGCCGCCTGCCCCACCGGAGGTGAAGAGCAGGTAGCACGGGCGGCAGGCGCACAGCAGGCTGCGGCTCTCGATGTTGACGATGTGCGGGTGCTCGTCGGGAACGTCGACCGCGCACATCTCGCACTTCTCACCGGGACGAGGGCGAGGCTTGGGCTGCAACAGCCGCTCGATGGCGGCGAACGGCCGAGCCTCCTCCTTCTCCCCCCTCGGGGTTGAGCGCCCGGAACGAACCGAGCCGTAGAAAGTCAGGATTCGACATACGGGTTACCGGTTCGCAGCGACGGGCTTGACGCTGAGCTGGATCGGGGCGGATGCGGGCAACGGCGCGGCCACAGGTGCGGTCGGGTCGACGTAGCCCTCCACCTGGATGTCGACGATCTCGGGCGCAGCCTCGTGGATCGCCTGCTCGACGGACAGCTTGAGGGTGACCGACGAGGACGGGCAGCCGTCACAGCTGCCCAGCAGGCGGACCTTGACGATCCCCTCGCTGGGGATCACCGCGATCAGCTCGACGTCGCCACCGTGCGATTCGAGGTAGGGCCGCACCGAATCCAGCGCGTTCTGCACACGGGTGGGCAGATCGTCGGGGTGCAGGCCGTGAAGGACGAGCAGGCTGCTCACCAGCTCGTCGTGGACTATTTCGGCGAGTAGTGGGGTTGCTTCGGCGTTGACGAGGATCTCGAGGATCCGGTCAAGAGCACCGCCGTAGAGCTTCGCTACGAGGCCCAGCGCCTCCTCGGCCAGAGCCCAGGTCGCCGGCTGTGCCGACGACCTGAGCTCACTGACCAAGTATTCAATGCGGTCACCGACCGCACGAAGGTTTTCGCTACTGATGATTACTCCCCGGTGTTGACCATGGTGGGCGAGTGCAGCTTCTTGACCATCTTGCCCTTGCCCAGGTACATGTGCACACCACAGGGCAGGCAGGGGTCGAAGCTACGCACGGCACGCATGATGTCGATGCCCTTGAAGTTCTCACGGCTGTTCTCTTCGAAGATCGGCGTGTTCTGCACCGCGTCTTCGTAGGGGCCGGGAGTCCCGTAGATGTCACGCGGGTTCGCGTTCCAGGGCGTCGGGGGGTACGGGTGGTAGTTGGCGATCTTGCCACCACGGATGACCATGTGGTGGGAGAGAACGCCGCGGACGGCCTCGGTGAAACCGCAACCGATCGCCTCGTCGGGGACCGTGAACGGCTCCCAGGTCTTGGTGTGGCCGGCACGGACTTCCTCGAGAGCCTTCTCGACGAAGAACATGCCACAGCCAGCCGCGTAGGCCTGGAAGTAGGTACGGGCCCGGTGACGCTCGATCGTGTTGGACCACTTCGGCACGTGCCACTCGAAGCTCGCCTCAGGCTTGAGGGCGGTCTTCGGGAGGTTGATGATGATGGAGTTACCGGTTGCCTTGACCCAGCCGATGTCGACCAGACCGGACAGCGCGATGGCCATCATGCGGGCGAACGCACCACCACCGGTGTCGGTGGCGAGGTGGTCACGACCGTCGTACCAACGGGGAGCCATGACCCAGCTGTACTTGCCGTCGAAGTTGCGCTTCTGCGGCTGCGGGATCGTGTGCTGGTTCCACGGGTGGTTGCGGTCAACCGCGTTGCCCAGGGGGTCACGGTCGACGAACATCTCCTGACCTTCCCAGCTCTCGTAGTACGAGTGGCCGAGCAGGATGCGGAGACCGAGGTTGATGTCGACCAGGTCGTTCGTGACGAGCTTGCCGTCGACGACGATGCCGGGGGTGACGAACATCGCACGTCCCCACTCGGTCATGTCGCGGTAACGGAAGTTGCACACGTTCGGGTCCTGGAAGGCGCCCCAGCAGATGGTGAGGATACGGCGCTGGCCGTTGGCCTCGTAGCCGGGCATGGCCTCGTACACGAAGTCGAAGAGGTCGTCGTGGATCGGGACGATCTTCTTCATGAACTCGCAGTAGCGCATCAGACGCGCCATGTAGTCCGTGATGAGCTGGATGGAAGCCGTGGTGCCCATACCACCCGGGTACAGGGTGGACGGGTGCACGTGGCGACCCTCCATGAGGCAGAACATCTCACGCGTGTACCGGGAGACCATGAGGGCCTCACGGTAGAGGTCACCCGAGAACGGGTTGAGGGACCGCATGATGTCACCGATGGTGGCGTAGCCATGCTCGGCGGCACCGGGGGCCTCGGTGTCGTTCGCGAGGTCCAGGACGCCGGGGTTGGTCTCCGCGAACATCTTCTCGCAGAAGTCAACGCCGACCAGGTTCTCCTGGAAGATGTTGTGGTCGAACATGTACTCGGCGGCCTCGCCCAGGTTGAGGATCCACTCACCCAGGTGCGGGGGCTGCACGTCGTACGCCATCTGCTGGCAGTAGCACGAGCACACGCAGTGGTTGTCACCGCAGATACCGCAGATGCGGCTGGTGATGAAGTGCGCGTCCCGGGGGTCCTTGCCCTTCATGAAGATCGAGTAGCCACGGAAGATCGAGGAGGTGCTGTGACACTCGACGACCTTGCCCTGGGCGAAGTCGATCTTGGTGTAGATGCCCAGGGAGCCCACGATCCGGGTGACCGGGTCCCATGCCATCTCGACGAGGTCGCTGCCGCCTCGAGTCCTTGCCCTAGCTGCCATATGTATTTTCCTCTCTATCGAGTGTTGTTGTCGCTTGAACGACGAACTGGGTGCTGACTAGCGCCAGGTAGGCGTGTAGCCGGTGAGGAGCTTGGTGCCCTTGGCACGCCACTTCGGCTCCTTGTCGACCGTCTTGCCGGTGACCTCACGCAGGCCACGGATGACCGAGCCGTACAGACCGGAAGCGGCGGTGGAAACCTTGCCGCCCGGGGGCTCGTCCATGAAGGGCATGAACTTGTCGGGGAAGCCAGGCATGGTGCAGCCGATGCAGATGCCACCGACGTTCGGGCAACCGCCCACGCCGTTGGTCCATCCACGCTTGGGCACGTTGCACTTGACGACGGGGCCCCAGCAGCCGAGCTTGACGATGCACTTGGGCGAGCCGTACTCCGTGGCGAAGTCGCCCTGCTCGTAGTAACCGGCCCGGTCACAGCCCTGGTGGACCGTGTTGCCGAAGAGCCACGCGGGACGCAGTGCGTCGTCGAGCGGAATCAGCGGAGCCTGGCCAGTGGCCATGTAGAGCAGGTAAAGGATCGTCTCGGACAGGTTGTCCGGGTGGATCGGGCAGCCGGGAACGTTGACGACCGGAAGACCGGCCTTCGAACGCCAGCCCCAGCCGAGGTAGTCGGCGACGCCCATGGCGCCGGTGGGGTTACCTGACATGGCGTGCAGACCGCCGTAGGTGGCGCAGGTGCCAACGGCGAGGATGCCGGTGCACACGGGAGCCAGACGGTCGAGCCAGTCGCTCGTGGTCATGGGCTGGTCGGTGGCGGGGTTGTTGCCGAACCCGCACCAGTAGCCCTCGGACTTGATTGCCTCGTTCGGGATCGAACCCTCGACCACCAGCACGAAGGGCTCCAGCTCGCCACGCTCGGCGCGGAAGAACCACTCGAGGAAGTCGTCAGCCCCGCCAACCGGTCCGCACTCGAAGTCGATGAGCGGCCAGTGGACTGCGATCTTCGGAAGGCCGGGCAGCGCCTGAAGGGCGATCTCCTCGATGCTCGGCTGCGTTGCACTGGTAAGGGCTACGGAGTCTCCGTCGCAGCTGAGTCCGGCCTGAATCCACAGGATGTGGATGACCGGCTCTGCGGATGCTGCTGCCACTATGTGTACCCCCTCTTTCGGGCGCGCGTGCGCCAACTGCCGCTGGGAACCCGCTGCGCTATCGCCAACAGCGTTCTGCCGGTCAGATCTACTCCCTCCGGCACGGGCTTGTAAATAGGTGTCTTTGTTCGGCTACATGGACGGGCACTAGGTGTTCGCTGTCCCTTCCGGCGAGGGACCCTAACAGAATGTCCCGGGCAGCACACAGGGCGCCACGGAGCGGGTTCGGGCCTGTTGCTGGTGTTACTGTTGGGGCCACTGTGGCGACCACGACGCCGCGCCCGAAGACTGCGACGGGCAAAACCGCATCCCAAAAAAGTGCGTCGAATACCGCGACGCGACGCCGCGGTAGCAGCCCGACCCGGCCCACAGCGGCCTCGGCGAGCACTCGGCGGCCTACGCCGTCGTCGCGGAAGACCCCGCCGAAGTCGTCCAAGGCAGCCAGGAGTACGGGCACGTCACCGTCTCGCTGTCCGCGGCCCTGCCCTCGGCGGCCACGGGCCCGATCTGGCGGGCGTCACCCTCGTCACCGCCGGGCTCGTCTGTGGACTGGCTGTGTACGGAAACCTGGCGGGGCCGGCCGGACAGGGCCTCGCCGATGGCACCGGGTCCGCCTTCGGCCTCGGGCGCTACGGCGTGCCCGTCACCCTGGTGGCCGCCGGCGCCCTTGTTCTCTGGCGCCGGACGGCCAAGGAGTACGGGCGGCTGGCCGCCGGGCTGGGACTGATGACGGTGGCCGCGTGCGGCCTGCTCCACGTGTGGACGGGCGGCCCCGGCTTCGACGCCCCCGTGTCCGAGCTGCGCGACGCGGGCGGGCTGGTCGGCGTGGCCGCAGGCGAGTCGCTGCGCTCGGTGCTCGCCGGCTGGGGCGCGGCGACGGTCCTGCTGGCCGCCTTCGCCGTCGGCTGCCTCGTCGTGGCCCGCACCACGGTGCGGGCCGCCAGCCGTCACGCGGTGACGCTGGCCCGGGGCGTCGGCCGGGCCGGGCGCTCGCTGGCCAGCCTCGTCCCCGCCCCCCGGCCCTACGACGCCGACGACGCCCGCGACGACCGCGAGCGCCTGCCCCACCGTGAGCCCCGCCTGGCCGAGCCGCCGGCGACCGTGCCCACGCTGGTCGTGCCGTCGGTGCCCGACGCGGTCATGGTCGCGGACCCCGTCCCCGACGCCCCGCCGGAGCCGGTCGAGCGGACGCCGGTCGTGACCGCGGACTGCGACCGCGGCCTCCGCCGGGGGCCTCGCCGAGCAACTCGCCATCGACCTCGGCCCGGCGGCCGAGCCCAGCGCGTGGAAGCTCCCGCCCCTGTCGGCGCTCAAGCTGGGCAAGGCCCAGGAGGTCGACCGGCAGCTGGTGGAGGCCGAGGGGCGCACGCTCGAGGCCGCCCTCGCCGCCCACGGGGTGGAAACGTCGCTGGTGGGCATGACCGTCGGTCCCACGGTCACCCGCTACGAGCTGGCCCTGGGCCGGGCGTCAAGGTGGCCCGGGTCACCAACCTGCACAAGGACATCGCCTACGCCATGGCGTCGGCCGACGTCCGCATCCTCGCTCCCATCCCGGGCCGGTCGGCCATCGGCGTCGAGGTGCCGAACAAGGCCCGCCAGCTCGTCCTGCTGGGCGACATCCTCACCTCGCCCGAGGCGGCCAAGGCCAGCCACCCCCTCGAGGTCGCCCTCGGCCGCGACATCGCCGGCCGCCCGGTGCTGGCCAACCTGGCCGAGATGCCCCACGTCCTCATCGCCGGGGCCACCGGCGCCGGCAAGTCGTCGTGCATCAACTCCCTGATCACGTCGATCCTCGTCCGCTCGACGCCCGACCAGGTGCGGATGATCCTCGTCGACCCCAAGCGGGTCGAGCTGGGCCAGTACAACGGGCTCCCCCACCTGCTCACCCAGGTCGTCGTCAACCCCAAGAAGGCGGCCAACGCCCTCGCCTGGGCGGTGCACGAGATGGAGCGCCGCTACGACCTGCTGGCCGAGGTCGGCGTGCGCGACATCACCGGCTACAACGCCGCCTACGACCGGGGCGACCTCAAGCCGAATCCCCGTGAAATCGGCCCGGGCTCCGACCAGGCGTACCCCCGGCTGCCGTTCATCGTGGTGGTCGTCGACGAGCTCAACGACCTGATGATGGTGGCCGCCCGCGACGTCGAGGAGTCGATCTGCCGCATCGCCCAGATGGCCCGGGCCGTCGGCATCCACCTGGTGATCGCCACCCAACGGCCGTCGGTCGACGTGATCACCGGCGTGATCAAGGCCAACATCCCGTCCCGGCTGGCGTTCGCGGTGTCGTCGCTGGCCGACAGCCGGGTCATCCTCGACCAGCCGGGGGCGGAGCGGCTGATCGGGCAGGGCGACATGCTGCTGGCCATCGCCTCGTCCAACGTGCCCCGCCGGGTGCAGGGGGCGTGGGTGGGCGAGGACGAGGTGCGCAAGGTCGTGGCCCACTGGCGGCGGCAGGCGTCGCCCCAGTACGTCGACGGGGTGGAGGGTGGCGAGGACGGGGCCGGCGGTGGGGGCACGGCGGGGGTCGACGACGACGACGAGGAGCACCTGGACGCAGCCATGGAGCTGGTGGTGCGGTCGCAGCTGGGCTCGACGTCGATGCTCCAGCGCAAGCTCCGGGTCGGCTTCGCCCGGGCCGGGCGGCTCATGGACCTGCTCGAGCGGCGGGGCGTCGTCGGCCCGTCCGAGGGGTCGAAGGCCCGGGCCGTGCTCATGACGCCCGAGGAGCTCGACGAGCTCCGGGCCCGCCAGTAGCGGTCCGGTCCGCAGGTTCTCGGTAGCTGTACGTGCGCATTCCGCACCCACCGCTACCGAGAACGCCTGGTTCGCGGGGTCACCGGACGCGCCGAGGGCGCCTCGTCGTTGAGGCGCCCTCGGATGCAGATGATCGGGGGGCGCCTCGTCGTTGAGGCGCCCTCGGATGCCAGATGATCGGGGGGCGCCTCGTCGTTGAGGCGCCCTCGGATGCCAGATGATCGGGGGGCGCCTCGTCGTTGAGGCGCCCTCGGATGCCAGACGATCTGGCGATTGGTGGGTGTGAAGGTCAGGCGGCGATGCGGCGGGGGCGGCGCTCGGTGACCTCGGTGCGGCCGGATCCGAGCCAGCCGAGGACGGTCGACCAGGCGCCGGCGAGGGCGCCGACGATGGCCCCGGTGGCGACGGTGCCCATCCAGGACTCCCGCAGCTCGACGCCGAAGCCGGCGAACAGCGAGTAGTCGACGGCGACCATGGCCGCGATGGCAAGGGCGAACGTGAGTATCGTTCGTGTTTTGCCAAGCGACGGCACCAGCTCCACCAGCAGGTCGGCGAGCTTCAGGATCGCCAGACCGAACAGTGCGACAACGGCGAAGTGGTACATCTTGCGTTCCTCCTTGTGAGCGCTCGTGTGCGCTCTTGCACCCAGTTCGACCGCTGGCGACTCGGCGGGGTAACACGTCATCGACCGACGAAAGAGAGAGTGAGCATGGCCACCTACGAGGCGTACTGCGTGAAATGCCGCGAGAAGCGGGAGTTCGAGGGTGAAGAGGTGGAGCTGAAGAACGGCCGCCGGGCGGCCCAGGGGCTGTGCCCGACGTGCGGCACCAAGATGAACCGGATGCTGGGGAAGAAGGCGTAGCGACCCGAGCGAGGCGCCCGGGGGGTCTGGGGCCCCCGGGTACGCTGGGTAGGTGACCGCGCCGGCTACGACTGCGGCCCTGACGGGATCGAGATCGACGTCCCTGCCCGCAGCTTCTGGCTGGAGACCCTCGGCTGCCCCAAGAACCAGGTCGATTCCGACAAGCTGGTCGGCACACTGACGGCGGAGGGGATGGTGGCCGCCGACCGGCCCGAGAGCGCCGATCTGGTGGTGGTCAACACCTGCGCCTTCATCGAGCCCGCCCGCAAGGAGTCGGTCGACACCATCCTCGCCCTCGACGACCTCCGCCGGGAGGGGTCGCGCCTGGTCGTCACCGGCTGCATGGCCGAGCGCTACGGGGCGGAGCTGGCCGAAGCCCTCCCCGAGGTCGACGCCGTCGCCGGCTTCGGGGTGCCCGTCACGCTCGGTCGAGGCCCATCGGCGCCGGGTTCTCCCCCCACGGCGGTCGACGTGGCCCGGCTCGACCTGCTGAACCTGCCCCGGCCCAAGTCGACGGTTCCGTGGGCGTACGTCAAGGTGGCCGAGGGGTGCGATCGCACCTGCGGCTTCTGCGCCATCCCGTCGTTCCGGGGCAAGCAGCGCTCACGCACCGAGGAGTCGATCCTCGACGAGGTCGAGCGGCTGGAGGTCGCCGAGATCGTGCTGGTGGCCCAGGACCTGGCGTCCTACGGCCGCGACGTCGGGCGCAAGGGGGCGATCGTCCCCCTGGTGGAGGCGGTGGCCCGGCGGGTGCCGCGGGTCCGCCTGCTGTACCTGTACCCGTCCGAGCTCGACGACCGGCTGGTGGACGCCATCTGCGCCACGGGCGTGCCGTACTTCGACCTGTCGCTGCAGCACGTTTCCAAGCCCCTGCTGCGGCGGATGCGGCGGTGGGGCGACGGGGAGCGCTTCCTGCGCCGGATCTCGTCGATCCGGGAGCGGGAGCCGGAGGCGGCCTTTCGCTCGTCGTTCATCGTCGGCTACCCGGGCGAGACGGAGGACGACCACGACCTCCTCCTGCGGTTCCTGGAGGACGCCCAGCTCGACTGGGCCGGGTTCTTCGCCTACTCGGCGGAGGACGGCACCTATGCCGCCGGCCTCGACCAGGCGGTTGACGAGGGCGTGATGGCGGAGCGGCTGCGGGAGCTGGGCGAGCTGCAGGACGCCATCACCATCGGCCGCCGGGAGGCGCTGATCGGCTCCGACATCGAGGTCCTGGTCGACGAGCCCGGCGTCGGGCGCAGTCACCGGGAGGCTCCCGAGATCGACGGTGTGGTCAACCTGCCCGTCGGCGCCGCGCCAGGTACGTTCGTACCCGTGACGGTCACCGGCGCCGCTGGCGTCGACCTCGAAGCCTTCTAGGACGGGGCGGGCGCGTTGTCCACCTCCTCCTTCGGGCCGTCCGCGCTGGCCACCCCGGCCAATGCCATCACCATGGTCCGGGTCCTGGCCCTGCCCGTGGTCGTCCTGCTCATCGTCGGCACCGACACCCAGTGGCAGGCGCTGGCCCTGTGGTTCGTCTTGTCCGTCAGCGACCTGGCCGACGGGTGGCTGGCCCGCCGCCAGGGAGCCACCCGCTCGGGTGCCTTCCTCGACCCGCTGGCCGACAAGGTCCTCGTCCTCGGGGCCATGACCGCCCTCGTGTCCACCGGCGCCATGTGGTGGGTGCCGGTGACCCTGATCGCCACCCGGGAGGTGGCGGTGAGCGCCTACCGGTCCTACGTCGGGCGGCGGGGGATCTCGGTGCCGGCTCGCCTCTCGGGCAAGATCAAGACCTGGGTGCAGGCCATCGCGGTGGGCCTCGCCATCGCCCCGGTGACGTCCGACGCCTACCTCGCCTTCGTCGACTTCGCCCTGTGGCTGGCGGTGGGGATGACCCTGGCCACCGGCGTCCAGTACCTCCACGAAGGGCGCCAGGTCGTACGTGCCCTCTGAGGCGGGCGCCACGGCGGCGGCCGCGCCGGCCCCCCGCCCGTTCTCGTGCTCGGTCCTGGCCGTCGGCACCGAGCTGCTGCTGGGACAGGTGGTCGACACCAACTCCGCCTTCATCGGCGACCGGCTGGCGCGGGCGGGCGTCGACTCCCACCTCCACGTCCACGTGGGCGACAACCTCGGGCGCATCGTGATCGCCCTGCGGGCGTTGCTGTCGGTGAGCGACGCCGTCATCGTCTGTGGCGGCCTCGGCGCCGACCCAGGACGACATCTCCCGGGAGGCGATCGCGGCCGTGCTGGGGGTGGGCCTGGTGCGCGACCCGGCCATGGTCGAGCGCATCGGCGACCTGTTCGCCCGGCGGGGACGGGCGATGGCGGCCAACAACCTGCGCCAGGCCGAGCGTCCCGAGGGGGCCGGGTTCGTCCTCCAGGAGATCGGCACCGCCCCCGGCCTGAGGTGCCCGGCCGGCGGGAAGGTGATCTACGCGGTGCCCGGCGTGCCCGCGGAGATGAAGGAGATGCTCGAGCGGGCCGTCGTCCCCGACCTCCAGGCGCGGGCGGGGTCGCGGTCGGTGATCGTCAGCCGGATGCTGCGGACGTGGGGGACCGCCGAGTCGACCCTCGCCGAGATCATCGGGGACCGGGTCGACCGCCAGACCAACCCCACCATCGCCTTCCTGGCGTCCGGCATCGAGGGGATCAAGGTCCGCCTCACGGCCAAGGCGGTCGACCTGGCGGAGGCGACGGCCCTGCTCGACGCCGAGGAGGCCGCCCTGCGGGCCATCCTCGGCCCGCTGGTGTTCGGCGTCGACGACGAGTCGATGGAGAAGGCGGTAGGCGACCTGCTGGTGGCGGCGGGGTTGACCCTGGGGGCCGCCGAGTCGCTCACCGGCGGGATGGTCGGGTCGCGGCTGGCCGAGGTCCCCGGCTCGAGCGAGTGGTTCAAGGGGTCGATCGTGGCCTACGCCAGCGAGGTGAAGTACGACCTGCTGGGAGTCCCCGAGGGCCCGGTGGTGAGCCGGGAGGCGGCGGCGGCCATGGCATCGGGGGCGGCCCGGGTGCTCGGGGCCGACGTCGGCCTGGGGGTCACCGGCGTGGCCGGCCCGACCACCCAGGAGGGCCAGCCGGTGGGCACCGTGTTCACCGCCGTCGCCATCGACGGGGATGTCGACGTGGTCGAGCGGCACCTCCCGGGCGGCCGCCAGCTGGTGCGGCAGCTGGCGGCCATCTCCCTCGTCGACCAGCTCCGGCGCCGGCTCCTCGACCGGGGCTAGGGCTGGGGGGCTGACCGCGTGGCGCGGCTGTTCGTGGCCGTGTGGCCGCCGGAGGAGGTCCTCGACGCGGTGGCGGCGCTGTCCCGTCCCGCGGTGGACGGGGTGCGGTGGACGGGGCGGGAGCAGTGGCACGTCACCCTGCGCTTTCTCGGTTCGGTGGGCGACGACGAGGCGGCCGCGGTCGCCTCGTCGCTGCGGGGCGTGGACGGCGTCGGGGCGGTCGAGGCGGAGCTGGGGCCGGCGGTGGGACGGTTCGGGAACCGGGTGCTGCAAGTTCCGGTGGCGGGCCTCGGGGACGTTGCGGCCCGGGTGGTCGCTCTGACTGTGGCGCTCGGCCGGCCGCCGGAGGACCGGGAGTTTTCCGGTCATCTAACCCTGGCCCGGGTGGCGAAGAGCCGTCGGGTCAGCCTCGGCCGGCTGGCGGGGGAAGCGGTGTCAGGCCGGTGGACCGTCGGCGAGGTGTGCCTGGTGGAGAGCCACCTGGCCCCCACCGGCGCCCGCTACGAGGTGCTCGGGCGGTTCCCGCTGTCGGGCTGAGGATCCCGGGCACCGTGCCTGAGTAGCAGGCCGACGATGTCGGCGTCGTCGTGGCGGCGAGCCGCCATCAGCGGGGTCCACCCCTCCTGCTGCTCGGCGTTCGGGTCGGCGCCGGCCTCGAGGAGGATGAAGACGGATACCGGGTCGCGGGCGGCAACGGCGGCGTGGAGGGGCTGGACCCGCATGGCGTTGCGGGCCACCGCATGGACGTCGGCCCCGTGGTCGAGAAGCATGCGCACCGCCTCGGGCTGGCCGAAGAAGGCGGCCAGGCCGAGGGGCGTGAAGCCGTCGGCCGACCAGGCGTTGACCGCGTCGGGGTCGGCGACGATGTGCTCGGCCAGGCGGCGGAGGTCGCCGAGGGCGGCGGCGTCGAAGACGTCGAGCGGGGGGTCGGCGGCCAGGATGGCGTCGAGCACTTCGCCCCTTCCTCGGTACCGGGCCCACAGGACGGCTGACACGCCGGAGGGGTGCCGGGAACCGGCGAGGGACGGGTCGTCGGCCAGCACGGCTTGGGTTTCGGCGGCGTTTCCGGCCTCTATCGCCTCGAAGAGAGCCATATGTTCGGTAGGCTACCTATCTATGAGCCCCTCGGCAAGCCCCGAGGAGGTGGCCGACCACCTCCACTCGGCCTCCATCCGCCTCCTCCGGAGGGTCCGGCGGGAGGATGTGGCGACAGGACTCACCGGCGCACGATTGTCGGCACTCTCCGTGGTCGTCTTCGGTGGACCGCTGACGGTGGGCCAGCTGGCCGCCGCCGAACAGGTCCGGTCCCCCACGGCCAGCAAACTGGTCGCCGAGCTGGAGGGGCTGGGCCTGGTGACCCGGGAGAACTCGGCTACGGACCGCCGGGTGACCGAAGTGACGGCCACGGCCCGCGGCCGGTGGATGCTCCAGGCTGGCCGCCGGCGGCGGGTGGCCCACCTCGCCTCCCGCCTGGCCGGCCTCGGTCCCGACGAGCTGGCCACCCTCGACCGGGCGGCCGCCCTGCTGGAGGACGTCCTCGCCGAGTCGGAGTAGCCGCCGTCGGGCGACGGCAAGGCCCCGCCGGCCACGTCCCTACCGAAGATTCGAATCTCGGTCCTTGATCCGAACGTGCGTTCGGAACTACGCTCCTGAAGTTACTGAGCTGGAGTTACAAGAGCGAAAGTGTCACACCCCCTTCGTAGGGTGGGTTGCCGTCCAGTCCGACGAGCAGAAGGGAACCCCCGGTGGAACGAGACAAGGCGCTCGAGATGGCAATGAGCCAGATCGAGAAGAACTTCGGCAAGGGCGCCGTCATGCGTATGGGAGAGAAAGCTTCGATGGACGTGGAGTCCATCTCCACCGGTGCCCTCGCCCTCGACATCGCCTTGGGTGTGGGCGGTCTGCCCCGGGGTCGCATCGTGGAGGTCTTCGGCCCGGAGTCGTCGGGCAAGTCCACCCTCGCCATGCACGTGGTCGCCGAGGCCCAGCGCAACGGCGGCACGTGCGCCTACATCGACGCCGAGCACGCCATGGACCCGGTCTACGCCCGGGCCATCGGGGTCAACGTCGACGAGCTCCTCATCGCCCAGCCCGACACGGGCGAGCAGGCGCTGGAGATCTCCGACATGCTGATCCGCTCGGGGGCGCTCGACGTCCTGGTCGTCGACTCGGTGGCCGCCCTCACGCCCCGGGCCGAGATCGAGGGGGAGATGGGCGACAGCCACGTCGGCCTCCAGGCCCGGCTCATGTCGCAGGCCCTGCGCAAGCTCACCGCCACCCTCAACAAGACCGACACCATCGCCCTCTTCATCAACCAGCTGCGAGAGAAGATCGGTGTCATCTACGGGTGCCTGTCGTGGGACACCCTCGTCACCCTGGCGGACGGCAACCAGGAGAAGATCGGCAAGATCGTCAACCAGCGCATGCCGGTGGAGGTGCTGTCCTACGACCCCGAGCTCGACGCGGTCGTGCCCCGGAAGGTCGTCAACTGGTTCGACAACGGCCCCACCGAGCAGTTCCTCCACTTCACAGTTGCTCGCGCAACTGGGCAGGGCCGCTCTCCGGGTTTCGCCTGCACCCCCAACCACCAGGTCAGGACCCCCGGCGGATGGCGGGAGGCCCAGGAGCTGTCCGTGGGGGATCGGGTGCTACAGGCAGTGTCTCACCTTCTGTCCGACTTCCAGTGGGAAGCGGTCCTCGGCGGTCTGATGGGCGACGGATCTCTTTCCCGCAGTCAAGGCGCCCACGCTGCCCGTTATCGCTTCGGCCACTGCGCCAAACAAGCCGAGTACTGCGACTGGAAAGCCTCGCTTTTCGCAAACATCGGGATGAGCCGGTCGGTACGAGCCTCCGATGGGGTTGTCACTTACGACATGACGCCCCTGTCTGAGCTGGCCGAGCTTCGCGAAGCCATCTACGTCGGCGGTAAGAAGGTCCTGAGCGAGGACTACCTCAAGCACCTCACCCCGCTCTCCTTGGCCATCTGGTACATGGACGACGGCAGCTTCACCAGCCGGGCAAAAGGTCTCCAGGGCCGCACACGCGACGGCAGTGGCCGCTCGACGATCTGCGTCGAGGCCATGGACCCCACCACTCGGGCAAGGCTGGTCGCCTACTTGGCCGACACCTGGCACATCAGCGCCAAGCTCGTCAGCTCCGGCACTCGCAAGAAGGCCGTACTGGTGTTCGCAAAGGACGAGACGGCCAAACTGCACGCCCTCATCGCTCCCTTCATCCACCCGTCGATGCAATACAAGCTGCTTCCGCGCTACCAGGGCCGGTTCGCGGTCGAGCCGGTGTTCGCGACGAAGCGCTACGAACTGGCGTCCATGCCCATCAATGCGATTCAGCTGAAGAATCCAGTTCGCAACCACCGCTACGACATCGAGGTGGAGGGAAGCCACAACTACTTCGCAGGCGGGGTCATGGTGCACAACTCGCCCGAGGTGACCCCGGGCGGGCGGGCGCTGAAGTTCTACGCCTCCATCCGGCTCGACATCCGCCGCATCGAGTCGATCAAGGACGGCGTCGAGGTGGTCGGCAACCGCACCCGGGTCAAGGTGGTGAAGAACAAGGTGTCGGCGCCCTTCCGCCAGGCCGAGTTCGACATCATGTACGGCAAGGGCATCAGCCGCGAGGGGTCCGTCCTCGACGTGGGGGTCGACCTCGGCTTCATCAAGAAGTCGGGGGCCTGGTACACCTACGACGGCGAGCAGCTAGGCCAGGGCCGGGAGAACGCCAAGGCGTTCCTGATCGAGAACCCCGAGATCATGGTCGACGTCTCCGAGCGCATCCGCCAGAAGGTCAAGGGCATCGACCCGGTGGCGACGGTCGGGGCCGGCGACGGCAACGGCTCGGCCACCACCACGTCGGCCACCACCACGTCGGCCACCAACGGCTCGGCCGCGGTCACCATCGACTGACGGGAGCGGACGACCCCCGTCCGATCACGCCCCGGATGACGGCGGCGGACCGCCGTCCGGGGCCGGTCGGAGCCACCGGCCGATCACGAAGTACCACGCCGGATTGACGATCAGGCCGAACAGGATCGGGGGGGCGAGGGTGATCCGGTCGGCAGGGTCGATCACCTGCGTCAAACGCCCCATATATATAACGACAAGAAGTGCGCCCGACAGGTACGTCAGCTGGGTCAGGCGGGCCGGGATCGAGCCGCTGCTGGCCATCAGCCAGGCGAACAGGAGCAGCGCCAGGCCGAACACGAGGTAGCAGAACAGGCCCCTCGGGTCGAGCTCCACCGGGGATCCGCCCCGGATGGCGCCCGGCGGCGGCTTCACCACGTATTCGAGCTGCTGGCCGCCGTGGCCGCCGTGGGCGATCCCGCCCATCCGCCGATCGGCTCATCACCCATCTCGCATCCCCCCTTCCCCCCGCGGCGGCGGCATGGTAGATCTCTCCTTCACCGGTGCGCTTCGTCGACCAAGGAGGAACGGGAACGGGCGCCGTCGAACCGTTAGGACAAGCGCCGTCATTGGGGGACACGTGGTCGAGGTCTTGAAGGTCTCCAGTAAATCCAACCCGAACTCGGTCGCGGGCGCCCTGGCCGGCGTCCTCCGCCAGACCGGAGTCGTCGAGGTCCAGGTCGTCGGCGCGGGCGCCCTCAACCAGGCCATCAAAGCCATCGCCATCGCCCGTGGCTTCGTCGCGCCCTCGAACCTCGACCTGGTGTGCATCCCGACCTTCGCCGACATCCTCATCGACGGCCAGAGCCGCACCGCCATCCGCCTGGCGGTGGAGGACCGGGCCCGCCGCAAGCCGACCGAAGTCGTCGGCGCGCCGATCCACGGCCACGCCCACGCCCCCGCCCCCGCCCCCGCCCCGGTGGACGGCGCCGTCGCCATCGACGGCGACGGCGACGGTCGCGGCCCCGACGCTGGCCCGATCGCCCCCGCCATCCTCGCTCCCACCAGCACCGACGCCATCGACGGGGCACAGGCGACCGCCGTCGTCGCCAGCACCGTCACCGCCTCCTCGGGGTTGGCGATGGTAGACGAACCCACCGTCACCACCGACTACCAGTCCCCCTCCAGCTCCGAGCCCGTCCTCACCTGACCCGACTGGCCGCCCGGCCGGGTGGCTGACCCCGGCGGTAGGCTGGTCGCTGCCCGGGCGTGTGGTGGAATTGGCAGACACGCTGGCTTTAGGTGCCAGTGCTTCGGCATGAGAGTTCGAGTCTCTCGGTCCGCGCCCCACGCCGGAAATCCAACGAGGGGGGACCCGCTACCTTGGAGCCAGCCCCGGAACATCGCCAAGGAGCGTGCATGACCTCCGACCTCGCAGTGCCCACGTACAACGCCCAGACCTACGTCGGCGACCGGTCGAGCGAGGTGTACTCGCGGCTGCTCAAGGAGCGGATCGTGTTCCTCGGCTCCCAGGTCGACGACACGTCCGCCAACCTCATCTGCGCCCAGCTCCTGCTGCTGCAGAGCGAGGATCCCGACCGCGACGTCTTCCTCTACATCAACTCGCCCGGCGGGTCGGTGTCGGCCGGCATGGCCATTTACGACACCATGCAGTACATCAGCTGCGACGTGGGAACCATCTGCCTCGGGCTGGCCGCCTCCATGGGTCAGTTCCTCCTGTGCGCGGGGGCGCCGGGCAAGCGCTACGCCCTCCCCCACTCCCGGGTCCTGATGCACCAGCCGTCGGCCCAGATGCAGGGGACGGCGGTCGACATCGCCATCCACGCCAAGGAGATCATCTACACCAAGAAGATCATGGCCGAGCGGATCGCGTTCCACACCGGACAGTCCGTCGAGCAGGTCCTCATCGACTCCGACCGCGACCGTTGGTTCACGGCCCTGGAAGCCCGCGACTACGGGATCATCGACCACGTGATCGAGCGCTCCCGGCAGGTGGCGGCCTAGGTCAGGGCTGAAGGCCTCGACCCCCATGCGCGTCGCCGTCACCGGCTCCCACGGACTCATCGGCACCGCCCTCGTCGAGGCCCTCACCGGCGACGGCCACCACGTCACGGCCCTCGTCCGGGGTGATCCCCAGGGACCGGACCAGATCCGATGGGACCCGGCCGCGGGCACCATCGACGGCGCCGGGCTGGAAGGCCACGACGCCGTCGTCCACCTGGCCGGCGTCGGCATCGGCGACCACCGGTGGACCGACGACCACAAGCGAGCCGTCCTCGACAGCCGGGTGCAGGGCACGACGCTGCTGGCCACCGCCCTGGCCGGGCTCGACCGTCCGCCGAAGGTCCTGGCCTCGGCCTCGGCCGTCGGGTACTACGGCGACACCGGCGACCGGGCCGTCACCGAGGCCGATGGTCCCGGCACCGGCTTCCTGGCCGATGTCGTCCAGCAGTGGGAGGACGCCGCCGCCCCCGCGGCCAAGGCCGGCATCCGGGTGGCCCGGTTCCGCAGCGGAGTGGTGCTCAGCGACCGGGGCGGGGCCCTCGACAAGCAGCTCCTCCCGTTCAAGATGGGCCTCGGGGGACGGGTGGGCACCGGCGAGCAGTACCTGAGCTGGATCAGCCTCGACGACGAGGTGGCCGCCATCCGCCATCTGCTGGCCACCGACTCGATCGAAGGCCCGGTCAACCTCACCGCCCCCAACCCGGTGACCAACGCCGAGTTCACCCGGGCCCTGGGCACCGTGCTCGGGCGGCCGACGGTGATGCCGGTGCCCAAGCTCGCCCTCCACACCATGTTCGGCAAGGAGATGGTGGCGGAGATGCTCCTCGCCGGTCAGCGGGTGCTGCCGGCCGTGCTCCAGGCCTCGGGCTTCTCCTTCGTCGATGACGAGATCGAGGCCGCCCTCCGCCGCATCCTGGGGAAGTGAGCGAGGCCCAGTCCGCCCTTGAGGCGTACCGGGCCAAGCGCGACTTCGGGGCCACGCCCGAACCGACGGGCGACGAGAAGGTCGGCGGCGACCCTGACGGCGACTCAGACGGCGAGGGCCGGCAGGGCGGGCCGCGGTTCGTCGTCCAGGAGCACCACGCCCGCCGGCTGCACTGGGACCTCCGCCTGGAACGGGACGGGGTGCTGGTCTCGTGGGCCGTGCCCCGGGGCATCCCGCCCGACCCCAAGGTCAACCACCTCGCCGTCCACACCGAGGACCACCCCCTGCTCTACCTCGAGTTCGAGGGCGAGATACCCAAGGGCCAGTACGGCGCCGGGACCATGACCATCTGGGACCGGGGCACCTACGACAAGATCAAGTTCTCGCCGGACGAGGTGATGGTGGTGTTCCACGGCGAGAAGGTTCGCGGGCGCTACGTGCTGTTCCGCACCGGCGGCGACCAGTGGATGCTCCACCGCATGGACTCGCCCGCCGACCCCGACCGCCAGCCGTTCCCCGAGACCGGCGACCTGGCGCCCATGCTGGCCACGGCGGGCGACCTCCCGGCCGACGACGCCGGCCACGGGTTCGAGATCGCGTGGGACGGGGTCCGGGTGCTCGCCTTCGCCGACGGCGGACGAGTGCGGTTCGAGGGTGACGGCCTCGACGACCTCGCGCCCCGGTTCCCGGAGTTGCGGGCCCTCGGCCCCGCGCTGGGCGCCACCCAGGCCGTGCTCGACGGCGAGGTGATCGTCCCCGGTGAGGGGGGAACGCCCGACCGGCCCGCCTCGGCCAGCGCAACCAGGCCGACTCCGAGGCTGCCGTCCGGCGGGGCGTCGAACACCACCCGGTCGCCTACATGGTCTACGACCTGCTCTTCGTCGACGGGCACGGCATCGTCGACCTGCCCTACGCCGAGCGCCGCCGGCGGCTCGACGGCCTCGGCCTGAAGGGACCGCACTGGCAGGTCCCGGCGTACCACGTGGGCGACGGCGAGGCCCTCCTCGGCCTGGCCCGGCCAGGGCCTGCCGGGCGTGGTGGCCAAGCGCCTCGACTCGCCCTATCGGCCGGGCGAGCGGTCACCGGACTGGGTGGAGACCCGGGCCTGACAATTAGCGCAGGCAGGGACCGGTGTCGGCGCCCACCCGGGGTTCGCCGAGCAACGCCGTCAGCTCCGAGGTGGCCAGGGCATAGGCGGTGGCGGGCTGGTCGGGCGCCACCGCGAAGGCCACGCCCACCGCCTCCCCGGCGGTGTTGACCACGGCGCCGCCCGAGTCGCCTGGTTCGAGTTGGGCGGCGAGGATGTAGATGTCGCGCCGGATCGTCGACCTCGCGTAGAGGTCGCGGCCGAGGGCGTTGATGGCCGCCTCGATCCTCGCCGGGGAGACCTCCACCTCCTCCTGGCCGCCGGGGTGCCCGAACACGGCCCCGTCGGTGCCGACCTCGGCCGTCCCGATCGGGATCGGCGCCTGCCCCAGGCCGGGCACGGACAGCACGGCCAGGTCGCGGTTGGGGTCGAACACCAGCACCGTGGCCGACAGGCGCCGGCCGTCGGGACGGATCACCGACGGGTTGTCGACGCCCGCCACCACGTGGGCGTTGGTGACGACCGTCTCGGTGTCGACGGCGAACCCGCTCCCGCTCAGGATGCGGCCGCACGCCTGGCCGCTCAGCCGGACCGTCGAGTCGATCAGCTGGTTCACCAGCTCGGGGGCGAGGGCGGTCGCCACCGGCGGTGTGCCGGTGCTGGGGGCGGGGCGGAGGCGGGAGAAGACCTCGGGGAAGTTGGCGTCGACGACCTGTTGGCGCAGGTCCTGGAGGGGACCGGGGGCCCGGGGCGCGGCAGCGTCGATGGCCCGGGCCACGGTGGAGTTGCGCACCTGCTTGGAGATCTCGCCGGGCACGTCGGCCAGGACCGGCAGGAGGAGCCACAGGACCACCACCACGCCGAGCGCCCCCGCAACTGCACCAAGGATGTGGTCGGCCATGCGCAGCCCGCCGTGGGGGATGAGATGCCGGAGGCGGAACCCGACCATCTCTCCCAGCGCCGCGCCCAGGCTGGCGATGAGCAGGAAGATGCCGACCGCCATCAGCACCTTGACCTGGGGGTCGGGGGAGGTGACGAGGTCGACGACGCGGTGGGAGAACGAGGCCGCCAGCACCAGACCGAGGATCCAGCCGATCCAGCCCGCCACCCGGGTCAGCAGGCCGACCCGGTACCCGCCGATGACGGCGCCGACGCCGACGACCGCCACGACGAGGTCGAACAGGTTCACTGGCCGCCGAACCTACGCCACGCGGAGGCGCTCGCCGGCCGTTTCCGGCGCACGCACCATTCAGGCGGCGAGGGCCGCCGCCCGCTGGAGAAGCTCGGTGTAGACCGCGGGCTCGTCGGCGACGATCACGGGGAACCCGCGGCCGTGCTCGCCTTCCCACCGCAGCTCGACCCCCGGGTTGTGGGCGTCGGTCCCATCGGGGAGGAACAGGTGGGGGCTCCCGTCGACGGCCGACCCGGGCGCGGTGGCCGTCTCGTGCTGGGCCAGCACCGCCCGCCGGGCCCGGCCGTCGTCGAGCGCCACCCGCAGGCGGTCGACGTCGACCGACCCGCACTCGCCGGCCACGTCGAGGACGACCGAGCGCAGGGAAATGCAGCGGCTCTGCCCGAAGAACGCCACCCGCAGCGCCGGTCGAGCTCCTCCGCCGCCGGCAGTCCCTGCTCCTTGGCCGCCTGCACCGCTTCCAGCGGGAGCAGGGTGGTCACCGGCCACCGGGATGGGTCGTCCTGCCACACCTGCCACCCCGCGCCCGGCTCCAGTCCCCCCGCCACCGGGATCTCGGCCTCCAGGATGCGCTTGGGCGTGGGCTGGGAGTTGGCGATCTCGAGGACGAAGGCTCGGTGGTCGAAGCGGACCGCGCCCTCCAGGTCGAGGGCCCGGCGGGCCTGGTGCAGGCGGTGCACCGCCACGTGGGCCCACGGGCAGGCCAGGTCGGACCAGACGATGATGGTGCCGGGCGGGACGTCGATCACGGGTCGCGCCTCCTACCCATGGCTGCTCCCCGCCACCGCGCGTCCGCTAACTTTTCCCCCAGCAGCCACACCAGCAACATTCCGACGCGGGACGGCCAAAGATGAGCGGGACCACATGAGCGGGACCACATGAGCGGGATCCAGCACCTGGTAGGGCGAGAGGTCCTCGACTCGAGGGGCAACCCCACAGTCGAGGTGGAGGTGATGACGGAGGACGGCGGCCGGGGCCGCGCCATCGTCCCCTCGGGCGCGTCGACGGGCAGCCACGAAGCCCACGAGCGGCGGGACGCCGGTACCCGGTACCTGGGCAAGGGCGTGCAGGGCGCGGTCCACAGCGTGAACGGAGAGATCAGCGACGCCCTCCTCGGCTGGGACGCCCTCGACCAGCGGGGTCTCGACCTCCAGCTCATCGCCCTCGACGGCACCCCCAACAAGGCCCGCCTCGGCGCCAACGCCATCCTGGGCGTGTCCCTGGCCGCGGCCCGGGCCGCGGCCGACGAGCTCGACGTCCCCCTCTACCGCTACGTGGGCGGGTCCAACGCCTGCGTCCTGCCCCTGCCGATGCTCAACGTCCTCAACGGCGGGGCCCACGCCAGCAACCCCCTCGACATCCAGGAGTTCATGCTCGTCCCGGTGGGCGCGGCCTCGTTCTCCGAGGGGCTGCGGTGGGCCACCGAGTGCTACCACGTCCTCAAGGACATCCTCCACGGCCGGGGCCTGTCCACCGGCCTCGGCGACGAGGGCGGGTTCGCACCCGACCTGGGCAACGAGGAGGGGGTGCGGGTGCTGCTCGAGGCGGTCGAGCGGGCCGGCTACCGGCCGGCGGAGGACCTCGCCATCGCCCTCGACGTGGCCGCCACCGAGCTGTACGACAACGAGACCGGCACCTACACCCTCGCCGGCGAGGGCCGGCAGCTCGACGGCGCCGGCTTCGCCGAGTTCCTGGTGGGACTGGTCGACGCCTACCCCATCGTGTCCATCGAGGACGGCATGTCGGAGGACGACTGGGACGGGTGGAAGGCGCTCACCACCGCCCTGGGCGGGCGCATCCAACTGGTGGGCGACGACCTGTTCGTCACCAACTCGGAACGGCTGGAGAAGGGCATCGCCGCCGGCGTGGCCAACTCCATCCTCATCAAGGTCAACCAGGTGGGAAGCCTCACCGAGACCCTCGACACCATGGGCGTGGCCTCTCGGTCGGCCTACCGGTCGGTGATGTCGCACCGCTCGGGCGAGTCGGAGGACACCACCATCGCCGACCTGGCCGTCGCCACCAACTGCGGCCAGATCAAGACCGGCGCACCCGCCCGCTCGGAGCGGGTGGCCAAGTACAACCAGCTGCTGCGCATCGAGGACGACCTGGGCGAGGCGGCCGTCTTCCGGGGCGGCGCCGAGCTGGCGGGCCCGGCCGGTGATCCGGGGGGCGGTGCGGCACCGCGTGGGGGTGGCGATCGCGGCCCTGGCTCTGGTGGGCGTGCTGTTCCTGGCCGTTTTCCCGACCCGGGCCTGGCTCGACCAGCGCCGGCACCACGACGAGCTGGTGGCTCAGGTGGCCAGCCTGCAAGCCACCAACCAGGCCCTGGCCCAGCGGGCGGCCGAGCTCGACACCACCGAGGAGATCGAGCGCCTGGCCCGCCTCCACTACCAGCTGGTCAAGCCCGGGGAGGAGGCCTACGTGATCCTTCCCGACGGCACACCGCCCGTCACCAGCCCGGCCCCGCCGGCGGCCCCGGCCACGGCCGCCGCGGCGGCGGCCGAGGCCGCCGAGAAGGGGTGGCTGGGCCGGGCGTGGGATCGGATTACTTCAATCTTCTAGGACTTCCACTTCTCTTCTAACGTTGGCCCATGGCTGAGGTCAACGTGGGTACGAGCGGCTGGTCGTATCCCGAATGGCTGGGCCGCTTCTATCCGAACGGCACCTCCGCGGCCCGGATGCTCGACTTCTACAGCCGCCGCTTCCCCACCGTCGAGGCCCACGCCACCTACCGGCGGCTACCGACCGAGGTGGCCCTCAAGCGGTGGCGGTCGCAGGTCCCGCCCGGGTTCCGGTTCGCGCCCAAGGCCCACATGGGCATCACCCACCGCCGCGACCTGGACGGGGTGGAGGACCGGGTGACCGCCTTCCTGACTGCGGTGGCTCCCCTGGGGGACCACCTGGGCCCGGTGCTGCTGAGCCTGCCCCACCTGACTCCCGACCTCGACCGCCTCGACCGCCTGCTGGCCGCGTTCCCGCTGCCCCCCGAGGGCCCGACGCTCGCCTTCGAGCTGGGGCCCAACTGGTACACCGGTGAGGTGATCAGCCGCTTCGAGGCCCATGGCGCCACCCTGGTGGTGGTCGACAACGACAACGAACGCGACGGCGAGGCGCCCTTGACCGTCGGGCCCCTCGCCTACGTCCGCCTCCGCCGGCAGCGGTACGACGGGGCCGGGCTGGAGGCGTGGGCCGAGCGCCTGGCCAAGGTGCGGGCCGACGGGCGCGACGCCTACGTCTACCTCAAGCACGACGAGGACGGCGACGGTCCCCGCTACGCCCGGCGTCTGGCCGAGCGGCTGGCGGGGCAGTGAGGCCGGCGACGCCCAGCCGGGCCATGACCGACGACGACGTGACCAACGACGACGTGACCGACGGCGATGCGACCGACGACGACCTGGCCGCGGTGGCCGCCCTGCTCGGCCGCCAACCGCAGGGAGATTTCGACGTGGTGGTCCGTGACCACGACGGCCGGCCGGTCGTGATCCGCAACTCCCCCCTGCTGGGCGACGGGACGCCCATGCCCACCCGCTTCTGGCTGGTGCACGCCGAGCTGCGGCGGCTGGTGAGCGTCCTCGAGTCGGCGGGAGGGGTGCGGGCGGCGGAGGCGGCCGTCGACGCCGCCGAGCTGGCCGCGGCCCATGCCCGGCATGCCGCCGAGCGCGACGCCGCCATCCCCCCGGGGTACGCCGGCCCCGCCCCTCGGGGGGAGTGGGCGGCACCCGCAAGGGGGTCAAGTGCCTCCATGCCCACTACGCCTGGCACCTGGCGGGGGGCGACGACCCCGTCGGCCGGTGGGTCGCCGACCGGCTGGCCGAGGGTGCGGGCGGGTGACCGGGCGCCTGGCTGCGATCGACTGCGGCACCAACTCCACCCGGCTGCTGGTGGTCGACGCCGACGGGGCCACGCTCGAGCGGCTCATGCACATCACCCGCCTGGGCCAGGGCGTCGACGCCACCGGCCGGCTGGCGCCGGAGGCGATCGAGCGGACGGTCGCCGTCCTCGCCGAGTACCGGGGCGCCCTCGACCGGCTCGGGGTCGAACGGGTGCGGATGACGGCCACGTCCGCCGCCCGCGACGCCGCCAACCGGGACGACTTCTTCACCGCCGCCGAGGCCGTGGTCGGCGTCCGTCCCGAGCTGCTCGGGGGCGAGGAGGAGGCCCGCCTGTCGTTCCTGGGGGCGACGGCCGAGCTCGACCCCGCCGACGGACCGTTCCTGGTGGTCGACATCGGGGGCGGCTCCACCGAGTTCGCCGTCGGCACAACCGAACCGGACGGCGTGGTGTCGGTCGACATCGGGTGCGTCCGGATCACCGAGAAGTTCCTCCTCTCCGACCCGCCCGCCCCCGAGGAGCTGACCAACGCCCTCACCGTGGTGCGCGACTACCTCGACGATGTCGTCCGCGACGTCCCCGCGGCGGCCGACGCCGCCTGCCTGGTGGGCCTGGCGGGCACGGTGACGACCGTGGCCACGGTGGAGTTGGGTATCGACTACGACCGTGACCGCATCCACCACTTCCGCCTCACCCGGGAGGCGGTGGAGGACGTCTTCCGCACCCTGGCCACCGAGACCCGGGCCGAACGGGTCCACAACCCGGGCCTGGAGCGGGAGCGGGCCGACGTGATCGTGGGCGGGGTGGTGGTGCTGGCCGCCATCATGCGCTACTTCGGGTTCGCCGACTGCCTGGTGAGCGAGGCCGACATCCTGGACGGGCTCGTGATGAGCCTGAGACGTTAGGGTCGCCCGATGGCCCTCGGTGAGCGCATCCCGACGCAGCTCCGGGGCCGGCGGGTGGTGTTGCGGCCGCTGTCGGCGGCCGACTTCGAGGGGTGGCGGGAGGTCCGCCAGCGCAATCGGGGCTGGCTGCTCAAGTGGGAGCCCAAGCCGCCGCCGGGCGCCCCCGACGACACCGAGAGCCGGCCCGCCTTCGTCGCCCGCTGCGGCGCCCGCGAGCGGGAGTGGCAGATGGGCTCCGGCTACGGCTTCGGCATCTTCGTGGGCGGGAAGTTCGCGGGCGAGCTCAACCTGTCGGGCGTGCAGCGGGGGCCGTTCCAGAACGCCTACGTCGGGTACTGGATCGACGAGGCCCACGCCGGGAACGGCTACGTCCCCGAGGCGCTGGTGGTGGCGGCCAGGTTCGCCTTCGAGGAGCTGGGCCTGCACCGGCTGCAGGTGGCCATCATCCCGAGGAACCGGGCCAGCCGCCGGGTGGCGGAGAAGCTGGCCCTGCGGGAGGAGGGCATCGCCCACCGCTACCTGGCCATCAACGGCGTGTGGGAGGACCACATCCGCTACGCCCTCACCGCCGAGGACTGGACCGCCCGCCGCACCGAACTGCTGACGACATGGATCGGCGAGCCCACCCGCCCCCCCGTCCCGGTGAAGCCGAGGCCCTAGGGAGACAGCCCCGGACGGCGCCGGTGTGCACTTGTGTCGGATATACCGAAACAACTGCACACCCGCACCCGCTTATCGGGACGCGGCCGGCCAGGCATCGCCGCCGAAGGCGGCCTCCAGTGGCTGGCGGCCCCGGCGGCCGGCGGAGCCGGCTGCCACGAAGGAAGACGCCGAGGACGCCGGCTCCGCCGGCGCCCGCAGGTCCTCAAAACTCGCCGAGCAACCTCTGGTTGCGACGGCGGATCACAAGTACCCGAGGGGATCGACGGGCTCGCCGTCGACCCGGACTTCGAAGTGGAGGTGGGGGCCGGTGCAGGCGCCGGTGCAACCCACCCGGCCGATGACCTCGCCGGCGGTCACCGACTCCCCCTCGGACACCAGGATCGAGCTCTGGTGCCCGTACAGGGTGGCCAGTCCGCCGCCGTGCTCGATGACGGTGGCGTTGCCGTACCCGCCCAGGCTGCCGGCGCTGGCCACGATCCCGTCGGCCGAGGCGTAGATGGGATCTCCCGTGTCGGCGCCGATGTCGATCCCCGTGTGGAGCCGGCCGTCCCCGTAGATGGGATGGACCCGGTACCCGAACGATGACGTGATGACGCCCCCCGCCACCGGGAACAGGAACTGCCCTGTGCCCGCGGGCAGGGCCGCCATCTGGGTGTTGCCGGCAGCCCGGGCCGCCGCCCGTTGCCGCAGGGTCTCGGCAATGGCGGCCGACTCCGCCTCCAACTGCTCGACCTCGGCCTCGTACTCCGCCTTGCGGGCGATGACCTGCGCCTTCAGCTGCTCCTGCTGGGCGACCTCGGCGGCGGCGTCGTCGCGGACCACGTTCTGGGCGTCCCGGGCCACCTGCAGCCGGTCGCGCTCGCTAGCCACCACGTCCCGCTGGGCGACGGCCTCGGCCCGGGACCGCTCCAACTGGTCCTTCAGGTCCTTGACCTCGTCGCGCAGCCGCTCGTTGTCGGCGATGACGTCGGCCTGGCTGCCCACGACCGCCTTGAGGTACGACCGCCGGTGGACGAGCTCGTCCAGGCTGCCCGACCCCAGGAGCATGCCCGCATAGCGGGCCGCCTCCGACTGACCGGTATAGGCGGCGATGGCTTGGTGGGCCAGCTCCTCCTTGGCCCCCGCCAGCTGGACGGTGGCCTCCTCCAGGCGGGTCTCGGTGCGGTTCTGCTCCGCCTCCAGGGCGACCAATCGGGACTGGGCCGCGTCGAGATTGCCCTCCACGTCGGCGATCTGACCGTCGAAGTCGGCCACCTTGGCGTCGAGGCCGGCCAGCCGGCCCGAGCTCTCGTCGATCAGCCCCAGCAGCCGCGACTCCTCGGCCGACGCCTCCGTGACCTGCTCCTGGAGCGACTCGATCTGATCGTCGATCCGATCCTTGTCCGCTTCCGTCTGCCGGGCCAGAGGGGCGACGGGGGGCGCGGCGAGGAGCAACGCGGTGGCCGCCACCAGTGCGCCGCGCCACCCTCTGGTACTTCACTCAGGCCACGCTAGCAACACCAGCAACAGGAACAACAGAAACCTTCCCCCCAACCCGCCACGACCAGACGTCAGACGTCGAGGAAGCGGCTCACCGCCAACGCGGAACCGACCGTCCCCACCAGCACACCCACGACCAGCAACAGGATCCCGGTGCCGGCGACGTCGCCGCTGGTGACCAGGAACTGCTTGAACAGCTGGATGTCGTTGCGGGCCTCGGTGATCCGGCTCTGGATCAGGTCGCGCCCGATCCACACCACGCCGTACGCCAACGCGGCCCCGGCCAGGCCTTGGATGAGGCCCTCGAGCATGAAGGGTATTCGGATGAACCAGTTGGTGGCGCCCACCAGCTTCATCACCGCCACCTCCCGGCGGCGGGCGAAGATCGCCATGCGGATGGTGTTCAGGATGAGCAGCGACGCCGCCGCCAGCAGCACCGCGGCCACCGCCCACAGCATGATCTGGAGGAAGTTGGTGACCGACACCAGGGCGTCGACCTCCTCCTTGGCATAGCTCACGCGGAACACCCCGGCCGTGTCCTGGAAGCGCTCGCCGATGAGCTTGGTCTGCTCCGCCTGTTTGGGCACCACCCGGTACGACGGTGGGATCTGCTCCACGGTGAGGCTGTCGCGCACGTCGGGCTCATTGGCGAAGATCTTGCGGAACTCCTCGAACGCCTCCGGCTTGCTCACGTAGTGGTAGCGGTCGACCTCGGGCATGGCCTTGAGCTGGCGGTCGATCGCCTCCGACTCCGGGACCGAGGCGTCGGGCTTCATGAAGATGGAGAGCTCGACGTTGTCCTTCCACTGCACCGTGGCCCGGTCGACACCCCGCTTCACCAGCAGGGCGCCCCCGACGAGGGTGAGCGACACCGCCACCGTGAGCAGGGCGGCCGACGCCATGGACAGGTTCCGGCGCAAGTTGGAGACGGTTTCCCGCGCCACATAAGACAGGTTGACGGCCATGTGTTACGTGAATGCCCCGTAGACGCCGCGAGCCTGGTCTCGGACCAGCGAGCCCCGGTCGAGCTCGACGACCCGGCGGCGCATGGTGTCGACGATGCCGGCGTCGTGGGTGGCCATGACCACGGTGGTGCCGGTGCGGTTGATGCGGTCGAGCAGGCGCATGATGCCGACCGAGGTGTTGGGGTCGAGGTTTCCGGTGGGCTCGTCGGCCAGGAGGATCAGGGGCCGGTTGACGAAGGCCCGGGCCACCGACACCCGCTGCTGCTCGCCGCCGGAGAGCTCGCTGGGGAAGTGGTCACGCTTCTTGGACAGTCCCACCAGGTCGAGGACCTGGGGTACCTGGGCCTGGATGACGTGGGCCGGGCGGCCGATGACCTCCAGGGCGAAGGCCACGTTCTCGTAGGCGGTCTTGTTGGGCAGCAGCTTGAAGTCCTGGAACACGCAGCCGATGTTGCGCCGCAGCAGCGGCACCTTCCACGACCCGAGCTGGCCGATGTCCTTACCCGCCACCCAGATGCGGCCCGAGTCGGGCTTCTCCTCCTTGAGCAGGAGGCGGATGAGGGTGGATTTCCCGGATCCGGTGGGGCCGACCAGGAAGACGAACTCCTGCTTGGCGATGTCGAGCGACAGACCCCGCAGGGCGGTCACGTTGCCCTTGTAGACCTTGGTGACGTTGCGAAGTCTGATCATGAGTACGCGGGGGTGCCCTCCCTGGCGAGGTGCGGCAGGTCGAATGGTAACGGGTCGCGAGCGCCGGGGGCGAGCACTGGCAGCCGGTCCCGGCCTCAGGAGCGCTGGCGTTGCCTCCAGCGCAGCCAGGACTCCATGAACCCGTCGAGGTCGCCGTCGAGAACGGCCCCGATGTTGCCCACCTCGTGATCGGTGCGCAGGTCCTTGACCATTTGGTACGGATGCAGGACGTAGGACC
>CAWDDV010000002.1:0-149415 GCA_963801205.1 uncultured Acidimicrobiia bacterium
GCCAGAACCCGTACGATCGGACCATGAGCACGCGCGCCGCCGAGGAGGCGGTCGTCGCCGCGGTCCCCAAGTCGCTCTCGATCGGTGGGGAGTGGCGGGACGCCGCCGGCGGCCGGACGTTGCCCGTCGAGGATCCGGCCACCGGGGCGGTGTTGTGCGAGGTGGCCGACGCGACCGCGGACGATGCGAAGGCCGCGCTCGATGCGGCCGTCGCCGCCCAGCCCGAGTGGGCCGCGCACCCGCCGCGCGAACGCGGCGAGATCTTGCGCCGGGCGTACGAGGCCATCACCGAGCGCAGTTGACGAGCTGGCGCTGCTGATGACGCTCGAGATGGGCAAGCCGCTCGCCGAGTCGAAGGCCGAGGTGGCCTACGCGGCCGAGTTCCTGCGGTGGTTCGCCGAGGAGTCGGTACGCATCGCCGGTCGGTTCTCGACGATGCCGAACGGCAAGGGCCGGATGCTCACGCTGCGCCAGCCCGTTGGTCCCTGCCTGCTCATCACGCCGTGGAACTTCCCGATGGCGATGGGCACGCGCAAGATCGGTCCCGCCATCGCCGCCGGCTGCACGATGGTGGTGAAGCCGGCGCAGCTCACGCCGTTGTCGATGCTGGCGCTCGCCCAGATCCTGGATGAGGTGGGACTGCCCAAGGGCGTGCTCAACCTCGTCACGGCGTCGTCCGCCAGCACGGTCGTGAACCCCCTGCTCGACGACGATCGCCTGCGTAAGCTGTCGTTCACCGGGTCGACCGAGGTCGGTCGCCAGCTGCTGGCGGGCGCGGGCGACAAGGTGCTGCGCACGTCGATGGAGCTCGGTGGCAACGCACCGTTCCTCGTGTTCGAGGACGCCGACCTCGAGGCCGCCGTCGATGGCGCCGTGATCGCCAAGATGCGCAACATCGGCGAGGCGTGCACCGCCGCCAACCGGTTCCACGTCGCCCGGCCGATCGCATCGGAGTTCGCGGCCCGCCTGGCCGACCGGCTCGGCGCCATGAAGCTCGGGCGCGGTACCGAGGACGGAGTCGAGGTCGGCCCTCTCATCAACGAGGAAACCCGCTCGAAGGTGGCCGAGCTGGTCGAGGACGCCCTCGATCGCGGGGCGAAAGCGCTGGTGGGCGCGAAGCCCGGCGATGGGCCCGGCTACTTCTACTGCCCGACGGTGCTCGACGGTGTTCCGCCCGATGCGCGCCTGCTGCACGAGGAGATCTTCGGGCCGGTGGCGCCGGTGGCGTCCTTCGACTCGGACGACGAGGCGATCGCGGCGGCCAACGACACCGAGTACGGGCTGGTCGCCTACGTGTACACGCGCGACCTCAACCGTGCGTTCCATGTCATCGAGGCCCTCGAGACCGGCATGGTCGGCCTCAACCAGGGGATGGTGTCGAACCCGGCGGCCCCGTTCGGTGGGGTGAAGCAATCCGGCATCGGACGCGAAGGCGGCGCCGAGGGCATCGACGAGTACCTGGCGACCAAGTACGTCGCCATGAACGTCTGAGATCTTCGCGAGGCGCAGCTCACGTCCGACCACCGGCGGCGGCGTCGGAGAGCCGCTGCGCGAGGTACACGGGGACGATCATCGCGACCACCACGAAGGTGGCGGTGACGTTCACGAGCGGGCAGGCTCGTGTCACGGAACATGTTCTGGAAGATCCAGAGCGGCAGGGTCTGGAAGCCGCCCTCGGCGCGTGAACGTGGTGACGATGATCTCGTCGAAGCTGAGCGCGAACGCCAGCAGCCCGCCCGCCAGCAGCGAGGTCATGAGCAGCGGCAGCCGCACGTACCAGAACGTCTGGAGCTGGTCGGCGCCGAGGTCGGCCGACGCCTCGTCGAGGTTCGGGCGAGAGCTGGCGCATCCGGGCGGCCACGTTGTTGAACACGATCACGATGCAGAACGTGGCGTGGGCGGTGACCAAGCGTGACGCGCGACAGGTCGACGCCGAGCCGGGCGAAGCCCGGAGTTGAGGGCGATGCCGGTGACGATGCCCGGCAGGGCGATGGGCAGCACGATCATGAGGTTGACGGTGTTGCGCCCGAAGAACCGGTACCGGGACAGCGCCGGCGGCCGCGAGCGACGCCGAGCACGAGGGCGACGAGCGTGGCCCAGACGGCGATGGTCAGCGAGTTGATCAGCGCGTCCTCGGGGCCGCTCGGCGTGCCGGGCGTCGGACCAGTGGTCGAGCGTGAACCCGCTCGGCGGCCAGGCGAACCCGCGCGACGTCGCGAAGCTCAGGCGCACCACGTACAGGAGCGGGAAGTAGAGGACGCACGCAGCACGAGGCCGGTGAACACCCGCAGCGCGATCCGGGCCGGGCGGGAGACGAACATCCTAGAGCTCCTCGAGCGCGCCGGCGGCGCGGGCGGCGAGGAGGTAGCCGACCATGATGAGGATCGGCACGGTGGCGTAGGCGGCGGCGAGCGGCAGGTTCACGCCGAAGTTGCTGTAGATGTTGTTGCCGATGAACTGCGTCGTGCCGCCGAGGAGGCGGTTGATGTAGAAGTCGCCGAGCGTCAGCGAGAACGTGAAGATCGACCCGGCGACGATCGACGGCACGAGCAGCGGCAGCACCACCGAGCGGAACGTGCGCCCCGCCTTGCCGCCGAGGTCGGTGGACGCCTCGAGCAGCGAGTTCGGCAGGCGGTCGAGGCCGGCGTAGATCGGGATCACCATGTACGGCAGCCAGAGGTACGAGAGCACGACGATCGTGCCCCAGATGCCGTAGCCCGGGCGTGAAGCCGAACACCTCCTTGATGAGGCCGCTCTCCGGGTTGAGCATCCCCCGCCACGCGTAGCCCTTCACGAGGTAGCCGGCCCACAGCGGCATCGTGACGGCGATGACGAGCTGCCGCCGCGAGCGCCGCGATGGCCACCTTGGCCATGAAGAAGGCGACCGGCACCGCGATGACGAGGTCGATCACCGTGACGGCGATCGCGGCGCCGATCGTGCGCACCGCGACGTCCTGGTACACGGGCGTGTCGAGGATCGTGCGGTAGTTGTCGAGGGCAGGATCGGTGACCATCTCGGTGGCGCACCCCACCGTCTCGTTGTGGTACAGCGACGTCACCAGCAGCGCGACGAGCGCGCCGATGTAGGCGACGAGCAGCCACAGCAGCGGGCCCGGACAGCGTGAGCCCGAGCCGCAGGCGGGGCGGCGCGCCAGGAGCGCGCCGCCCTCCGCCGTGTGATGGCCGTCAACGATGCTGCTGCGAGGGCAGTCAGCGGCCGCTTCGCGTCAGCCCTTCACCTCGGTCCACGCCGCGACCCACTCGGCGTAGTCCTTGCACTCGACGTCGGTGCGCCCGTCGAGGCACTCCTTGGTGGGGGTGGTCCAGTAGTGCAGCTGGTCGTAGTACTCCGCGTCGTCGGCGTGGTACTGCTCGCAGTGGTCGGCGATCGTCCGCGCAGGCCGCCAGGTTGGCCGGGCGCCTCACCGAAGGTGGTGGCCACCGTCGGCCTGCACCGGCGGCGAGGTGATGTAGTTGATCCACTCGTAGGCGCAGTTCGGGTGCTCCGCCTCGCTGTGGATCATCCAGTTGTCCGACCACGCCGTGGAGCCCTCCTCGGGCAGCACGGAGTCGACCGGAGTCGGCGGATCGTCGGCCTGGAGCGTGTTGGCGATGATCTCCCAGCTCGTGCCCAGCACCGTGCTGCCGGCGCGGAAGTTGTCCTCGTAGGCGACGTAGTCGCTCCAGTACTCGGACAGCGAGCGGCTTCTGCTCCTTCAGCAGGTCGATGGCGGCGTTGAACTGCTCCTCGTCGAGGGCGTACGGGTTCTCGATCCCGAGGTCCGGCTGCGTGGCCATCAGGTACACGCGCGGCGTCGGCGATGTAGATCGGGCGAGTCGTAGGCGGCGATCTTGCCCGCGTACGGCGAGTCGGGGTCGAACACCGCGCCCCAGCTGTCGGGCGCCGGGTCGACGACCGTCGGTGTTGTACTGCAGCACGTTGGCGCCCCAGCCGTGCGGCACGCCGTAGACGGTGCCGTCGATGCTGTTCCACGCCTGCTCCTTCAGGAACGGCGGCCAGGTCGCCGTAGTGCTCGAGCAGGCTCGGTGTTGATGGCGGCGGCGTCACCCGACGCCACGCTGCGCATCGACGAGTCGCCCGACGCCGACACGACGTCGTAGTCGCCGGTGCCGAACAGCGTGAACGCCTCGTCGGACGTGCCGAAGTACTTCACCTCGGCGTCGCAGCCGGTGTCCTCCTCGAAGGCGGTGACCCAGTCGAGTTCGGGTCCTGGGTGCCGTCCTCGGCGTAGTACGGCCAGGCGAGGATCGAGACGGCGCCTTCGCCCTCGCCGATCGCGTCTGGACCTCGGCGCCGTGGTGTCGCTGGCGCCGTCGCCATCGTCGTCGTCATCGCCGCAGGCGGCGGCCACGAGCGCAAGTGCCATGGCCACTCCGGCCAGGCGATGTCCCTTCCTTCGCATGTTCCCTCCCCTTGGGTTGCTGTCGGTTGATACGTCGACTCGTCCGGCGGCGTCGCCACCGCTGGCGGTCGGTGGGCTGCCAGGCCAGCTGCACGGTGTCGCCCACCGCGACGTCGGGCGACGACCGTGGTGTTGGGCTACCTCGACGACGAGGGTCGTGCCGTCGTCGGTGTGGACGCGGTAGCGGGTGGTGGCGCCGAGGTACTGGACGGCGTCGATGGTGCCCGTCGGCGCCGGTCTCGTCGCCGGCTGGGGGCGCCGAAGCGGATCCGCTCGGGTCGGACGGTGACCAGGTCCGTCGCCGTCGGGGAGCAGGTTGGCGGTGCCGACGAAGCCGGCCACGAACTCGGTGGCCGGGTGCTCGTAGATCTCGCGCGGCGTGCCGACCTGCTCGATGCGACCCTGGTTGAACACCGCGACGCGGTCGCTCATCGACAGCGCCTCGCCCTGGTCGTGGGTGACGAAGATGAACGTGATCCCCACCTGCTGCTGGATCTGCTTGAGCTCGACCTGCATCTCCTCGCGGAGCTTCAGGTCGAGGGCGCCGAGGGGCTCGTCGAGCAGCAGCACCTCGGGACGGTTGACGAGGGCCCGGGCCAGGGCGACCCGCTGGCGCTGGCCGCCCGGAGAGCTGGTTGGGCTTGCGCCCGCCGAACGCCTCGAGGCGGACGCTGGCCAGGGCTGCCTCGACCCGCTCGGCTCGCTCCGGCTTGGGGACCTTCTTGACCCGCAGGCCGTACTCGACGTTCTTGGCCACATCCATGTGCGGGAAGAGGGCGTAGTCCTGGAAGACCGTGTTGACGTCGCGGTCGAACGGTGGATCGTTGCTCACGTCGCGGCCCGCCGAGCTCGATCGTGCCCGCTGTCCGGGCAGCTCGAACCCGGCGATCAGGCGCAGCATCGTCGTCTTGCCCGGAGCCGGACGGGCCCGAGCATGGCGAAGAACTCCCCGGCCTCGATGTCGAGGTCGACGCCGTCGACCGCGACGACGTCGCCGAAGTGCTTGGTGACGTTGCGGAGCCCGACCGCGGTCGTCACCCCGTTGCGGTGAGGGCGTCGTCGAAGGATGCCAACCCGCTCGCCACCTCGCTCTCGGACACGATCAGCGGGGGCATCCACCGCACGACGTTCGCATCGGACCCCGCGGTCATGAGCAACAACCGGCCGACCTCGCGACAGTGCGTGACCACCGCTGCGGCACGGGTTGCGTCGGGCCGACCGTCACTCAGGAACTCGACTCCCACCATCAGCCCGGGGCCGCGCACCTCGGCGATGACCGGATGTCGTTTGGCGAGCTCGCGCAACCCGGTGCGGAGCCGCTCGCCCCTCGCCCGGGCCTGCTCGAGGAAACCAGGGGCGTTGAGCACTTCGATGGTGGCGAGGGCGGCGGCGCAACCCATCGGGTTCCCGCCGTACGTCCCGCCGTGGGAGCCCGTCGGCCATCTCGCCATGAGATCGGCCGACGCTCCGATGGCGGCCAGGGGGAAACCCGAGGCGATGCCTTTGGCCAGCACCAGGACGTCGGGCCGGATCGCCGCTTGCTCGCAGGCAAACATGGTGCCGGTGCGGCCGAATCCCGTCTGCACCTCGTCGACGACGAACAGCATCTCGTGCGCACGGCAGCGGGCCTCGAGACCCTGGAGGAAGGCGGCGGGGGCCGGCAAATAGCCGCCCTCGCCGAGTACGGGTTCGATCACGACCGCCGCCAGCTCCGACGGTGCCGTCTGGGTGTGCAGGAGGTGGTCGAAGTCGGCCAGGGCCCGCTGGGTGGCTTCGGTCTCGTCGCATCCCCATCGCAGCGGGTAGGGGAAGGACGCGACGAAGACGCCGGCCGGGAGCGGCTGATGCCCCACGCGGTACGCGCTCTTCGACGTCGTCATCGCCATCGTCTGGGCGGTGCGACCGTGGAAGCTGCCGCTGAACACCACGATGCCAGGGCGCCCCGTGAGTTGTCGGGCCAGCTTCACTGCCGCTTCCGTGGCTTCGGCGCCGGAGTTGGTGATGAAGAAGGTGTCGATCGGATCGGGCGTGACCGACGCCAGGCGCTCGGCGAGTGGTTCGAGAAGGTCGTGGCGGTAGCAGTTCACCTGGGCGTGGATGAAGCGAGCGGCCTGCCTCTGAATGGCGGCGACCACGTCCGGGTGGCAATGGCCGGTGGACGCCACCGCGATGCCCGCGGTGAAGTCGAGGTACTCGGTGCCGTCGGTCGTCGTGATCACGCATCCCGATCCCGACACGACCTGCAAGTCGGACGCCCGGAACCAAACGTCCGCGAGATGCGATCCCATGGCGTTGCCCGTCGCTCGCCGGCCTACCCGAGCTTCACCATGACGTGCTTGAGCTCGGTGTAAGCCTCGACCGCATAGATCGACATGTCCTTGCCATAGCCGGAGTGCTTGAAGCCACCGTGGGGCAGCTCCGACGCGAGCGGCAGGTGATCGTTGACCCACACGGTGCCGAACCGGAGCCCCTTCGCCATCCGCAGGGCGCGACCGACGTCACGCGTCCACACCGACGCGGCCAGGCCGTAGTCGACGCCGTTGGCCCAGGCCAGGGCCGTCTCCTCGTCCGGCGCCCGTTGCACCGTGACCACCGGGCCGAACACCTCCCGCTGCACGATCTCCGCACCCTGTTCGACGCCGACGACGAGCGACGGTTCGTAAAAGAAGCCGCTACCCGCCCGCGCCGCGCCGCCGTGCAGGACCGCCGCACCGGCGGCCTTCGCCCGTTCGACCATGCCGGCCACCCGCTCGCGCTGGTCGGCCGACACGACGGGCCCGACTTCGGTGCCGGGATCGTTCGGATCACCGACCGGGATCGCCGCCACTTCTGTCTCGAGCGCGGCCACGAGCGTCGTCGTGCACCCCGGAGCCAGCGATCACTCGACAGGCGGCGGTGCAGTCCTGGCCCGAGTTGTAGAAGGCACCGCTGCGGATGCCGGCGGCGACCGCCGCCACATCAGCGTCGTCGAACACGACGACCGGAGCATTTCCACCGAGCTCGAGGTGCACGCGCTTCAGCGTGCGGGCCGCGGCCGCGGCGACAGCTTGCCCCGCCGCCACCGAACCGGTGATCGACACCATCGCCACGTCCGGATGCTCGACGAGCGCCGCGCCAGCGGTCTCCCCTTGTCCGCACACGACATTGAGCACACCGGGAGGCAGCGCCTCCAGGGCCAGCTCACCCAACTTCAGCGCCGTGTAGGGCGTGAGCTCCGACGGCTTCAACACGACGGTGTTCCCGGCGGCGAGCGCGGGCCCGACCTTCCAGGTGGCCATCCCGAACGGGTAGTTCCACGGCGCGATGCCACCGACGACGCCGAGCGGTTCGCGCCGCAACATCGACGTGTAGCCCTCGACGTACTCGCCCGCGGCGCGGCCCTCGAGGAAGCGACCGGCCGCGCTGAAGAAGCGCCAGTTGTCGAGCGCGAGATCGAGCTCGAACTCCATGATCGAAACGGGCTTGCCGACGTTGCGGCTCTCGATGGCGCTGATCTCGTCGAGGTGCTCCTCGATGAGACGACCGAGGGCGGCGATCCGCTCGCCCCGTGCCCGCGGGGTGAGCCCGGCCCACGCGTCGAACGCGGCTGCAGCCGCCTGCACCGCGGCATCGACGTCGGCCGCGCTCGACGAGGGGACCAACCCGATCGTTTCGCCTGTTGCCGGGTCGATGATGGCGTCGGTCGCGCCGTCGGCTGCCGCCCGCCACTCCCCCCCGATCAGATTCAGGTCAGGCACGCCGCCATCTTCGACCGCCGGGACCGACCCTGCAAGGGATTCGGTCGGGAGGGTCAGGTGCGACCGGGCGAACGGCGCGTGGGCCGATCAGGCGAAGGCGGCCTCGGTGGCGGTGGCCTCTTCCTTCTTGGCCGACAGCCGACGGCCGACCCGCTCGATCTTGGCGATGCGCTCCACCAGCCGGTCGCGGGCCTGCTCCGCCTCCGGCGTGAGCCCCCCGAGGGACTCCAGGCGCCAGTGGCGCATGGATCACCGGTACCAGGATCTGGTCGTGGTGGATGGCGAGGTCGTAGATGCCGGCCCGGGCGATGGCCTTGGCCAGGTCGCGGAAGCCCTCGACGCCGGCGCCGGGCATCTCGAAGTCGCGCACCTGGACGCTCCATGGCGATCACCATGCTCGACGGGTCGAGCGACACCGCGGCGGTGCTGGCGTCGCGGTAGAAGAGGTAGTGGAGGTTCTCGTCGGCCGCCACCCGGGCCATGACCTCGTAGCCGGCGGGGTCGTACTGGGCCAGCAGCTTGCCCGTGTTGCGGTGGGAGATGCGGGTGGCCAGCTCCTGCAGCGCGACGTAGACCAGGCCCTCGAAGGCGTCGGCGATGGGCTGGTGGAAGCCGTGGCTCACCTGCTGCATCCGGGCTCGCTCGAGAGCGATGGGGTCGACCGCCCCCGACAGGGTGAGGTAGTCGCGGATGACGATGGAGTGCCGCCCCTCCTCCGCCGTCCACCGCCGGTTCCAGGCGCCCCATGGGTGGTCGCCGCCGAACATCGAGTCGATCTTGGAGGTGTAGTAGGGCAGGTTGTCCTCGGTGAGGAGGTTGAGGAACAGGGCCTGGCGGACGGCCTCGTCCATGGGATGGGCCTCGGCGTCCCACGGGTGGCGGGGATCGGACTTGGCCGCCCGGTCCCACGGCACCAGTTGATGCGGGAACCACTCCTTTGACGTCGCCAGGTGGCGTTCGAGCAGCCGTTCCGCTTCGGGCGCCAGCTCGTGAAGGAGGTCGGTCTCGTTCATCCGGATCCAGCCTACCTACAAGTAGGTAGGCTGGTCAGATCGTCCCGTTGCCCGAAGACACCACGCACGCGAGCGCGGAGTACACCATCACACCCGCCTTTGCATCTTGGCGAAGGCGTCCTCGACGTGGTCGATGTCGATGGTCTCGGACACGAAGCGGTCGAGGTCGAAGCGTCCCGACAGGTAGAGATCGATGAGCATGGGGAAGTCGCGGGTGGGCAGGCAGTCGCCGTACCACGAGGGTTTGAGGGCACCACCCCGTCCGAAGAACTCGATGTGGGGGATCTCCACCGTCATGGTGGGGGACGGGACGCCGACCTGCACCACGATCCCGGCCAGGTCCCTCGCCAGGAAGGCCTGGTTGAACACCTCGGGGCGGCCGACGGCCTCGATGGCGACGTCGACGCCAAAGCCGTCGGTGAGGGCCTTGATCGCCTCGACGGCGTCGGTGTCCCGGGAGTTCACCGTGTCGGTGGCCCCGAAGGCCCGGGCCCACTCGAGCTTGCGGTCGTCGATGTCGACCGCGATCACCTTGCGGGCGCCGGCCAGCGACGAGGCGGCGATGGCGGCGTCGCCCACCCCGCCGCAGCCGAAGACGGCCACGGTGTCGCCCCGGCTCACCCCGCCCGTGTTCACCGCCGCGCCCCAACCGGCCATCACCCCGCAGCCGATGAGGCCGGCCGCCTCGGGCCGGGCCAGGGTGTCGACCTTCACCGCCTGGCCGGCCGCCACCAGCGTCTTCTCCACGAAGGCGCCGATCCCGAGGGCGGGGCTGAGCGGCGTGCCGTCGGCCAGGGTCATCTTCTGGATGGCGTTGGCGCTGTCGAAGCAGTACCAGGGCCGCCCTCGCCGGCACGAGCGGCACCGCCCGCACGGCGCCCGCCAGGCCAACACGACGTAGTCGCCGACGGCCACGTTGCCCACGTCGGGGCCGATAGCGTCGACCACCCCCGCCGCCTCGTGCCCGAGGAGGAACGGGAAGTCGTCGTTGATGGCCCCTTCCTTGTAGTGGAGGTCGGTGTGGCACACGCCACACGCCTGGACCCTGACCACCACCTCGCCCGGCCCGGGATCGGGGACGATGACCGTCTCCACGGTCACCGGTGCCCCCTTGGCGGTGGCGACGACGCCTCGCACCTCACTGGCCATCGGATGTACCTCCCTCTACGAAGGGGTGGCCCCGGGCATGTTCAACGTGGTCATGTCGGCCAGGGGGTACACGTTGTAGGTCGAGTAGTTGTAGACCGGCGACTGGGCCAGGAGCATCTCCAACTCGTCGTTGGAGCTCACGTTGTAGATCCAGGCCCCGCCGTGGCTGCCGACGATGTGGTAGCGGCCGATCACCTTGCCCGACGCCTCGAGGGGCTTGGCGTAGTCGGGCATCCTCAGGACGGTGCGCATCATCTCGCCCGACAGCCGCGAGATCTCCATCCGCCAAATGACCAGGAACTTCACCGTATGGCCTCCTCGTTCGATTGGGTACCAAGGTAGGCCGGGGGTTGAGGGCGGGCGACACGGGTACGATCGAACGCATGACCGATCCCCGCCTGGAAGACCACGTGGTCGGGTTGGAGCTACAGCTGGTCGAGCTCGTCGAACGCCGGGAACGGGCTGTCGTCCAGGGCCTCCCGGACGAAGCCGCCGCCCTCTCGGACGAGATCGACGCGGTGCAGACCGAGCTGATCGTCACCGCCGAGGCCGTCGCCACCGACCACCCCCTCCCCCACGCCGAGGTGCTGGCCGAGTCCGCCGAGGACGCCACCTTCACCATGACCGACGCCGGCATACACCTGGGGCCGACGACGCCGCCCGTCACCCACTCCCGCCTCGCCAGCTAGGCGCGCCATCCTTCGGCGGCGGGCGCGGCCGGCGGGGCTTCAGTCGGCGGCGGCGGTGATCACGGTCCCTTCCGCGTCCACTCGCTCGAGCTTCTCGGGCTGCTCCTTCTCGAGGACCTCGGCCGCCTTCCGGGCTTCCTCGTCGGACTCGGTGTGGACGGCCACCACCGCCTTGCCGTCCCGCAGCGCCTCCGAGAACGTCAGCTCCCAGTTCTCGCTGAGGTCCATCGACGCGATACCGCCCACCATCCCGCCGACGGCGCCGCCGCCGATCCCTCCAGCGGCCATGGCCGCGAAGATCCCGGTGCCGATGCCGGCCCCGATGCCGGGGATGGCGAAGGCGGCTGCCCCCGCCAGGGCGCCCAGGACGCCGCCCGCGGTGATGCCCTTGATCGCCTGCTTGCCCACCTCGGCCGTGACTTCGAGGTCGCGCAGGCGGGTGTCGGGGTCGCTGGCCACCTCCTCCGCGTCGCGGCCAACGAGGGAAACCTTGTCGGCGTCGAACTCGGCTCGTCCGAGCCCTTCCAGCGCGTCCCGGGCCTGCTCGGGCGTGGCGAAGGTGGCCACCACGTTCAGATCGCTGGGCCGGCTCACTGGTCCACCCTCTTCGAGGGATGGCCCAGAGAATGCTCCATGGACCGGCCTCCCGGGCCGGTCATATCGGCTGAGGGTCGGGGAACGGCGGCTCCGGGTGCGGGATCGGCGTCTCCGGTTCCGGGAAGGGGCTGGGGACGGGGTCGATCGGCGGCGGGGACGGGATGGGAGGGGGCACGGTGGCTTCCACGATCCGCGCCTACCCGCGCCAACCAGCCGCGAAACGGCCGGTTGGAACGGGCGGGCTGCGGGAATGGTGGCCGGCAATGGCACGGCTGCGACGGAGCGACCTCTCCGGCCCCGGGATCCGGCGGGTCCCGGCCGGCAAGAAGAAGGGCTTCGCCTACCTCGACGCCGACGGTCGGCCGGTCGACAACACCGACGTCCTCGAGCGCATCCAGGCGCTCGTGATCCCCCCGGCGTGGACCGACGTGTGGATCTGCCCCCACCCCCGGGGACACATCCAGGCGGTGGGCACCGACGCCCGGGGACGACGCCAGTACCGCTACCACGACGTCTGGCGCCAGGACCGCGACCGCGAGAAGTTCGACCACATGCTCGACTTCGGGCGGGCCCTGCCCAAGCTCCGCCATTGCATCGCCGAACACCTGCGGGAGGAGGGCCTGGGCCGGGACCGGGTCCTGGCGGCCAGCGCCCGCCTCCTCGACCTGGGGTTCTTCCGCATCGGCACCGAGGGCTACGCCGAGGAGAACCAGACCTACGGGCTGGCCACCATGCAGAAGCGCCACGTGAAGCTGGTCGATGACGGCATCCTCCAGTTCGACTACGTGGCCAAGGGCGGCAAGCGCCGGCTGGCGTCGGTGGTCGACCCCGACGTCTACGAGGTCGTCGCCTCGCTCAAGGCGCGCCGGGGCAGGCGCCGACCTGTTGGCCTGGCGCCGGCAGGAGGGCCGCAAGGTGACGTGGGTCGACGTGCGGTCCACCGACATCAACGCCTACATCAAGCAGGTCACCAGCGGGGACTTCTCGGCCAAGGACTTCCGCACCTGGAACGCCACCGTGCTGGCCGCGGTGGCCCTGGCCGTGTCCACCTCCGCCTCGTCGGCGTACGCCCGCAAGCGGGCCGTCACCCGGGCCTTCCAGGAGGTCGCCCACTACCTCGGGAACACGCCCGCGGTGTGCCGGTCGTCGTACGTCGACCCCCGGCTCGTCGACCACTACCTGGCGGGGGCCACCATCGCCGACGTCACGGAGTCGCTCTGGTTCGCCGACGGCGACGTCGACCTCGCCACCCACGGTGCCGTCGAGACGGCCGTGCTCGACCTCCTCGACCCGCTCACCGTCGACCGCCGGGAGCCGATCCCCGCCTGATCGCTCCAGCCGGGCCCCGAACGCGCCGATGGTCGGGGCATGACACGGCGGTTGCAGTGGGTCGCCCTCGGCCTGGTGGCGGCGGTGCTCCTCGTGGTGGCGCCCGCGACCGGGTCGGCGGCCGCGCCCGCGCCCGTCTCCGCCCCGGCCGATACCGGCTGGCCCCTGCTCTCCTCGGGCCTCGGCCCCCGGGACATCGATGTCGTCGGCCCGTCGCACGGATGGGCGGCCGGGTCCGCCGGCTACGTCCACCGCACCACCGACGGAGGGGTGACCTGGACGCCCCAGTGGACCGGCACCCGGGCCAACCTGCTGGCGGTGGACTTCGTCGACGAGCAACACGGGTGGGCCGTCGGAGGTGACGCCGCAGTGGTCGCCACCCGGGACGGCGGCCAGACGTGGAGCACCCAGGTGGCGCCCACGTCGGCGCTCTCGCTGAACCTGGCGCCTACACCGGCGTGTCCTTCGTCGATCATGACCGGGGCTGGATCGTCACCCGGATCTCCATCCTGGCCACCACCGACGGTGGCCGGAACTGGTCGGTCGTGTACCACGACCCGAGCTACGTCCACCGTCTCCGCCGGGTGGAGTTCGTCGACGCCCTCCACGGCTGGGCCACCGGCTTCCACCACGACCAGCACCCGATGGTCCTGCGCACGGTCGACGGCGGCCGCACCTGGATCCGCCACGACATGGGGGGCTTCTCCACCGCCGCCTCGCCGATGATCGACAGCGACTTCGTCGATGCCGACACCGGTTGGGTCGTCAGCCCGATCGGGATCCACGTGACCCACGACGGCGGCGTGACCTGGGAGGGCCAGCTCAACCATCCGGGCGGGGCCATCGCCCCCCGCCTGGCGTCCGTGTCCTTCGCCGACGCCGACCACGGCTACGCCCTGAGCCACATCGCCGACTCCTTCCGATCCCCCGACTTCCCGAACCCCATGTTCCGGACCAACGACGGCGGGCGGACGTGGGTCCGCGACGAGGTGCCATGGGCGGCCACCGCGGTGGCGACCCTGGACGGCCTCCGGGTGCTCGCCACCCTCGAAGGCAACACGGTCATGGCCAGCGACGACGGAGCCCGCACGTGGGCCGCCCGCCGGGTCGCGGCCCCGGACACCCGGGAGCTCTACGGGGTCGACTTCGTCGACGCCGAGCACGGCTGGGTGGTGGGGGCCGGCGGCGTGATCCGCCGCACCGACGACGGGGGTGTCACCTGGGCCCCCCAGACGTCCGGGACGACCGAGGCCCTCTACGACGTCGACTTCGCCGACCTGCTCCACGGCACCGCTGTCGGTGGCCTCTACCAGCCGTCCGACGTGCGGCCCGGCGTCATCCTGACCACGGCGGACGGGGGCGCGACCTGGTCGTCGCGCCCGCTGCCGATCCCGGCGCCGATCTCGCTGCGGGCGGTCTCGATGGTGGACGCCCACCAGGTGTGGGTCGGCGGCCTGGACGGGCTGCTGGCGTCGTCCGACGGCGGCCAGACATGGGCCCGCCGGGGGTCGTTCCCGAGCGTGAGCGACGTGTTCTTCCTCGACGGCCAGCATGGGTACGCCCTGGTCCGCCAGCGGCTTCACAGCACCGCCGACGGTGGTGTCACCTGGACCGAGCGGGACCCCAAGGTGATCAGCGCGACCGGCAACTACGGCGACCGGGACTATGCGCTGACCGCGGTGGTCTTCACCGACCCCACCCACGGGTGGGTGGCCGGCGGCCGGCGCCTCTCGCGCACGGTCGACGGGGGTGTCACCTGGACGGCCCAGGAGCTCTGGAACTGGGACACACCCCAGGAGTACGGGCACCCGACGGGCCTGGCCTTCGCCAACGCCGACGACGGCTGGGCGGTGACGACCGAGGGCTACACGTTCTCGACCCACGACGGAGGGCAGACGTGGCTGGCGCAGCCCACCATGCTCTCCCAGACGTGGCGCCTCGGGGAGCTGGGCGACCGGCGGCCCCTCTTCGACGTGGCCGTCGCCGGCCCCGCCCACGGGTGGGCGGTCGGGTCGGAGGGGACGGTGCTGCGCAACTCGCGGCGGTTGGAGCCGGACGTGACGTTGTCGTCGGCATCGGTGCCCGCCGCCGGGCGGGCGGTCACCCTCGACATCGAGGTGCGCTCGTCCAACTCGGTCCTCGTGCCGGCGGGCGTGCCGACCGGCCTGGTCGAGATCAGCCGCCGCGGCACGGTGCTGGGTACGGTGGCCCTCGCCGGTGGTGTCGCCCGCCTGACCACCGCGCCCCTCGCCGCCGGCCACCACGACTTCACCGCCCGCTACCTCGGTGACGACCGGTTCGGTCCGTCGTCGCCGGTCGTCCTCCGGCTCGACGCGCCGCGGCCCGTGCTCGGCTGGGGGTTCAACCGGGTGGGGAGCCTCGGGACGGGCACGACCGCCGACAGCCCGGTGCCGGCCCCGGTCCCGGCGGCAACCGCTCCGGACCGGCTGGTGGTGGCCGCCGCCGCGGGCGGGTTCCACAGCCTGGCGGTCACCGACGACGGCGGGCTCTACGCCTGGGGATGGAACAGCTTCGAGCAGCTGGGCCGGGGTAGGGCGACGGACCGGCTCCAGCCGGCGCGGGTGCCCGAGATCGACTTCGTCCGCGGGGCCGCCGCCGGCGCCTTTCACAGCCTGGCCGCCACGGCCGACGGCCGGGTGTGGTCCTGGGGCTGGAACGGCTACGGGCAGCTCGGCCTGACCGGCACCGAGGTGGGTACGGCGACGCCGGTGCCCGGCATCGACGGTGTCGTCGCGGTCTCGGCCGGCGCGGTCCACAGCCTGGCCCTGAAGGCCGACGGCACGGTGTGGGCGTGGGGCTGGAACGGCCTCGGACAGCTGGGCGACGGGACGACAACGTCGCGCCCCGCGCCCGTCCGGGTGGCCGGGCTGACCGGTGTGGTCGCCATCGCCGCCGGCAGCCACCACAGCCTGGCGATCAAGGGCGACGGCAGCGTGTGGGCCTGGGGCTGGAACGTCCTCGGGCAGCTGGGCGACGGCACCACCGTCGACCGTCACGTCGCCACCCGGGTGCCCGGCCTGACCGCCTCGTCGGTGGCGGCCGGCGCCTACCACAGCCTGGCCGCCCGATCCGACGGCACTGTGGTCGCCTGGGGATGGAATGGCGTCGGGCAGGCGGGCGACGGGACGACGGTCGACCGTCGCTCCCCGGCGCCGGTCCCGGGCCTCACCGGCGTGGCCGCGGTGGCCGCGGGGGCCTACCACAGCCTCGCCCTCGACGGCGCGGGGTCGGTCCGGACGTGGGGGTGGAACTACTTCGGCCAGCTGGGGGACGGCACCACAGTGGACCGGCTGCGACCGGTGGTCGTCGCCGGCGTGAGCGCGGCGGGCGTCCTGGTCGCCGGCTCGGTGCACAGCCTCGCCCTCTAGCTGAGCCACGGCCGCTCCCACGACCGCCTCCAACCGGGGCCGGTGCTCTACGCTCGGACGTGATGCGGCTTCGCCCCGCCCTCGTCCTGGCCGCTCCGGCCGGCGTGCTGGGCGGGCATGCGATCGGGTACCTGGCCGCGCCAGGACCGGCGGGCGCGGCGGCGGTCCACCACGGGTACCTGGCCCTGGTGCTGGCGCTGGTCGTCCCCCTCGCCGTTCTCGCCGTGGCGTGGGCGGCCACGGCCGGGGCCACGGCCGGGGGCCGGTACCGGCGGGTCGCCCTCGGGCCCCTCGTCGTGGCCCAGTGGATGCTCTTCACCGGCCAGGAGGTGGTCGAGCACGCGCTGGCCGGCCACAGCGCGGGCGCCGCCCTCCACTCGCGGGCGCTGTGGTGCGGGCTAGCGGCCCAGGTCGTCACCGCGCTGGCGGTGATCGCCCTCCTGCGGGCGTCGGCGGCCACCGGCGCCCGGTACCTCACCCTCGACGGCGGGGGCCGCGTCCTGGTCGTCCTCCCCCTCGTTCGGTGGCGGCCGCACCGGCCCTCGTGGTCGCCGCCGTCGTCACCCGCCACCGCGGTCCCGTCCCGGGGACCGCCGGCGCCTCGGTTCGTCTGAGACCCCATCGACACCTCACACGAGAGCGAGAGAACATGACCCTGTCCCGCCCCCTGCGGCTGGCCGCCATCGCGGTGACGGTCGCCGGCCTCGGGCTGAGCGCCTGCAGCAGCGACGACGACGACGCCACCACGACCACGACCACGACCGCGGCCGTAGCCACGACCACGACCACCACGGCCGCCTCGACGGCCACGACCACGACCGCCGCCTCCGGCACGACCGCCGAGTTCACCTTCTCGGGCGGCAACGTCTCCGGCGACAACCGGGTGACGGCCAAGCTCGGGGACCAGGTCACCATCCGGGTGGTGAGCGACGTGGCCGAGGAGATCCACGTCCACACCTACGACCTCACCGTCGACCTGGAGCCCAACGTCGCCGGTGAGGTGACGTTCACGGCCGACATCCCCGGGGTCCACGAGGTCGAGCTGGAGCACAGCCATCTCCGCCTGACCAGCCTCGAGGTGCAGTGACGCCAGGCCGCAGGGTCGCCCTGCTGCTGACGGCCACCGCTGGGGCGTGGCTGACGACGGCCGGCCCCGCCTTCGCCCACGGCCTCGGGGGCCGGTCCGACCTGCCCCTGCCCATCTGGATGTTCGCCTACGGGGCGGCCGGCGCCATCATCGTGTCGTTCGCCGCCCTGGCTGCGTTCTGGCCGTCGGCCCGATTGCAGGGAGGGGTGGCCGGGGTCGTCCTCGTCTCCACCGAACGGCGGAGGATCGCCTCCGGCCTGGCCACCGTCGCCCGCGCCGTCGGCCTGGTCCTGTTCGTGGCGGTGCTGGGGGCGGGCCTGTTCGGACCGGCCGAGGCGGCCGACAACCTGGCCCCGGCCGCGGTCTACATCGCCTTCTGGGTGGGAATGACATTCGTGAGCGCGGTGATCGGCGACGGGTGGCGGGTGCTGTCCCCGTTCCCCGCCCTGGCCGCGGTCGTCGAGCGCCTGCGGGGGCGGCCGGCGGAGGTGCCGTACCTGCTCGGGCACTGGCCGGCGGTGGGCCTGCTGTTCGGGTTCCTCTGGCTGGAGCTGGCCTATCCCGACCGGGCCGACCCCCGTCAGCTGGCGGTGGCGATCATCGTCTACACGGGCGTGGTCCTGGCCGGGGCGGCCCGGTGGGGGGACCCGTTCCTCCGCCAGGGCGAGGCCTTCGCCGCCTTCTTCGGACTGCTGGCGGCCATGGCCCCCGTGTACTCCGACGACGAGGGACGGCTGCGACTGCGGCCACCCCTGGCTGGGCTTACGACGATGGAGGTCCTGCCGGGGACGGTGGCCCTCATCCTGGTGGCGCTGGGATCGACGACGTTCGACGGCCTCAGCCGCACCCAGCTGTGGGTCGACCAGTTCAGCGGGCTGGGGAAGTGGCCGCTCACCATCGTCCTCACCCTCGGGCTGATCGCCACCATCGCCCTGGTGGGCGCCGCCTACCTGGTGGCCATGCGGGTGGCCGCCCGGCAGACCGGCCGGGAACTGCACCAGCTCACCCGCCTCTTCGCCCACTCCCTGGTCCCCATCGTGTTCGCCTACGCGGTGGCCCACTACTTCTCGTACCTGCTGTTCGAGGGTCAGGCCGCGCTGTCGCTGATCTCTGACCCGTTCGGCCAGGGATGGGACCTGTTCGGCACGGCCGAGCGGGCCATCGACTACCGGCTGGTCTCGCCCCGGGTGGTGTCGTGGGTGCAGGTGGGGGCCATCGTGTCCGGCCACATCGCGGGCGTGGTCCTGGCCCACGACCGGGCCCTGGCCACCTTCCCGGCCAAGGACGCCACCCGTTCCCAATACCCGCTGCTGGCGGCCATGGTGTTGTTCACCGTCGGCGGCCTGACCCTCCTGCTGTCGACATGAGCGAGCCGCAGGCGAGCGAACCAATGAAGGTGCGCCCGCGAGTGAGCCGCAGGCGAGCGAACCAATGAGCGCGCCGATCCTGGCCCACGGAGGGGCGGCGGGGGCGCTGGCCGAGGCCATCTTCCTGGCCGTCCCGGTGGTGGCGTTCCTGCTCCTGTCACGATGGTCGAAGCGCAAGGCGAGGCTGCTCGAGGAAGGCGACCTCGAAGGTAAAGAGGAGGGCACGCCGTGAGTCGAAGGACGGTGGCGGCGGTGGCGGTGGTGGCGGCGGGCAGCGCCGCCCTCCTGGCCCGGCCATGGCTGGTTCGCCTGCCAGGGGACCCGGTGGCCCTGCTGGTGGCCCTGTTCGCCGTTCTGGGGCTCGTAGGGCTGCTCTGGCGGCTACCGGTGGCCCGACCGGGGCCGCTCCCCGCCTGGTTGGCCCTGAGCATCGGGCTAGGCGCCTTCGGGATCGGCCGCCTGCTGGCGGTGGGCACGGTCCCCGCCGCCCCCCTGGTGGTGCGGTCGCTGGCGCTCAACACCCTGGCCGCGGTGGCGGAGGAGGCTTTCTACCGGCGCTTCGCCTACGGGGTGGCGGCCGCTCGCTACGGTCCCGCGCTGGCGGTGGCCACGTCGGCGGCGGTGTTCGCCGCCGTCCACGTGACGGTGTGGGGATGGGCGGTGTTCCCCCTCGACCTGGCCGCCGGCCTCGTCCTCGGCTGGCAGCGGTGGGCCAGCGGGCGGTGGTCGGTGCCCGCCGCCACCCACGTGGCCGCCAACGTGTGGGCGGTGGTGTGATGCGCCGCCGCCGGGGAAGCGCCGCCGTGGCCTCGGCCCTGGCCCTAGTCCTGGCCCTGGCCGCGTCTGCCTGCGGCGTGATCGGCGACGATGGCGACGCCTTCACCATCGGCGCCATCTATCCGATCTCCGGCCGCCAGGGCCCGGGCGGGGTGGACGAGGCCCGGGGGGCCCGGCTGGCGGTGGAGCTGGCCAACCGCGAGGGGGGCGTCGACGGCCGGCGCATCGAGTTGCAACTGGTCGACGTCGACGCCGGCGCGGCCGCCCCCGCCGCCATGCGGGACCTGAAGGCCGACGGTGCCGACATCGTCCTCGGCACCTACGGAAGCACCATCTCCGCCCCCGCCGCGGCCACCGCCGCCCGGGAGGACATGCTCCTGTGGGAGACGGGCGCGGTGGGCGAGCTCACCGGCGACGACGGCGCCCAGCCGGGCCGGTCCTTCTTCCGCATCGCCCCCCAGGGCGGACGCCTGGGCCAGGCCGCGGTCGAGTTCGTCCGCGGCCAGCTCTCGCCCCTCCTCGGGGTCGACCCGGCGCCCCTCCGCTACGCGGTGGCCTACGTTGACGACTCCTACGGGCGGGCGGTCGGACTGGGGGCCGTGCACGAGGTCGAGCGCAGCGGCGGGGTGCTGGCGGGTGCCTTCCCCTACGACGTCCACCGCCTCGACGCGGCCGGCGCCGCCGACCTGGTCTCCCGCATCGGCGAGGCCCGTCCCGACGTCCTCTTCGTGTCCGCCTACCTCGACGACGGGATCGCCATCCGCCAGGCGACACTGGCCGCCCACCTGCCGCTCAAGGCCAGCATCGGGACGTCCTCCAGCTACTGCATGCCCGCCTTCGCGGCGGCGCTCGGCGGCGGTGCGGTGGGGCTGTTCGCATCGGACAAGCCCGACGGCGCCCAGGTGAAGGAGGAGGCGCTCACCGACGAGGGCCGGCGGACGCTGCACTGGGCCGGCCCGGTACCACGACCTCTACCGGGAGGACATGAGCGCGGCCGCCCTGTCCGGCTTCGCCAACGCCTGGGCCCTGGTGGGCCATGTGCTACCGGCGTCGGCGTCGGCGACGGCGTCGACGGGGCCGGGGGGGCCGGCATCGCTCGAGCCGGCGGCGGTGGCGGCCGCCGCCCGCGCCCTCAAGCTCCCCGCCGGCACCCTGGCCAACGGCGCCGGGCTCGATCTGGCCGGTCCCGACCAGCCCGACGCGGGCGAGAACCGGGCCGCGGTCAGCGTCATCTGGCAGTGGGTCGACGCCCGCACCCAGGCGGTGGTGTGGCCGCCGGCCTTCGCCACCCGCCCCCTCGTCGCCATCCCCATCCAGATCTGATGGCTGCCCGGCGCCACCCGCCGGCAGTGGGCCGGGGCCGGGGCCTGGGTGTGGGCCTGGGCCTGGGTGCCGTCTACCTGCTGGTCGCGGTGGCCACCATGGTCCTGTCCGATCGACCCTTCCGGCCCCTCTTCGACGGGCTGGCGCCGCCGCCGCCCTACCGGTGGGTCAACCCGCCGGCGGAGACCGCCCGCGACAACCAGCAGCCGGCGGCCGCCCGCCGGGACTTCTCCATGGGCCCGGACGGCAGCCCCTTCATCAACGTCACCCCCGAGGACGGCCAGGCCATCCTCCTGCTGGCGGAGGAGGTGCTGCTGCCCCACCCACCCGACACCACGGTCGAGGTCGCCGTCACCCCCCTCGACGTCCTCACCCTCGGTCCGCTGCCGGAGGACATGCGGCCGGAGAGCAACGCCTATCAGGTGAGCGTCGCCTACCGGCCGTCGGGCGAGGTCGTCACCGACTTCGAGGAGGGAACGTCGTCGATCTCGGTGACCGCGGCGGGGGCGTCGGACTTCCTCCTCTACTCACGGGACGGGCAGTCGTGGGACCGGCGGGAGACCCAGCCCATCGGCTCCGGCCACGGCCTGGAGACCCGCGTCCCGGGCCCGGGTACTACGTGGTGACGTCGATCTCGGCCGCCGCCGGGGGCGGGGGCGCGTCGCCGGCCGTGATCGTGCTGGTGCTGCTGGCGCCACCGCTCCTGGTGGGAGGGCTGGTCCTGCGCAGCCGGCGGGCCAAGGCGGCGGCCGAAGCCAAAGCGGCGGCCGCTGCCGCTAGGCGGCGAGCACAGCCGCGGAAAGGCGGGAAGAAGTCGAAGCGTCGGAAGCGATGACGAGGTCGACCCGGTCGGCGGTGCGGATGATCCGCCCGCTCCCGCCTGGTCCCGAGAAGCTGCCGTCGGCCTCGGGCAGCCGGTTTGTCCCGCTCCACCGCCGGGCCCACCGACCGAGGCTGTCGGCCAGCTCGGCGAGGTCGGCCGGGGTGTCCGCCCGCCACCGGTCGACCATTCCCACTGCGGTGCCACAGCGCAGCAGGCGGTAGGCGTCGCCGTTCCACCCGGCGGCGGCCGTCTCGGCGTCGTCCTCGGGCAGGTGCTGGCCGAGCACCAGGCCCATGTCGAACTCGCCGATCGTGCTCGAGTCGATCTCGGTGCAGCCGGTGGCGGCGGCCAGGTCGGGCAGCGAGGGCCGCTCCCACCGCTGGCCGGGCACGTAGCGCTCGGGGTGGACGATCTCCTCGGTCGATGTCGGCGGCTGGGCGTAGGCGGCATCGATGGCCGCGAACCCGCCGTCGTCGTAGAGGGCGGCCGCGAACTCGGTGCCGGTCAGGTACGGGAAGTAGAGGGACTCGAGGATGTAGCTGGGTGTCTCGAGGAACACGCCCGGGTCGCCGGAGCTGCCCAGCTCGGCCTCCAACTGCTCCCGGGCGGTGAGGTGCTCCTCCGCCCAGAGGCCGCGCACCAGTTCGGCGTCGCCCTCGACCAGGGCCGACAAGGCGTAGGACTCCTCGCCCAGGTCCTGGTCGGTCAGGGCCCGGTTGCGGTCGCCGAAGGCGAAGTGCTGGTCGGTGAGGGCGTGGGTCAGCTCGTGGACCATCGTCGACTGGACGGCCACGTCGAGGTCCTCGTCGGGGTCGCCGGCCACGAACAGCTCTCTCGCCTCGTCGTCGTAGAAGCCGAGGACGCCCCCCTCCAGCAGGTCGTCGATGGTGGCGGTGTAGTCGAGGTCGGCCGGGATGAGCTGGAGGAGCTTGAGGACGGTCTCGATGGCCTCCTCCTGGCCCGGGTCCTTGGCCCGCTCGATGTCGGTAAGGTCGCGCACCCGCCGGTCGAGTTCGTCGGTGGGGACGATGCGGATCGGGAGGTCGCCCTTCCACTGGAGGCCGCGGATCTCGGTGACCTGGGCCTTGAGCCGGTCGACGGTGCGGGTCTGCTCGGGCGACAAGTTGGACTGGGCGGGCGGCGCGGTGGTCGTGCCGGCACCGGTGCTCGGGTCGGTGGTGGTGTCGGTCGGGAGGGTGGTGGCGGTGGGGCCGGTCGCTCGATCGCCGTCGTCGCCGTCGTCGCCGGTGAGGCGGACGACGAGGGCGATGGACGCGGCAATGACGATGATGCCGAGGACGATGGCCAACGCGGCCGGGGCGGGACGAGGGGATCGGACGGGCACGTTGCCTCCAGGAGCGGCTGTTCCGAACGGTAACGCTGTTCACCGACCGTTCGGTCCGCGGGCGGATGGGAAGAATCGGGTGCGATGGCCTCGTTTGGCAGTGCGCTCAAGCCGGTGGTGCTGGCCGGCGTGGTCGGTTTCGGGGTTCTGCAGCTGGTTCCTTACGGGTGGCGACACTCCAACCCGCCGGTGACGGCGGCCGCCGTCTGGCCGTCGGCGGAGGCGGAGCGGCTGGCCCGGTCGGCCTGCTACGACTGCCACAGCAACGAGACCGAGTGGCCGCCCTACTCCTACGTGGCCCCCATGTCGTGGCTGGTGCGGTACGACGTCGAGCGCGGGCGCGACGAGCTGAACTTCTCCACCGAGGGCGGCGAGGACGCCCACGACGCGGCCGAGGCGGTGGAGGACGGGTCGATGCCCCCCGACCGCTACGTCCGTCTCCACTCCGACGCTCGCCTCTCCGCCGCCGAGCGGCAGGTGCTGATCGACGCCCTGGAGGCGATGGACCAGGAGGTTGGGGACCAGGAGGATGGGGACGGCGGCGAGGATCGGAGCGGCGGCGAGGATCGGAGCGGCGGCAACCGCGGGCCGGGCTAGGACTTCCGGCGCCGCCAGGCTGTTGAGGCTGGCGGTGCCAGGGTCGCGCGACACCGCACGGAGTTCCGCGGCACGGACGAGTCGCGAGGCAATTGATTCGCGCCGCGGAACCCCGAGGGCCGGAGTTCCGCGGCGCGGACGAGTCGCCAGGCAACCTGATTCGCGCCGCGGAACTCCTCAGAACGTCACGATGGTGAACGTCCCGCCGACGAACAACACTCCGCTGACCCCGAACAGCAGGCCGAGCACCAGTCGCCGCAAACCCGGCCGGCGCACGTAGTCGGACACGATCCAGCGCAGCCCGTTCAGCCCGTGGGCCAGGGCCAAGGCGAGGAGCAGCCAGTCGAACACCCGCCAGAGGGGGTTGCCCCAGCGGTCGGCCACGAAGTCGTAGTCGGTGTCGACCACGTCGTTGACGATGTGGGTCACCGAGAAGTGCACCAGCGCCAGGAACACCAGCGCCAGCCCCGACAGGCGCATGAAGAACCACGACCACGTCTCGAAGCTCTTCGCCGGCCGGGGCGGCGGCGGGTCAGGCGTGGGTGCCGGCTGCTCGACGACAGTCACCCGAAGCGCCCGTCCAGGAACGGCTTCATGATCACGTACGCCCCCGGCAGGCCGGCGGCGAACGTCAGCGCGACCGCCGCCGTCAGCAGCCGCCGCTCCTTGGCCACCTGGCCCGGGAAGAAGTCGACGACCACGATCCGCAACCCGTTCAACGTGTGGAACAACGAGCGCGAACATCAGCCCCACCTCGAACATCCGCAACAGAACGTTCCCGTACAGGCTGTGGATCTCGTCGTAGACGGCCGGCCACCGGATGGTGGCCACGTCGACGATGTGCAGGAGCAGGAAGAAGAACACGAGGAACCCGCTCACCCGGTGGGTCACGAACGCCCACTGGCCGCCCTTGCCCTTGTAGACGGTGCCGCCGGCTTCACCGTCGAGCCCGTCCCCCGCCGCGCCCCCGGCCCCGCCCCCGGTCCGGTACCACCGGTTGCTCCACCAAGTGGAGGACACCACGTAGAGGCCGAAGCCGGTGATGAGAGGGTGATCGTCCCCAGGGCGATGGAGAAGGCCAGCTGCGCCGGGGTCACGAGGTCGAACCTACCTGCCCAGCACCCCCGTCCGGACGTGGGTGCGCCCGAACACGACCGACGTCACGCCGAAGGCGGCCGCCGCCACCAGCACGATCGTGCCGCCCGGGGCCAGTCCCCAAATGCGGGCCGCGGCCAGGCCGATGACGACCGCAGCCACCCCGACGAGCGCGGACACCCACAGCGTCGCCCGGAACGACCTGGCCAGTACCTGGGCCGTCGCCACCGGCAGCACCATGAGCGCCGCCACCAGCAGGATCCCGACCACCCGCATGGCGGCCACCACCGTCACCGCGGCCAGGGCCGCCAGCAGGCTGTTGAGCCCGTCCACCGGCAGCCCGCCCACCCGCGACGACTCCTCGTCGAGCACCACCGCGAACAGCGCCCGCCCGCAGACCGCCACCGCGGTCACGATCACCACCCCCAGCGACGGCCACGACAATCACGTCCTCCCGGGTGACGGTGAGGATGCCGCCGAACAGGTAGGTGAGCAGGCCTGCGTTGAAGGAGTCGGACAGCCCGACAAGCACCACGCCGGCGGCGATGCCCGAGTAGAAGAACAGGGCCAGCGCCAGGTCGCCCGACGCCTGGCCCCGCGAGCGCAGCCGCTCCAGCGCCAGGGCGCCGGTGAGGGCGACCGCCAGCGCGGCCCACACCGGCCAGATGCCCAGGAGGAGCCCGGCGGCCACGCCGGCGAACGCCAGATGCCCGATGCCGTCGCCCAGCAGCGACAGCCGGCGCTGGACGAGGAACGTCCCGATCAGGGGGGCGCAGGCGCCCACCACCACGCCGGCCAGCAGGGCCATCTGCATGTAGTCGCGGTCGAAGGGGAACGGCAGCATGGCGCCTACCCGAGCCCTTCCAGCCACAGGGGCAGGTCGGCCTGCTCGACGCCCAGGCGGACGCCCGTGCCGGCCAGCTCCGACGGTGGCCCGTCGAAGATGATCTTCTGCTTGAGGACGATCACCCGGTCGAGGGCGTGGGTCACCGACCCCAGCTCGTGGGACACCAGCAGCACGCCCGCCCCGTGCTCGTCGACCAGGTGGGTCAGCGAGTCGGCGAAGCGCTTCTGGGACTCGGCGTCGACGCCGGCCACCGGCTCGTCGAGGACCAGCAGCTCGGGCTCGCTGGCCAGGGCCTTGGCGATGAACGAGCGCTGCTGCTGCCCGCCCGAAAGCTCGCTCACCGGGCGGTGGCGGAGGTCGCGGAGGGCCACCGCCTCCAGGGCGTGGTCGATGGCGATCCGGTCGGCGGGGCCGATGCGTCCCCGCCAGCCGCTGCGGGCCAGGCGGCCGGCGGCCACCACCTCCTCCACCGACGCCGGCACCTCCCGGGCCAGGGCCGGCCGCTGGGGGACGTAGCCCAGCCGCCATCGGTCGTGGAGCTGCCGGGGGTCCTCGCCGAAGACCTGCACGTGGCCTGCGGTCGGGCGCAGGAGACCGAGGAGGACCCGCAGGAGGGTCGACTTTCCCGACCCGTTGGGGCCGACCAGGGCCACGAACTCGCCCGCGTCGAGGCTGAAGGTCACGCCGTCGAGCACGACGTCGTCCCCGTAGGCGAACGACACCGCCTCCGCGCTCGAGAATGGTGGGAATGATTCTCATCATAGGGTCGCCGGCTCAGTGTCGTACCCATCGGGCACACTCGCGCCATGGCGACCTGGACCGATGTCGAGGCGGCCGCTCCCGAGCTGGCCGCCACCACCCGCGCCCGCTTCGAGGCCCACGGGCTGGGACTGCTGGCCACCCTCCGCCGTGACGGCTCCCCCCGCATCAGCGGCATCGAGCCCCTCTTCGCGCTAGGCGAGCTGTGGCTGGGCATGATGCCCGGCTCGCGCAAGGCGGCCGACGTGGGGCGCGACCCCCGCTTCGCCCTCCACAACGCCACAATCGACAAGAACGTCGCCGAGGGCGACGCCAAGGTCGAGCGGGGTGCTGGTGGCGGTCGACGACGACGCTGAGTTCGCCCGCTTCGTGGATGCGTTCGCGGCGGCCACCGGCTACCCCCCTCCGCCGGAGCGCTTCCCCCTGTTCAAGGCCGACGTTCGAGAAGTGTCGACGGTGAAGCCGGCCGGCGACCACCTCGACATCGAGTCGTGGCGGCAGGGGCGGGGGGTCAGAAAGGTCGAGCGGTCCTGATCGAGGTCGCCCCGCCGAAGTAGGGGTGGAGCGCGGGGGCAGGGCGATCGACCCGTCCGGCTGGCGGTGGGTTTCCACCACCGCCGCCCACACCCGGGGGACGGCCAGGGCGGAGCCGTTGAGGGTGTTGGCCACGAGGGTGCCGCCGCTGCCGCCGCTGCCGGCCGTCGGTCGGTATCTGATGTTGGCCCGCCGGGCCTGGTAGTCGGAGAACCACGACACCGACGACGCCTCCAGCCACATGTCGCAGCCGGGGGCGTAGACCTCGAGGTCGAAGGTGCGAGCCGACGAGGCGCCCAGGTCGCCGGCGGCTAGGTCGAGCACCCGGTAGGCGAGGCCGAGGGCGGACAGGGCCGCTTCCGCCCGGCGCAGGATGTCGGCGTGGACGTCCGCCGCCTGCTCCGGCGTGGCGTAGGCCAGGATCTCGACCTTGTCGAACTCGTGGACCCGGAGCAGGCCCCGGGTGTCGCGGCCGGCCGAGCCCGCCTCCCTCCGGAAGCACGAGGTGTGGGCCATCAGGCGGACGGGCAGGTCGGACTCGTCGAGGACCTGGTCCCGGGCCAGCGACGTGAGGGGGACCTCGGCCGTGGGGATGGCCCACAGGTCGTCGCGCTCGAGGTGGTAGGCGTCGTCCTCGAACTTGGGCAGGTGGCCGGTGGACACCATGGTCTCGGTGCGCACGAGGGTGGGTGGGCGGATCTCCTCGTAGGCGTCCCGGTTGAGGTCGAGGGCGAGCTGGCACAGGGCCCGCACCAGGCGGGCGCCCTCGCCCCGGTAGAGGGGGAACATCGAGCCCGACAGGCGGGCGCCGGCCTCCAGGTCGAGGATGCCCAGTTCGGCGCCGATGTCCCAGTGGGGGACCCGCTGGTGGGGGCCGTAGGCGTCGGGCGCCGGGTCGAAGCCCTCCACCCGCACGACCACGTTGTCGTCGGCGCTGAGCCCGTCGGGGGCGTCGGGGGACGGGAGGTTGGGTGTGCGCAGGAGGGCGTCCCGCAACTCGGCCGCGACCGCGGCCGCCTCGGCGTCGACCGCCTTGCTCTCCTCGCCGACGGCCCGGCTCTCGGCCGCCCGCTGCTCGGCGGTGGCGGTGTCGCCCGCCCGCCGGGCCTCGCCCACCTCCTTGGAGAGGACCTTGACCCGCGCCCGCAGGTCGTCGGCCCGGGACTTGAGCCTGCGCTCCCGCCGGTCGAGGTCGGCCAGCCGGTCGACCTCCTCGGGAGGGATGCCGCGCCGGCCGAGGGCGGTCTTGACCTCGTCGAGGTCGGTCCGCAGCCGTCGGGCGTCGATCACGTTGGGGACCGTAGCGTCCCGGCCAGGCCGCCCCGCCCGCCCGGCCAACCGGTGACGTTTTTCGTGGCCCTGGGTCCGGTTTGTCTCACCAGTCCGGTGGCCCCTGCGAACTGGTGACGGTTACCGCCCGCACGGGGCCTTCGGCGTCACCAGTTCGGCGGTCATCGGAACCGGTGACGGTGAACGCCCCTCTGTGGCCGATGGCGTCACCAGTTGGCGGCGGTGCGCCCGAACCAGTGACGTTTTTCGTGGCCCTGGCCCCGAGAACTGTCACAAGTTCGCCGGCCCCCGCCGGTTGGCGGGCAGCTAGGGCGAGGGCCAGGGCCAGAGGCCGGCGCCCTTGACGGCCTCGACGACGTCGCCGTCCTCGCCGTTGGCGATGCGCTTGGCGGCCGGGTGCTCGCCCTCGGCCAGCCAGTCCGCCTCCGACAGCCCCCGGGCGAGGGCGTTGGCGACGCCCCCTGCCAGCTGCCACGCCCGGGGCCGGAGCTTGGCCTCCTGGGCCTTCCGGACGGCGGCCTCCTCCATCCGGCGGGCTTTGGCGGCCACGTCGACCTCGTCGAGGATCCACGCCTCGACCACGTCGCCCGTCCACACCGTTCCGATGGTGAGCACCGTCGGCGGCGGCAGCTTGCCCTCGTGCAGCCACGCCTCCACCTCGGCGGGGGACTTGTCGATGCGGGCGGCCAGCTCCACGATCCCGTAGACCGGCGGCGGGGACGGGGGGGCGCCGTCTGTCGTCATGGCCGCAGGCTATGTCCGTTCGGGACCGGTCTCGATCCAGGCCCGGACCGCCTGGAACCCGTCGGTGGTGCGGATGAGGTCGAAGTTGGGGTCGGCGTCGAGCACCTCGGTGTCCCGCCAGCCCAGGTCGACCGCCTTGCCCAGCCATGACAGCGCCTCCTGGGCGTCGCCCGCGCACGCCCAGCTGCACGCCACGTTGTAGGCGACGACCCCGTCCTTCTCCCGCCCGAAGAGCAGCTCACCGACCCGGGCCGCGTCCCGCCAGCGGTCCCCGTGGTGGAGGCCCAGCTGGAGGGCCCGCAGCGCGGTCAGGGCCTGGTTCTCGGGCAGCCTGGCCACGTCCTCCAACAGCTCGTCGAGCACGTCGTGCTCCACTACCAGCCGGGATGCGACCACTGCCGCCACCGCGTCCTCGCAGCCGCCGAACGCGACCGCCAACGCCGGCGCGGGACGGCCGGCGGCCAGCTCCACCGCGGTCCGCACCAGTTGGCTGGCGGTGACCCCACCACCCAGCCGGTGGAGGGCGGCCTCGGCCTCGGCCGGACGACCCGCGGCCAGCTCCGACCACGCCAGCAGCTCCATGGCCGCCGTCTGCACCCGGGCCGAGGCCCGCCCCGCGGTGACCTCCCGGGCCACGTCGCCGGCCGCGGCCGCGTCGCCCTCGAGCAGCGCCGCCCGACCGACGCGCAGCCGCTGGAGGTCGGGCTGGTCCCGGGCCCCGCCAGTGCCTGCCAGTTCTGGAACCCGAAGAAGGCGGCGATCATGGCCACGTAGGGCTGGCCCATGGCAACGCCCACTCCGGCCAGCGCCGCCGCCGCCACCACCGAGATCACCCGGGCCGCCCGCTGCCCGCCGCCGCCGCTGCGCTGTTCCAGCGCCGAAGCCATCACACACCCGCCGTCGAGGGGGAGGATGGGCAGGAGGTTGAACACGCCCCAGGCCATGGTCACGAAGATCAGGTCGGACAGGGCCGTCTCCAGCAGCTCGGCATCCGTCCCCACCGTCCGGGACAGCCAGATGGCCACCGCCCCCACCGCGAATCCAGTCAACGGACCGGCCAGGCTCACGACCATCGAGCGGCGGGGCGGCTGGGCTGCGCCCGTCGTGTACCCGCCGAACCCGTGAAGGACGATCTCGGCCGCCGACCCGAAACGGCGGAACGCCACCGCATGGCCCAGCTCGTGGACGAGGATGCCGAACCCGGCCACCACGATCCACTCGACGACGAGCAGGCCCTCGCGCCCCCCGGCGAAGGCGAACAAACCCATGATCAGGAAGAACAGCGGCTCGATCCGAACCGGGAACCCGAGGACGCGAAACCGCAGCACACCCGCAGGGTAAGGGACCGCCCGGCGGTCGGAGGGCCGTCAGTCGCAGCCGAGGGCGGTCCGGAGGGCGGCCAGGTTCTCCCGCATGAGGGAGAAGTAGTCCTCGTCGTCGTCCTCCACGCCCTCGATGGTGTTCAGGACGGCCGTCTCCACGCCCGCCTCCCGGGCCAGCGTCTCCGCCACCTTGGGGGACACCAGCTCCTCGGTGAAGATGGTGGTCACGCCCCGGCTCCGGACCAGGTCGGTCAGCTCGGCCAGGCGGCGGGGGTCGGGCTCGGCGTCGGGGGACAGCCCGGAGATGGCCACCTGCTCGAGGCCGTAGCGGCGGGCCAGGTACCCGAACGCCTGGTGGCTGGTGACGATCGTCCGCTGCCCGCAGGTGGCCAGCCCGTCCCGGAGCTCGCCGTCGAGCTCCACCAGCCGGCCGCGGTAGTCGGCGGCCCGGGACGCGTAGCCCTCGGCCCCGGCCGGGTCGACCTCCACCAGGGCGGCCTCGATCCCGTCGACCACCTGGGCGAACAGGCCCGGGTCGAGCCACACGTGGGGGTCGTCGGGCTCCGCCCCCGTCAGCCCCGAGCGCAGATCGACCGCCCGGCGGGCCCGCCGGACCGCCTCCTCCACCGCCGGCTGGAAGCCGCCGCCCAGGTAGAGGACGAGGTCGGCGTCGGCCACCCGGTCGAGCTGGCGGGGGTTCAGCTCGATGTCGTGGGGCTCCACGCCGGCCGGGGTGAGGTTGGCGACGTCGATGCGATCGCCGCCCACAGCCCGGGCGGCGTCCACCAGCGGGTAGAAGCTGGCCACCACCGACAGCCGCCCGCCCTCGGAGCCTCCGTCCTCGGCCCCTCCGCCACAGCCGGCGCCGAGGCCGGCGAGGAGGATCAGGGCAACGAGGATCAGGGCAACGAGGAGCCGGCTTCCACGCACGCCCGGAACCGTACCATCCCTATGAGAATGGTTCTCATTCCTTGTCGTTGAGCCGGGCCAGCTCGCGTTCGACGTCCTCCCACAGCAGGACCTCGGGCGGGGCCGACTCCTCCCGGGAGTACCAGCGGAAGAAGATCACCGCGATCACGATCCACAGGTAGAACCCGGCCCCCACCTTCATGAGCAGCCCGGCGAAGAGCTGGTCGTTGAGGGCGGAGATGTCCCACAGGCGGGGGAACGTCTCGTAGATGGGGTAGAGCGGCTTCTTGCCGAAGGTGAGGAACGACGCCGGCACGGTCGGGATCACCGTCTGCAGGAACAGGTACAGCATCTGCACCGGCGGGTGCAGGCGCGGGACCTCCGGCAGCGGGCTCAAGACCGGGAACCACATCAGGACGGCCGACACCAGGATGACGGCGTGGGCCACGAAGTGGAGCGGGTGGTGGACGACCGTGGCCTCCACCACCGCCGGCCAGTGGCTGAGGACCAGGACCAGGTTGGCCTGGAACAGCGCCGGCACCGGCCGGGTCATGGCCCGCACGATCTTGAGCAGCCCGGGCGGGCTCAGCAGCCGCCGCATCAGCCACCCGGGCGTCCCCAGGAGCAGCAGCGGGGCCACCACGAGCGTCAGCGTCAGGTGCTGGGCCATGTGGACGCTGTACAGGTAGCCCTCGGCCAGGTCGTGCACCGGCCAGTCCGACACCCCCCACATCACGGCCATGCCCAGCCCGAAGGCCCACAGCTGGCCCCGGGTGGCCACCGGCGGACCGGAGGGCCCCGGCGGGCCCGCTCGCGGCGCAGGGCCACCACGTAGGCGAAGATGATGAGGGAGAAGAGCGCCCAGCTGTCGAAGTGGGCGTGCCAGGCGGGGAAGGGGACGGCCGCGGCCGTTAGCGAGTCCACACGTGGAACGTCGAGAGCACGATGACGTAGCAGAACAGGGCCAGGATGATCCCCGTGACGAACAGCCGGCGGAACAGGCGGCTGTCGAAGCGCAGGTGCATGAACCACAGCACGACCACGCTGAACTTCACCAGCGCCATCACCACCAGGATGGGCACCAGCAGCCCCTCCAGGGCGGGCACGTAGTAGACGCCCACCTCGGCCGCGGTGACCGCAGCCAGGAAGAGGGCCACGTAGACGTACTGGAGGTCGCTCGGGTGCTTGTGGGCGGCCCCGTGCTCGGGCCCTCCGTGCTCGGGAGCGGCCTCGACGACCGGCCCGCCCGCGGGATCAGTGGTGGTCATGAGGGGATCTCCGAGGGGTCTTGCCGCCGGCCACGAGCGCCGCCGAAGCGGCCCCCACTGGCTGGCGGCCGTGCGGCCGGCGCAGCCGGCCGCCAAAAAAGGACGGCGGAGGGAGGCCGCCTCCGGCGGCCGATCGCAGCTCCGCAGAACTCGCCGAGGAAGCTCCGCTTCCGAGTGCGAAACCGCTCATGGGATCAGGTACACGAGAGTGAAGATCACGATCCAGACGATGTCGACGAAGTGCCAGTAGAGGCCGATCAGCTCGACCACCTCGGCCTTGGCCGACGGTAGCTTCCCCTTCAGCGACATGCTCCAGAGGGAGAGCAGCATGAGCACGCCGATGGTGACGTGGGCCCCGTGGAAGCCGGTCATGATGTAGAAGCTGCTGCCGAACAGGTTGGTGCGGAGGTTGAGCCCCTCCCGTACGAAGACGGTGAACTCGTAGGCCTGGCCGGCGACGAAGCTCCCGCCCAGCAGGGCGGTGGTGAGCAACCACACCCGCAGGGCCCGGTGATCGCCCCTCTGGATGGCCGACAGGGCCAGCACCATGGTGAGGCTGCTCATGAGCAGGACGAACGAGCTGACCGACGTGTAGGGGATGTCGAAGATGTCGGCCGGCGCGATCGTCCCCGGCTCGCTCTGGCCCTTGTACAGCAGGTAGGTGGAGATCAGCCCGCCGAAGAGGAGGCACTCCGAGCCCAGGAAGGCCCACATCGCCACCTTTTCGTTGCTGAGCCCGGTGGAGGTGGGGGGATGGCCCGCCTCGACCTCGTGGTGGCTGCCGTCGGACGTCGTGTCCTCGGCGGGGACGTGATCGACGGCTGTCACTGGCCCACCCTCTTCGAGGGATGGCCCAGTGATTGCTCGATGGACCGGCCTCCCGGGCCGATCATGAGCCCACCGGCTGCAGCTCGCCCGGGTCAGAGGTGGCGCTGGGGGCGTCGTCGGGCGCCAGGACGGCGCCATTGCCGCCCGGCTCCTCGGGTGCCTCCGGTTCGGTGGACGGCTCGAGGGCCCAGGAGTAGACGCCGCCGAGGACCCACACCCCGCCCAGCACGGCAACGATCCAGAACTTGTAGATCATCCCGTAGCTGATGACGGCTAGCCCGATGGCGCTGAACAGCGGCCAGTACGACGGCGACGGCAGGTGGATGTGGACGTGCTCCTCGTGGTCGCCGTGCCCGTCCCCGTGGTCGTCGCCATGGTCATCGCCCTGCTCGGCGACCTCCGCGCCCTCGGGCAGGGCCACCTCGGTGGACGCCTCGACCTGGTCGGTGGCCTCCTCCTGGGGGGACACCTTGGCCGAGGCGGGCAGGACGTGTTCTCGGAGGACCGCCCGGCCGTTCTCGTCCTCGGTGTACTTGCGGTGCCAGAAGTCGTCGCGGGCGGTGACGGTGGGGACTTCCTTGAAGTTGTACTCGGGCGGAGGCGAGGGGATGGTCCACTCGAGGGTGCGGGCGTCCCAGGGGTCGTCGCCCACGTGGGGGCTCTTGCGGCTGACCCAGAGGTTGTAGATGAACACCAGCACCGACAGGGCGATGAGGAACGATCCCAGGGTGGCCACGAAGTTCCAGACGTCCCAGCCCCGACCGGTGGGGTAGGTGTAGACGCGCCGGGGCATGCCCTGCAGCCCGAGGATGTGGAAGGGGGCGAAGGTGGCGTTGAACCCGATCATCGTCAGCCAGAAGTGGAGCTTGCCGATGCGGTCGGACAGCAGGCGGCCGGTGAGCTTGGGGTACCAGTAGTAGAGCCCGGCGAAGAGGCCGAAGATGCTCCCGCCGAAGAGCACGTAGTGGAAGTGGGCGACGATGTAGTAGGTGTCGGTCTGCTGGGTGTCGGAGGGGACCACGGCGTGGGTGACGCCCGACAGCCCGCCGATGGTGAACATGGTCACGAACCCGACCGCGAACAACAGGGGTGTCGTGAGCCGGATCTTCCCCCTCCACAGGGTGCTGATCCAGTTGAAGATCTTCACGCCGGTGGGCACCGCGATGAACATGGTGGAGGCGCTGAAGGCGGACAGGGCCACCGGTCCGAGGCCGGTGGCGAACATGTGGTGGGCCACACGCCCCAGCCCATGAAGCCGATGGCGATGCCCGAGAACACCATGACCTGGTAGCCGAACAGGGGTTTCCGGGAGAACACCGGTAACACCTCGGACACGATGCCCATGGCTGGGAGGATCAGGATATAGACCTCCGGATGGCCGAACAGCCAGAAGAGGTGTTGCCAGAGCAGGGGGTCCGCCCCCGCGTCGGCGTTGAAGAAGTTGGTGGCGAACAGGCGGTCGAAGCTGAGCAGGAACAGGGCCACGGTGATGACCGGGATGGCGAACAGCAGCAGGAACTGGGCCACCAGCGACATCCACACGAAGATGGGCATCCGCATCAGGCTCATGCCCGGCGCCCGCATGTTGATGACGGTGACGATCAGGTTGACGGCACCGGTCAGGGACGCGATACCGAGGATCTGGAGGCCGAAGATCCAGAAGTCGATGTTGTGCCCGGGCATGTTGCGGGTGAGGGGGGCGTACCCGAACCAGCCGCCGTTGGGGGCCCCACCCAGGAAGAAGCTGGAGTACATGAACAGCCCGCCCACCGCGAAGACCCAGAAGCCGAAGGCGTTGAGGCGGGGGAAGGCCACGTCCCGGGCACCGATCATCAGGGGCAGGAGGTAGTTGGCGAACCCGGCCGACAACGGCATGATCACCAGGAAGATCATGGTGGTGCCGTGCATGGTGAAGAGCTGGTTGTAGGCGTCGGCGCTGAGGAAGGTGTTGTTGGGCGAGCCCAGCTGCACCCGCAGCAGCAGCGCCTCGATCCCGCCGATCAGGAAGAAGACCATGGCCGTGACCGCGTAGAGGACGCCGATCTTCTTGTGGTCGACCGTGGTCAGCCAGCCCCACAGGCCCTTGGAGTCCTCGGCCGGCCGGTGGAGGATCCGGGTGATGCCGGACGTGGTCGGCCCCGCGGTGGTCGGCCCAGTCGTGGTCGGCCCAGGCGCGGCGTCGGGCGCCGGGGGGGCGGGCTGGGTGACGATGGCCATCAGGCCCGCCCGGCCGTGACAGGGGTGAGAACGGGATGGAGGTCGTGTTCGGTCACTGCAACGTCTCCAAGTAGGCGATGAGCTGGGTGATCTCTTCCTCGGTCAGGCCGAGGTCGGGCATCAGCGAGCCGGGCTTGACCCCGGGGGGGTCCTCGAGCCAGGTGCGCAGGTTCTCCTCGTTGAGGGCGAACATGCTGCCGGCGAACGTCTTCCGCCCCTGGAGGTGGGTGAGGTCAGGACCGATCTTGCCCTGCGACACCCCCGCCACCGTGTGGCACCCGGCGCAGCCCTTGGCCGCGAAGAGGGCCAGACCCTCCGCCGCCGGGGTGCCCTCGGGCGGCATCACCGCCGCCGAGCGCTGGCGGTTGACCCAGGTGTCGAAGTCGGACTGGGTGTGGGCGACGGCCTGGGCCCGCATGTTGGCGTGGGAGAGGCCGCAGAACTCGGTGCACTGGCCCAGGTAGGTGCCGGGCTTGTCGGCCTCGAAGTTCATGTGGTTGACCCGGCCGGGGATGACGTCGGTCTTTCCGGCCAGGGGCGGGATCCAGTAGCTGTGGATGACGTCGACGCTCTCCAGGTTGAGCTCCACCGGCACCCCGGCGGGGATGTTGAGCTCGTTGGCGGTGGTGATGCCCAGGTCGTCGTAGCGGTACTCCCACCAGAACTGGTGGCCGATGACGGTGACGTGGAGGGCGTTGGCGGGCTTCTTGCTGAGGTCGAAGATGGTGGCGATGGTGGGGATGGCGATGGCGAAGAGGATCAGGGCGGGTATGAGCGTCCAACCCACCTCGAGCTTGGTGTTGCCGTGGATCTGGGCGGGCTCGGGCTGCCGGCCGGTCGCGGAACTTGATCACGGCGTAGAGGACCAGGGCCGGGATCAGCACCAGGAAGATGCCGGCGATGAGGAAGACCGGCTCGCTCAGGTCGAGGATCTTGCGGGACACCGGCCCTGCCGGCTCCATGGTGTCCATGGGCGCGTTCTCGGAGCAGGCGGTGAGGACGAGCAGGGTGCTGCCTCCGACGAGGGTCCCGAGGCGACGGGTGCGCCTGCGGCTGCCCCGGCTCGTGAAGGCGTTCACATCCCCGACTCTCGCGGCTCCCCGCCGCAAGGTCCAATCCATCTCAATCCACCCATCGTGTGAAAACGCCGGCGGCCGCCCACGCCGCCGAAGGCGGCCGCCATCGGATGCCGGCCAGAAGGAAACTGGTGGAGGTCGCCGGCTCCGCCGGCGGCCGGAACTCCTCAGAGCTCGCCGAGCAAGCTCCGCTTGCGAAGGCGAAATTCATCCGACGATGGCTTTGCCGGCCATGTTGGGGTGGACGTCGCACTGGAAGAAGAGCTCGCCGGGGGCCGGGGTGGCGAAGTGGTACGTGATCTCGGCCGGGCCGGCGATGATGTCGCCCTTGTGGACCGGGGGGGCGGTGGCGTCGGCCCCGCCGTAGAACGAGATGTTGTGGGGAATGCCCTTGTCCTCGTTCTTCATGACGACCTCGGCCTCGGCGTTGGCCGGGAGGTGGATCTCCTTGAGGTCGAAGGCGATGCCCTTGGCCACCAGCTCGACCGCGCCGGGGGCGTGGCCCTCCTGGCCGCCGCCGTGGTGCTCGATGTGGCGCTCGCCGGCCGCCGCCGCCACCAGCCCACCGCCGAGCATGAGCACGCCTGACACACCCAGCACCGCGACCATGGTGCGGGCGGAGATGGAGGGTTTGAGGGCGAGGAGGGTGGCCAGGCCGAGGATGCCGACTGCGACCATCAGGGCGATGAAGGTGGACGCCTGCTCCGGCACCGCCAGCAGGATGCGGGACATGAAGAACATCAGGGAGGCGATGCAGAACAGGCCCAGCACCGGGATGCCGATGGGGAGGAGGTTGATCTGGCGCCCGGTGGTGTCGGCCGACACCCGGGCCAGCCAGCCGGCCACGGTGACCAGGCCCAGGCCGAGGCCGAAGTAGGCGGCCAGGGGGCCGACGACCAGCCCCAGGAGCAGGAGGGTGACGGACAGGGCGGCGGTGAACGCCCACGCCCCGCCCTCCGGCAGCGGGGCCCGGGGCACCTCGTGGTAGGCGGGCGGGTCGGCGTCGGGGGCGACCCAGGCGGGCGCGTCGTTGACGCGGAACCCGGCCACGATGACCCCTGCGAAGCCGGCGATGCCGACGATCAGCAGGTAGAGGGTGATGCCCAGCCAGTCGCCGGTGAAGGCGCCGTAGGCCAGGCCCAGAAGCAGCGAGGCGGCCGAGATCGGCAGGAAGATCCGGGACGGCTGGGTGAGGACGGCCGACTTGGCCATCAGCCGTTGACCCGGCTGAAGACGAACAGCACGGTGGCCACCGCGTACCAGACCGCGTTCGTGTACTGGAAGTAACAGGACGCCGCTGCGCAGGGGGTCGTGGTGGTCGGCGGTGAAGTGCCCGAGCCAGCGACCGTCCGGCGAGCAACCCCAGCAGGACGATGGCCGCCAGCAGGTGGAGCCAGGTGGAAGCCGAAGAGCACGAAGTAGAAGGTCCCGTAGGCGTGGTCGCCGACCCCGAAGCCGGCCTTGCCGAAGGCGGCCCACTCGGCGTTGGCCGTCGCCACCGCCAGGAAGATGGTGAAGATCAGGGCGATGGTGACGTTGCGCTGGTCGTTCTGGCGCATGGCGTTGATCGCCCACTGGGCAGAGGCGGCGGCCATGGTGAGGGTGATGGTGACGATGAAGGGGATGTAGGTGCCGACCCCGACGTCGGTGGGCGGCCAGGCCGACGACCCGTCCTTGATGGCGAAGTAGGCGGCGACGATGGTGGCCAGCACCATGGCGTCGGCCACCATGAACAGGTAGGTGCCGAGGGCCCGGGTGCGGTCGGGCAGGACCCGGCGCCGGGCGTGGGCTTCACCCCGCTGGGCAGGGCCAGGGGCAGCCGGGGCGGCCGCGGCCGGGGTGGCGTCGGTGCGGGCGGGCGCGGTGACGGCCGTCATCGAGTGGTCCACCATCAGGGCGTGCTCATGCGGGCTGGTTCTCCGGCTGGGCTAGGTCGAGCAGGGGCGTCTCGGAGCGGACCTCGGGCAGGACGCGGAAGTTGTCGGCGGCGGCGGCGAGGTGGTGCTCCACTCGAGGGTGTGGCCGCCCCACGGGTCGGACCCGGCGGCCTGGCCCCGCCTGGCCACCACGCTGACCAGCAGGTTCAGGACGAGGAGCAGCACGCCGAGGACCGCGATGGCGCCGCCGATGGAGGCGATGAGGTTGGCCGGCGCCCAGTCGCCGTCGGTGACGTAGCTCGACGTGTGGGCGCCCATGTCCTGGACGCCGAGGACGAACATGGGCAGGACGGTGAGGAAGAGGCCGCCGACCAGGGCGAGGAACTGGAGCCTGCCGAGCTTCTCCGAAAGGTGCCGGCCCCACAGCTTGGGGGCCCAGAAGTAGAGGGCGGCGACCGCGCCGACGAGGGCGGCGCCGAAGAAGAGGGAGTGCTGGGTGGCGACGCCCCAGTAGTTGCGGTGGGAGCGTCCGCCGGCGTCGAGGCCGGCCACCAGCTCCCCGGCCAGGCCGAGCAGCAGCAGGCCCGAGGGTGCCCCGGACGTGGAGCATGGACACGGTCCGGAACCGCTCCTTGAGCGACTTGTCCTGGCGGGCGGCGGTGGCCGCGGTGGCCAGCCAGTTCAGGATGAGCAAGGCCACCGGGAGCAGGACCAGGAGGACGCCCAGGGCGAAGAGGGGCCGGGCCCGGCGCAGGTTGGCCACCTCGCTGCCCCAGCCGGCGAAGGACAGGACGCCGATGGCGGCGATGGCGGCCACGGCCCGCTGGTGGCTGAACAGCCGCCGGCGGGCGAAGACGGGGACGATGTCGGACACCGCTCCCAGGGCGGGCAGGAGGAGGGCCCACAGCAGCGGGAAGGCGGCGAACCAGAACAGGCGGGGCCACAGCAGGGGGTTGCCGCCCCGGCTGCCGGTGAAGCCGTTGAACACCTGGCCGCCGTAGTGGCGGTCGACGAAGAGCAGGAGCAGGGCGCCGACCAGCACCGGGAGGGCCAGCAGCATCACCGCCGAGGACACCGTGGCCGACCAGCTGAACAGGGGGATGCGGGCCATGGTGAGCCCGGGCGCCCGCAGCTGGAGGACGGTGGCGAGCACGTTGATGGCCACCGCGAGGGCGGCCACCGCCACCACGATCAGGCCGAGGATGAGCAGGTCGATGCCCTCGCCCTTGAAGCCGGGGCCGATCGGGGAGGGGGTCGCTGAGGGTCCACCCGCCGACGACGTCGGAGGCCATGGGGGCGGCCGCGACCATGGCCGCGCCGCCCACGAACAGCCAGAGCGACAGGGCGTGGACCCGGGGGAAGGCCATCCGGGTGGCGCCGATCTGCAGCGGGACGATGGCCGTGACCAGGCCCAGCCACAGGGGGAGCAGGAAGAGGAACACCATGACCACGCCGTGCATGGTGAAGAGCTGGCGGTAGGTGTTGCCGCCGACCACGTCGAGGTCGGGCGCGGCCAGCTGGGCCCGCATGACCATGGCCAGGGCCCCGCCCGACCACCAGGAACACGAGGGAGGCGGCGACGAACAGGGTGCCGATGACCTTGTGGTCGGTGCCGGCGGTGGAGCCCTGGTCGACCTCGACCGGCTCGGGCCGGCCGGCGCTCGGGGCGTCCGCCTCGGGACTGGCGTCGGTGATCGTCATCGCGTCGCGGACTGTAGTGGGCACCCTCCGCGGTATTCGAACTGAGCGGGCCGCGGCATGTCGACCCATCCTGGTGACGGTGAACGCCCGCTGGCGCCGCTGACCGTCACCAGTTCGGGGGTGGGCGGCTGCCAACTGGTGACGGTGAACGCCCTCTGGCGACGGCGTGACCGGTCATTAGTTCGGGGGGCGGCGAACTGGTGACGGCGGACCCGGCCCTGGCCCCAGGCAACTGTCACCCGGTTCGGGAGGGGGTGGGCGCGAGCATGGCGGGTCATGAGCGTGCCGGCGGCTCCCGAGCTTCCCGGGGTCCTCGCCGCCTGGTCCTTGGAGCCGGTGACGGTGGCGGCCCTGGCGTCGGCGGCGGTGGCCTACGGGCGGGCGTGCCGGGTGGCCCGGGCGCTCACGCCCCGCCATCCCGTCCCCGCGCTGGCGGCGGCGGGCGTTCTTCGGCGGGCCTGGCGCGTGGTGGCCGTCGCCCTCCTCTCGCCGGTCGACACCTACGCCGACGCCCTCCTGTCCGTCCACATGGTCCAGCACGTGCTCCTGACCCTGGTGGCGGCGCCCCTGCTCCTCCTGGGCCAGCCGGGGGCGCTCGCCCTGCGGGTGGTGTCCCCCGAGCGCCGCCGCCGGTGGCTGCGCGCTGGGCCAGGGCGGCTGGGCCGGCCTGGCGTCGTCACCCCTCCTGGCCTGGACCGTCTTCGCCGCCGCCGGGTGGGCCATCCACTTCTCACCCCTGTTCGACGCCGCCCTCCGGTCCCGGCCGGTGCACGTCGGCCGAGCACGCCCTGTTCCTCGCCACCGCCCTCCTCTTCTGGTGGCCGGTGCGTGGGCGGCCACCCGGCCGGACGCCCGCTGCCCCACCCCGTGCGGCTCCTCTACCTGGGCGTGGCCATGCCCCAGAACACGTTCCTGGCCCTGGCCGTCCTGGGCGCCGACGGCGTCCTCTACTCCCACTACGCCGAGGCGGTCCGCGCTGGGGACCGTCGCCGCTGGCCGACCAGCGCCAGGGGGCGGGCCTCATGTGGGTGGCGGGCGACCTGATCCTGCTGGTGTCGGTGCTGCTGGTGGCGGCCGCCTGGGCCGGCCACGAGGCGCGGGCGACGAGGGCGAGCGGGCGGAGGCGCCGGCTGCCAGGCTAAGCGGCGGCTGCTAGCGGGGCAGGAGCTGGTCGACGGCCATGGCGCCGAACAGCAGGGTGATGTAGGTGATCGACCACCCGAACAGGCGCATGGCCTTGGCGTAGGTGCCGCTGCGGGCCAGGGCCACCGCGTGCCAGGTGAAGACCCCGCCCAGGACGATGGCGGCCGCCCCGTAGAGCAGGCCCATGTCGCCCACCGGCCAGAAGGCCAGGCTGATGGCCCACAGGACGAGCGTGTAGGCCACGATCCGGCGGGACGTGAACTCGAAGGTCGCCACCGACGGGAGCATGGGGACGTTGGCCGCCGCGTAGTCGTCGCGGTAGCGGACGGCGAGGGCCCAGAAGTGGGGCGGGGTCCAGGCGAAGATGATGGCGAAGAGCACCACCGGGGCCCAGCTCAGCGTCCCGGTGACGGCGGCCCAGCCGACCAGCACCGGCACCGCCCCGGCGGCCCCGCCGATGACGATGTTCTGGGTCGACGTCCGCTTCAGCCACAGGCTGTACACGAAGACGTAGAAGAGGGTGGCCGACACCGCCAGCAGCGCGCTCAGGGGGTTGACGGTGAGCCACAGGACGGCCGCCGCCAGCACCTCGAGGCGCGATGGCGAAGACCAGGGCGTTGCGGGGGGTGATCTCGCCGGTGACCAGGGGGCGCTTCTGGGTGCGCTCCATGATCGTGTCGATGTCGCGGTCGATGACCATGTTGGTGGCGTTGGCGCCGGCCGCGGCCAGGGTGCCGCCGACCAGGGTGGCCAGCGACCAGCCACGCTCGCCGGCAGGCCCCGCTGGGCCACGACCATGGTCGGCACCGTGGTCACCAGCAGGAGCTCGATGATCCGCGGCTTGGTCAGGGCCACGTAGGCCGCGAAGCGGGAACGGGTGCTGAGAACGGCGGTCACCGGGCGTCGAGACTACGGCCGCCCGGGCCGAACCTCAAAGCGTGCCCGGCGCGGTGCCGCTCAGCGGGGCGACGGTGGCGGTCCGTCGGGGCCGGCGCGGGGCGGTGCGGGCGGGCCGCCGAGCCCTGCCAGTCGGGCACGTAGTCCTGCCCCGCCTCGCCGCTGGTGAGCCGCGTCGACGCCCCGTCGGCGACGTCGAGGACGAAGATCCGGGTCCCCCCGCCCGGCCGCTCTGGAAGGCGATGAAGCGCCCGTCGGGTGACCAGGAGGGGGCGAAGTCGCCGCTGCCGGACGTGGTGAGCCGCCGCTCGTCGCTCCCGTCGAGCGTTGATCGCGAAGATGTCGAAGTGGTCTCCGTGCGAGCGCTGGAAGGCGATCCGGGTGCCGTCGGGCGAGAACACGGGCAGCTGGTCCTCGCCCTCGTCGCTCGGTGACCCGGGTGGCGCCGCTGCCGTCGGCGTTCATGACGTAGATCTCGGAGTTGCCGTCCCGGAGGCTGTGGAAGGCGACCGGCGCTGCCCGTCGGGCGACCACGACGGGCCGAAGTCGGACGTCGCCTCGGTGGTGACCCGGATGGGGTTGGCGCCGTCGGCGTCCATGACGTAGATCTCGAAGTTGCCGTCCCGGTAGCTGGTGAAGGCGATCCGGGCGCCGTCGGGCGACCACGAGGCGAACTGGTCGTTGGCCGCGGTGCTCGGTGATCCGCGTCTGGTCGCTCCCGTCGGCGTTCATGACGTAGATCTCGAAGTTGCCGTCGCGGTTGGACTCGAAGGCGATCTTGGACCCGTCGGGCGACCACGAGGGGTACGAGTCGTCGGTCGGGATTGTTGGTGAGCCGGGTCTGGTTCCTGCCCGTCGGCGTCCATCGACGTAGATCTCGAGGTTGCCGTCGCGGGTGCTGGCGAAGACGATCCGGCCCGGTGAGCGTCTCGAGCTCGGGCCCGGCCTGGCGTGGTGGACCGGAACGAGGATCACGGCCACCGCCGCCACCAGCAGCAGGCCGATCGCGCCGGCGATGCGGATGATCTGGGTGCGCTCGTCCCGGTCCAGGTCGGAAAGCACGATGCTCAGTGTGACCGATCGAAGGCGGCGCGCGACGCCGAACGGGTCGCGCCGGCGCAGCCAATCGCCGACACCGGCCGCGAACAGCGCCGGCGAGCCACCCGTGTGGAGGAACACGGTGCGGGTGGCGGGGCCGATCCGGCCGTCGGCCCGGGCCGCGATCAGCCCGGCCATGGCCTTGCCGGTGTAGACGGGGTCGAGGAGCAGGCCCTCGGTGCGGGCGGCGAGGACGATGGCGTCCCGGCAGGCGTCGGTGAGGTCGGCGTAGCGCCGGCCGACCTGGTCGTGGTCGACGACGGGCGGTGCCGGTCGGCTCCGGCCGCCCGGCGAGGGCGGCCACCTCGGCCGCCTTGGCCGGGAGGACGGCGGCTCGACGTCGGGCCGGGCGCCGACGTCGACGCCCAGGATGCGGTCGTGGTCGCCGACGCCCACGGCCAGGCCGGCGTGGGTGCCGCCCGACCCGTCCGCCACCACGATCACGTCGGGCTCGGCGCCCATGGCCTCCACCGCCTGGCGGAGGAGCTCGACGGCGGCCCGCACGTAGCCCAGGGCGCCCACCGGGCTGGCCCCGCCGATCGGGATCCCGTAGGGACGGCGGCCCTCGGCCGCCAGCCGCTCGGTGGTGGCCACGATGGCGGCCTCGATCGCCGTAGTAGTCGAGGCCCGCCGCCGCGGTCCGCCGCGGTCGTCGAGCCGGACGAACTCGGGCCCGAAGAGCTCGTCGAGGAGGACGTTGCCGGTGGCGGTGGCCGGGGCCGGCGCCGGGCACGACGACACGCAGTCCAGGCCCAGGCGGTTGGCGGCGGCCGCCGTCATGCGGACGTGGTTGCTCTGCTGGCCGCCGCCGGTGACGAGGACGTCGCACCCCTGGTCGATGGCGTCGGCGCACAGGTACTCGAGCTTGCGGGCCTTGTTGCCCCCGCCGCCGAGGCCCGTTGACGTCGTCCCGCTTGACCCAGAGCGTGCCGGGATCCATGCCCAGGGCCGCCCCCAGGCGGGGGAGGGGCTCGAACGGCGTCGGCAGGGCGACGAGCGGGATTCGCCGCTCGATGCCGGAGGGAGGCCATCCGGGCCGACGGTACCGCCGATGCGAGCCGCTGGTGAACGGGCTGGTGGTGACGGCTCGGTGAACGGGGGTGAACGGCCCAGGCCGCCGGGAAGCCATGACCCGAATATGATCGGTGCCGTGAGCGACACGGAGCCCAATGCGGGCCCTGCGCGCCCGCGCGACGCCGGTGGTCAGGTGCTGGTGTGGATGCGGGACGAGTTCGAGGCACTTCGGCGACAGGTGCACGCGCTCGCCTCCAGTGTCGCCCAGCAGCGGGCCATGCTCAGCGAGCTGGGTGGGAGCCGGGTGGCGGAGATCGACCACGTCGCTCGCCGAGCTCGAGGGCTGCGCCGCCGCCCTCCGCAACGAGGCCGCCCGGCTCCAGTCCATCGAGCACTCGCTGGGCGACCGGCTGGCCGCGGTCGTGAGCGAGGCGGTGTCCCAGCAGGTGGGCGAGGTGTCCCTCAAGGGCATCGAGACGCTCCTCCAGGACCGGCTCACCGACGTGGTGGCCGACGCTGTCCGCCCGCAGCTGCGGGCCGCCATCGCCGCCCGCCTGCCGGAGCTGGTCAACGAGGTCGTCCAGCCCCAGATCAAGGCGGCCCTGTCCGAGCTCCACGGATGCACCACCGAGCTGCGCGAGGAGTACGCCCGGCTGCGGGCCCTCGCGCGACGACCTGATGGTTCGGGTCCCCCGGCTGTCGAGAGCTCGGTCGAGGGGTCGCTGGAGACGCCACTGTTGCTGGCAGCGGGCGCGCCCTGGTCGCACCCGCCGCCCTGGCCCCGCGCCGCCTGCCCGGCCCGTGACCCAGCCGCGGCCCCGCCGGCCCCGGCCCGCCGCCCCCGCCTCGCCGGTGCCCGCATCCACGCCGCCGGTCGACGCCCCGACGGCGCCCGCTCGGCCCCGCCGTCCCCGCCGCCCCGTCCGCCAGCCCCGGCGGCTGCGGCTACCCGCCCCGGCCCCCGCCATCCGGCGGCCGGACCGGTCCGGCCCCGGTCCCCGTCCCCGCCCCCGTGGCCCCGGCCGCAGCTCCTGCGCCCCGGCGCCCGCCGTGCGGCCCGCCGCCGCCGGCGCCCGCCGCCCCGGTCCCGGCGGCCGACCGCGCCGGTGGTCCCCGGCCGACCCCCCCGCGCCGCCGGCGCCCGCCGGCCGATCCCACACCGGTGATGCCCCCGCCGGCCCCGGCCGTCGCGCGACCTGCCGCCGCCCGGTCCCACCACGCCACCGCCGCCGCGCTCCCGGGCGCGAGCCCGTCCGGCCCCGCGCCGCGGCCGCCGTCGCCGTCGACGGCGGCCCGCCCCGCGCCCGTCCCCGCCGCCGTCCCGCGCTCGCCGTCCCGCCAGCGCCGACCGACGTGCCCGACGACCATCGGCAACGGGCCTGCTCCGGGCACCGTCCGCTATGCCGGAGCAGGCCGCCGCGGCCGCGCCGCGCGCCGACATGGCCGACGGCATCGCTTGCGTCCTGCCCGGCATGGCGGTCGGACCGTCGCTGGCGGTCGGCGTGGCCGAGGCCCTCGGCCGGGCCCGCCTCCGTCGCCGTCGCCGGCGCCGGGCCGCGGCCCCCGCGGCCGGGCTCTACCGCCGCGACCCCTTCGCCGGCCACGTCACCCGCCGCCTCGAGCGCTTCGCCCGGGGCCGGGCCACGCCCCCGGCGACGCCGCCCGCGCACCCGGTGCCGGCGGGATGGGCCACCGTCGTCGTCGGCGAGCGGGACGGCGCCGAGGTCGGCGTCGACCTGTCCACCGCCGGCCTGGTGCTCGCCGGCCCCGAGCGGGGCCGACGTGGTCCGGGCCGCGGTCACCGGCCTCCTCGCCACCCAGGGCCCCTCGACCATGGCGGCCGTGGTCATCGGCGACCTCCTCCCCGCCGTCCCGCCGTTCCCCGGCCTGGCCCAGACGGCCGCCCTCGGACCGGCCATCGACGAGCTGATGGCCGAGGTCGGCCGCCGGCTGCAGCTCCTGGCCGACGACGACGTCCCCGACGCCGGCGCCTACCGGGCCAAGCACCCCGACGCCAATTTCCCGCTGATCGTCCTGGCCGCCGCCGACGTCGGGCGCCGACGATCTCGAGCGGGTGCGGGCCCTGTTCCCCGACGGCGCCCGGGCCGGGGTGTCGGGGATCGTGGTGGCCGCCGCCGCGGGCCGACGCCGAGGCCGACCGGCCGAGGCCGGGCCGACGTCCGCCTGGCCCCCGGCGGGATGGTGGCCGAGGCCCGGCCCGAGCCGCTGGCCGAGCGCCTCGCCGGCGCCCGCCTGTTCCGGCTGGAGCCCGAGCGTGGCGGCCGAGCTGCTGGCCGTGCTGGCCTCGGCCCGCACCGACGGCGAGCACATGCGGCCGTGCCCGACGACGTCGAGTCGTTCGTAGCCGGCCACGTCGGCGGCCACCGCCCCGGTGGCGGTGCAGCTGCTCGGCGTCTACCGCATCGAGGTCGACGGCACCGAGATCAAGAGCGGGCTGCGGGCCAAGGCCAAGGAGCTGCTGGCCTTCTACCTGCTCCACCCGGAAGGGGCCACGCTCGACGACGCGGTCGAGGCCCTGTGGCCGGAGGCCGACCCCCGCCGGGGCTCGGAGTGGTTCTGGACCGCCCTCGGCAACCTCCGCACCAAGCTCCGCCAGGCCACCGGCCAGAAGGAGCTCAAGGTCATCGACCGCGACGGCGACCTCTACCGCATCGAGGACGTGTTCGACGTCGACCTGTGGAGCCTCCAGCACGCCCTCAGGGAAGGGGCCCAGAGCCGCGACGACGCCGTCCGCCAGTCGGCCCTCGACCGGGCGGTGGCCGACTACGACGGCGACCTGCTGGTCGGCCTCGACTGGTTCTGGCTCGACACGCCCCGGGAGGACCTCCGCCAGCGCATGGTCGACGTGCTGGTGTGGCTGGGCGACCGCCGGTGGGCCTCGGGCGACGCCCGGGCCGCCTGGGCCGCCCTCCAGCGGGCGCTCGAGGTCGACCCCTACGCCGAGCAGATCTACCGCCGGATCATGCGCCTGCAGGCCAAGCTGTCCCGCCCCGACGACGCCGAGATCACCTACCGCCGGCTGGTGGCCAAGCTCCAGGAGGTCGACCTGCAGCCGACGCCCGAGACCGAGAAGCTCCACGCCGAGGTCTGCCCCCAGACGTAGGTCCGCCCCCTCCAACCGGTGACAGATTCCGGGGCCAGGACCCCGGAAATCGTCACCGGTTCACACCTCGTGGATGGCGGAGGCGACGACCCGCCCGTCCTCGATGTCGAGCGTGGCCAGGGTGTGCACCGGCTGGCGCCGGCGCTCGGTGGGCGAGCCCGGGTTGAGGAGGAGCTGGCCGTCGACGCCCGGCTCCAGCCACGGGACGTGGCTGTGGCCGAAGACGACCACGTCTGCGTCGGGGAACATCCGCCGCATGCGCCGGGCCCGGCCGGCGGCGTCGCCGCTGTCGTGCACCATCCCCACCTGCACCCCGTCGAGGTCGACCTCGATCACCTCGGGCAGCACGCCGACCAGGTCGTGGTCGTTGTTCCCGAGCACGGCGTGCACCGGGGCGAAGCCGGCCAGCTCGTCGAGCACGTCGCCGGTGAGGATGTCGCCCGCGTGGAGGACGACGTCGGCCCGCTCGAGGTGGGCGTAGGCGGCGTCGGGCAGCCGCCGGGGCCGCCCCGGCGGATATGGGTGTCGGCGAGGACGACGACGTGGCGCACGGCTGCCATCCTGCCATGGCCGATCGTCCTGGGTAGCCTCGGGAGCCTGGACCCGGTCGCCGCCCTCCAGCGCATCGCCTACCTGCTCGAGCGGGCGGGCGCGCCCACCTACCGGGTGCGGGCGTTCCGCTCGGCGGCGTCCACCCTCGCCGAGCTGGGCGCCGACGGCGATCCGGGAGCGGGCCGCCGGCGGGCCGGCTCCGCGACCTGCCCGGCGTCGGCCAGACCACCGAGGCGGTGGTGCTCGAGGCCCTGGCCGGAGGCGTGCCCGCTCGTACCTGAAGAAGCTGGAGGACGAGCTGGTGCTCGTCCCTGGCCGAGGACGGACGAGCGCCGGTCCGAGGACCCGGCCACGCTCGCCATCCGGGCCGCCCTCAAGGGCGACCTCCACCTCCACTCCGACTGGTCCGACGGCGGGAGCAGCATCGAGGAGATGGCCCGCACCGGCAAGGGCCTGGGCCACGACTACATGGCCCTCACCGACCACTCACCCCGGCTGACGGTGGCCCGGGGCCTGTCCCCCGAGCGGCTGCGCCAGCAGCTCGACGTGGTGGCCGAGGTCAACGAGCGGCTGGCCCCGTTCCGGCTGCTCACCGGCATCGAGGTCGACATCAACGAGGACGGCTCCCTCGACCAGGAGGACGAGCTGCTGGCCCGCCTCGACGTGGTGGTGGCCAGCGTCCACTCCAAGCTGCGGATGGAGTCCGACCTCATGACGGCCCGCATGCTCACCGCCATCCGCAACCCCCACACCGACATCCTCGGCCACTGCACCGGCCGGCTGGTGGCGGGCAAGGGCCGGCCCGAGTCCACCTTCGACGCGGCCGCCGTGTTCGCCGCCTGCGCCGAGACCGACACCGCGGTGGAGATCAACAGCCGTCCCGAGCGACTCGACCCGCCCCGCCGGCTGCTGAAGATGGTGGTCGCCGCCGGCTGCAAGATGGCCATCGACACCGACGGCCACGCCCCGGGCCAGCTGGAGTGGCAGATGAACGGCTGCCGCCGGGCGGCCGAGTGCGGCGTTCCGACGGAGGCGATCGTGAACACCTGGCCGGCGGAGAGGCTCCTGGCCTGGACGGCCAGCCACCGGCTGACGACGCGGGTGACGCTGCCCGCTACGCGGTGGCTAGATGCGATGCGGATGGGGCTGACGGTGGCCAGCTCCGGCTCGGACTCGACGTCCTCCAGGAGGATGTCGATGCCGATGGCCCAACCCTCGAGCTCCTCGACCTCGACCGACTCGACGATGGCGGTGGCGGCGGCGGGGCTCAGGGTGCAGGTCCACCAGGGCCGGTTGTCCTCGTCCTTCTTGGACGAGCGCAGGGCCGCCCACAGGACGTGACCGGCGAAGGTGGTGGGGATCAGGCCGCCCCGGTCGAGCCGGCAGTGGCCGTCGAACACCAGCGGCACCGACCAGTCGGTGACCCGCAGCGGGCCCCGGAAGGTGATCGAACCCCGGTGAGCCTTGAAGGGGATGCTGAGCACCCGGGTGAGATCCTCAGCCAGATCGTCGAGTTGTGCCTGCTTGATCGCCATGTCCGACGTATCGGCAGTTCCGGCGACGAACATTAGGGATTGGGACGCCTGAGAACGAGCGAATGGCGCGGGTGGCCCCGTCGGGGACCCCTGCCTGGCGATCGCTCGCCGGGACAGCCTCTCGGACGACGAGCGGATGGCGCGAACGGACCCTCGGAGGGGCCGTCTGTGGCGATCGCTCTGGCGAAGGGGACGGTCGTCAGACGAGCTGGCGAGGAGCCCAGAACCCGGGCTCCGGACGCCCGTCGTGACCGCCGCCGGCGTAGGTCCGTAGGCGGGCGCGGCCGTCGTCCGAGAGCAACTCGACGGCGTCGAAGAAGCCGCTCGGGCCCACCGCCTTGAGGGCCCGGGCCGAGGGCTCGGTGGCCGCCGGAAGGTGGCTGGTGAGCAGGACGAGGGGGCGCAGGCCGGCGGCGGCCACCACCGACGCCCGACCCAGGGCCTGCCACGCTTCGCCCGTCCGGGCCAGCCCGGCCCGAGGGGTGGTGAAGGCACCGGACACGTCGAAGTACCACCGGATGCCCGCCCCGTCGAGGGCAGTGAGGTCGACGGTGAGTCCGGAGCCCCGGATCGCGGTCCCGCCTCCACCTGGGCGAAGCCCGCCTCCGCCAGGACCTCGACCGCCGCCTTGCGGATGCCCAACCGGTGACGAAAACCGGTGCCCTGGCCCCGATGTTCGTCACCGGTTCGGGTCTCGGCCGCCACCCGGGCCGTCGCCGCCTCCACATAGGACGGGTCGGTGTCGTAGCCGGCCCACCGGCGGCCGGTGCGGGCGGCGGCCACCGCCGTCGACCCCGACCCGAGGAAGGGGTCGAGGACAAGGTCGCCCCGGTACGTGTAGAGCTCGATCAGCCGCTGGGGCAGCTCGACGGGGAACGGCGCGGGGTGGCCCACCCGGCGGGCGCTCTCGGGGGGGATGTGCCACACGTCGAGGGTCGACTCGAGGAACTCGTCGGCGGTGACCGTCGCCTCCGCCGGCAGGCCCTCGACCCGGCGCCGGGCCATGGTCCGGGCCCGGTCGAAGCGGCCCTTGCTGGCCACCACCACCCGCTCGCTCACGTCCCGCAGCACCGGGTTGGCCGGGCTCCGGTACGAACCCCACGCGCACGAGCCCGACGCCCCCTCCGCCTTCACCCACACGATCTCGCCCCGGAGGAGCAGGCCCAGGTCGTCCTGGAGGATGCGGACCACGTCGGACGCCAGGCTCCGGTACGGCCGCCGGCCGAGGTTGGCCACGTTGACCGCCATGCGACCGCCCGGCTCGAGCACCCGCCGGCACTCGTCGAACACGTCCCGGAGCATGGCCAGGTAGTCGAGGTACGACGCCGGCACGCCCCCCACGCCCACCGCCCGCTCGTACTCCTTGCCCGCGTAGTAGGGGGGCGAGGTGACGACGAGGGCGACGCAGCCGTCCTTGAGGTCGTCCATGTGGCGGGAGTCGCCGCAGACCAGGGCGGGCTCGGGGTCGAAGGCAACGACGTCGTCGTCGGCCGAGATCTCCGGGGGACGGAAGCGGGCGTAGAACTCGGTGGCGTCGTGGGCCTCCCGCCGGCCGACTCCGAACGGCGAGGTGGAGGTGCCCACGGCGGAAACCTAGCCCTGCCCGCGCCCGACGGGGATGATCCCTATTCGTCCGGCAGGCAGTACTCCACGCCGCCGGCCTCGCCCGCCTGGTAGGCCTCGATGCGCTCGTCGGCGGCGCCGTGGTCGGCCACGTTGCCCCGATTCGAACTCGTCGGCGACAACGGCGAAGCTCTGGAAGATCTCGCCCCGGTCACCCGGCTCGAGCTCGAGGTAGCCGTCGGCGACCGAGCCCGCGATCTCCGCCCCCGCCAGGCAGTCGGCCTGCAGCTCCTCGCTCAGACTGACCAGGCTGAGGTCGAGCCGCTCCTGGATGACGTGGCCCCACTCGTGGGCGATGGTGAGGTACACGACGAGTCGCCCACCGCGGCGTCGTCGAAGAGGGCGGCAAAGAACTCCCAGTCCCAGGCCAGGAAGTCCTCGGCCGGGCAGTAGAAGGCGTTGCCGGACCCCTCGGTGGGCTCGCCCCCACAGGTGGGGCTGTCGGCGCCGAAGTAGCCGCCGTAGACCTCGGGCGGGACGTAGGTGCCGGTGAAGTAGTCGCTCCAGTGGTCGACCCAGAACTGGTTGACGACGCTCACGGCGGCGTCGGCGTCCGCCACCAGCTCCTGGATCTTGGCCTCCGTCTCCGGGTCGAGGGCGTCCTCGCTGTTGTCGGGCACCTCCTGGTCGGGAGTGGTGGTGGCCGTCGTCTGGTCGGTGGTGGCCAGGTCCCGGCGGTCGTCCCTGTCGTCGTCCTCGTCGTCGCCACCACCGCAGCCGACCAGGACCAGGGCGCAGGTCAGGAGCAGGACGAGGAGTCGCCGGTGGCCGCTCATGGTGGACCGTCATTCGATCACCCGGGACCGGCGTGCGCCAGGGGTGTGATGCTGGATCGGTGGAGGTCCGCTCCGACCGGTGGTTCGACTTCCCCGTCGGACCGGCGGCCCTGTGGTCGGCGCTGACCGCGGTCGACCGCTACCGCTCGTGGTGGCCGTGGCTGCGCCGGTTCGACGGCGTCGCCTTCACCGAGGGTGCCCGCTGGCGGTGCGTCGTGCGGGCCCCGCTGGGCTACCCGGTGCGCTTCGATGTGATCCTGGACGAGGTGGTGGCGGGGCGGACGGCGGTGGCCACGGTGGCGGGCGACATCGCCGGCCACGCCCGGCTCGACGTCGTGACCGATGCCGATGCCGATGCCGGTGGCGGCAGCCGGCTCCACCTCCAGTCGACCTTGGCGTCGGAGCGATGGCTGCTGCGGATCGTCGCCCGCGTGGCGCCGCCGGTGGCCCGCTTCGGCCACGACCGCCTCCTCGACACCGGCGTCCGCCAGTTCCGGCGGCGCTGACGCCCGAGCGACGCGCCGAGGGCGCCCCGCCGGAGCGGAGCGCCGGCGGGCGTTCACGCCCCGATGACTCGATCGTTGGAGTGAGCCGGGGAGCTACAAGGAGATCGGGCACGCCAGGCTGGTGCCGAGGGAGGTCAGCATGCCCTGCTGCAGGCCGAGGACATCAGCGGCCATGTCGGACGCGTAGCGGTCGGCCTTGACTCCCGTCCAAGTGGCGGCGGAGGTCGAGTAGGACGACACCCGGGCGGTGACGATGGACGAGGTGGCCGCGACGTTGCCGCCATCGTCCACCGCATTGATGTGCTCGACCAGGGCGCAAGCCGCTGATCGAGACAATGTGACGAGATGTCGTACCTGTTTGAGAGCGTCTTTCCGACCGTCGGTATTCGCCGAGGTACGCCCAGAGCTTTCTGACCAGCCAATGAGGCGGTTTACGCGCCGAAAAGGCCGGGGCCGGCGGCGATCTCGGAGGACGGGCCCTCGGCGACGATGCGGCCCCGCTCCATGACGTAGGCCCGGGAGGCAAGGGCGAGGGCGATGGCGAGGTGCTGCTCCACCAGCAGCACGGCGGTGCCCTCGTCGTCGACCACCGACCGCAGGACGCGGCCGAGATCGTCGACCACCTGGGGCGCGAGGCCGAGGCTGAGCTCGTCGACCAGGAGGACCTGCGGGTGGCGGGCGAGGGCCCGGGCCAGGGCGACCATCCGCTGCTCACCGCCCGACAGCAGCCCCGCCCGCCGTCCGACGAGCTCGACCCAGGGCGGGGAAGCGCTCGATGGCGCGGGCTGTCTCCGCCGCCACCGTCCGGTGTCCGCCGGCGACGGCCAGACGCAGGTTCTCGGCCACCGACAGCTGGGTGAACAGCGACCGCTCCTGGGGGACGCACGCCAGTCCCTGGCGGGCGGTGGCATGGGGCCGGGCCGGGCGAATGGCGGTGCGGGCCGATGCGGACCTCTCCCCCCGAGCGGGGGAGGGCGCCGGCGATGGCGAGCACGGTCGTGGTCTTGCCCGCCCCGTTGAGGCCGAGGAGGGCCACCATCTCCCCCCTCCCGACGGTGATGTCGACCTGGTGGACCACCTCGGTGGGGCCGTAACCGGCGGACAGCCCCGCCACCGCCAGCGCCGGCGCCCCGGCCTCGGTCGCAGGCGGCCGATCGTCGGTGGCGCCGGCGGCGTCCCCCGCCGCCGCCGCCGGCTCCCGGCCCAGGTAGACGGCCCGCACCCGGGGATCGGCCCGTAGCGCGGCGGGCGGGCCGGCGGCGACCACCCGGCCCCGGTCGAGGACCGTGACCTCGTCGCACACGTCGAGGACGAGGTCGAGATCGTGGTCGACGAGGAGCACGGCGGCGCCGTCGTCGGCCAGCCACCGCAGCCGTCGGCCGAGAGCATGGCGTCCGGCCGGGTCGAGGCCGGCAGCGGGCTCGTCCAGCAGCAGCACCGTCGGTTGGCCGGCGACGGCCCGGGTCAGCGCGACCAGCCGCCGCTGGGCGTTGGACAGCTGTGACGGGAGCAGGTCGACCGTCGGCCCAACCCTCCCATCTGGTCGAGCCAGTCGACCTTGCCCCCCCACGCTTCCGCCGCCACCAGCAGGTTCTCGCCCACGGTGAGGTCCTCGAACAGCTCCAGGGACTGGAACGTGCGGCCGAGGCCCAGGCGGGCCCGGGCGTGGGCGGGGAGGCGCTCCACCGTCCGCCCGCCCAAGGAGATCCGACCCGAGGCCACGGGCACGAACCCGGTGAGGGCGTCGATCACCGTCGTTTTGCCGGCACCGTTGGGACCGATGAGGCCGGTCACCGTGCCCGGCTGCAGGTCGAGGTCGACGTCGGTGACCGCCGCCACCGACCCGAAGCGCACGGTGAGCCCCCGGACCTCGAGCCCCGCGGTCACCGGGCGACCGCCCTGGATCGAGCCGGCCCATGATGCCCTGGGGACGGAGGATGGCCACCACCACCAGGGCGATCCCGCTGACCAGGAGCTGGTACTTGCCGTCGATCACGGTGAACACCAGCCCGCTGGGGACCAGCAGGCCGCCGACCAGGGCCCCGGGACCGACGCGATCCCGCCCAGGTAGGCGGCGGCCAGGTACGAGAGGGACACGAACACCCCGAAGGAGCCGAACGACAGCCGTCCCTGGCCGTAGCCGAGGAGGGCGCCGCCCAGGCCGGCCACGAACGCGGCCAGGGCGAAGGCGGTCAGCTTGGTGGCGGTGAGGCCGACCCCGCAGGCGGCGGCCGCCCGCTCGTTGGCCCGCACGGCCAGGAACCGCCGGCCCAGCCGGCCCCGGCGCAGGGCCACCACGCCGAGGCCGACCACCGCCACCACGCCGACGGCCACCAGCCCGAAGCCCCTGCTCCCGGCCCGGCCCACCCCCGGCAGCGTCGGCACCCGGGTGCCCTCGAAGCCGCCGGTGAGCGCCGGGCTCTTGAACACCGCCTCCTCCACCGCCACCGCCGCGGCCAGGGTGACCACGGCCAGGCTCAGCCCCCGCAGGCGGAGGGCGGGCAGTCCCACCGCCACCCCCACCGCCGCGGCCAGGAGAGCCGCGGCCAGCGGCGCCACCGGGAACGGCACGCCCCACGCCGAGACGAGCTTGGCCAGGGAGAAGCCGGCCACGCCGGCGAAGGCCATCTGGGCGAGCGAGATCTGGCCCACGTACCCGGTCAGCACCACCAGCGACAGGCAGATGACGGCTCCCACCAGGCTGTTGACCAGGCCCAACCGGTACTGGCCGCCCAGGGTGAGGACCGCCACCACGCCCACCGCCACGCCGATCACGGCCCACCGGGCCGGCCGGCGGGCCCGGGCCGCCAGCGGCAGGGGCCGCTCCACTGGCGCCCCCCGGCCCAGGCTGCGCCCCGCGCCCAGGGCCAACGCGGCCAGGATCACCACCAGGGGCAGCGCCTCCCGCACGCCCGCCCGGGGGATCCACGACACGTCGTCCTGCAGCTTGAGCATGGCCGACTGGGCCATGCCCAGGCCCAGGGCGGTGGCCACCGTCGCCCCGAACGACGACAGCCGGCCGGCCAGGGCGGCGGCCAGGGCGGGTACCACCAGCAGGGTGGTGGTGGCCGGGTCGAGGGCGGTCAGGGGCCCGACCAGGATGCCCCCGAGCCCGGCCAGCACGCTGGCCAGCATCCAGTTGGCGGCCGACACCACGTCGGGCGACCAGCCGAGCATCGCCACCGACGTCTGGTCCTCGGCCGTGGCCCGGCTGGCCAGTCCGAAGCGGGTGAAGCGGTAGAGCGCCCACAGGCCGACGGCGGCCGCGACCACCAGGGCCGCCAGCAGGAGGCGGTCCCGGGGGACGTCGACGCCCAGCACCGAGATGGGCCGGTTGGGGAGCAGCGACGGCACCGGTCGGCTGTCGGCACCGAACCATAGGACGGCCAGCGCCTGGAGGGTGGCCAGCAGGCCCACCGAGGCCACCACCCGGGCCAGAGCCGGCGCCCGCCGCAGGGGCCGGAACACCAGCCCGTCGACCGCCAGGCCGAGGGCGGCGGCCGCCACCACGCTCACCGCCAGCGCCGGCCACAGCCCGAGCTTCCGGGCGAAGCTCGACGAAGGCGTAGGTGATGAGCATCGCCATCGCCCCGTGGGCGAAGTTGACCACCCCCGACGCCCGATGGACGAGCACCAGCCCGAGCCCGAGGGCCGCGTACACCGCCCCCGTGCCCAGCCCCAGGAGCAGGAAGACCAGGTAGCCGTCGACCGACGCAGGCTAGGGGCTGGCCCGCCCTCCCACGGCGATTGATCCGCGCAATTTCACCGCCCAGGGGGCAAGCGCGCCAAGTGTTCGACGCCGCCGCGGGCGGCAGCCGGCGCCGACCCGAGCGATCGCCGCTCGTGGTCCCCTGGCCGCACCACGAGCGCCATGTGCTCGCCCGGCGGCCGGCGCAGGTCCCGGTGGGGGACAATGGAGTGGTGATCCCTCGGCCTCGCGCCCGCAAGCGGAGGCCGGCCGCGGTGGCGATGGCGTTGGCCGTCCTCCTCTCGGCCTGCAGCGGTGGTGGTGGCGGGTCGGACGACGCCGGCGACCTCGACGGCGGCCTCACCGGCGAGCCGATCGTGGTCGGCCTGCTCAACCAGGAGGACGCGCCGGTGGGCTCGTTCCCCGACCTGCGCAAGGGGGCGGAGGCGGCGGTGCGCCACGTCAACGCCGACCTCGGTGGCGTCGGCGGACGCCCCATCCGCCTGGAATCGTGCGCCACCCGGGGCACCGCCGAGTCGTCGCAGTCGTGCGCCACCAGGATCGTGGCGCGCGCCCGGTGGCGGTGATCGGCGGGGTCGACCTCGGATCGGCGGCATCCCTCCCGGTCCTGGAGGATGCGGGCATCCCTTACGTCGGCTCGCTCCCCCAACTGGGCGAGGAGCTGACCTCGGGCGGGGCCTACATCCTGGCCGGCGGCACCGTGGCCGACCTCCTGGGCCAGGCCGACTACGCCCTCGACGTCCTCCAGGCCAAGCGCATCGGCGCCCTCTACGTCGACCTCCCGGGCGTGCTCACCACGGTGATCATGGCGGCCGAGATCGTCCTCAAGGCCAAGGGTGCGACCGATGTGAAGCTGGTGGCGGCCAAGGCCGACGAGGCCGACTTCACCCCCGCCCTCAAGGCGGCCACCACTGGCACCCCCGAGGTGGTCTTCGTCGTCTTCCCGGCCCAGGCCTGCGCCCGCATCATGCAGGCGGCCCAGTCGCTGGCGGTGAAGGCGGCCATGTTCTACCCCAGCGCCTGTGCCGAGCGGTCGGTCGTCGACGCCGCCGGTGACGCGGCCGAGGGTGCCTACTTCGGGTCGGCCTACCTGCCCTTCGGCGACCAGTCGCCCGAGGTGCAGGAATGGCAGTCACGGACGAACGCCGACGGCGTGCTGTCCCAGGCCGGGTTCAGCGCGGTGATGAACGTCCACCGCATCCTCACCGAGGCGCCGGAGGTCACGCCGGCGGCGGTGTCCGCCACCCTGGCCGCGGCCCGCGACCACCCCGGCTTCATGACCCACGCCTACTCCTGCGACGGCCGGCAGGTCCCCCTCATGAAGGCGGTGTGCAACCCCCATGTCCGCATCCTCCGCTTCCAGGAGGGCGCCTTCGAGGACGTGGTGGGCGATTGGGTCGACGGCTCTGACCTGGTCAAGCTGTTCGGATAAATCCCTTGCCCCGCTCGGGTGGGGCGGGGGACAGTGGACGGAGGATGTTCGAGCGGTTCACCGACCGGGCCCGGCGGGTCGTGGTGCTGGCCCAGGAGGAGGCCCGCCTCCTCAACCACAACTACATCGGCACCGAGCACGTCCTGCTGGGCCTGATCCACGAGGGGGAGGGGGTGGCGGCCAAGGCCCTCGAGCAGATGGACATCTCCCTCGACGCCGTGCGGCGGGAGGTCGAGGACATCATCGGCCAGGGCGGCGGCGCGCCCAGCGGGCACATCCCCTTTACGCCCCGGGCCAAGAAGGTGCTGGAGATGTCGCTGCGGGAGGCGCTCCAGCTGGGCCACAACTACATCGGCACCGAGCACATCCTCCTCGGCTTGATCCGGGAGGGCCAGGGGGTCGCGGCCCAGGTCCTGGTCAAGCTGGGCGCCGACCTGAGCCGGGTCCGGCAGCAGGTGATCCAGCTCCTGTCGGGCTATTCCGGCGGCGTCCCCGTCCTCGAGGAGCACGTCGTCGGGACGACCACCGGCCGCCGCGTGCACCTCAAGGTCATGGCCGGTCGTATCACCCTCAGCATCGACGATCCCAGCCTGGGCGGCATGAACGAGCTCGACCTGGTCGTCCGCAATCCGGACATGACGCCGGAGGACTCGCGGGCCATCTTCGAGGTCGTCCGCAGCCTGGTCCAGGAGCTCGACCGGCGGCTGGCCTACCTGGAGCCGCAGATCGCCTTCGACGACCCCGACGCGCCGCCGGCGGCCGACGCCGCCGGCGGGGAGTGACCCGTCAGGAGACCTCGTCGAGCGTTCCGGTGTGCACGTCGTAGACGAAGCCCCGGACGCTGTCGGTGTGGGGGATGAAGGGGCTGGCCTTGATGCGGGCGATCGACTGGCGGACGTCGTCGTGGGCGTCGGGGAACGCCTCCAGGGCGAACGGGGGACGGATGCCGACGTCGTCCTGGATCTGCTTCTTCACCGCGTCGTCGGTGAAGGTGACCATCCCGCAGTCGGTGTGGTGGATGAGGATGATCTCAGAGGTGCCGAGCAGGCGCTGACTGATGGTGAGCGACCGCACGGCGTCGTCGGTGACCACCCCGCCGGCGTTGCGGATGACATGGGCGTCGCCCTCCGACAGGCCCAGGATCCCGTACACGTTGAGTCGGGCGTCCATGCAGGCGAGGACCGCCACCTGGCGGCCGGGAGGCATCGGCAGGTCGCCCTTGTCGAAGGCGGCGGCGTAGTTCTCGCTGTTCGCCAGCAGTTTATCGGTGACGCTCATCGGCGGGCCTCCTGGGGACGTCGGGGTGCAGTGTCGATAATTCGTATCAAAATACTCAGGAATTGCGCAAGCCGACCTCGGAGGTACGGTCCAGGTATGGCTGTCGCAGGAGAGGCCCGGACCCGCATCTCGGCCGCGCCGGGACGGGTGTGGTCGATGGTCTCCGACGTCACCCGCATGGGGGAATGGAGCCCGGAGACGGTCTCGTGCGAGTGGCTCGACGGGGCCACCGGGCCGGCGGTGGGGGCCCGCTTCCAGGGCCGCAACAAGAGGGGCCGGGGACGGTGGTCGCGGACGTGCGAGGTCGTGGCCTGCGTCCGGGCCAAGGAGTTCGCCTTCGTCACCAAACCGGAGAGCCCGGAGACCCTCTGGCGCTACCAGTTCGCTCCCGCCGCCGGCGGCACCGAGGTCATCGAGACGTTCGAGCTGGTCAAGCCCATCTCCCGCTTCCGTCGGCTGCAGACGATCCTCGGTTTCGGGGTCAAGGACCGGGAGGCCGACCTGGTCGACGGGATGCGCCAGACCCTCGCCCGCCTGCGAGCCGTCGCCGAGGCCGGGTAGAAAAGCGGCATGTCCGACAGCCCCGATGCTCCTGACGAGATCCTCGTCGACAACGGCGCCCGCAAGCTCACCCTCGACGAGCTGGGCAAGAGCCAGCCGGGGATGGGCCGGCTCATGCCCGAGGTCGGGGCCCGCACCTGGAAGGCCTGGTACGCGGCCCAGGCCGGCAACTGGCGCCTGGCCCGCTGGCAGCTGAGCGAGGCGGCCAAGCTCATGGACCTGGGCGCCTTCGTGCGCCCGAAGTACCAGGTGAGCATGGCCAAGTTCCTGGGCGAGGACTTCCAGCCGGTGCGGCAGGCGGTGGAGGACCGGGACTGGGACGCGTTCGAAGGCCACTTCTCCCGCATGGTGGTGAAGGCGAACCACTACCACGACGTGTTCGACAAGGGCTTCATCCAGTGGAAGCTCCCCGACATGCCCCCGCCCGATCTCGACCTGACACCCCGCGACTGACGTCCTCGCCAGCGAGGGCGCTGGGATCGGGCATCCTGGGAGGACGATGGCAGCCACGCCGGCGGGGTCGGGGACGACGTCCCCCGCGACCTCACCCGACCACGTCGAGTCCCTCCGAGTCGTCCTCCGGGCGGCGGAGGCGGCCTCGACCGCCATCACCCTGGAGGACGCGGCCGCGGTCGTGCTCGCCGACCTGTGTCACCTGGCCGGGTGGCCGGTCGGGCACCTGTACGTGGCCAGCGGCCCCTCGTCGCTCGCCCCCACCGCCACCTGGCACCTCGACGATCCCGAGCGCTTCCGGGTGCTGCGCCAGGTGGCCCAGGCCATGGCCGTCGGCGCCGGGCCCGGGGCGGCCTTCCCGGTCGGGTCCTGGCCAGCGGCCACCCGGAAGCGGGCGACGACGTGGGCGAGGCCGCGGCCCAGGCCGGGCTGAGCACCGCCGTCGGCGTGCCCGTGGTGTGCGACGGCAACGTGGTCGCCGTCCTCCACCTCCTGGGCGACACCCGGGAGGGCGTCGGCTCCCTCCTCGACACCGCGTCCGCCGCCGCCGACCAGTTGGGCCGCGTCGTCGACCGGCGCCGGGCGGCGGCCGCCGAGGACGGGTGGCGGCGGCTGGTGGAGACGGCCAACGACGCCTTCGTCCGCCTCGACCCGTCCGGCGCCATCCTCGAGTGGAACGCCCAGGCGGAGTCCATGTTCGGCTGGCTCCGGGGCGAGGTCCTCGGCCGCCGGCTGAGCGAGATTGCCATCCCCGTCCGCTACCGGGCCGCCCACGAGGAGGGGTTCCGCCGGGCGCTGGCCGATCCCGACGGTCCCCACAGCTCCAAGCGGGAGTTCGCCGCCGTCCACCGGTCGGGCAGCGAGTTCCCGGTGGAGGTCACCGTCTGGGCCTCCTTCGACGACCAGCGGCTGGTGGTTGACGGGTTCGTCCGCGACATCAGCGAGCGGCGCCGGTTCGAGGTCCAGCTCGCCCGCCAGGCCCTCCACGACCGGCTGACCGGCCTGCCCAACCGCGTCCTGCTCCGGGACCGGCTCGACAACGCCCTCGCCCGCACCCTCCGCCACCGCTCCACCGTCGCCCTCCTCATCCTCGACATCGACCGGTTCAAGGTGGTGAACGACAGCCTCGGCCACGAGGGCGGCGACCGGCTCCTGGTGGCGGTGGCCGAGCGCCTGGGCCGGCTGCTGCGGCCGGGCGACACCCTGGCCCGCATGGGCGGCGACGAGTACGCCATGCTCTGCGAGGACGTGTCGGGACGGGAGGAGGCGGCCGCCCTCGCCGGCCGGGTGCTCGACGCCTTCGAGGCCCACTTCCCCGTGGCCGTCCCCGGCGCCGAGGCGGCCGGCGACTCCGCCACCGACGTGGCCGTCTCGGTGAGCGTGGGGGTGGCGGTGGCGGCGGGGGACGAGTCCGATGCCGACCTCCTCCTGCGGGACGCCGACGTGGCCATGTACCGGGCCAAGCAGCGGGGACGGGGTCGCTTCGAGATCTTCGACGAGGCCATGCGCCACGAGGCGGTCGACCGGCTGTCGGTGGAGAACGACCTCCGCCGGGCCATCCGCCAGGGCCAGCTCCGCCTCTTCTACCAGCCCATCGTCCACATCGATACCGGCCACATCGCCGGCTTCGAGGCCCTCGTCCGCTGGCAGCACCCGGTGCGGGGGCTGCTGTCGCCGGCCGAGTTCATCCCCCCCGCGGAGGACACCGGCCTCATCGTCCCCCTGGGCCGGTGCGTGCTCGGGGAGGCGTGCCTGCAGGCCGCCGCCTGGCAGCGGCGGCGGGGCGTCCACCGGCCGCTGCGGATGAGCGTCAACGTGTCGGCCAAGCAGTTGCAGTACCCGGGGTGGGCGGCGGAGGTGGCGGCCACTCTGGCCGAGACAGGCCTCGAGCCCGGCCACCTGGTCCTGGAGATCACCGAGAGCGTCCTCATGGAGGACGCCGACGCCTCTGCAGGCCCCCTCGAGGAGCTGCGCCGGCTCGGCGTGCGGGTCGCCATCGACGACTTCGGCACCGGCTACTCGTCGCTCGGCTACCTCCGCCGCCTGCCGGTCGACATCCTCAAGATCGACAAGTCGTTCATCGACGGGGTGGCCAAGGGCCCCCACGAGTCGGCCCTGGCCCGGGCGGTGGTGAAGCTGGCCCGCACGCTGGGGCTCGACGCGGTCGCCGAGGGGGTCACCGACCGCCGCCAGCTGGCCGAGCTGCGCCGCCTGCGCTGCCCCTACGGCCAGGGCTACTTCTTCTCCCGGCCCCAGCCGCCGGAGGTGGTCGGGGAGCTGCTGGAGCTCACCTCCCTCCCGGCCGAGGGCGAGGGTCAGCCGGTCGTCGGCTGACGTCCGACCCTGCTTCGCTAGCCTCACCAGGCATGGCAACCAGGCTGGTGATCGTGGGTGGGGGACGGATGGGCGAGGCGCTCGTCGTCGGCCTCCTGCACGCGGGATGGGCGGGGCCGGACGAGATGGCGGTGGTCGAGCCGGTGGCGGCGCGGCGGGCCGAGCTGGAGTCCCGCTTCCCGGGTCTGGGGGTGTCGGAGACGGCGGTGGGCGCCGACGGGGCAGTGCTGGCGGTCAAGCCGGGCGACGCCGAGGCCGCGTGCCGGGCCGTGGCCGCCGTCGGGGCGGGACGGGTCCTGTCGATCATGGCGGGGGTCCCGACTGCTCGAATCCAGGGGTGGCTCGACTCCGACGTGGCGGTGGTGCGGGCCATGCCCAACACGCCGGCCCTAGTGGGGGCGGGGGCGGCCGCCATCGCCGCCGGGCCGACCGCAGGCGGGGCCGACCTCGACTGGGCCGAGGGCATCCTGGGTGCGGTCGGGGCCGTGCAACGGGTGCCCGAGTCGGCGCTCGACGCCGTCACCGGCCTGTCCGGCTCGGGCCCGGCCTACGTGTTCCTGGTGGCGGAGGCCCTCATCGAGGCGGGCGTGCTCAACGGCCTGCCCCGGTCGACGGCCAGCGTCCTCGCCATCCAGACCCTCGTCGGGTCGGCCCGCCTGCTGGCGGAGTCAGGCGACACCCCCGAGGAGCTGCGGGCGGCGGTCACCTCGCCCGGGGGGACGACGGCGGCCGGGCTGCGGGTCCTCGAGAACCACGGCGTCCGCAGCGCCTTCCTGGAGGCGGTGACGGCCGCCACCGAGCGGTCGCGCCAGTTGGGCCAGGGCTGACGGCGGGGTCGCCCGCCAGGTCGGCCGCGTTCCCACTTTCCTCACCAGCCCCACGCGAATACATTGCCCCCAGGCGAAGAGGGGTGATCCCACTGGTACAACCAACAGATCGGGCAAGCGCCCGGGGTCGTTTCCTGACGGTGGCCGAGGTCGCGGGCATCCTCCGGGTCTCGACCATGACCGTCTACCGGCTCATCAAGGCCGGGAACCTGGCCGCGGTGCGGGTCGGCAAGTCGTACCGGGTGCGGGAGGACGACGTCGACACCTACCTGGCCCGCTCGTACACCGAGGCCGGCTGATCCTCGGTCAGGGGTTCGCCCGGGCGAACTCGAAGCGCAGGTCGTCCGCATCGACGATGACGACGTTGACGCCCGCGCCACCGTCGTCGGTGGGTCGCAGGAACACCCTGCCCTCGGACCGGAACAGGAGCTTCAAGCCGGTGTACCGGTACCGGTAGGCCGACCCGTCGTCGCCCAGGTCGGTCTCCGTCACCGGCGCCGGCAGGTGCAGGCGGCGAGCGCTGTAGACGCTGACGTCAGGACGGAAGGCGAGTGTTTCCTCCAGCTGCACGGCGAGGTCGATGCCCTTGATCTGGGCGAAGCGGGCGACGCTCCAGAACAGGCTCAACATCAGCAGCAGGAACATGAGGCTGGACGCGATCAGCCGAAGCTCACGCAACTCGGGCGCGGCTGAGGCCGGGGCGGCGACGAGGAAGCGAGCCCGCAGGTGGAGCGCGTAGCCGACCAGGACGATGCCGGCGGTCACGCACAGGGGTGACGCCAGCGACACCAGCCGTGAGGGCTCCTGCACGCGCGCCCCGATCGAGCCCAGGCCGAGACACACGCCGCCGAGGGCGCCAGCCGCGACCACCAGGCGAACGAACCGCAGGACAGACCCGTCCCCGGTCCAGGACACGATCCGGGCGTGGGCGGCCAGGGCGGCCAGCACCGTCAGCACCCCGACGAAAAGCGGCCAGAACATGGGGTCGATGCTGCGCAGGACATAGTCCTGGGTGGAGTAGCCGAGCAGGCTGTCGTGCAGGCCGAGCACCTCGGCCTGGGTCGCGGTCCGAGCCCAGCCGAAGTAGAAGACCAGGGACGTGGCGATCGTCGTCGGGGCGACCACGGTGGCCACGCCCTTGAGGGCGGCCCGGAGGGGACGGACGGGGTCGGCGGCCAGGCTTTCGACGGCGGTCCCGCCGGCCGCCTCGAGCACCGTCGAGGTCAGAGTGGGCATGGCGACGGGGCTCCGCTGTCGAGGACGAACTCGGGGGCATACTCGCGGTTGGCCCGGTAGGCAGCCAGCTGGTCGACCAGCCAGTCGCGGACCAACCGGTAGCAGAGCTCGCATTCGCTCAAGCCCTGCGGCCCGCCGTCGCAGGTCGTGCCGTAGGGAACCGGCGGCGCGCCCTGCAGGCTGGCGTAGCTGGCTTCGGCGTCCGCCCATCGCAACAGGCACGCCTCGGCCGCGGCCCGGTAGAGGTAGGTGACCTGGGCGTCGACCAGGGTGTTCAGGTCCACCCAGGAACCGGTTGTCTTGTCGAACAGCTCCTGGCAGTGACCCGTGGTCAGCAGCTCGTAGGCGAACGTGTGCGGCGGGTCGACCGGGCCCTTGGGGCCGCCGGTGGGCATCTTGACCTTGAGCCGAGGCTTCGTGGTCGGGACCGGCGGCGGCGCGGAGGTCGTGGTGACGACGGCGGCCTTGGTGGTCGAGTCCGGAGGGCCCTCGTAGCTGGTGGTGGCGGTGGGAGCGGACGAGGTCGGCACCGGCGGGGTAGTGGCCGTCGGGACGGGTTCGTCGCGGTAGATCACCGTGGGGGGCGGCGACGTGGTCCTGGCGGTGCCGATCGTCCCCGGCGCCTGGGCGATGGTCGTGTTCGAGGGCAGGGTCGGGAGGGTTTCCCGTCTTCCGCGGTCCTCCGAAGGCGACGATGATGCCGTCGTCGTCGGGCCCGTGCCGGGATCGGCCGTTCCGACCCTCGAGGTCGTGGTCCGGGCGATCGTCGAGGTCGCCGCGCCGGCGCCGATCGTCACCCCTTCGCTCGGCCCGCTGCAGGCGGTGGCGACCACCAGAGCTGCAGTGGCCAGCACAGTCCTTCCCCGCCGTTCCATGCTCGCCCCCCCGTTGGTGTCGTCAGTGGTGAGTCCAGGAAGGGGGCCGGAAATACATCGAGTCGTGCGCCCGTAGGCTCGGGGGAGTGGCTCCGCCCCTCGACACCGTGTGGTTCCTGTCCGACTACGGCCTCGACGACGAGTTCGTCGGGGTCGTCAAGGGAGTGGTCAAGAACATCGCCCCCGCGGTGACGGTCGTCGACCTCACCCACCAGATCCCGGCCTACGACATCCGGGCGGGATCGCTGGCCCTGGCCCGGAGCATGCAGTACCTGGCCCCGGGCGTCGTCCTGGCCGTGGTCGACCCGGGCGTGGGGTCCGCCCGGCGGGCGGTGGCGGTGGAGGTCGGCGGCGACGACGGCACCACCGCCTTCCTCGTCGGTCCCGACAACGGGCTGCTGGCGCCGGCGGTGGCCATGGTCGGCGGCGCCCGCAGGGCCGTCTCCCTGACCAATTCCGACTACCACCTCCCCGCCCCCGGCCCGACCTTCGCCGGGCGGGACGTGATGGCTCCGGCCGCCGCCCACCTGTGCGCGGGCGTCGAGCTCGACCTGCTGGGAGAGCCGGTCGACCCCGTGACGCTGCTACCCGGGATCATCCCCCTCAGCCGGGAGGAGGACGGTCGTACGGTGGGTGAGGTCCTCTGGATCGACCGCTTCGGCAACGCCCAGCTCAACATCGACCCCGACGAGATCGCCTCCTTCGACGGCCCCCTGCTGGTGCGGTCGGGCGAGCAGGCCCGGGTGGCGGCGAGGGTGACGAGCTTCTGCGGAGCTCAAGCCGGGCCAGGTCGGCGTGCTGGTCGACTCGTACGGCCTGCTGGCGCTGGTACTCGACCAGCGCTCGGCGGCCGACGAGCTCCGCCTCCACACCGGCAGCGGGGTCACCTTCGAACCCGCCCCCGACTGAGCCGCCTCACTGAGCCCTCCCGACTGGTGGTCGTCTACCGTGCCCTCATGCGCCTAGGGACCACGATCGTGCTGGCAGTCGTCCTCATCGCGATCCTGGCCGCCGCCTTCATCCAATTCGTAGTCATCGGCATCTAACCGCGCGAGGGCAGCGCCTTTGATTTTGACGTTCTCCGCCGGCGGCGCCCGCCGCCGCAGGCGGCCACCCCCCGATGGCCTCCCGCCGGCCCGAAGGGCCGGCACCCCCGGGAGGGGGTCATAGGGGGAGGGCTCGCCCTCCCCCTAGAACAGAGATGCGCAGAGCCGGCTGATCTCGCGTTCGAGCGACGCCAGCCCCTCGACCTTGCCGACGCACAAGGAAATGCCGGCCTCGGCCGCTTCCTTCTCCAGCTTGGCGTCGATGTAGGCGGTGTAGAGGATCATCACCTGGTCGGGGCGGGACGCCCGGATGCCGCGGGCGGTGGCCAATCCGTCCATGCCCGGCATCTTGTAGTCGATCACCACCACGTCGGGATCGGCCTGCTCGACGTTCTCGATGGCCCGGGGACCGTCCGCGGCGTTGCCCACCACCTCGAAGCCGTCGAGGCTGAGCATCGACGTGAGCATGCGGCGGACGTGGTCGGTGTCGTCGACGACCATCACCCGAATGGGCCGAGTCACGACGGTGGAGCCTACCTGGCTCACCCCCGCGCACCGTCCAGGCGTTGGAGCCCTTGGAAGACGACTGCCAGCCACGGCGACGGCACCGCGGGGACGACCGGGATGTTGATGACGGCGAGCGCCGCCGCGGGAGTGGCCGGTGCCGCCAGCATCGACTGCGGCGCGGGGGCCGACGTCACCGGCGGAGCCGGGTCAGGCTCGGGCTCGGGGTCAGGCGCCGGTACGCAGGCCGGGCCGGCTCCGGCTCCGGCTCCGGCGCGGGCACAGGCTCCGGCGCAGGCGGCGGCGGGGGAGGCGGCGGCGGGGCGGCCGCCCGGCCCTGCATGAAGATCTGCACCACGAAGACATTGCCCCCGGCGGCGACCACACCGGCCCCGGCCGATGTGTAGCGGGAGTCCGTGATGTTGCCGAAGTGCACTGGACTGGCCACCAGCGTCTGGTGGACGACGGCGATGGACGAGCCCATGCCGACGTTCTCCGCCAGCAGGGCCCATCCGGGGACCAGCTCGCCCAGCGTCGGGTTGTGCATGATCGTGCCGGCGAGGGCCATCACCCCGGCCCAAACCTGCGCCACCGACGACAGGCCAGAGTCGACACCCAGGGCCGGGAGCCCCACCGACGCCCGAGTCGAGTTGACGAGAGACAGCACCTGCTGGGCGTCGCCGGTCTGCGCCGCCTGGGCCGGCTGGACGACGATCGAGCCCATGAGGCCGATCACGATGGCGGCGGAAGCGACGAACCTGCCCCCCCGGAGAGCCGTCTTCATCGAGCCCTCCCTCCTGCCACCCCGTTGTGAAACGTTTGGGTGGCCGTTGTCTTTTTGTTGTCTTTTGCTGCTCGAGTAGTCCTGTCGGCCTATACGCGGCAAACCTTGAGACGTGTTACGGCCACTCTTGGCGGTATTCGTTCGCGCGCAGCGTGGCGACTGGCGCACACTCTTGTGAAATGAAGCACGAGGTTCGGTAGACTGCGGCGAGTGAGATTGCCGGCCGGCGAAGAAGTGCCCGGACCGGTGGCCCACGTCCGAGGGGGATGCAACGGTGGCTGAAGCAATGGGGACCGGGACGCCGCCGGGCTCGAATGGCCAACCGGTCGTCGACGAAGGCGACCACCCGACGGGCCTGCCCTCCCGCATGATCCGCAGCAGCCGCCGCATCCCCGAGGCCACCGTCGCCCGGCTGCCGGTCTACCTCCGCTGCCTGCTCGAAGTGGTCGACGCCAAGACGCCGACGATCTCGTCTGAGCGGCTGGCGGAGATGGCAGGGGTCAACGCGGCCAAGGTCCGCAAGGACCTCTCCTACCTGGGCTCCTACGGCACCCGGGGCGTCGGTTACGACGTCGAGTACCTGTTCCTGCACATCAACCGGGTCCTGGGCCTCACCCAGGACTGGCCGGTCGTGATCGTCGGCATCGGCAACCTGGGCCACGCCCTGGCCAACTACGGCGGTTTCTCCGCCCGAGGCTTCCGCATCGTCGCCCTCCTCGACGCCGACCGGCGGCGGGTGGGCGAGATGATCGGCGATGTCGCCGTCCGCCACGTCGACGACCTCTCCGACGTGGCCGCCGAGCACGACATCGCCATCGGCATCATCGCCACACCGGCCGAGTCCGCCCAGGACGTGGCCGACCGGCTGGTGGCGGTGGGCGTGAACTCGATCCTCAACTTCGCGCCGGCGGTGATCACGGTCCCGCCCGACGTCTCCCTGCGCAAGGTCGACCTGTCGATCGAGCTGCAGATCCTCGCCTTCTACCAGCAGCGCCGGGCGGGTGGGGCGATGCCTCCGCCACCCTCAGTGGTCACGTTCGGATGACCCCCACTGGGCCCGGCGCCAACCAGTACCCGGTCAACCTGGTGCTGGAAGGCCGGAGGTGCCTGGTGGTCGGCGGCGGCACCATCGCCCTGCGGAAGGTGGAGGGCCTGCTGGCCTGCGGGGCGCTCGTCACCGTGGTCGCCGCCGAGGTCGACGACCGGCTGCGGGCCCTGCCCGACGTCGTCGTCGAGGAACGTCCGTACCGGTCGGGGGAGGTCGTCGGCTACCGGCTGGCCATCGCCGCCACCGACTCCTCGGCCACCAACGCCGCTGTGTTCCACGACGGCGAGGAGGCCGGGGTGTGGGTGAACGGGGCTGACGACCCCGCCAACTGCTCGTTCACGCTCCCCGCGGTGGTGCGCCGGGGCGCCTCATGGTCACCGTCGCCACCGGCGGGCGCAGCCCGGCCCTGGCCCGCTGGCTGCGGGAGCGGCTGGAGCACGAGATCGGGCCCGAGTTCGAGGTCCTGCTCGACCTGCTGGCGTCCGAACGCGATCGGCTCAAGACCGCCGGTCGGTCCACCGAGGGCCCGGGTTGGCAGAAGGCCCTGGACTCCGACATGCTCGGGCTCATCCGAACCGGTGATCTCACCTCCGCGCGCGAAACTCTGCGTACATGTCTCTCGTTGTCGTCGGACTGAGTCATCGCACGGTCCCGCTCGAGATCCTCGAGCGGATGACCGTGCCGGCCGAACACCTGCCCAAGGCCCTGGGCGACCTGGTGAGCCGCGACTTCGTGAGCGAGGCCGTCATCCTCTCGACGTGCCACCGCACCGAGATCTACGTGGTCGCCGAACGCTTCCACGGCGGCGTACAGGACATCCGCCACTTCCTCACCGGGCTGGCGTTCCTGCCGCCGGAGGACTTCAGCGACCACCTGTTCACCTACCACGACGAGTCCGCCGCCGCCCACCTGTTCGCGGTCACCGCCGGCCTCGACTCGGTGGTGCTGGGCGAGAGCCAGATCCTGGGCCAGGTCCGCACCGCCTGGGAGCGGGCCCGCGACGAGGGCACGGCCGGCGCCCGCCTGTCCGGACTGTTCCGCCACGCGCTCGAGGTCGGCAAGCGGGTCCGCTCCGAGACCGCCATCGGACGGGGGGTCACCTCGCTGTCGCAGGCGGCGGTGGCGCTGGCCACCCACCGCCTGGGCACCCTCGAGGGCCGCAAGCTGGTGCTCCTGGGCGCGGGGGAGATGGGCGAGGGCATGGCCGACGACCTGGCCGCGTCCAACGGGGACGGCCCCGACGTGGTCGTCGCCAGCCGCACCCGCCAGCGGGCGGTCAAGGTGGCGGAGAAGGTCGGGGCCGACGTGGTCGACATCGACGAGCTGCCGGCGGCCCTGGCCGCGGCCGACGTCCTGTTCAGCTCCACCGGGTCGCCCACCGTCGTCCTCGGACGCCCGCAGCTGACCGCGGCCATGGCCGACCGGCCCCACCGGCCGCTGCTGATCGTCGACATGGGCATGCCCCGCGACATCGACCCGGCGGTGGGTTCGATCCCGGGCGTCACCCTCCTCGACCTGGAAGACCTGCAGGCGTTCGTGGAGGCGGGTCTCGACGAGCGCCGCAGCGAGGTGGTCCGGGTCCGAGCCATCGTCGATGACGAGGTGGTCCGCTTCCAGGACGCGGTCGCCGAGCGCCAGGCGGCGCCCCTCGTGACGGCCCTGCGCGACCGGGCCGAGGACCTGCGGCGGGCCGAGCTGGCCCGCTTCCGGGGCCGGCTGGAGGGCCTCGACGCCCGCCAGCAGGAGGCGGTCACCGCCCTCACCCGCGGCCTGCTGGCCAAGGTCCTCCACGAGCCCACCGTGCGCCTCAAGGAATCGGCCGGCTCGGCCCGCGGCGAGCGCCTGGCCGAGGCCATCCAAGAGCTCTTCGACCTCTAGTGGACATCGCCTTCGGAAGCGGAGCTTCCTCGGCGAGCTGTCGGAGCTACGGCCGCCCGGCGAAGCCGGGCGACCTCCGCGCTGAAAGCTCATGGCCGGCAGCAGGATGGGCCGCCTTCGGCGGCGCTCGCCGCCGCCGGCAAGTGTCGGCGGCAGCTGTTTCTCCCTGCTGGCCGCTCACGCCGCCGAAGGCGGCCTTCCCGGATGGCCCCCCGCCGGCCGGAGGCCGGCATCCTTCGGGGGGAGGCCGGGAGGGGGGCCTGCCCCCCTCCCGTTGAAGGCGGCGACGAGGGGGAGCACGCTGGCCCGGATCCAAACGGCGGCGGTGGCGGACATGCTGGCGGCCGCCTGCGGGATCACGGTCGAGGCCGTGGTGGTCGACACCGTCGGCGACCGTCGTACCGACGCCCCCATCTGGGCCATCGGCGGCCAGGGAGTGTTCGTCAAGGAGGTGCAGGCGGCGGTGCTCGACGGGCGGGCCGACATCGCGGTCCACTCGGCCAAGGACCTGCCGTCGAAGGCGACCGAGGGCCTGGTGATCGCCGCCATCCCGCCCCGGGGCGATCCCCGCGACGCGCTGGTCGGCGGCACCCTGGCCTCCCTGCCGGCGGGGGCCCGCATCGGCACCGGCTCCGTCCGCCGCCGGGTCCAGCTGGCGTGGCTGCGGCCCGACCTCACCTTCGCCGGCCTCCGGGGGAACATGGAGACTCGCCTGGCCAAGGCCTCCGGCTTCGACGCCATCGTCGTGGCAGCGGCCGCCCTCCAGCGGCTGGGCCGCAGCGCCGAGCGGTCGGAGGTCCTCGACCCCATGCTGGTGGTGCCCCAGGTGGGGCAGGGGCCCTGGCGGTGGAGTGCCGGGCCGACGACGACGACACCCGTGCCCTGCTGGCCGCCATCGACGACCCGCCGTCGCGCCGGGCGGTGGAGGCGGAACGGGCCTTCCTCCGGGAGGTCGGCGGCACGTGCGACCTGCCCGTAGGTGCCTACGCAACGGTCGCCTCGGACGACACCATCACCCTCGAGGGCCTGCTCGCCACCGGCGACGGTCGGGTCGTCATCCGTCACCGGGACTCGGACGACGACGCCGAGGCGCTCGGCCGCCGCGTCGCCCGCCACCTCCTCGACGAGGCCGGCGGCTCCGCGTTGCTCGACGTCGCCGGCTCCGCGTCGCCGTGACCCCCCGTCATCGATTACTCCGCGGAATTACACGCGTGAGGGGGCAAGTGCGCGGACTGTTCGTGTGTGACGACGGCGACGGCGGGGCGGGGCCGTGACCGTCTACCTGGTCGGGGCGGGGCCGGGCGACCCCGGGCTGATCACGGTGCGGGGCGCCCAGCTGCTGGCGACCGCCGACGTCGTCGTCCACGACCGGTTGGCGGAGGCGTCGCTGCTCGACCTGGCCCCGCCGACGGCCGAGCGCATCGACGTGGGTAAGTCGCCCGGCGGCCCCGTCCGCCAGGACGAGATCAACGCCCTCCTCATCGAGCGGGGACGCGCCGGCCAGTCGGTCGTGCGCCTCAAGGGCGGCGATCCCTTCGTGTTCGGCCGGGGCGGGGAGGAGGCGGCCGCCCTCCTCGCCGCGGGCGTGCCCTTCGAGGTGGTGCCCGGCATCTCGGCGGCGGTCGGGGTGCCCGCCTACGCCGGTATCCCCGTCACCCACCGGGGACTTTCGACCTCGTTCACCGTCGTCACCGGCCACAGCCGCCACGCGGTCGACGACGACATCGACTGGGACTCGCTGGCCAAGGTGGGCGACACGCTCGTCGTGCTCATGGGCGTGGCCCATCGGGCCGAGATCGCCAGCCGGCTGATAGCCGGCGGCGCCCCCGCCGATACGCCGGTCGCGGCCATCCGGTGGGGCACCCGTCCCGACCAGCGCACCGTCCGCACCACCCTGGGCGACCTGCACGCCTGCCCCCTGGAGCCGCCGGTAACGATGGTCATCGGCCGGGTGGCGGCCCTCGACCTGCCCTGGTTCGAGTCGAGGCCGTTGTTCGGCCGCCGGGTGGTTGTCACCCGGGCCCGCCACCAGGCGTCGGGACTGGTGGCTCGGCTGCGCGCCCTTGGGGCGGAGGCGGTCGAGGTGCCCACCATCGAGATCGCCGACCCCGACGACGAGGGCGCGCGCCGCGCTGGCCGCGGCCGCGGCCCGGGCTCGGGACTACGACTGGGTCTGCCTCACGTCCCCCAACGCCGTCGAACGGTTCCTGGCCCACCTCCACGACGCCCGGGCCTTGGGCGACGTGCGGGTGGCGGCCATCGGCCCCGGCACCGCCGCCACCTTGGCTGCGGCCGGCATCGTGGCCGACCTCGTCCCCGAGCGATCGGTGGCCGAGGGGCTGGTCGAGGCGTTCGCCGACGGACCGGGACGGGTGGTGCTGCCCCAGGCGGCCGGCGCCCGGCCGGTCCTGGCCGAGGGCCTGGAAGCCAAGGGGTGGACGGTCGAGGTGGTCCACGCCTACCGGACGGTCCCCTCGGTCCCCCCGCCCGACCTGCTGGCCACCGCGGCCAAAGCCGACGCCATCGCCTTCACGTCGGCGTCGACCGTGACGTCGTACCTGGCCGCGGGGGGCGCCGCGGCCCTGCCTCCCGTCGTCGCCTCCATCGGCCCCGTCACCACCGCCGCGGCCGAGGCCGAGGGCCTGACCGTCACCGTCACCGCCACCGACCACACCCTCGACGGCCTGGTGGCGGTCCTCGTCGACGTCCTCGCCCGTCCGCCGGCCGGCTCGAACAACCCGTAGCCGCCCACCCGGCACGACGATTCCGCCGCACGAAACGGTTCACGCACCGGAATCGTCGCTGGATCCGCCCGCCGGGCCATATGTACGACGCGTGCGCGGCACGGAACCTTTCAAGCACGGGAATCGCCGTGGCGGCGGCAAGCCACGAACCGGAATCTCCGCGCCCGACCTACCATCGCGGCCATGAGCTATCCCGCCCGGCGGCTGCGGCGGCTGCGGCGTACGCCGGCCATGCGCCGGTTGGTGGCCGAGACCCGACTGTCGGTCGACGACCTGGTCGCCCCCCTCTTCGTTCGCCAAGGCATAGCCGACCCGGCCGCCATCCCCTCCATGCCGGGCGTCGTCCAACACACCCGGGAGTCGCTGCGCAAGGAGGTCCGGGCCCTCGCCGACCTCGGCGTCCCCGGGATCATCCTCTTCGGCGTCCCCGCCCCCGAGTCCAAGGACGAGGACGGTTCCCAGGCGTGGGCCGCCGACGGCATCGCCCAGGTCGCCCTGCGTGACATCCGGGACGAGGTCGGCGACCAGCTCGTCGTCATGGCCGACCTGTGCCTCGACGAGTACACGGTCCACGGCCACTGCGGCCTGCTCACGCCCGCCGGCGAGGTCGACAACGACGCCACCCTCGACCGCTACGCCCGGGTGGCGGTGGCCCAGGCCGATGCCGGGGCCGACGTGGTCGCCCCCTCGGGGATGATGGACGGCCAGGTCGCCGCCATCCGCCGGGCCCTCGACCAGTCAGGCCACGACCAGACCGCCATCCTCGCCTACGCGGCCAAATACGCCTCCGCCTACTACGGGCCCTTCCGCGACGCGGTCGACGTCCGCATCGCCGGTGGCGGCGATCGCACCGCCTACCAGCAGGACTTCCGCAACGGCCGGGAAGCCCTGGCCGAGGTCGCCCTCGACGTAGCCGAGGGGGCTGACATGGTGATGGTGAAGCCGGCCGTCCCCTACCTCGACGTCATCGCCGCCGTCAGAGCGAGGTTCGACGTCCCCGTCGCCGCCTACCACGTGTCGGGCGAGTACTCGATGGTGAAGGCGGCGGCCGAGCGGGGATGGGTCGACGGCACCGCGGTCGCTCTCGAGCAGCTCACCGCGGTCAAGCGGGCGGGGGCCGACCTCATCCTCACCTACTTCGCGGCCGAGCTGGCCCAGGCCCTTTGACGACCACCAACGCCGCCCTCTTCGCCAGGGCGTGCGACGTCATCCCCGGCGGCGTCGACTCGCCGGTGCGAGCCTTCGGCAAGGTCGGCGGCACCCCCTACTTCGTGGCCCGGGCCGAGGGCGCCTACGTCTGGGACGTGGAGGGCCGCAAGTACACCGACTACGTCCAGTCCTGGGGAGCCTCGATCCTGGGCCACGCCCACCCCCAGGTGGTGGAGGCGATCCAAAAGGCGGCGGCCCTCGGCACGTCCTACGGCGCCCCCACCGAACGGGAGGTCCTCCTGGCCGAGGCCATCCGGGACCGGGTGCCCTCGTGCCAGAAGCTCCGCCTTGTCTCCAGCGGCACCGAGGCCTGCATGTCCGCCGTCCGGGTGGCCCGGGGCTTCACCGGACGCGACCGCATCGTCGTCTTCGACGGCTGCTATCACGGCCACGCCGACCACCTCCTGGCCGCCGGCGGCAGCGGCTTGGCCACCCTCGGCCTACCCGGATCGGCCGGCGTGCCGAAGCAGGCGGTCGCCGACACCCTCGTCGTCCCTTACAACGTCGTCCCCGAGATCGGCGACGACGTGGCCGCGGTCATGGTCGAGCCGGTGGCGGCCAACATGGGCCTGGTCCCCCCCGCCCCCGGCTTCCTCGAAGGACTGCGCCAGGCGTGCGACCGGGCCGGCGCCCTCCTGATCTTCGACGAGGTCATCACCGGCTTCCGTCTCGGCCCCGGCGGCGCCCAAGGCCACTTCGGCGTGACCCCCGACCTCACCACCTTCGGCAAGGTCATCGGCGGCGGACTGCCCCTCGCCGCCTTCGGCGGACGGGCCGACGTGATGTCGGTCCTCGCCCCCGAGGGGCCCGTCTACCAGGCGGGCACTCTGTCCGGGAACCCCCTGGCCACTGCCGCCGGCCTGGCCGTCCTCGACCTCCTCGACGCCGCCGCCTACGTCCAGCTGGCGGGACGGGCGGCCGAGCTGGCGACCAACCTGGCCACCGTGATCGCCGAGGCCGGCCTCCCGGTGCAGGTCCCCGTCGTCGGCCCCCTCATGGGACTGTTCTTCGCGGCCGAGCCGCCCCACGACTACCAGTCGGCCAAGGCCGCCGACGGCGCCCGCTACGCCCGCTTCTTCCACCAGTTGCTCGACCGGGGCATCGCTTTCGCCCCCGAGCCCCTTCGAGGCCCTCTTTCCCAGCCTGGCCCACACCAAGGAGGAGCTGGAGCGCACTGTCGACCTGGCCGCGGCCGCGGCCCGAGCCAGCGGCTAACCGGCTCCTCGCCCGCCCCCGCCGCCGGTTCGCTCTGCTTCTCCGGCTTCTCCGGCTTCTCCTGCTTCTCCTCTTCCTCTGGCTCCCGCTCCTTGCGCCGAACCAGGAACGTGGCCACCGACAGGAGGAGGACGATCCCGCCCAGCACGCCGATGCCCGTCATAGCGTGGCGGAACCCGTCGCCCTCCTTGCCGACGAAGTCGGCCGCCTCCAGGCTGAGGACGATGATCTCCTTGATGGACGCGATGATCCCGGCCACGAGGAACGGCTCCGCCACCAGCCGGTGCTCCACCATGGTTGCTCGGACCGCAGCCAGCAGCTCGAGCAGGATGAACACCAGGAGCAGCCCGTCGAGGGAGTGGGTGACGGCGGTGGCCACCCCCTCGTCGAGCTCGTGGACGAGGTTGTAGCCGATCTCGCCCAGCACGGCGATGGCCCCCGCCAGCAGCAGGAGCGCAGAGACCGTGTACAGGACGTTCTCGGCCAAGGTGAAGGCCCCGGTCGATCGGCCCACCATCTCCTCCTCCTTCTCGTCGTTGTGCTCGCTGCTCATTGGCGCACCATCCTCTCGGATGTTGCGCCAACGAAACCCTTCGCTTGATCCGGCCTGCGGCCGGCCCAATCGCTCCACATCGGTTCGCTCGCCGGGGGCTCGCTCATTGGCGCACCATCCTCTCGGATGTTGCGCCAACGAAACCCTTCGCTTGGCCCGGCCTGCGGCCGGCCCAATCGCTCCACATCGGTTCGCTCGCCGGGGGCTCGCTCATTGGCGCACCATCCTCTCGGATGTTGCGCCAACGAAACCCTTCGCTTGGCCCGGCCTGCGGCCGGCCCAATCGCTCCACATCGGTTCGCTCGCCGGGGGCTCGCTCACGCCCAGCCCAGTTCGTCGAGGCGGTCGTCGTCGATGCCGAAGTGGTGGGCGACCTCGTGGATCACCGTGTCCCGCACCGTCTCGACCACCTCGTCCTCCGTTTCGCACATCTCGCAGATCGGGCGACGGTAGATCGTGATGCGGTCGGGGAGCACCATGCCCCCGTAGGCCTCGCGCTCCGTCAACGGCACGCCCTCATACAGCCCCAGGAGGTCTTCCCCGCGCGCCCGCTCCTCCACTCCGACCCACACGTTGTCCATGAGCCGGCCGAGGCCCTCGGGGATGCTGTCGAGGGCGTCCGCCACCAGCTCCTCGAAGCGGGCGTTGGGAACGTCGATCAGCGGGAGGGAGCCAGGCGGGCGATGGCCGCCACCGCCCGGTAGGCGGCCTCGGCGGGACCCCGCTCGTCCTCCCGCAGGAGGTTGGCCATGATCCGCAGCACCCATTCCATGAGCGTGCGCGACCGCATCCCGGTGCCGACCAGCATCCGCATCAAGTTGGGGTGGCCGATGATCTTCACGAACGCCCGCGCCACCCGGTAGTAGAGGTCGTACTCCGCCCGCAGGCGGTCCTCGTAGGTGCGCAGCTCGGCCGCCCGCCCACTCTCCAGCGCCTGGTGGACGGCCTCGGCCGCGAAGCGCCCGGTCTCGTAGGCGTAGGCGATGCCCTCGCCGTTGAAGGGGTTGATGGCGCCAGCGGCGTCGCCGGTCGTGAGCCAGGTGGGCCCGAACGAGGGCCCGACCGACAGCCCCATGGGCAGCTTGCCGCCGGTGGGCGGGCCGCAGCGACGTCTCCGGCGAGATCTCCCACGAGGCGGGGGCGTAGTCGACGAAAGCGTCCATCAGCTTGGACGTGTTGACTTCCTTCCACTGCTTGAACGTCGACAGCAGGCCGACGCCGACGTTCACCCGCCCGTCGCCCAGGGGGAAGATCCACCCGTAGCCGGGCAGCACGTTGCCCTTCGCGTCGCGCACGTCGAGGTGGGACTCGATCCACGGCTCGTGCGACCGGGGCGAGGTGAAGTAGCCCCGGATGGCCATGCCGAGGGGGTAGGCCCGGTCGCGGGACGCAGCCCAGGGCCCGCCCGAACCGGGAGTTGGCCCCGTCGGCGACCACCGTGTACGTGGCGCTCACCGTGGTGGTGTCGCCCGTGTCCTTGTTCTTGACGACCGCGCCCCGGGGGATGCCGCCGTCGAGGTTGGGCTCGATCGCCTCCATGCCCTGCAGGACCGGCGCCCCCGCCTTCTCCGCCCGCTCGGCCACCATCTGGTCGAGGTCGTGGCGGGTGATGACGTAGCCGTGGCGGGGGAACCCGGGCCGCTCGGGCCACTGCAGCTCGATCGTCTTGCCGAAGGCGATCGAGCGCAGGCCGTCGAAGCGGTGGGCCCCGACGGCCAGGCCGTCGGCCAGGCCCATGTCGTCGAGCTGCTTGACCGCCCGGGGCGTCAGCCCGTCGCCGCAGGTCTTGACCCGGGGGAAGTGCTTCTTCTCGACGACCACCACGTCGTGGCCCGCTTCGGCCAGCCAGTAGGCGCAGGCCGCACCCGAGGGGCCGCCCCCGACCACCAGGACGTCGTGGTCGGTCCCTGGGTGGTCGGCATTGCTCGAACTCTAGAGCCCTTCGCGTTCGTAGAGTGACGACGGCGGTGATCTCTTCCTCGGTGAGCTGGCCGGCGAAGGAGGGCATCCCGCCGGAGGCGGCGACCCGCTGGCCACCCTCCCGGGCGGGGTCGCCGTAGGGCTGGCCCTTGATCTTGGAGGAGCCCTCGCTCACGAACTTCATCGTGGTCGGCCTCGTTGGGGAAGGTCTTGGTCGACCTCGCCGCCGGCCAGCGCGGGACCGACGCCACCCTGGCCCTGGGCGCCGTGGCAGTTCACGCAGCCCGCCTGCTGGAAGATCTCGGCTCGCCGGTGCGCCGGCCCGGCGGCGGTGCTCGACTCGCCGAACGCCCCCAGGTAGATGATCGCCCACAGGGGCAGGATGAGGATCACCGGCATCATCCACACCGGGATACCGCTGCGGGGCCCGACCGGGGCGACGTAGGTGGGCAGCGTCTCGGTGGGCCGAGCCGACGGGCGCCGAGCGGCGCGGCGGCGGCGCGGCCGCGGGCGGCCGCCGGCGCGGAGCCGCGGTCGCCGGGCTGGCGTCGCCACCGCGGCTGTCGCCCGCCGGCGCGGGGGCTTCGCCGCCTCCGCCCAGGCCCAACGCCGCCCGGCGGGCGCGTGAGCGTTCGAGCAGGTACTCGGGGACCTCGGTCATAACGCCCCGAATGTAAACCGGCGACGCCCGTCAGAGCGAAGTGACGCCCGGCCGGCGCCAGACGGCCACTTTCCGCCGATGTGTCTCCGAACCGGGCGTCGTGGTAGAACCGCAGCCAGCCTCCAGATCGATTTTGAGGCTGTCGTCCCGGTACAATGTGATCGCGTTCACGAGGGGAGGTACCGGTGGTCGCGCTGGTGGTTTCCACGCTGATGCTCGTTCGCCGGGGTCGCCCTCGTCTTCGCCGTCGGCCGCCGGCGCCCGCCGGGAACGCCCGTCACCTGGGGTGAGGCCTTCCTCGGCGGCACCTTCATCTTCGCCCTGTTCATGCTCGCGTACGGCGTCGTCCCCCACCAGTGGCTCACCTTCGCCGACAACCAGCTCCTGTGGCGGCCCGACAAGCTGATGCTCGGTATCTCGGGCGACGGCATAAAGCTCGGCAACGCAGCGGCCGACCTGGGCGGAACGGGCCGTATCATCGTGAATGCCCAAGCGGTCCGCGACATCGTGGCGGCCTTGATCTACATCGTCTTCCTCGTCATCCAGGTCATCCTCTGGGCCGCCTGGCAGAAGCGGGGCCGCAAGGCGCCGGAGGTCGAGCTCAGCTCCGCGCTTCGGCCGCCCGGTGATGAGGAAGGCCTAGAGAGTGGTCCAAAGAAGAGTGGTCCAAAGAAGCGTGGTCCAAAGAAGCGTGGTGAGGAACTGATGGGAAAGAACGACGCCAACCCCCCCATGCCGACGTTCAGCGGCGACTACGTCCTGCAGGAGATCCCCAGCGACGAGCTGGCCAAGTCGGTCAAGCCCAAGCAGTTCCTGCACATCGACCAGTCCGAATGCATCATGTGCGAGGGCTGCGTCGACATCTGCCCGTGGAAGTGCATCCACATGCTCTCCACCGACAGCATCTCCGAGGCTCTCAACACCACCGGCCCCGGTGAGGACCCCGACGACCACGTGGTGTTCATCGTCGACGAGGACGTCTGCACCCGCTGCGGCCTGTGCGTCGACCGCTGCCCCACCGGCGTGATCATCATGGGCAAGGCCGGCGTGGGCGCCCGTGAGGGCGACGCCCACCAGCGCGACGGCAAGCACGGCTACGCCTACGGCATGCGGTTCTAGGCTCCAACAGTGGCGAAGCGACTCTCCAGCAACGGGAACGGTGACGGTGACGGCAACGGGCACCGCCCCTCGCTGCCCGAGAAGCTGGCTGAAGTAGGCGAGAAGATGCGGGGCTCCCAGGCGTGGGCTTCGATCTTCCGACCCGGCTCCATCTTCCGCAAGGGCTACACCGACAGCCCCCGGAACCGGTCCTACGTGGTCATGAACAGCCTCATCTACCACCTGCACCCGGTGAAGGTGAAGCGCCACGCGGTGAAGGTCAGCTACACGCTGTGCCTGGGCGGGACTGTCGTTCTTCCTGTTCCTGATCCTCACCGTCACCGGCATCTTCCTGATGTTCTTCTACCGACCCACCGAGGTCGCAGGCGTGGGCCGACATCCGGACGCTGGAGACCTCGGTCACGTTCGGCCTCCTGGTGCGGAACATGCATCGATGGGGTGCCCACCTCATGGTGATCACCGTGTTCCTGCACATGGCCCGGGTCTTCTACCACGGTGCCTACAAGCCGCCGCGGGAGTTCAACTGGGTGATCGGGGTGATCCTGCTCACCCTCACCCTGCTCCTGTCGTTCACCGGCTACCTGCTGCCCTGGGACCAGTTGGCTCTGTGGGCGGTCACCGTGGGCACGAACATGATCGGCTATACGCCCGTCTTCGGGAACCAGGTGAGATTCGTGCTCCTTGGCGGAGTGGAGATCAGTACCGAAACTCTGCTCCGATGGTACGTACTCCATGTGCTGCTCTTCCCGTTCGTCATCGTCATCTTCATGGCCATCCACTTCTGGCGTGTCCGCAAGGACGGCGGCATCTCGGGGCCGTTGTAGGCCTTGAGGAGGTAATCAGCACATGAGTGACGTTCCCGATCACCTGCTGCGCCGGTCCGCCGAGCGCCGGGCCGCCCTCGGCGGAGCCCCCGCGCCCGCCGGCGACGGTGGCGACTCCGGCGCGGCCGCGGCCGACGCGGGCCCCGTCGACGACGGCGAGAAGATCCCCGCCCACCTCCTGCAGCGTTCCGCCTCCGGCACCCAGGCCGCCGCCACCCAGACCGCAGCGCCCGCCGGCGCAGCCGCGGCCACCGCCGTCGCCACCGCCCCCGCCCCCGTGGCCAAGGGCCCCGAGGGTCACACCCAGCGCCTGCTCACCGTCGTCAAGGCGGGGTCGATCCAGGACGTCAAGGCCACCCCCACCGACAAGGTCCACGTGTGGCCCCACCTGCTGGTGGGCGAGTTCGTGGCCTCCCTGGCCATGACCGCCTTCCTGCTGGTGTTCTCGGCGGTGGTCAACGCCCCGTTCCTCGCCGCCGCCAACTTCAACTTCACGCCCAACCCGTCCAAGGCGCCGTGGTACTTCCTGGGTCTCCAGGAGCTGCTCACCATGTTCCACCCCATGGTGGCGGGCGTCACCATCCCCGGCATGGGCATCTTCGGCCTCATGCTCGTGCCCTACACCGACCGCAACCCCAGCAACCACCCCGAGGACCGCAAGCTCGCCATCGCCATCATGACGCTGTTCCTCATGTTCTGGTCGGTGCTGGTGATCATCGGCTGCTTCTTCCGGGGGCCCGGGTTCAACTTCACGTTCCCGTGGCGCGACGGCGTCTTCTTCGACCTGTAGGAGCTCACGTTGGAAAACGCCACCATCCTCCTCGTCGTCCTGGCCGCCCTCGCCGTCCTGATGGCGGGCTTCCTCTTCGCCACCGCCCGCCGGCGGGACGCCTCCCGCGCCGTCGAGGACGCCACGCCCGATGCCGAATCCGCCGGCGACCGGCTGCCGGTCCCCGTCGGTGCCGCGCCCCAGACCGGCAAGGAGCTCGAGCGGGCGGTCGCCCTCGAGCGCGCCGGACGGGGCGCCCCCGACGTCTCCCTGCCGCCCCCGCCGCCCGCTCTCCCCCCCGACGAGGAGAGCCTCGGCGTCACCCGCCGCCAGGTCCTCAACCGGGGGATCGTCACCACCATGGTCCTCGCCATCTCCGGCTTCGGGGCGGGCATGGTGGCCATGCTGTGGCCGTCGCTGACGGGGGGTTTCGGGGCCAAGATCCGGGCCGGCAAGGTCGACGAGATCCTCGAGCAGATCTCCAGCACCAAGGACCCCTTCTACGTGGGTGCCGGCCGCTTCTACATCCAGCCCTACCCCAAGGAGGCAGTGGGCGCGGCCAAGGGGGTCCCCGCCTACGCCGCCGTCGTCGAGGGCTACGACCAGGGCTTCGTCGCCCTCTACCAGAAGTGCCCTCACCTCGGCTGCCGGGTGCCGTGGTGCAAGACCTCGCAGTGGTTCGAGTGCCCCTGCCACGGTTCGCAGTACAACCGGGTGGGCGAGAAGAAGGGCGGGCCCGCTCCCCGAGGGATGGACCGCTTCACGTTGAGCGTCGACGGCGGCGTGGTCGTCGTCGACACCGGCCTGGTCATCCCCGGACCGGCCGTCGGCGTCAACACCACCGGCCAGGAGTCCGAGGGGCCGCACTGCATCGGGGCGGTCGGCGGGCATTGATCTTTGCCGCCACACAACAGAGCATCGGGCTGGGCATCGTCCTCGCCCTCAGCACGGGCTGGGTCGTCTACCTCCTCAGCTCGTCGAAGCGGACGTACGACCCGGGCGGCGAACTGGTCCACGCCCCCAACCGCAAGCAGTACTTCGACGACGATGGGCTCGAGGGCGCCCGTCTCACCAAGTACCTGTGGTGGGCGTTCGCCATGCTCACCATCTCGGCCATCGGCCTGCCGGTGTACTGGCTCCGGGAGCCGTTCCGCCAGCAGGGCGCCGGCTTCGACCGGGGCACCGAGTACTTCGAGAACAAGGCCGTGCAGCGGGGTGAGGAGCTCTTCCAGGCCTCGCCCGGCAACCCGCCCACCCCTCGGGAGCCCCACTTCGGGTGCGAGGTCTGCCACGGGGTGGAGGGCGTCGGCGGGGCTGCCAACTTCACCCTCACCGACCCGGTGAACGAGGAGGCCCTTCCCCAGCAGGTCACCTGGGCCGCGCCCGCCCTCAACACGGTCATGCTCCGCTACCGGGTCGACGAGGTGCGCAACATCCTCGTCTACGGCCGGCCCGGCACCCCGATGCCGCCGTGGGGCGTCAAGGGCGGCGGGCCCATGAACGACCAGCAGATCGACGACCTCATCGCCTATCTCCAGCACATCGCCCTGAAGCCAGAGCAGGTCAAGGCCGACAACCTGGCCCAGTACGGCACCGACGGGGCCAAGATCTTCGAGGGCTTCTGCTCCCGGTGCCACACCAGCGGGGCGTCCTACGGCCAGCCCGGTCCCATCGGAGGCGGTGCCTTTGGGCCGTCGCTCAGCGACGGGGCCACCACCCGGCAGTTCCCCGCCATCGACAAGCACATCGACTGGGTGGCCAAGACCGCCCTTTACGGCCAGCTCTACGGCACCCGTGGCGTCGCCGACGGCGTCATGCCCTTCTTCGAGAACGAGCTCACGCCGGAGCAGATCCAGGCCGTCGTCGACTACGAACGCACCCTGTGAGTTTCGCCTTCGCAAGCGGAGCTTGCTCGGCGAGTTTTGCGGAGCTCCAGCCGCCGGCGGAGCCGGCGGCCTCCGCCGTCTTTTCTAGGCGACCGGCTCCGCCGGCCGCCTCCGCCGTCTTTTCTAGGCGACCGGCTCCGCCGGCCGCCGGCTGCCATCCACTGGAGGCGCCTTCGGCGCGTGCGTGGCCGGCAGCGAGTGCGGGACCTAGGGGGAGTTTGTGATGGAAGCCCTGCTTGGTGCGCTGTCGTGGGAACCGCAGGTCAAGGGGGGGCTCTACGTCCTCCTCGCCATCCTGATCCTGCCGGGGTCCGTCTACCTGATCCTGGCCACCGACACCGGGGCCCGGCTGGGCTTCCAGCTGGCGGCGGCGGGGCTGTCGGGTTTCATGGTGATCATCGGGTTGGTGTGGTGGGTCTACGCCATCGGACCGCAAGGGCCGTCCCCGGTGTGGGAGGAGCAGACCGAGGTCTCCGGCAACCCGGCCCAGTCGGGCGTCGAGGCCTTGGAGAACTTCCCCGACGACTGGGAGAAGCTCGAGGTCACCGACCCGGAGGTGGCCGACGCCCAGCCCGTCGTCGACGGTGCCCTCACCGGCGAGGCTGGCCTCTTCGAGGACGCGACCGACTACCTGGTCGTGGGCGCCTTCAACAAGGGGGGCGAGACCTACGCACCCCTCGGGCTGCCGTCGATCCGCCCGCTCGACATCATGCACAAGCCCCACTACCTCGTCGTGCAGGTCCAGCCGGTGATCGAACAGGAGACGGTTCCGGGGGCCGCCCCGCCCCGGCCGACGGTCGACGCGTCGAAGCCGGTGTACTCGGTCCTCCTGCTCCGTGACCTCGGTCACAAGCGGTTGAACCCGGCCGTGGCCACCATCTCGTCAGCCCTTATCTTCGGTCTGCTGGTGTACCAGCTGCACACTCGGGACAAGGAGGCCATGGCCAAGCGCGGCTAGGGTACGAACGTCCCTATCGGCTCTCTTTCGAGGCGGATCCGATGGCTCAGTACCTCCCACTATTGGTCATGCTGATCCTGGCCTCGCTGTTCGCGGGGCTGTCGTTCTTCGCCTCTCGCCTGATGGCCCCCCAGCGCCCCACCACCGCCAAGGCCGCCCCCTACGAGTGCGGGATCGTGCCCGACCGGGAGCCGGCCGAGCGCTTCCCGGTCCGGTTCTACCTGGTGGCGATGATCTTCATCATCTTCGACATCGAGATCATCTTCCTGTTCCCGTGGGCCGTGATCTACCGCGACCTGGGCGCCTTCGGGCTGTGGGAAATGCTGATCTTCGCCTTCGCCGTCTTCGTGTCGTTCGTCTACCTGATCGGCCACGGGGCCCTCAACTGGGGGCCGATCGCCAAGCGGGTGCAGGTGGCGGAGCGCACCGCCTCGTCCACTGTTCGCCGGGTGGGAGTCGAGAACCGCCGCCCACCGGAGGTACCAGCCCCGGCGGCGACCTCCCTCGGAGCTGACCCGTGGGCATAGAGCAGCTCAACCACAACTTCCTCACCGGCAAGCTGGAGGACGTCGTCCGCTGGGCCCGCCGCAACAGCGTGTGGCCCGCCACCTTCGGCCTGGCCTGCTGCGCCATCGAGATGATGGCCGCCGGCACCGCCCACTTCGACCTGGCCCGCTTCGGCATGGAGGTCTTCCGGGCGTCGCCCCGCCAGGCCGACCTCATGATCGTCGCCGGCCGGGTGTCGCAGAAGATGGCGCCCGTCCTGCGCCAGGTCTACGACCAGATGGCGGAGCCCAAGTGGGTCATCTCCATGGGCGTGTGCGCCTCCTCGGGCGGGATGTTCAACAACTACGCCATCGTCCAGGGTGTCGACCAGATCGTCCCCGTCGACGTCTACACGCCGGGCTGCCCCCCCGGTCCGGAGACACTGATGCACGGCATCCTCACCCTGCACGAGCTGATCCGTACCGGCGAGATCACCCGCCGTCGCATCGAGACGGGCGCCGGCGCCGGCCTCACCGTCGACCGGCCGGTCGCGGTGGCGACGCCCAGATAATGAATCGCTAGATGGCGCCCGACGCTCCCGCCGACACCGAGGCCGCCGAGGCCGAGGCCCCGCCCGCCCCGCCGCCCACCCTCCACGGGGCGCTGCTGTCGGAGTCGCGAGGGCAGACCGTCGTCCATCCCGACCGGGCCCAGTACCTCGACGTGATCCGGGCCCTCAAGGACGACGGGCTGGTCATGTGCGTCGACCTGTGCGGCGTCGACTACCTGCTGCAACCGGGCCGGCCGCTGCCCGACGGCGTGGCGCGCGAGCGCTTCGAGGTGGTCGTCAACCTGCTGTCATTGGCCGAGCGCCGTCGCATCCGGGTGCGGGTGCAGGTGCCCGAGCCCGACCCCCGGCTGCCCTCGATCTACCGCCTCCACCCCGGCACCGAGGCCATGGAGCGGGAGACGTACGACATGTTCGGCATCGTCTTCGACGGCCACCCCGACCTGTCCCGCATCCTCATGCCCGACGACTGGGAGGGACACCCCTTGCGCAAGGACTACGGCATCGGCCGCATCCCGGTCCAGTTCAAGGCTCCTGGCGGCGACCGATGACCTTCGCCTTCGCAAGCGGAGCTTGCTCGGCGATTATGGCGGCTGCCCGCCCGCCGGCGGAGCCGGCGGCCTCCGCCATTCTCCTCGTGGCCGAGCTGCGCTCGGCCGGGGCCGCCAGCCACTGGGAGCCGCCTTCGGCGGCGATCCTGGCCGGCGGCGTTCCTTGGAGGCTGCTGTCATGACGCAGACGGTTGGAACCGCCGTTCCCGCGTTGGTCGGCGGGATCGAGTCGTTGCGGGACCCGGGGGCGGTGCTGCGCATCCCCCACCTGCCGGAGTCCGTCGACGAGGTCGCCACCGACGACGAGACGATGATCATCAACATGGGGCCCCAGCACCCCAGCACCCACGGGGTGTTGCGGGTGATGATGGAGCTTCCGGGGCGAGACGGTGCTGCGCTCCAAGCCGGTCATCGGCTACCTCCACACCGGCATGGAGAAGACGGGCGAGGACCTCACCTACCTCCAGGGTCCCACAAACACCACCCGCATGGACTACGTGTCCCCGATGTTCAACGAGCTCGTCTTCTCGTTGGCGACGGAGAAGCTGCTGGAGCTGGAGATCCCCGACCGGGCCACGTGGATCCGGATGCTGCTGTGCGAGCTCAACCGCATGTCGTCGCAGGTCCTGTGGCTGGCCACCAACGGGATGGACCTGGGCGCGGTGTCGATGATGATCTACGGCTTCCGCGAGCGGGAGATGATCCTCGCCTTCTTCGAGAAGTGCAGCGGGCTGCGGATGAACCACAACTACATCCGCCCCGGAGGTGTCGCCGCCGACCTGCCCGACGGGTGGCGCGACGACGTGCTGAAGATCCTCGACGTCTTCCCCGGCCGCCTCGACGAGTACGAGACCCTCCTCACTGGCCAGCCCATCTGGCAGGAGCGCACACAGGGCGTCGGCATCATCACCGCCGACGAGTGCGTCGCCCTCGGCATCACCGGGCCCATCCTGCGCTCCACCGGTGTCGACTGGGACCTGCGCCGCGACGCCCCCTACCTGTTCTATGACCAGGTCGACTTCAACGTCGTCGTCGGCACCTACGGCGACACCTTCGACCGCTACGCCATCCGCCTCAACGAGATCCGGGAGTCGATGGGCATCGTCCACCAGATCCTGGAACGGATGCCGACGGGCGACTACCGGGCCCAGGACAAGAAGGTCACCCCGCCGCCCCGCGCCCGCATCGACGAGTCGATGGAAGCCCTCATCCACCACTTCAAGATTTTCACCGAGGGCTTCAAGGTGCCCGAGGGCGAGGTCTACGTGGCCATCGAGTCCCCCCGGGGCGAGCTCGGCTGCTACATGGTCTCCGACGGCACGTCGAAGCCCTACCGGATGCACATCCGGGGCCCGTCGTTCGTGAACCTGCAGGCCCTCGCCCCCATGATCCAGGGCGGGCTCATCGCCGACGCGGTGGCCATCATCAGCACCGTCGACCCGGTCATGGGCGAGGTCGACCGGTGACCTCCCGGCAACCGGTGACGAAAACCGGGGCCAGGGTCCCGAAAAACGTCACCGGTTCGCAGTGGGGGAGCCGCTAGTGGCCCGGCTGACGCCCGACAACGTCCGGCGGTGCAAGGACCTCATCGGCCTGTACCCGCAGAGCCGGTCGGCCCTGATCCCCATGCTCCACGTGGCCCAGGAGCAGGACGGGTGGCTCACGCCGGAGGCCATGGAGCACGTGGGGGAGATGCTCGACATCACCCCGGCCGAGGTCTACGGCACGGCCAGCTTCTACGACATGCTCTTCACCGCGCCGGTGGGCCGCCACCTGGTGTCGGTGTGCACCAACCTGGCCTGCCTCCTCAACGGGGGGATGGAGCTGCTCGAGCACGCCGAGGTCAGCCTGGGCGTCTCCGCCGGGGGCACCACCGACGACGGGGAGTTCACCCTCGAGGAAGTCGAGTGCATCGCCTTCTGCGGCGCCGCCCCCTGCCTGGCGGTGAACTGGCGTTTCTTCGGCTCGGTCACCGCCGACACCTTCGATCACCTGGTCGACGACCTGCGCACGGGCCGGTTGGCCGACGAGGTCCCGCCTCACGGCACCCTCTGCCGGGTGCGACGCACGGTCGGCCTCACCGCCGGCGACACCACCAGTCCGGCGGCCGCGAAGTCGACGGAAGGCGCCTGATGCTCACCGACGCCAGCCCCATCGTCACCGCCCGCCTGGGCGTCCCCAACTCGTGGACTCTGAAGGCGTACCTGGAGACGGGTGGCTACGAGGGCCTGCGCAAGGCCCTGTCGATGACCCCGGAAGCGGTCAGCGCCGAGGTCATGACGGCCAACCTCCTCGGTCGGGGTGGAGCCGGGTTCGAGGTCGGGCGCAAGTGGTCGATGCTGGCCAAGCCCCGTCCTGCCTACCTGGTCATCAACGGCGACGAGAGCGAGCCCTGCACCTACAAGGACCACATGCTCCTCGAGGCCGATCCCCACCAGATCATCGAGGGCACCCTCATCTGCGCCTACGCCACCGGGGCGGCCCAGGCCTTCATCTTCGTGCGGGGCGAGTTCGCGCTCGGCATCGAGCGCATCACCGCCGCCCTTAACGAGGCCTACGCCTACGGCGCCGTCGGGCGCGACATCCTCGGCTCCGGCTGGTCGGTCGACCTGGTCATCCACCCGGGCGCGGGCGCCTACATCTGCGGCGAGGAAACCGCCCTCCTCGAGAGCCTGGAGGGCAAGCGGGGATACCCGCGCGACAAGCCCCCCTACTTCCCCGCGGTCAAGGGCCTCTACATGCAGCCCACCATCGTCAACAACGTGGAGAGCGTCTCCAACCTGCCGTGGATCGTCCTCAACGGCGGCGAGGGCTTCAAGTCGCTCGGCCTGGGCCGCTCCACCGGCACCCGCATCTTCTCCCTCTCGGGCCACGTCCGGCAGCCGGCCAACTACGAGATCGAGATGAGCAAGACCACGTTCCAGGACCTCATCTACGACCCCAAGCTGGGCGGCGGCATCCGCAACGACAACCAGCTCAAGGCGTTCATCCCCGGCGGGGCGTCGGCGCCGTGGTTCGGCCCGACCAGATCGGGATGGCGCTCGACCAGGACGCGGTGGGCAAGGCCGGCTCCATGCTCGGGTCGGGATCGGTCATCGTCATGGACCACACCACGTGCATGGTGCGGGCGGCGTGGCGGATCACCCGCTTCTTCCACCGGGAATCGTGCGGTCAGTGCACCCCCTGCCGGGAGGGTGGAGGGTGGCTCGACAAGGTCCTCCACCGCATCGAACTGGGCGCAGGACGGGAGTCCGACCTCGACCTTCTCCTCGACGTGTGCGACAACATCGCTCCCGGTTTGTCATGGCCGCCGCAAAAGACCACGATCTGCGTCCTCGGCCCGTCGATCCCGTCCTCCATCACCTCGGCCATCAGGATGTTCCGGGACGAGTTCCTCGTCCACATCAAGGAAGGCGGCTGTCCGTTTGCCTGACGGGGTGGCACAGGTCGACACGTTCACGATCACGGTCGACGGCAAAGCGATCGAGGCCCGTAAGGGCGAGATGCTCATCGCCGCGGCCGAGCGCGGTGGCGTCTACATCCCGCGGTTCTGCTGGCACCCCCGGCTGCGCCCGGTGGGGATGTGCCGGATGTGCCTGGTCGAGGTCAAGAACCCCCGTGGCTGGGGCCTGGCCCCCGCCTGCTACGTGCCAGTGGCCGACGGCCAGGAGGCCATCACCACCTCGCCCAAGGTCAAGAAGGCGCAGGACGGCGTCCTCGAGTTCCTGCTGATCAACCACCCCCTCGACTGCCCGGTGTGCGACCGGGGCGGCGAGTGCCCCCTCCAGGACCAGACCTTCGCCTTCGGCCCCGGCGAGAGCCGGATGATCGAGGAGAAGCGCCACTGGGAGAAGCCCATCCCGATCAACCCCCTGGTGGCGCTCGACCGGGAGCGGTGCATCCAGTGCGCCCGCTGCACCCGCTTCGCCGACGAGGTGGCGGGCGACGCCGGCATCGACTTCATCGGCCGGGCCGACGGCACCGAGGTGAACACCTTCCCCACGGCCCCGTTCACGTCCAACTTCAGCGCCAACATCGTCCAGATCTGCCCGGTGGGCGCCCTCACAGCCACGCCCTACCGGTTCAAGGCCCGCCCGTGGGACCTCGAGGTGGTGGAGTCCACCTGCACCTTCTGCTCGGTGGGCTGCCGCATCGCGGTCCAGTCGACGCAGAACGACCTCGTCCGCCACCTGGGCATCGACAGCGACCCGGTGAACCACGGCTGGTTGTGCGACAAGGGGCGGTTCGGCTACGAGGCGCTCGAGTCCGAGGCCCGCCTGGCCAACCCGATGGTGCGAGCCGCCGACGGCACCCTCACCGACGCGTCGTGGACCCTCGCCCTCCAGGCCGCAGCCGACGGTCTGCGCAGGATCGTCGACACGTCGGGCGCGGGGGCGGTGGCCGTCCTCGGCGGGGCCCGCCTGGCCAACGAGGACGCCTACGCGTGGGCCCGCCTGGCCAAGGCGGTGCTCGGCACCGACAACGTCGACTGCCAGCTGGGCGACGGCCTGCCGGCGGAGGTCGTGCTCGGCCTGCCCCAGGCCACCATCGACGAGGCCTGCCGGGCGTCGGCCATCCTCCTCCTCGGTCCCGACCTCAAGGAGGAGCTACCGGTCCTCTACCTGCGGCTGCGGGAGGCCGTGGTCGACAAGGGCGTCCCCCTGGTCGAGCTGGTGCCGGCCGGCACCGGCCTCACCCGCCACGCCGCGGTCAGCCTGAAGCACCGTCCCGGAGAAGCGGCCGCCGTCGCCGGGCCCTGGCGGGGGTCATCGCCGGGGCCCGGATCTCGTCCGAGGGCGCGGGCGGCGTGCCTGGCGCCGACATCGTCCGGGCCGCCGAGGTCCTTAACCAGCCGGGCGTCGTCGTCGTGCTCGGCCGCCCGTCGCTGGCCGAGCCGGCCTCGTCCACCGTCGACGCCGCCGGCGTGCTGGCCCAGGGCCTGCCCGGCGTGCGCTTCCTCCCCGCCCTCCGCCGGGCCAACGTGCGGGGCGCCCTCGACATGGGCCTCGCCCCCGGGATCCTCCCCGGTCGGGTGTCGCTCGACGACGGCCGGTCGTGGTTCGCCCACGCCTCCGCCTGGGGCTCGGTGCCCGGCGCCCGGGGCCTCGACGCCACGGCCATCCTCCAGGCCGCGGTCGACCACAACATCCACGCCCTGATCCTGCTGGGCGCCGACCCCCTCTCCGACTTCCCCGACCGGGCCCTGGCCCGGCGGGCGCTCGACGCGGTGGCGTTCACGGTGGCGGTCGACACGTTCGCCAACCCCTCGGTCCGGGGGGCCGACGTGGTCCTGCCCGCGGCCGGCTTCGCCGAGCGCCCCGGCACCACCACCAACATCGAGGGACGGGTCACCCGCTTGGGGCAGAAGGTCACCGCCCCGGGGACGGCCCGGCCCGACTGGATGATCGCGGTCGAGCTTTCCCAGCGCCTGGGCCGCGACCTCGGCTTCGACACCATCGACTCGATCGCGGCCGAGATCGAGCGCCTGGCGCCGTCCCACGAAGGTCTCACCCCGGCGGTCCTGGCCGCCCCCGGCAACCGCGACGGCCTGGTCGTCCCCCTTGCCCGGTCCCAGGGCGACGTCGACCGCGGCGACCGCCCGGTCGAGGAGATCGAGGTCACCGCGGCTGAGTCCCAGGGGGAGATCGTGCTGCCCGAGCCGGAACCCGACGCCGACTCCCCCGGCGCGGCGCCTCCCCGCCCGCCAGCGCCAACGGCCGTCCACCCCTCCTCCGCTTCGTGCCCGTCGCCGCCACCTCGCCCTCGCCGCCGGTCGACGCCTACTCCCTGCGCCTGGTCTCCGGCCGCATCCTCTACGACGCCGGCGTGCTCGTCCAGCAGTCGCCGTCGCTGGCGGCCCTCGTCCCCGGCGCCTCCCTGCGGGCCCACCCCAGCGACCTGGGCCGCCTGGGCGTCACCACCGGCGACCAGGTGCGGGTGACGTCCTCCCGGGGGTCGCTCACCCTGGGGACGGTGGCCGACGCGTCCGTCCTGCGGGGCTCGGCCGTCCTCGCCTTCAACCAGCCCGGCCCCGGCGCGGCCGACCTCATCGACGCCCGCCAACCCGTCACCGACGTCCGCGTCGAGACCGTCGCCCCCGGATCGGGCCACGTCGCATGATTGACGGGGCCTAGATGGGCGATCCGCTCTACGTCGACGGGGTCGACTTCGCGGTCGTCCTGATCGTCCTGCTCAAGGTCATCGTCGTCTTCGTCTTCCTGCTCGTCGCGGTCATGCTCATGGTCTGGTTCGAGCGCAAGGTCATCTCCGACATGCAGAACCGGATCGGCCCCAACCGGGCCGGGCCGTGGGGGATCCTCCAGACGCTGGCCGACGGCACCAAGCTCTTCTTCAAGGAGGACCTCCTCCCCGACAAGGCCGACCGGATCGTCTTCCGCCTGGCGCCGTACCTGTCGATCCTGCCCGCCTTCGCCTCCTTCGCCGTCGTCCCCATCGGCGGGACGATCTCCATCGCCGGCCACGACACCTACCTCCAGCTGGCCGACCCGCCCATCGGCGTGCTCTTCCTGCTGGCCATGTCGTCGATCGCGGTTTACGGCGTGATGCTGGCCGGCTGGTCGTCGGGCTCCAAGTACCCGCTCCTGGGCTCGGTACGGGCGTCGGCCCAGATGGTGTCCTACGAGGCGGCCATGGCCCTGGCGGTGGCGGCGGCCGTCCTCTCCGCCGGCTCCCTGTCGACCCACGACATCGTGGCCGCCCAGGACAGCTTCTTCCGGTGGAACATCTTCTCCCTCGGCGTGGTGCCCTTCGTGGTCTTCCTCATCGCCGCCACCGCCGAGGCCAACCGGCCGCCGTTCGACCTGGTGGAGGCCGAGCAGGAGCTGGTGGGCGGTTTCCACACCGAGTACTCCTCGATCCGCTTCGCCCTCTTCTTCTTGGCCGAGTTCATGAACACGGTCACCATCTCGGCCATGGTGGTCACCCTCTTCCTGGGTGGTCCCAACGGTCCCGCCATCGACTTCCTGCCCAGCGTGTGGCCGATCGTGTGGTTCTTCCTCAAGCTGGTCGTCTTCCTCTTCATCTACGTGTGGCTGCGGGCGACGCTGCCCCGGTTCCGCTACGACCAGCTCATGGACCTGGGGTGGAAGAAGCTCATCCCCATCTCCCTGTTCTGGCTGCTGCTGGTGGCCGCCCTCCGTGTCGGCCGCATCGAGGGCTGGAACGTGATCGTCGTCCTCGGCGGCGGCGTGCTGGTGGGCGCCCTCGGCTGGTGGGCCTGAGCGCGGCCCTGACCCTCGGCCAGATGGACGACGCCGAGCTCTCCGACAAGTCACTGGCGGAGGTGGACACCTAGATGGGCTACCTCGACGGGTTCAAGGTCACGTTCAAGCAGATGTTCGAGCCCCGGGTCACCAACGAGTACCCGGACGAGAAGCGTCCGAAGCCGGTCCGCTTCCACGGTCGCCACGTCCTCAACCGCTACGAGGACGGGATGGAGAAGTGCATCGGCTGCGAGCTGTGCGCGGGGGTGTGCCCGGCCCGCTGCATCTACGTCCGGGGCGCCGACAACCCGGTGGACGCCCCCGTCTCCCCCGGCGAGCGCTACGGGTTCGTCTACGAGATCAACTACCTGCGCTGCATCCACTGCGACCTGTGCGTGGAGGCCTGCCCCACCGAGGCCATCACCGAGTCGAAGCTGTTCGAGTTCTCCTTCACCAACCGCCAGGACGCCATCTACACCCGCGACGAGCTGCTCGTCGACGACGACGGCATGCCCCAGAGGCTGCCGTGGGAGGACTGGCGGGAGGGCGACGAGGTCAATACCTCGGCCTGGGTGCGGGCCACCGCCCCCTCGGGTGACGCCGGCTTCGAGGGCAAGGTGGCGTGGTCGGGCGAGCTCGGCCGCGGCGTCCGTCCCCCCGAGGAGGGCCAGACCGCCGAAGTGGCGGCCGACCGCCCCTCGAAGAAGGTCACCCGCAAGAAACGCTCCCACTCGTGATCGCCCGATGATCGATTGGGTCGTCTTTGGGGTGGCGGCGGCGGCCGCGCTGTCGGGCGCCCTCGGCGTGGTCTTGTCGACCCACCCGGTGCACGCCGCCCTCATGCTGGTGATGACCCTGTTCAGCGTGGCCGTGCTGTTCGTGGCCCAGAACGCCCACTTCCTGGCCGCGGTGCAGGTGATCGTCTACGCGGGGGCGATCGTCGTCCTCTTCCTGTTCGTGATCATGCTCCTCGGCGTCGACAGGTCGGAGGACCTCCGGTCCGAGCGGCTCAAGGGCCAACGGCCGGTGGCCATCGTGGCCGGGCTGTGCGTCCTGTCCGCCGTGCTGCTCCTGGCCCGCTCCGACTGGGTATCGGGCGCCCGCAGCACGGCCGGCCCCCTGGGCGACGGGAGCGAGAACGTCGCCATCCTGGCCCGCTCCCTCTTCACCCGCTACCTCCTCGCCTTCGAGATCACCTCGGTCCTGCTCGTGATCGCGGTCGTGGGCGCGGTCGTCCTCGTCAGCCGCTCGGGCGGACGGTCGGAGGCCGGCTCGTGAAGGTCCCCGGGGCCTGGTACTTGGCCCTGGCGGCCGCCCTCTTCACCATCGGCGCGATCGGCCTCCTGGTGCGCCGCAATGTCCTGGTGATGTTCATGTGCGTCGAGCTGCATGCTCAACGCGGTCAACCTCACCTTCGTCACCTTCGCCCGCATGCTCGACGACGTCGGCGGACAGACCGCGGTCTTCTTCGTGCTGGTGGTGGCCGCGGCCGAGGTGGTCGTGGGCCTCGGCATCATCGTCTCCATCTTCCGGCGGCGGGCAGGGGCCACCGCCGACGACATCTCGCTCCTCAAGGGATAGGGCGCCTCCGTGCTCGAAGCGGTCTGGCTCATCCCCGCCCTGCCCCTGACCGGGTTCCTGGTCCTGCTGGTGGCGGGCAAGCGCCTGGGCGACCCCCGCGCCGGGTGGCTGGCCACAGCCATGATGGGCACCGCCTTCCTCTCCGCGGTGATCGTGTTCTTCGGCCTGGTGGGGGAGCCGGGCGAGGACCGGGTCTTCACCCAGCGCCTGTTCACGTGGATCGGGTCGGGTTCGTTCCACGTCGACGTGGCCTTCCTGGTCGACCCCCTGTCGATCACCATGGCCCTGTTCGTCACGGGCGTGGGCACCCTGATCCACCTGTACGCCATCGGCTACATGCACGGGGACGAGAAGTTCCCCAAGTTCTTCGTCTACCTCAACCTGTTCGCCTTCTCGATGCTCATGCTCGTGATGTCGAACAACTTCCTGCTCACGTTCCTGGGTTGGGAGGGCGTGGGCGCCTGCTCCTACCTCCTCATCTCCTTCTGGTTCGAGAAGCCCACCGCGGCGTCGGCCGGCAAGAAGGCGTTTGTCACCAACCGCATCGGCGACTTCGGGTTCATGGTCGCCATGTTCCTGATCTTCGGCACCGTCGGCACCCTCGACTACGTGCCCGCCCTGGCCGCCTTGGGGGAGGTGCCCGAGTACACCGCCTCCGCCATCGGCCTCCTGCTCTTCCTGGGGGCGGCGGGCAAGTCGGCCCAGCTCCCGCTCTACGTGTGGCTTCCCGACGCCATGGAGGGCCCTACGCCGGTGTCGGCCCTCATCCACGCCGCCACCATGGTCACCGCCGGCGTCTTCCTGATGGTGCGGGTGAACCCGGTCCTGGGCGCCGCCCCCGACGTGGCCACCTTCATCGCGTGGGTCGGGGTGCTCACCGCCCTGTTCGCGGCCACCATCGCCTGCGCCCAGAACGACATCAAGAAGGTCCTCGCCTACTCCACCATCAGCCAGCTCGGCTACATGTTCCTGGCCGTCGGGTCGGGCGCCTACGCGGCCGCCATCTTCCACATGGTCACCCACGCCTTCTTCAAGGCCCTCCTCTTCCTGGGCGCCGGATCGGTGATCCACGGGATGCACGACGAGCAGGACATGAAACGGATGGGGGGGCTCCAGAAATGGCTGCCCGTCACCAGCGCCACCTTCATCGTGGGGTGGCTGGCCATCGCCGGCGTGCCGCCCTTCTCCGGCTTCTGGTCGAAGGACGACATCCTGCTCAACGCCTTCGAGAAGAGCCCCGTGCTGTGGGCCCTCGGGCTGGTGACGGCCCTGCTGACCGCCTACTACATGAGCCGCCAGGTGTACCTCGTGTTCAAGGGCGAGGAGCGCTGGAGGAAGGCGGCCGAACCCCACGCCGAGCCGGCCGCCGATGCCGTGGCCGGCACCCACCCCGAACCGGTGGCACCTGCGCCGGCCCTGACCGGGCCAAGTGTCACCAGTTCGGCCCAGGACCCCGCCCATGCCCACGGCGCCCACGGGGACTTCAAGCCTCACGAGTCGCCCCGGATCATGACCATCCCCCTGATCGTGCTGGCCGCCCTGGCCGCCGTCGGAGGGCTTCTCAATCTGCCCTTCGGCGGATGGACGGTGCTCGAGCACTGGCTGGAGCCGGTGTTCGGCCACAACCTGCACCACGTGACCTCCTCCGGGGGGACCAAGCTCGGGCTGGCGGCCATGGCCGTCGGCGCGGCCACCCTGGGCGTACTCCTGGCGGCCGCCATCTACCGCCGCCACCGGGTCGCCGAGGCGAAGGTCGAGCCCCGCATCCTCCAGCGGGCGTGGCTGGTCGACGAAGCCTTACCAGAAGGTCATCGCCCACCCGGGACGGGCCTTCTCCCAGTGGCTGGCCTCGGTGTTCGACGCCAAGGTCATCGACGGCGCCGTCAACGGGGTCGCCTCCCTGGTCCGGGCCGGTGGGACGCGCCTGCGAGTGGTCCAGTCCGGCTTCGTCCGCAGCTACGCCCTCGCAGTCGCCCTGGGCGCGGTCGCCATCCTCGCCTTCGCCCTGGTGCGGTCGCTCTGATGGCAGCCGATATCCCCATCCTGACGCTGCTGGTGCTGGTCCCTGCCCTGGGCGCGGGCCTGGTGGCCCTCCTGCCCCAGGGCCGCGACGACGTCGTCGGACGGGTCGGCCTGGGCATTTCCCTGGTCGTCGGCCTGCTCAGCCTGGTCCTGCTGTTCGGCTTCGACAGCGGGGAGGCCGGCTTCCAGTTCGTCTCCGACCATCCGTGGATCGAGTCCTTCGGGATCTCCTGGAAGCTGGGCGTCGACGGGATCTCCCTCTTCCTGGTCGTCCTCAGCGGCATCCTCTTCCCGCTGGCCATCGCCGGGCCCACGTCCATCACGACCTCAAGGGCTACATCGCGTGGATGCTCCTGCTGGAGGCGGGCTGCATCGGGGTCTTCCTCTCCCTCGACCTGTTCGTGTTCTTCCTGTTCTGGGAGATCGTCCTCGTCCCCATGTACTTCCTCATCGGCGGATGGGGCTACGAGCGGCGGGTCTACGCCACCCTCAAGTTCTTCATCTACACGATGCTGGGCTCGGCCCTGATGCTGGTCGGCATCCTGGCCCTCGTCTTCCTCAGCCAGAAGGCCACCGGCACCCTCACGTTCGACCTGGTCAGCCTGGCCGAGGGCCAGTCGGTGGCGGAGAACACCGCCCGCTGGCTGTTCCTCGCCTTCGCCGCCTCCTTCGCTATCAAGTGCCCCATCTTCCCGGTGCACACATGGCTGCCCGACGCCCATACCGAGGCGCCCACCGGTGGGTCGGTGATCCTGGCCGGCGTCCTGCTGAAGCTCGGCACGTACGGGTTCGTGCGCTTCGGGCTCTACCTGTTCCCCACCGCGGCGGTCGACCTGGCCCCGGTGTTCCTGACCCTGGGCGTGATCGGGATCGTCTACGGGGCCCTGGTCGCCACCATGCAGAAGGACCTCAAGCGGCTGGTGGCCTACTCGTCGGTGGCCCATCTCGGGTTCATCGTGGTGGGCACGTTCGGCCTGACCCAGCAGGGGCTCCAGGGCGGCGTGCTGCAGATGGTCAACCACGGCATCTCCACCGGCGCCCTCTTCCTCCTGGTGGGGATGATCTACGAGCGCCGCCACACCCGGCTCATCGCCGAGATGGGCGGCATCCAGAAGTCGGCGCCCATGTTCGCGGCCGTCTTCACTGTGGTCATGCTGTCGTCGATCGGCCTGCCCGGGCTCAACGGTTTCGTCGGGGAGTTCCTCGTGCTGCTGGGCACCTTCATCACCCACCGGTGGTGGGTCGTGGTGGCCACCGTCGGCGTGATCCTGGCCGCCATCTACCTGCTGTGGGCCTACCAGCGGGTGTTCCACGGCGCGCCCGAGGGCGCCAACGCCACCTTCCCGGAGATGACCATGCGGGAACGGGCGATCATGGCCCCCCTCGTCCTGCTCATCGTCGCCCTGGGCGTGTACCCCCAACCGGTCCTCGACCGCATCGCCCCCGCCGTCGACTCGCTGGTGAGCCACGTGGAGGCTCCATTCCGACTACGAAGAGCCGGTCGTCCCGGTGGTGGCCGTGGCCGCCCCCGTGGAAGGGGGGCACTAGCCCATGCCGCCGCTGCTGACCCCCGACGTCGAGTGGGGCCTGCTCGCCCCCGAGCTCGTCCTCATCGGCGGAGCCCTGATCCTGCTGGTGGCGGGCACCTTCGCCCGCCGGCGCGACGTCGGCAGCTCCTATGCCATCTTCACGATCCTCACCGCCGCGGGGGCCTTGATCAGCACCGTCGCCCTGTGGCAGGACGTCACCGGGCTCGGGTCCAACCCCCGCCTGGCGGTGGCCGACGCGGTGTCGGTCGACGGGTTCAGCGTGTTCGTGACGATCATCATCCTGGCCGCGGTCGTCATCGGCGCCCTCCTCGCCGACGACTATCTCCGGCGGGAGCGCCTCCAGGGGGCGGCCTACTACGTCCTCATGATGCTGTCGGCCTCGGGTGGCATCTTCATGGCCAAGGCCAACGACCTCATCGTCGTGTTCCTGGGGCTGGAGATCCTGTCGATCGCGCTGTACGTGCTGGCCGGGTACCACCGCCGGCGGTCGGAGTCGCAGGAGGCGGCGATTAAGTACTTCGTGCTGGGGTCGTTCTCCTCCGCCTTCTTCCTCTACGGCATCGCCCTCACCTATGGGGCCACCGGCTCGACCAACATCACCGAGATCGGCCGGTTCCTCCAGTCGACGACCCTCACCACGGGCGTTCTGCTGGGCGGGGTGGCCCTGATCCTGGTCGGCCTCGGGTTCAAGGTGGCGGCCGTCCCCTTCCACATGTGGACGCCCGACGTCTACCAGGGGTCGCCCACGCCGGTGGCCGGGTTCATGGCCGCGGCGGCCAAGGCCGCCGGCTTCGCCGCCCTGCTGCGGATCTTCTTCGCCGGCTTCGGGACGTTGCGCCTCGACTGGCAGCCCATGGTGTGGGCCCTGGCCGTCCTCAGCCTGGTGGTGGGCGCGGTGCTGGCGGTCGTGCAGACCGACGTCAAGCGCATGCTGGCGTACTCGTCGATCAGCCACGCCGGCTACGTCCTCATCGGACTCCAGGCGGCCACCGACAAGGGGATCGCGGGGTCGCTGTTCTACCTGCTGGCCTACACGTTCATGATCCTGGGCAGCTTCGCCGTCGTCACCATCGTCGGACGGGAGGGCGACGGCCGCCACGCCCTCGACGACTACCGGGGCCTGGCCAGCAACCGGCCCGGGCTGGCGCTGGCGTTCACCGTCTTCCTCCTGGCCCAGGCGGGCGTGCCCTTCACGTCCGGGTTCCTGGCCAAGTTCGGGGTCATCGCGGCGGCGGTGGAGAGCCGGTCGTACGCCCTAGCCGTCATCGCCATGGTGGCGGCGGTGATCGCCGCGTTCTTCTACCTGCGGGTGATCGTGGCGATGTACATGTCGGGCGACCCCGAGCCGGAGCCCGAGGCCGGCGGCACCACGCCCGCCGACACCGACCCGGCAGGCGGCGTGGCCACCGCCACCGCCACCACCACCGACACCGCCACCGACCTGCGGACGAAGGTCGCCATCCCGGTGGGCGCGGGCGTGGCTCTGGCCATCTGCCTGGCGGTCACCATCGGCGCCGGCCTCCTGCCCGAGCCCCTCCTCGACCTCGCCCGGCACGCCACGCTCCTGATGCCCTGACCGGCCCGGGCGCGGCGATGATCGCCGCCTTTGGCACTACGTGAAGGGTTTCACTACTGTCCGGTCCGATGTCCGAGTTCCTGCGCCAATACCTGACGGTGGCCATCTTCGGCGTCGCCGCCGTCGGCATGGTCGGCGCCATGCTCGGCCTCGGCAGCCTGGTGCGGCCGACCCGTCCCCAGGCGCAGAAGTACATCAACTACGAGTGCGGCGTCGACCCGGTCGGAACGGGCTGGTCGCAGAGCCAGATCCGGTACTACATCTTCGCCCTGCTCTTCGTGATGTTTGATGTGGAGGCGGTGTTCATCTTCCCGTGGGCCGTCCGGCTCGAGGCCTACGGACTGTTCGGGCTGGTGGAGATGACGATCTTCATCGTCATCCTCGCCCTCGGCCTCCTCTACGCCTGGCGGAAGAAGGTTCTTCGTTGGGCCTAGTCGAGCGGGGCACGTTCGCCAAGAAGCAGCTCAAGCCCCTCACCTGGTTGCTCAACTACAGCCGGAAGTACTCCCTGTGGGTCTACCAGTGGGGCCTGGCCTGCTGCGCCATCGAGATGGGGGCCGCCTTCGGGTCCCCCCGGTACGACGTCATGCGCCTAGGCGTGATCCCCTTCCCCGCCGGGCCCCGCCAGGCCGACCTGGTCGTGGTGTCGGGGACGGTCACCGACAAGATGGCGCCCGCCATCCGCCGGCTGTGGGAGCAGATGCCCGACCCCAAATACGTCATCTCCATGGGCTCGTGCGCCAACTGCGGCGGTCCGTACTGGGACTCCTACTCGGTCACCAAGGGCGTCGACCAGATCATCCCCGTCGACGTCTACGTGCCCGGCTGCCCGCCCCGACCGGAGGCCCTCCTGGAGGGCATCGTCCTCCTCCAGCAGCGGATCCAGAACGAGGACATGGGCGAGCGCTGGCGGGGTGAGCCGATTGTCGTCGGCTGAGATCAACTCGCCGGCGGTCACCGACGGCGACCAGGCCCGGGCCCGCCTCGACGCACTGGTGACCGAGCTGGGCGACGACGTCCTCGGCTCGGAGGTCGTGCGCAACGGCGACGTCGTGGTCCGGGTCACCGCCAGCGCCTGGAAGCGGGCAGCCGAGGTGTGCAAGGACCAGGGCTACGACTACTTCTGCTTCCTGTCCGGCCTCGACTGGATGCCTTCCACCTCGCCCAACCCGCGGGCCTCGGTGTCCGACGAGCTCGACACGGGCGACGACGAGGCGCCCGCAGACCGCGGCGAGGCCGAGGACGAGGCGGCGGCGGTGGCCGACAACGAAGCGGCGGTTGCCGACGCCGAGCCCGAGGTCGACGCCGGCGGGCTGGGCTACCCCACCGGGGTGGCCGGCGGCGACACCCGGTTCCAGGTGTTCGCCCGGCTCTACTCGACGACCCGCCACGAGGGCGTCACCCTCAAGGCCGACCTCGACCCCGACGACCCCCGGGTCGCCACCTGGTCCGAGGATCTACCCGGGGGCCGACTGGAACGAGCGGGAGACCTGGGAGATGTACGGCTTCGTCTTCGAGGGCCATCCCAACCTGATCAAGCTCTACCTGCCGGGCGAGTTCGAGGGCTTCCCCTTGCGCAAGGACTTCCCCCTGCTGGCCCGGGAAGTGAAGCCCTGGCCCGGCTTGGTCGACGTCGAGCCGATGCCCGAGGTGCCCGAAGAGGAAGGGGCGGCGGCGGAACCGCCGGCCGCGGCGCCCGAGCCGGCCGCCGCCAAGCCCGAGCCCGTCGCGGCGCCCGCCGAACCGGCCGAACCGGCCGATCCGGCGGCACCGGCCGATCCGGCCGAACCGGCCGAATCGGCGGCACCGGCCGATCCGGCGGCACCGGCCGATCCGGCCGAACCGCCGCCGGCTGAGGACGCCGTGCCCGACACGGCCGAGGAGGCGCACGCGACCGGCACCGAGAGCGCAACCACCGTCGGCGCCGCCGCCGCCGACGATGCCGACGCCGACGAGGCCGCCGCCGAGGCCGCCGCCGACGAGGCCGACGCCGACGAGGCCGACGACGCCCCCCGCGCCGAGAACCCCGAGGCCGCCGGCTGATGGCCGTCACCGACCAGCAACGGCTGGCCTACATCGCGTCCCAGGCGGCCGACGCCCGGGTCAACGTCGAGCTCCAGACCGAGGACATGGTCCTCAACCTCGGTCCCCAGCACCCCGCCACCCACGGCACCCTGCGCATCGTGGCCCGCCTCGACGGCGAGCAGGTCATCGAGGCCGACGTCATCTGCGGCTACATGCACCGGGGCTACGAGAAGCTCACCGAGGTCCGCACCTACCCGCAGGTGACGACCCTGATCAACCGCATCGACTGGCTGTCGTCCTTCGCCAACGAGGTGCCGTTCATCCTGGCCGCCGAGCAGCTTATGGAGATCGAGGCCCCGCCCCGGGCCCAGTGGATCCGGACGATCATGTTCGAGCTGAGCCGCATCGCCAACGTCACCCTCTTCATCGGCGAGATGGGCGTGCAGCTGGGCGCCCTCACCCCCGTGTTCTTCGCCTTCCGCGACCGCGAGTACGTGCTCAACCTGATCGAGTCGGCCACCGGCGGGCGCTTCCACCCGAACTACGACCGCATCGGCGGGCTCAAGGAAGACCTGCCCCGGGGTTGGGTCGCGGAGACCCACGGGGCCATGAAGCGCATCCGGGGGTACTGCGACCAGCTCGAGGACCTCCTGATGGGCAACGAGATCTTCGAGGCCCGCACCCGGGGCGTGGGCGTGATCCCGGCCGCCATGGGCCTGTCCTACGGGCTCTCGGGCGCCAACATCCGGGCCAGCGGGGTCGACTGGGACCTCCGCCGCGACGAGCCCTCGCCCCTCGTGTGGCGCGAGCTCGACTGGAAGGTCTGGACCCACCCCGACGGGGACTCGTTCGCCCGCTACTGGGTCCGCCTGCAGGAGACCCGGGAGGCCACCAAGATGGTCGACCAGCTCCTCGATGGTCTGCCGGCCGGTCCCATCCAGGCCAAGGTCCCCCGCATCATCAAGGTGCCGGCGGGCGAGGCGTGGGCCCACACCGAGAACCCGCTGGGCGAGATGGGCTACTACGTGGTCAGCCAGGGCGGCCTGGGCCCGTTCCGCTGCAAGATCCGCTCCGCCTCGTTCAACAACGTGTCGATCGTCCCCTGGCTGCTCAAGGGCGTCTACGTGCCGGACATCATCACCATCCTGGCCAGCCTCTACTTCATCCTGGGCGACATCGACCGCTGAACCGGCAGCCATCGGCGGCCTGGTATAGACGATCAGCTATCCTGATCCCGGTGGACGCCGCGGTCGTCATCAGATCGGCTCGTCGCCGGGCACGGCTGACGCAGAAGGAGCTGGCCGAGCGGGCGGCCACGACCCAGTCGGCCATCGCCGCCTACGAGGGTGGCGCCAAGCAGCCGTCGATGGCGACGCTCGACCGGGTGCTGGCGGCCGCCGGCTACGCGGTGGCGTGGTCGCTGGTACCGGCCCGGGGGCTGCTCCGATCGGCCGTGGACGCCATCGGCCGGTCGTCGCGCCGACGACGAACAGGAGGCCCTCCGTCTGGCCGCCGACCTGTCGACCGACCTCCTGTCGATGGCGTCTGCCGCCGTTGCCGGCGAGATCGAAGCCGATCCGGGTTCGACCGGCGATCAGCGGTGGGACGCCCTTGTCGCCGGGATCGTGGAACGGGCTGCCCATGGGGCCGGCGTGCGCACACCCCTTTGGACGGCGGCCCCGGCGAGGTTCCTCGATGACGTGGTGGTTCCTCACGCCCTGTCGCTCGCTCCACCCGTCGGCCCTGGTCGAAACGCCCGCCGAGCTTGCCAACCGCGGGGTCTTCGTCCACGAGGCATCCCTTGCGAGCCTGTGATGCTGCTTGTGGCCGACGAGATCCGCCAGCGGCTGGGCGAGCTGGGTGACGACTCGTCACCGTGGGGTCCGGGCGACATGTTCATCGTCGGCGGGGAGGCCATGGCGTCGTACAACACCCGGCGGGCGACCCGAGACATCGATGCGGTCTTCGACCGAAGGCGATCGTCACAGGCCGCCCGCCGGGTGGCGGCGCCATCCCGAGCTGCCCGAGAACTGGCTGAACCACGCGGTCAAAGGCTTCCTCCTGGGCGATGACCCCGCGGCCACGTGGTGTTCGAGCACCCGGCCTTCGCGTCCGTGTCACTCGCCCGGTACCTGTTCGCGATGAAGGTCGCCGCCTCCCGGGTGGAGCGGACACCGATGACATCGTCGCCCTCTATCGGCTCTCCGGCTTCACGGGCGTCGACGACGCGCTGGGCCATCTCCAGGCACGTGATCCGGAGCTGGGACTCGAGCCAAGATGGGTACCTGCTCGGGCGCTCGACGAGTCTCGGGCTCGGGACGGGCATCGACCCGAGTTGACCTGCGGCGCGACGTCGCTCGAGGACGAGAAGTGGTAGGGCGGAGCGTCCGGCGTGTTGTCCTTATGTGAACCCCTTCACTAGTGTCCGAGCGCGAGTCATGCTGGCCTTCGAACTTTCCTTCTGGCAGTCCACCCTCCTGAAGACGGTGGTCGTGCTGTCGGTGATCCCGGCGGCCGCCATCATCCTCGGCTACGTCTTCCTCCTGAAGATGATGGCCCACATGCAGAGCCGCCTCGGGCCCATGGAGCCGGGCGGGTTCCACGGCTGGTTCCAGCTCATCGGCGACGGGATCAAGTTCATCCAGAAGGAGGACATCATCCCGGCGGAGGCCGACCGGCGGGTGTTCGCCATCGCCCCCATCGTGGTGCTCGTCTCCACCTTCCTCCTCTACGTCGTGCTGCCGGCCGGCCCCGACCTGGTCGTCCAGGACCTCGACGTCGGCATCTTCTACGCCCTGGCGGTGTCGTCGCTGTCGGTGATCGGCGTGCTCATGGCCGGGTGGGCGTCGGCCAACAAGTACTCCCTCCTCGGCTCGCTGCGGGCCGCCGGCCAGCTCATCGCCTACGAGCTGCCCCTCGTGCTGGCCGTCGTCGGCGTGGTCATCCCGGCCGGCACCATGAGCCTGCAGGGCATCGTCCACGCCCAGGCCGACGGGGAGATCTTCGGGATCGGCCTCATCGGCAACCCCTACATCCTCACCCAGGCCCTCGGCTTCGTGATCTTCGTGGCCGCGTCCCAGGCCGAGCTCACCCAGACCCCCTTCGACATGCCGGTGGCCGAGTCGGAGCTGGTCGCGGGCTACATGACCGAGTACTCGGGTTCCGGTTCCTCTTCTTCTTCATGGCCGAGTTCGGCACCGCCTTCGCCCTCTCCGCCATCGCCGCCACCCTCTACCTCGGCGGCTGGTCGGTGCCCTTCGTCGAAGGCAACCTGGCCAACGTGCTCGGCCCGATCGTGCTCGGGCGCCAAGATCATGCTGGTCGCCTTCCTGATCTTCTGGATGCGGTTCACGTTCCCCCGCTTCCGTGAGGACCAGCTCCAGGCCTTCGCCTGGAAGATCCTGATCCCCCTCTCCCTCGCCAACATCGTCGCAACCGGCGTCTTCAAGGTGGCCTTCTGATGCCCAAGATCCCCGGCCAGGGCCTCGTCAAGGGCCTCGGCGTCACGTTCAAGACGATGCTGCAGCCGGCGGTCACGGTGCAGTACCCCAAGGAGCGGGAGGAGCCCGTCGCCCGGGCCCGGGGCGTCATCGCCCTCAAGGAGGAGAACTGCACCGCGTGCATGCTCTGCGCCCGTGAGTGCCCCGACTGGTGCATCTACATCGAGGGCCACAAGGAGAAGCGGCCGCCCCGCCGCGAGGGTGGCAAGCCCCGCACGGTCAACGCCCTCGACCGCTTCGACATCGACTACGCCCTCTGCATGTACTGCGGCATCTGCGTCGAGGTGTGCCCCTTCGACGCCCTGTTCTGGAGCCCGGAGTTCGAGTACTCCGAGGTCCGCATCGCCGACCTGCTCCACGACAAGGACAAGCTCGGCGAGTGGATGGAAGGTGTCCCCGAACCCCAGCCCTCGAGGCGGGGGCGGTCAAGAAGAAGTAGGAAGAGCACCTCCCGTGGTCGCCCAGAACATCGCCTTCTACCTCCTCGCCGTCGCCATGGTCGGGCGCCGCCGTGCGGCTGGTCACCACCAAGAACGTGGTCCGGGCCGCCCTGTTCCTGGCCATCGTGCTGGCCGGGGCGGCCGGGATCTTCATCCTCCTGCTGGCCGAGTTCGTGGCCTGGGTGCAGGTGCTGGTGTACATCGGAGCGGTCGTGGTGCTCCTGCTGTTCGGCGTCATGCTCACCCGGGCGCCCATCGGCCAGGAGTCCGACCTCGACAACGACAGCAAGTGGGTGCCGGCCCTGGTGGCGCGTGTTCCTCCTGGGTGCGCTGGCCGCCATGCTGAGCGACGCCTTCGGCTCCCAGGAGATCGACTTCGGCCAGATCCAGCGCACGGCCGACGTGTCCGACTCGATCTTCGGCACCTACGTCATCCCCTTCGAGGTGGCGTCGGTGCTCCTGCTGGCCGCCCTGGTGGGCGCCGTCGCCCTGGCCCGAAGAGACTGAGGCGGGGGACCAGGCCATGATGCTCAACCAGTTCCTGATGCTGGCCGCCGTCATCTTCTGCATCGGCGTCTACGGGGTATTGGCCCGCAAGAACGCGGTGCTCGTCCTCATGTCGATCGAGCTCATGCTCAACGCCGTCAACATCAACCTCATCGCCTTCGGCGCCTTCCGCGACAACGTGATCGGCCAGGTCTTCGCCCTGTTCGTGATCGCCATCGCCGCCGCCGAGGTCGGGGTCGGCCTGGCCATCGTCCTGCTCATCTTCCGCAACCGGGCCAACATCGACCTCGACCAGGCCGATCTGATGAAGGGCTAGGGCGCCACCCGTGCTGGAGAACGCCTGGCTCATACCGCTGCTGCCCGCGGTCGTCGTCCGTCCTCATCCTGGCCTTCGGCAAGAAGCTGCCGGGGAAGGGCCACGAGATCGGGATCGGCGCCCTCGGCACTGGCCTTCGTGGGGGCCGCCGCGTGCGCCGTCGAGTGGATCGGCAGGGAGACCCACGGCGAGCGCCACATCCGGGAGGCGGTGACCGGCCACTTCACCTGGTTCAACCTGGGTGGGGTCGACATCGGGGCCGGCATCCACATCGACGGCCTGGCGGTGATGATGCTGGTGGTCGTCACCTTCATCTCCCTGTTGGTGCACATCTACTCGATGGGCTACATGCACGGCGACCGCCGCTACACCTACTTCTTCGCCGCCCTCTCCCTGTTCACCGCCTCCATGCTGCTGCTGGTCGTGTCCGACAACATGCTCCAGCTGCTGATCGGCTGGGAGCTGGTCGGTCTGTGCTCGTTCATGCTCATCGGCCACTGGTGGGAGGAGGGGGTCAACTCCAGCGCCGCCATCAAGGCCTTCATCACCACCCGTACCGGCGACATCGGCCTGATGCTGGGCGTCATCACCCTCTTCTTCGCCGCCGGCCGCAACTTCAACATCGAGCACCTGAACCACGCCGCCCTCACCGGTGAGATCAGCCACGGGCTGCTCCTGGTCGGTGCCGCCCTCCTTTTCATGGGGGTCATGGGCAAGAGCGCCCAGTTCCCCCTCCACGTGTGGCTTCCCGACGCCATGGCCGGCCCCACGCCGGTGTCCGCCCTCATCCACGCCGCCACCATGGTCGTGGCCGGCGTCTACCTGGTGGCCCGTACCTACGGCGTGTTCTTCGAGGGCTTCTCCATTGAGGCCGGCGGTATCAACTTCGTCGCCCTCATCGGCGGGATCACGGTGCTCATCGCGGCCGGGCTGGCCTTCGTCCAGGACGACATCAAGAAGGTCCTCGCCTACTCCACCGTCAGCCAGCTGGGGTACATGGTCATGGCCCTGGGCTGCGGGGCGTGGACGGCGGCCGTGTTCCACCTCTTCACCCACGCCTTCTTCAAGGCCCTCCTCTTCCTCGGGTCGGGCTCGCTCATCCACGCCGTCCACTCCAACAACATGAGCGATATGGGCGGGATGAAGAAGTTCATGCCGACGACCTACAAGACGTTCATCATCGGGTCGGTGGCCCTGGCCGGTATCTTCCCGTTCGCCGGGTTCTGGTCGAAGGACGAGATCCTCAACGGGGCTTTCGAGAACCACTACGGGCTGTTCATGGCCGTCGGCCTGGCCGGCGCGTTCATGACCGCGGCCTACATGACGCGGGCCTGCTACCTCTCCTTCTTCGGCGAGTTCCGGGGCCACGGCCATCCGCACGAGTCCCCGCCGTCGATGCGGATCCCCCTCGTGATCCTGGCCGGGCTGTCGTGCGTTGTCGGACTGCTCAACGCCCCCGGCATCGAGAAGTTCAACGAGTGGGTCGTGTTCGAGGTGCCGGGCGTCCCCGAGTTCCTCCACCACCACGCCTTCAACCCCGGCTTGGCCCTCGTGTCCCTGGCCGTGGCCCTGCTGGGCGGGGGCGTGGCCGCCGGGTACTACCTGCGCCATACGTTCCCGTACGGGATGGCGGAGAAGAGCGGCGCGGTGCGTACCGGCTACAAGGTCCTGGTGAACAAGTACTACCTCGACGAACTGTTCATCAACGGGATCATCCGCAAGATCCAATACCCGATCGCCAAGGCCGCCTACTGGATCAACCAGAACGTCATCGACGGGGTGGTCAACGCGGCCGGTATCGGGTCCCGCAAGGTGGCCAACTTCGTCTACGACAACATCGACCAGAAGGTCGTCGACGGACTGGTCAACGGCGCCGGTGCCGGTGCCGAGGCGGGCGGGTCCGAACTTCGCCGCACCCAGACCGGCCAGGTCCAGCAGTACGCCGCCTACCTCTTCGGAGCCGCCGCCCTCCTGGCCGTCGGACTGGTCGCGTTCACGTGATGTTTCGGCTCGCAAGCGGAGCTTGCTCACCGTGTTGTTCGGAGCTCCGGTCGGCCGGCGGAGCCGGCTCTCCCTCCGCCGTTCCTTCTGGCGGCGGACTTCGCCCGCCGCTGGCCGCCAGCCACGGGGGCCGCCTTCGGCGGCGGGCCTGGCCGGCGGCCGTACACCCCTTCTACGAGGAGCGTTCATGCTTCTGACGGCTGCGATCTTTTTGCCGGTTGTCGGCGCCGCCCTGCTGGCGGTGATCCCGAAGAGCCAGGAGAAGGCGCTCAAGGCGGCGGCCCTGCTGACCACGCTGGGCACGCTGATCGTCGGCGTGTTCATCACCATCGGGTTCGACTTCGGGCGGTCGGGCGCCATGCAGTTCACCGCCGACGAGCGGTGGATCGACGTCATCAACAGCCGCTACCACATCGGCATCGACGGCATCGCCCTCCCGCTCCTCCTACTGTCGATGGGGATCACGCTCCTCTGCGTCATCTACTCGTGGGACCACTTCCCCGAGCCCCACAATCCGAAGGCGTTCCTCATCCTCATGCTCCTGCTGGAGACGGGGATGAACGGCACCTTCGCGGCCCAGGACCTGATCCTGTTCTTCGTCTTCTTCGAGCTGGTCCTGCTGCCCATGTACTTCATGATCGGCGTCTGGGGCGGGCCCAACCGGCAGTACGCGGCCATCAAGTTCTTCCTGTTCACCCTGTTCGGGTCGGCCCTCATGATCCTCGGGTTCCTCGCCCTCTACTTCAAGGGCGGCAACACGTTCGACATCCCCGAGCTGATGGTCTCGGGCCCGACATCGCCCGCAGCACCCAGATCCTCATCTTCGGCGGGCTATTCATGGGCTTCGCCATCAAGGTGCCGATGTTCCCGTTCCACACCTGGCTCCCCGACGCCCATACCGAGGCGCCCACCGTGGGGTCAGTGATCCTGGCCGCCGTCCTGCTGAAGCTGGGCGTCTACGGGTTCATCCGCATCGCCATCCCGATCCTGCCCGAGGCGGCCAGGGCCTGGGCCCCGTGGATCGGGGGACTGGCGGTCATCGGCATCATCTACGGCGCCCTCGGCTGCCTGGCCCAGAAGGACATGAAACGGCTCATCGCCTTCTCGTCGGTGGCCCACATGGGTTTCGTCATGCTGGGCGTGGCCACCCTCACCAGCTTCGGGATCAACGCCGCCGTGTTCGGGATGGTGGGCCACGGCCTCATCACCGGGATGCTGTTCTTCATCGCGGGGTCGATCCAGGAGCGCTTCAAGACCCGCGAGATCGCCCGCCTGGGGGGGCTGCTCACCCAGGCGCCCCACCTGGGATGGATCCTCGGCTTCTGCGTCTTCGCGTCGTTGGGCCTGCCCGGGTTGGCCGGGTTCTGGGGTGAGTTCCCCGCCATCCTGGCCGCCTACCAGCCGGCCGCCGGCCTGAGCGAGGGCCTCTTCCGGGCCTACATGGCCATCGCCGCCATCGGCACCGTCTTCGCTGCCGGTTACCTGCTGTGGATGCTGCAGCGGGTGGCGTTCGGGACGGCCAAGGACGAGTTCGCGACGTCGCACATCCACGACGTCCACGGGCCGGAGTGGATCGCGTGGACGCCGCTGCTCGTCGGCATCCTCGTGTTCGGGATCTTCCCCCACCTCATCTTCGACGTCACCGACTCGGCGGTGACCGCCATCGCCTCCGGCGTGGGCGGCGTTGTCGAGGCGGCGGCCGCGGCCCACCCGTGATCCTCCTGGCCCAGGCGACCGAGGCGGCCCAGGCCGGGTTCACCGCGCCCAGCCTCGACTACCACGCCCTGGCGCCGGAGATCGTGCTCAGCGTGGTGCTGGCCGCGGTGCTGGTGGCCGACCTGGTGTTCGACGAGACCCGCAAGTGGGTGATCCCGAGCATCGCCAGCTTCGGGCTCCTGGCCACGTTCGTCCCCATCATCACCCTGGCCCTCTACGGCGATGACGTGCGCTCGATGGTGGGCGGCGCCTACGTGGTCGACAACTTCGCGTTGGTGCTGAAAGCCCTGTTCATCGGGGTGGGCTACGTGGTCTTGCTCCTGTCCACGACCTACGTCGAGGAGGGGGACTACTACGAGGGGGAGTACTACTTCCTCATCCTGGCCTCGATCATGGGCATGGTCGTGATGTCGTCGTCCCGCGACCTCATCACCATCTTCGTGGCCCTGGAGACCCTCTCCATCCCGGCCTACATCCTCGCCGGCTGGCGCAAGCGCGACCTCAAGAGCAACGAGGCGTCCCTCAAGTACTACCTGCTCGGCGTGCTGGCGTCGGCCGTGATGCTCTACGGGATGTCGCTCATCTACGGGTACACGGGAACGACGCTCCTAGCCGACATCGGGGCCCAGTTGCAGGGCAACGCCGCCCACAACCCGCTGGTCACCTTCGCCATCATCTTCGTGATCGTGGGCTTCGCCTTCAAGGTGTCGGCGGTGCCGTTCCACTCGTGGGCGCCCGACACCTACGAGGGGGCGCCCACACCGGTCACCGCCTTCCTGTCGGTGGCGTCGAAGACGGGTGGCTTCGTGGCCCTGTTCCAGCTCGTCTACCTCGGGTTTTTCGGCCGCGACGACGTGTGGGGGCCGCTGTTCGGCGTGCTGGCCGTGCTCACGATGACGGTCGGGAACCTGATCGCCCTGCGCCAGACCAACGTGGTCCGGCTGCTGGCCTACTCGTCGATCGCCCAGGCCGGCTACATCCTGGTGCCCCTGTCCATCGCCGGGACGAGCGCCGACGCGGCCGACAGCGCGCTCACGGCGGCCATCGTCTACCTGCTGATCTACGCGGCCATGAACCTGGGCGCCTTCGGCATCGTCCTGGCGGTGGCCCGCAAGACCCGGTCGGGCGAGATCTCGTCGTTCGGCGGGCTGTTCGAGTACGCCCCCGGGTTGGCCGTCCTGATGACGATCTTCCTGTTCTCGCTGGCTGGGATCCCGCCGCTGGCCGGGGCGTGGGCCAAGCTCTTCATCTTCCGGTCGGTGCTCGACGCGGGGACGGCGTGGGCGGTGGCGCTGGGCGTGGTCGCTGCCGTCAACTCGGTGATCGCCCTCTTCTATTACGCCAACATCGCCCGGGAGATGTGGATGAGCCCGGTGCCCGACGGCGACCGCACGCCGATCAAGGTGCCCACGCCGCTGGTGACCGCCCTCGGGATCACGGTGGCGGTGGTCGTCGTGGTCGGCGTCTACCCGCAGCTGTTCGGGCACTTCGGCGACCTGGCATCGCTGGTGAAGTAGCCCGGGCCGTCGCCGCCCGGGCCGCGGGGGCGCCGGGCGGGCTGGTGCGGTTCGACGAGGTCGTCGAGCTGGCCCTGTACCACCCGGACGGTGGCTTTTACGAGGGCGGTGGAGGCGCCGGGCGGGGTGGCGCCGACTTCATCACCAGTCCCGAGGTGGGGCCGTTGTTCGGGACCGTGCTGGCCCGGGCACTGGCCGCGTGGTGGGACGAGCTCGGCCGGCCGGACCCGTTCCTGGTCGTCGAGGCGGGAGCGGGCCGGGGGACGCTGGCCGCGTCGATCCTGGGAGCGGGACTGCCGCCGGCGATGCGGTACGTCGCTGTCGAGCGCTCGGCCGCACTCCGGTCGCTGGCGGCGGCCCGCCTCGGCGGGCGGGCCGAGGCGGTGGACGACCTGCCGGCGGGGCCCTTCGACGGCGTCGTCCTGGCCAACGAGTTGCTGGACAACCTCCCGTTCCGGCTGCTCGAACGAACCGGTGACGGATCCGGGGCGCCCGGTTTGCGTCACCAGTTGGAGGGCTCCGGGGCAACCGGTGACGGATCCGGGGGCCAGGCCCGGTTTGCGTCACCAGGTGGGGTGGGCCGAGGTGTTCGTCGGTGGCGACCGGGGCGAGGTGCTCGTGCCGGCGTCCACCGATCTCGCGCCCGACGCCGCCGTCGGTGCCCGCATCCCGTTGCAGGACCGGGCCGGGGAGTGGGTGGCGGCCGCGGTCGGGCCCTCCGCCGGGGACGGGTGGTGGTCGTCGACTACGCCGACACCACCGCGTCGATGGCGTCCCGGCCGTGGACGGACTGGGTGCGCACGTACCGGGGCCACGGTCGGGCCGGCCATCCCCTCGAGGACCTCGGCACCGCCGACATCACCTGCGAGGTGGCCATCGACCAGCTTCCCGCCCGAGCCGGGACACGGCCCAGGCCGACTTCCTCCGAGCCCACGGCATCGACGAGTTGGCCGCCGCCGCCCGTGACGAATGGCAGGCCCGGGCCCACATCGGCGACCTCCAGGCGCTGCAGGCTCGCAGCCGGGTGACGGAGGCGGCCGCCCTCACCGACCCGTCGGGGCTGGGTTCGTTCCGGGTCCTGGAATGGGAGGTCCCGGGTAGGCTCGACGGTCATGGCTGACGAGCCGATTGACCGGGCGACGATCGAGGCCTACTACCTCGAGGAGCGCAAATTCCCGCCCTCGGAGGACTTCAAGGAGCAGGCCCTCGTCACCGCCATGTCGCTGTACGAGGAGGCCGACCGGGACGTCGAGGGCTTCTGGGCCCGCCAGGCGGCCGCCCTCCTCAACTGGGACCGCGAGTGGGACACCATCCTCGACTGGCAGCTCCCCTTCGCCAAGTGGTTCGTGGGCGGGACGCTCAACGCCGCCGCCAACTGCCTCGACCGCCACGTGGCCGCCGGCCGGGGCGACAAGGTCGCCTACCACTGGGAGGGCGAGCCCGGCGACACCCGCACCATCACCTACGCCGAGCTGACCGAGGAGGTGTGCCGGTTCGCCAACGTCCTCAAGGCGCTCGGGGTGGAGCGGGGCGACCGGGTGAACATCTACCTGCCGATGATCCCCGAGCTGCCGGTGGCCATGCTCGCCTGCGCCCGCATCGGCGCCGCCCACAGCGTGGTCTTCGGCGGGTTCTCGGCCGACGCCCTGCGCGACCGCATCAACGACGCCGAGGCCAAGGTGCTCGTCACGGCCGACGGCGGCTGGCGGCGGGCCGCCGCCGTCCCCCTCAAGGCCAACGCCGACGCCGCGCTCCAAGGCACGCCCACCATCCAGCACGTGGTGGTCGTCCGCCGCACCGAGGCCGACGTCACCATGGTCGAGGGCCGCGACCAGTGGTACCACGACCTCATGGCTGCCGCCTCAGCCGACTGCCCGGCCGAGCCCATGGACTCCGAGCAGCTCCTCTACCTGCTCTACACGTCGGGGACGACGGCCAAGCCCAAGGGGATCATGCACACGACGGGCGGCTACCTCACCCAGGTCGCCTTCACCCACAAGTACGTCTTCGACCACCACCCCGAGTCCGACGTCTACTGGTGCGCGGCCGACATCGGCTGGGTCACCGGCCACAGCTACATCGTCTACGGACCGCTGGCCAACGGGGCCACGTCGGTCATGTACGAGGGCAGCCCCGACACGCCTGGCCGCGACCGGTGGTGGTCGATCATCGAGCGCTACGGGGTGACGATCCTCTACACCGCGCCCACCGCCATCCGGACGTTCATGAAGTGGGGTACCGAGCACCTCGAGGCCCACGACCTGTCGTCGCTGCGGGTGCTGGGATCGGTGGGGGAGCCCATCAACCCCGAGGCGTGGATGTGGTACCAGGAGCACGTCGGCGGCGGCCGCTGCCCGGTCGTCGACACCTGGTGGCAGACGGAGACAGGCGGGATCATGATCTCGCCCCTCCCCGGCGCCACGACGACGAAGCCGGGATCGGCCACGCTCCCCCTCCCTGGCATCGGGGCCGAGGTGGTCGACGAGAAGGGCAACCGGGTCGAGCTCGGCGGCGGCTACCTCACCCTCACCCGTCCCTGGCCGGGGATGCTGCGGGGGATCTACGGCGACCCCGAGCGCTACCGGCAGACCTACTGGTCCCGCTTCGAGGGCCGCTACTTCGCCGGCGACGGGGCCAAGCTCGACGCCGAGGGCTACTACTGGCTGCTCGGACGGGTCGACGACGTGATGAACGTGTCCGGCCACCGGGTGTCGACCACCGAGGTGGAGTCGGCTCTTGTCCACCACCCGTCGGTGGCCGAGGCGGCGGTGGTGGGGGCCAAGGACGAGACCCACGGGCAGGCGATCATCGCCTACGTCACCCTCAAGCTGGGCATGGAGCCCTCCCAGGAGCACGGGGAGGCGCTGCGCAAGCACGTGGCCACCAAGATCGGCCCCATCGCCCGGCCCAAGACGGTGATCTTCACCGACGACCTGCCCAAGACCCGGAGCGGCAAGATCATGCGCCGGCTGCTGCGCGACGTGGCCGAGGGCCGCGACCTGGGCGACACCACCACCCTGGCCGACGCCGGCGTGGTGGAGGAGATCAAGAAGCGGGCGGCCGCCGAGCGCGGCCGAGGAGTAGGTGGCACCCGAGGACTCGGACGAGGTCCCGTCCCACTGGGTGTGGCGGGCGGGACCGGTCCCGCCCGGCCCGGCCGTGATCTTCGACATCGACGGTGTCCTGTCCGACGCCACCGGCCGCCAGCACTTCCTCGAGGACGATCCCTCCGGCAAGAAGGACTGGCGGGGCTTCTTCGACGCCTGCGGCGAGGACCCACTGTTGGAGGACGTGGCCGCCCTGGTCGGCGTCATCGACCGGGACGTGGTGATCGTGCTCCTCACCGGCCGGCCGGTGCGGGTGCGTCCGAACACGCTCGAGTGGCTCGAGCGTCACCAGCTGCGATGGGACCTGCTCATCATGCGCAACGCCGGCAACTACCAGCACTCACCCGAGTTCAAGCGGCTGACGGTCAAGGAGCTTCGGGAGCGAGGCTTCGACATCAAGGTCGCCCTCGAGGACGACCACCGCAACATCGAGATGTTCAAGTCCGAGGGTGTCCCGTGCGTGTACATCCACTCCGGTTACTACGAGCAGCCGGGCGGAGCAGGTCCCCCTTCCGGCTCTCGAGCTGGCCTTACCCGCTGATGCCAAAGTCGGTGACGGCCCCCGCTTCCTGGAGCCACGTGCCGCTGAGGCCCTCCTTGGCCCACAGGACGCCGCTCCCGCCTCCCAGGTCGAAATCGACCTTCCCCATTTGCGACCCAAACGTGCTGGGCTGCGCCCAGCGTTCGCACCCTACACAGTCGGCATTCGCGCCCGCTCGGCGATCTCTACTCCAACGGTGCCCGGTCGGGCCGCGTGCCAGTGCCCGGCGGCCTCGCAGGCAGGGCGTCCACCCGCCACGCTTGCGGCCCGACGCCCGACAGTCAGCCGGCCGGCTGGTGGACGTTGTCGATCGCCAAGCCTAGGTGGGTGAGCCAAGGCGCCCTACTCCTGGTTCCCAGCCACGACACCAACTGCGGTCCGGGCGCGTCCGCGGAACGTCGCGCGGTGTGGGAGCGTTGACCAGGTGGACAAGGAGTAGAAGTGAACAAGAACACCTTCAAGACCTACGTACTGCTGGCCGGACTGGGCGGGCTCCTCATCCTGATCGGGTCCTTCTTCGGCCGGGCCGGGACCATCATCGGCCTGGTCATCGGCCTCGTGTTCGTCGGGGCCTCGTACTGGTTCTCCGACAAGCTGGCCATCAGGTCGGCCGGGGCGGTGCCCGTCACCGAGGCCGAGATGCCCGAGTACTACCGCATCGTCCGGGAGCTGACCACCAAGGCCGGCATGCCCATGCCCGCCCTCTATCTCACCCCCGACCTCCAGCCCAACGCCTTTGCCACCGGCCGCAACCCCGAGCACGCGGCCGTCGCCGTCACCCGGGGCATTCTCAACATCCTCGACTGGGACGAGCTGCGGGGCGTGCTCGCCCACGAGATCAGCCACGTCGGCAACCGCGACATCCTCATCGGCTCGGTGGCGGCGGCGGTGGCCATGGGCATCACGTTCGTCGCCCGCATGGCCATGTGGGGTGCGATGTTCGGCGGCGGCGGCCGCGACGACGACAGCCCCAACCCCTTCGCCCTCATCGCCTTCAGCCTGCTGGCCCCGCTGGCCGCCGCCGTCCTGCAGATGGCGCTCAGCCGGAGCCGGGAGTACGAGGCCGACCGAAGCGGCGCCCGCCTCATCAGCGACGGCGAGCCCCTCGCCCGGGCTCTGGCCAAGCTGGAGCAGGGGGCGCGGGCGGTGCCCATGAACGTCGACCCCGTGCAGGCCCAGAAGTACATCGTGAACCCGCTCACCGGGCGCAAGGTGCAGTTCGCCAAATGGTTCACCACCCACCCGCCGATGGAGGACCGCATCCGCCGCCTCCGCTCCGGCGAGTGGCAGGGCTGAGCCTCATCCCTCCCCGTCTCCCCCGTGCGGGGGAGGCTCGACACGGTAGCGGACGAAAGCATAGGGCCGTCCCGACCCGAGCCCGATCCTTGGTCGTCTTCGCGGCCGTCATCACCCTGACGGCAGGCGCTCCCGTCACCGTTCGCGCCCAGACACCGCCTGCGCCACCCACCACCCAGGGCCTGCTCGAACAGGTCCTCAGCCAGCTCCTCTCGCCGCCCACCACCGCCGCCCCGGCCCAGGTGGCGGCGCCGGTCCCGCCCACCGCCCCCCCGGCCACCGCGCCGGCCGCGCCCGCGCCGCCGCCGCCCGCGCCTGAGCCCGACACGTCGTCCCAGGTGATCCCGGCCGAGTACTCCGGGGTCATCGACTGGAGCCGGGCCCGCAACCCCCGCTCCACCGCCGCCCTCCTCGACGCCCTCCGCCGCCTGGAGGACCTCGGTCTCACCGCCGAGGAGGCGGCTGTCCTGGGCATCGGGCAGTTCCCCGTGGCCGGGCCCGCCGACTACGAGGACGACTGGCACGACCCCCGGTTCGGGCCGCCGTTCCACCTCCACCAGGGCACCGACATCTTCGCCGAACGGGGTACGCCCGTGATCGCCCCGGAAGCGGGCTCCGTCCGCTTCGAGGAAGGGGGCCTCGGCGGGCGGGCCGCCTACGTCACCACTGCCGACGGCACCTACTACTACCTGGCCCACCTGAACACCTACGAGGACTCGCTCTACAGCGGGGCGTCGGTGAAGCAGGGACAGGTCGTGGCCTACGTGGGCAACACCGGCAACGCCGAGAACGGGGCGCCCCACCTCCACTTCGAGATCCACCCCTACGGCGGGGGGGCCACCAACCCCAAGCCGATCCTCGACGACTGGCTCGACCGGGCGCTCGACGACGTCCCCACCCTGCTGTCGGCCTACGGCGTCAACGTCCCCCGGGCGATTACGTCGGCCGGCCTCCTCCGTCGCTTCGACGAAGGCCGCCTGTCGGGGTCCGGGCGTTCGCCGGAGACGGCCATCCTGTGGGCGTCGTCGGTGAGCGCGGGCGGGGGGACGCTGCGGCTGGCCGAGGTGGCGGCAGTACGCATGGCCGGCACCATCGACTGGGACCGGCGGGCCACCACCGCCCAGCAGCAGGCCGACATGCTCAGGGAGGCGCGCACGGTGGCCAGTTCGGTCCTGGTGCCCTTGACCCCCCGGCTGGTGGTGGTGCTACTCGGCCCTGCCGTCAGTCACGGAAATTCTTGAACTGCAGGGGGATCCCGAAGTCGTGATCCTTGAGGGCGGCGATGACCGCCTGCAGGTCGTCCCGCTTCTTGGCCGACACCCGCACCTGCTCCCCCTGGGTCTGTGACGACACGCCCTTGGGGGCGTGCTCCTTGACGAAGCGGTTCACCTCCCGGGCCTTCACGTCGTTGATGCCGGCGGTGATCGCCGCCGTCTGGCGGACGGCGCCCTTGGAGCCCTCTTCGACCTTGCCGTAGGTGAGGGACTTCAGCGACACCGAGCGGCGCACGAGCTTCTCCTCGAGGACCTGGACGAGCGCCCGCATCCTGTCGGCGGTGGCCGACTGCAGCTTGATCTCGCCGTCGCCCAACTCGATGGAGGAGCCGGTGTCCTTGAAGTCGAAGCGGGTGCTGACCTCCCGCTGGGCCTGGTCGACCGCGTTGCGGACCTCCTGGAGGTCCACCTCGGAAACGACGTCGAAGGTGGGCATCGGGTCAACGGTATCGTGGTCGCCCGCAGGACAGTTTCCGCAGGACACTTTCCGCAAGACAGTTTCAGCAGGACAGTTTCAGGGGTCGGTGCCCGAGCGGCCAAAGGGAGCAGACTGTAAATCTGCCGGCACAGCCTACGGAGGTTCGAATCCTCCCCGGCCCACGCACGCACGCAGGGAGCGTCACAAGTTGGCGGCTCCTAGGGTCACAAGATGTGCGGCCGACGGGGTAGCCGCCACGTCGTCGTTGGGTTCGGGTCGCGGTCGCCAGGAGGGTCTCGAAGGGGTACTACTGGCGGTCTCGCAGTCCCGCCGTCGGCGTGCTCTCCACCGTCGACCTGGTTGCGAACGGCCGCGGTGCCTCGGCTGCCTGAGGCGGTGGAGCCATGGTGGATTGCTGTCGGCCGGCGAAGCGAGTGCGTAACCCGCTCGCAACGATCAAAAGACTCCGGTGCCCCTGCAGTTGTCCGGAACGATCGAAGTCAACCCTCTGGCGTTGCGACCAGTTCGCATCTATAGTCCGCACCCATTGGCGTATCTAACGCATGCAGCTCGCATCAGGGGGGATGTCGCAATGCGCAGGCTCATTGGGCTGGTTTTGTTGGTGACCCTTGCCGGGTGCTCGTCGGGCGACAGCGCTGGTCCAGCGTCCAAGGCCGCGGTGCCGACCGAGCTGCGCCTCGCCGTCGGGGGCGAGTCCGAGGACGGATACGACCCGACATTGGGCTGGGGCCGCTACGGGTCCCCCCTGTTCCAGTCGACGCTGCTCCGGCGGGACGCCGACCTCAAGGTCGTGAACGACCTGGCGACCGGTTACCGGGTTAGCGAGGGCGGCCTGGTCTGGACGGTCGACATCCGCACCGACGCCAACTTCACCGACGGCACGCCCGTGACCAGCGAGGACGTGGCCTACACGTTCACCAAGGCCAGCCAGTCGGGCGGCCTCACCGACGTGACCGTCCTCGACGCCGCGACCGCGGTGGACGACGACACGGTCGAGCTGAAGCTGAAGAAGCCCCAGAGCACCTTCGTCAATCGTCTCATCACCCTCGGCATCGTGCCCAAGCACGCCCACAACGAGGCCTACGGGCGAAACCCCATCGGCTCAGGGCCCTACCAGCTCGTCCGCTGGGACGAGGCCAACAGCTCGTCGTGGAGGCCAACCCCGGTTACTACGGCCAGAAGCCGGCGTTCGGCCGGGTCGTGTTCCTCTTCACCGAGGAGGACGCCACGCTCGCCCTGGCCAAGGCCGGGGACGTGCACCTCGCCGCCGTCGCCCAGTCGCTCGCCACCGAACCGATTCCCGCTATGAGGCTCGTCTCGGTCGACTCGGTCGACAACCGGGGAATGATGCTGCCGACCGCCCTCGCCGAAGGCAAGACCAACGTCGACGGCTATCCGATCGGCAACGCGGTCACCTCCAATCAGGCGATCCGGCAGGCGATCAACCTGGTCGTCGACCGCCAAGTCCTGGTCGCCGGCGTGCTCGACGGTTTCGGCAGTCCTGCAGTCGGCCCGGTGGACGGGCTCCCGTGGTTTGAGGCCGACTCGGCAATTGCGGACAACGACGTGGAGGGGGCCATGAAGGTCCTCGCCGACGCAGGCTGGCGGGACGGCGACGGGGACGGGGTGGTCGAGCTGAACGGCCTGCCGGCCCGGTTCACCCTGATCTATCCGGGCACGGACACCACCCGCCAGGGGTTGGCGTTGGCGGCCGGCGACATGATTCGCAAGGCCGGGATCGAGGTGAACGTCGAGGGCAAGTCGTGGGACGAGATCAAGACGCGGATGCACGCCGACGCCATCCTCTTCGGCTGGGGAAGCCACGACCAGACCGAGATGTACAACCTCTACCACTCGTCCTTCGCCGGCGTGGACTATTACAACGCCGGCTACTACCAGAGCGCCCCGGTCGACAACTACCTCGACCTGGCCCTGGGGGCGACCAGTCCCGACGAGGCCGAGGTCTTCTGGAAGGCGGCGCAGTTCGACAACAAGGGTGCCGGGTTCTCGGCCAAGGCCGACGCCGCCTGGGCGTGGTTGGTCAACCTCGACCACACGTATTACGTCGACGACTGCCTCGACGTGCACCGGACCCAGGTGGAACCCCATGGTCACGGGTTCCCGATCACCGCCGGGATCACCTCCTGGACATGGAGTTGCTAGAGCAGGCGATGGTACCCGGGTCCGCCGACATGGTCCCGCCCGGAGACCCAGCCCCGGCAACGTCTGCGACCAGGGCGGACGTCCTGCGCTGGATCGCAGGCAAGGCCGTGCGCCTGTGCACCCTGCTCGTGGCCGTGTCGGTAGCCGGTTTCGTGCTCGTCGAGGCCTCGCCAGTAGACCCCGTCGACGCCTACGTGGGCGCCGAGGTTCTTCAGGTCGGCCCCGAGCAGCGGGCCCAGATCGAGCAGCGTTGGGGCCTCGACGACCCGGCCCCGGTCCGGTTCCTGCGCTGGGCCGGCCAGGCCGGGCAAGGGAACCTGGGGACCTCGATGATCTACAACGCCCCGGTGGCGGAGGTGATACGCACCCGGTTCCTGGCGTCGCTGACGTTGATGCTGTTGGCCTGGCTGCTGGCAGGGGTCTTCGGGTTCACCCTCGGCATCCTGGCTGGCTCCCGGCCCGGGTCGTGGGTCGACCGCGCCGTGCGCTGGTGGGTCTACACCCTGGCTTCCGCGCCCACGTTCTGGGTCGGGTTGCTCCTCCTGTACGTGTTCGCCATCTCCGCCGGCTGGGCACCGGTGTGCTGCGCCGGGCCCATCGGCTCCGACCCGTCGTCGATCGGCCTCGCAGACCGTCTCCACCACCTGATCCTGCCTGCGGCCACGCTGGCCGTCGTCGGGGTGGGAGCGATCGCGCTGCACACCCGGGAGCAGGTCGTCGCCTTCCTCCACAGCGACGCCGCCGTCTTCGCCCGGGCCCAGGGCGAGCATGGCCGGGGCATGGTCCGCCACCACCTCCTGCGCAACGCCGCCGTGCCTGCGCTGCTCCTGCAGTTCGCCTCCCTGTCTGAGCTGTTCGGCGGCGCCATCCTGGCCGAGACGGTGTTCAGCTACCCGGGGCTCGGCCAGGCGACGGCCGCGGCCGGCATCCGGGGCGACGTCCCCCTCCTGCTCGGGATCGTCTTGGCCACCACGGTCTTCGTCTACATCGGCAACCTCCTGGGCGACGTCGCCCACAGCGTCGCCGACCCACGGGTCTCGTTGCTCCACTCGGCCCGGCACATGGGGGCCCAGCCGTGACGCCGTTGGCACCCGTCCTCGACCAGGTCATTCCGGGTCCGGGCCGACTGGCCGACCGGCGAACGCGGACGATCGTGACCGCCGGGGCCACAGTGGCCGTCCTCCTGGTGATCCTGATCGCCGGCACGCTGGTGTCGGCCCGTGCGGGGCAAACCGACCTCGGTGCCCGCAACCTGTCGCCCAGCCTGAGTCATCCGTTCGGCACCGATCGGCTGGGCCGCGACCAGGCCGCCCGCACCCTGGCCGGACTGCGCCTCTCCCTGCTTGTCGGCACCCTGGCCGCGGCGGTAAGCGCGGCCATCGCCCTCGTCCTGGGCGCGGCCGCCGGCGCCCTGGGCCGCCGGGTCGACGCCGTCGTCGGGTGGATGGTCGACCTGGTGATGGCCTTGCCCCATCTGGTGCTGCTCATCCTGTTGGCCTTCGTGCTGGGCGGGGGCATGAAGGCGGTGGTGATCGGGGTGGCCATCACCCATTGGCCCGCGCTCACCCGGGTCCTGCGAGGCGAGGCCCGGCGGGTGGCGGCGTCGGACTACGTGGCGGTGTCCTACCGCCTGGGGCGGCGGGGAGCCTGGGTGGGACGGCACCACCTCGTGCCCCATCTCATTCCCCACTTCAGCGTGGGACTGGTGCTGCTGTTTCCTCACGCCATCCTTCACGAGTCGGCGCTGAGCTTTCTCGGCCTGGGCTTGTCGCCTCACGAGCCGGCCATCGGCATCCTGCTGGCGGACGGGATGCGCTACCTGTCGGTCGGCGCCTGGTGGCTGGCCGTGCTGCCCGGGTTGGCCCTGCTGCTGATGGTCAAGACGGTCGACCTGCTGGGCCAGCAGCTGCGCAGCCTCACCGATCCCCGGACGGTGCAGGAGTGACCGGTCGGGAGGCCAGCGCCAGCCCGGTGTTGGAGGTACGAGATCTGCGGGTGGTGTTCTCCCAGTACGAGGCGGGACTGCGGCGCCGGCGGCTGGAGGTGATCAGCGGGATCGACCTGGTGGTGGGAGCCGGCGAGCTGGTGGCCGTGGTCGGTTCCAGCGGGTCGGGCAAGTCGCTGCTGGCCCACGCCGTGCTGGGAGTCCTCCCGAGAAACGCCACCGTGTCGGGCCAGATCCTCTACCGGGGCGAGCAACTTTCGGATACCCGTCTGCGACACCTGCGGGGACGGGAGATCTGCCTCATCCCCCAGACAGTCGCCGCGCTCGATCCGGTGACCAAGGTCGGTCCCCAAGTCGAACGGTCGGCCCATCTCTCCGGATCGGCGAACCCACCGGCTGCGGCCCTGACCGCGCTCCGGCGGCTCGAGCTGCCGGAGGGCACCGGTAGCAGGTATCCGCACGAGCTGTCCGGCGGCATGGCCCGGCGGGTGCTCACCGCAACCGCCACCGTCGGACGCCCCGCGCTCGTACTGGCCGACGAGCCCACACCGGGCCTGCACCCGGCCGTCGTAGCCGAGACATTGGCCGGGCTACGGGCAATGGCCGACGAGGGCGCAGCCGTGGTGCTCATCACCCACGACCTTCTCGCCGCGCTCGGCGGTGGCGGACTCCGTCGCCGTGTTCTACGCCGGGACCACGGTCGAGGTGTGCCCAGCCAATCGCTTCGGTGGGGATGGCGCGGACCTCCGCCATCCCTACACCCGGGCCCTGTGGGCGGCGCTGCCCGGGAACGGCTTCGTCCCTCTCGCCGGTGCTCAGCCACCACCGACCGACCTCCCCCCGGGATGCCTGTTCGCTCCCCGCTGCCCCGAGCGGTCGCCGGACTGCGATCGCGGCCGACCCGAGTCCCGTGCCGTCAACGGCGCCCTGGTGAGGTGCATCCGTGCCTGAACCAGACGCTGTCGATCGCGCCCTGCTCGAGGGTGCCGGCCTGTCGTTCCGCTACCGCCGCCGCGACCCCCTGGTGGTTCGGGACGCCACCATCCGGTTGGCCCAGGGCGAGATCGTCGGCCTGCGCGGCCCGAGTGGCTGTGGCAAAACGACGCTCGGGCGGCTGCTGGCCGGCCTCCTGGTACCAGAGCGTGGGACCGTGACGGTTGGTGGCATCGCTCTGCCCCTCCGGGGAGCCTCTCCGGTACAGCTCGTCCTCCAGCACCCCGAGTTGGCGGTCAACCCCCGCTGGCGCCTGGGAAGGATCCTGACCGAGGCGGGCGGCCCGACCAGGCGTTGCTCGATGAGCTCTCGATAGCCGGGGGTTGGCTGGACCGTTACCCGAACGAGTTGTCGGGGGGCGAGCTCCAACGGATCGCCGTGGCGCGGGCCTTGCTGGCGCGGCCCAGGTTCGTGGTCGCCGACGAGATCAGCGCCATGCTCGACCCGATCACGCAGGCCCAGCTCTGGCAGGTCCTCGTGTGCCGGGCACGGGCCGGCGAGATAGGGATTCTCGCCATCTCCCACGACGACGCCCTGCTCGGAGTCGTCGCCGACCGCTGTCTTGAGGCACTACCTGGGGGGTCGCTCTGCCTCCCCTGCGCGAAGGTTCCGAACCGCGCCTGACCCTCCCGGAACCACTGAGCTGAGTCTTCGGCAACGGTCCGCGCCCGGCCCCGGCCAGGCCTTGCACCGACTCCGGGTCGCCGCCGCGCGCGCAGGGTGCCGGACACAGGTAGACGAGACCCATCCCAACCGCCGACCCTGAGGAGTTACGTCCAGGGGCGTGAGGGACGCGAACCATCGGTGCCCGATGAAGCGTCTTACGGCCCGCTCCGGGCAGCGGCCGTGTGGGAACTCGGCGCTTCACGCGTGAGGACGGTACCGATGCGGTCGAGAGAAGTCCTGATTGACTCGTGTGGGTGAACCGGCCACACACGCAACGAACGCACGCAACGCACGCACGCAGGGTTGACGACCGCGAATCGAAGTTCGACGGTCGGTCCCTCTACGCTCGGAGGCGATGGACGCCCCCCCGTTGTCCCGCAATCTCTCGCCGGCGCGTACGCCCGCCGACGTGCGGATGCGCCGCTTCCTGCGCGTTCCCGACGACGGGGCCCGGGCCAGCGCCCGCTCGGCGGAGAAGGCGTTCTCGACGTCGGTGTTCATCTCCGGCGTCCGCTGCCTGCTCACCTACCTGATCCTGCCGGTCCTCGGCCCCATCGTCGGTCTGGCGGGGAGTGTCGGACCGGTCGTCGGACTGGCGGTGGGCGCAGTGTCGATGGTTGCCATCGTGGCGTCGATGCGGCGGTTCTTCCGGGCCGATCACCGCTGGCGATGGCGCTACGCGGCCATCGCCGGCACCATCCTGGTGTTCCTCGTCGTGCAGGCTGTCATCGACATCGCCCACCTCCTCGGCTGAGATGAGCCGCCCGGTGGCATCCGGTCCGGTCCGCTGGTTGTGGTTCGGCGTGGGGTGGGTGGCGGTGGGACTGGGTGGGGTCGGGATCGTGGTCCCGGGGCTGCCCACCACGGTCTTCTTCATCATCGCCGCCTCCTGCTTCGCCCGCTCCAGTCCCCGGTTCGAGGCGTGGGTGCTCGGCCTGCCCCGCATCGGGCCCATGGTGCGTGACCACCGGGCCGGCCTGGGCATGCCCCGCCGGGCCAAGGCCTGGGCCCTCGGCACGATGTGGCTGTTCGTGGGCCTGAGCGCGTTCCTGACCCGGGGCACGCCGGTCGTGGCGGGGGTGATCGTGGCGGTGGCGCTGGTGGGCACCTGGTACATCGTCCGCCGGGTGCCGACCCGGGAACGGGTCGAGGCCCAGAACCAGGTGACCTAGGCGGGCGGTGCCGGCCGACGTTCCCGGGCCAGGGCGTCGACCCTGGGGTACATGCGTTCCGCGTAGCGGATGTGACGGATCTTCTCGGCGAAGTCGAGGTGCTCGGGGTCGTTGATGCCGAGCGCCTCCTCGATGGTGTCCGTCACAACGGTTTCCACCGTATGGCCGTCCGCCGCCAGCGTGCCGATCACGTCGGTCAGGTAGTACTCGCCCTGGGCGTTGTCGGACCCGAGCCGGTCGAGGGCGGCGAGGAGGGCGGCGGCGTCGAAGCAGTAGGCCCCGACGTTGACCTCCCGCACCGCCAACTGCTCGGGCGTGGCGTCCCGGGCCTCGACGATGCCCGTGACCCGACCGTCGCCGTCACGCACGATCCGCCCGAAGTCGGGCGGGTTCTCCAGCACGATGGTGAGGACCACCGCCGCCGCGCCGGTCGTCTCCCGATGGTCGACCACCGACCGGATGGTCTCCGCCGTCAGCATCGGCATGTCGCCGTAGAGGACAGCGACGTTGCCGTCGAACCCGTCGAGGAACCCTCGGGCCTGGATGACCGCGTGCCCGGTACCCAACTGCTCGTCCTGGACGGCGAACTCGACTCCGTCGTAGGCGTCGTCGACGGCGGCGATCACCGCCTCGCGACCGACCCCGACCACCAGGACGATGTCGTCGAGCCCGGCGGCCATGGCCGCCTCGATGCAGTGGATCACCATGGGCTTGCCGTCCACCGGAAGGAGGACCTTGGGCAGGTCGGAGCCCATCCGCGTGCCCTGGCCGGCGGCCAGCAGCACGGCCTTGCTGGCCCGTACGCTCATGCGCCCCCCGCCGGGGCGAAGCTGGCGACGGCCGCCTCCCTGGTCTCGAAGGAGTTGAACACCTTGTTGAGGCGGGTCATGGCGAACATCACCTTCACCCAGGTCGGGAACGCGCACAGCCGGACGTCGCCGGGACCGATGCGGACCCGCTTGAACAGGTTCACCAACTCGGCCAACCCGGCCCCGTCGATCACGACGACGCCGCTGAGGTCGATCACGAAGTTGTGGACGCCGGCCGCCAGGAGCTCACCCAGGGCACCGTGGAGCTGGACCGCGTGTTCGGCGTCGACTGTGCCCGTGAGCGCAACCACGGCGACGCCGTCCTCTCGTTCGGTCGTCACCTCCATCTGCGATCAACCTACCCGGCCGCCGCGACCCCGGGTGACCCGGCCGCCAGCGGCTTCTGTCACATCAGAGCAGCCGCTCCATGAGGACGACGTCGAGCCAGCGGCCGAACTTGCGGCCGACCTCCCTTTCGACGCCCACCATCTCGAAGCCGCAGGACGCGTGCAGCGCGATCGACACCTGGTGGCCGTCGACGATGCGGGCCATCACCGCGTGGAACCCGTGCACCGTCGCCAGGCGGAGCAGCTCCTCGAGGACGGCTCGCCCGTAGCCCCGCCCCTGCCGGTCGCGCCGGACATAGAGCGAGTTCTCGACCGTGGTGGCGTAGGCGGGGCGGGGCCGGTAGGTGGCCAGGCAGCCGAAGGCCACCACTGTCCCCCCTTCCACGACCACGACCGCCGGATGCACCCCCGCGTGCTCCGCCAGCCAGGCCTGCTGCGCCTGGAGCGAGCGGGGCACGAGGTCGAAGGTCACGGTGGACTCGACCACTTCGAGGTTGTAGATGGCGCGGATGGCCTCGGCGTCGTCGGGCCCGGCCAGCCTGATCTCGAAGGCCCGGTTCTCGTGAGGCCGGTCGGACCGGCTGGCTATCATCGGGAAGGACCCGCCCCCTTAGCTCAGTCGGCAGAGCACAGCCATGGTAAGGCTGGTGTCGTCGGTTCGATTCCGACAGGGGGCTCGCACGCCGCGACCGGCCAGGCATGCTCCGGCCGGCTTGTAAGCTGGATCTCACCCGGAGCCCGTTTCCGGGTCACGCCCGCCAGGCGGCGTAGCTCAGTTGGTAAGAGCACTCGGCTCATAATCGAGGGGTCGGCGGTTCGAGTCCGCCCGCCGCTACCGCACGAGAGGGGTAGCAACCACATGGCGAAGCAGAAGTTCGAGCGGTCGAAGCCGCATCTCAACGTGGGCACGATGGGCCACATCGACCACGGCAAGACCACGCTCACGGCCGCCATCACCAAGGTCCTGCACGAGCAGAACCCCAACGTGGCCTTCACCGCCTTCGACCAGATCGACAAGGCGCCGGAGGAGAAGGCCCGGGGCATCACCATCTCCATCGCCCACGTGGAGTACGAGACCGCCAAGCGCCACTACGCCCACGTCGACATGCCCGGCCACGCCGACTACATCAAGAACATGATCACCGGCGCGGCCCAGATCGACGGCGCCATCCTGGTGGTCTCGGCGGCCGACGGCCCCATGCCCCAGACCCGGGAGCACGTGCTGCTGGCCCGCCAGGTGGGCGTGCCCTACATCGTGGTCGCCCTCAACAAGGCCGACGCGGTCGACGACGAGGAGCTGCTCGACCTGGTCGACCTCGAGGTCCGCGACCTGCTCAACGAGTACGAGTTCCCGGGCGACGACACGCCCGTCATCCGGGTGTCCGCCCTCAAGGCTCTCGAGGGCGACGCCGCCTGGACGCCCGCCATCCACGAGCTCATGGACGCGGTCGACGACTACATCCCACTGCCCGAGCGCGACGTCGACAAGCCCTTCCTCATGCCCATCGAGGACGTCTTCACCATCACCGGCCGGGGCACCGTGGTCACGGGCAAGGTCGAGCAGGGCATCGTCAAGGTGGGCGACAAGGTCGAGATCGTCGGCCTGGGCCACAACCAGCAGACGGTGTGCACCGGCGTGGAGATGTTCCGCAAGCTCCTCGACCAGGGCCAGGCGGGCGACAACATCGGCGCTCTGCTGCGGGGCATCAACAAGGAGGACGTGCAGCGGGGCCAGGTCCTGTGCAAGCCGGGATCGATCACCCCCCACACCACCTTCGAGGCCCAGGTCTACGTGCTGACCAAGGAGGAGGGCGGGCGCCACAGCCCCTTCTTCCAGAACTACCGGCCCCAGTTCTACTTCCGCACCACCGACGTCACCGGCCAGATCACCCTGCCTGAGGGCACCGAGATGGTCATGCCGGGCGACAACATCGCCCTCAACGTCGAGCTCATCACCCCCATCGCCATGGACGAGGGCCTGCGCTTCGCCATCCGTGAGGGTGGGCGCACCGTGGGCGCCGGCCGGGTCGTGAAGATCCTCAAGTAGCCACGTCCCCGACCGGGGCAGTTTCCCGGCCGGCGACGCCTGCCGTAGGATGGACGACAAGTGACCGAAAGGAAAGCCCCAGGTGGCCAAGGGCGAGAAGCGGGTCAAGATCACGCTCGCGTGCGAGCAGTGCAAGCGCCGCAACTACATAACGATGAAGAACAAGCAGAACGACCGCGAGCGCATGGAGATCAAGAAGTACTGCAAGTGGGACCGGACGCACACCACCCACCGGGAGACCCGCTAGCCGACGACGGGGTCGACCTCGACGTCGACCCTGACGAGTTCGAGGAGCCTTTCCGTAACCTTTCTGCGCCCGACGGGGTCGTAGTCCCGGTGATCCCAGCGGAAGAGGCTGCCCTTGTGGAACGGGCCAAAGCCGGCGATGTCAATGCCTTCGCCGAGTTGGTCCGCACCACCCAGGCAGAGGTCTACACGCTGGCCTACCGGCTCACCGGGAACGACGACGACGCCAGAGACGTCGCCCAGGACGCCTACCTCCGGGCCTTTCGAGGCCTGAAGCGGTTCCGGGGCGACGCCCGCTTCTCGACCTGGATGTACCGGATCACGGCCAACTGCGCGTCGACCCACCTCTCCCGCCGGTCGAAGGCCGGCCACGACGAGCTGTCCGACGACGACCCCATGCCCGACGAGCGGCCCGAGTCCAACCCCGAGGGGATGGCCGAGGCAGGTGCCCTGCGCGACCGGATGACGGCCGCCCTGGCCGAGCTGCCGCCGCCGTTGCGCACCGTCGTCGTCCTGCGTGACGTCTACGACCTTCCTCACGAGGCGATCGCCTCGGAGCTGGGGATCACCGAGGCGGCGGCCAAGGTCCGGCTGCACCGGGCCCGCCGGAAGCTGCGCGAGCGGCTGTTCCCCATGCCCGGAGAGGAGAAGGCCCGTGCGGTCTAAGTTCGGTGTTCGTCCGGCCCCAGTGGCCACCGCGGGTGGGATCCGCAGCGGCGTGTCATGCGACGCGGTGGCGGCCGCCCTGCCCGGGCATCATCGACGGCCTCGACGTGGCCGACCTCGACCTGCGCCGCCACGTGGAGACCTGCCTGCGCTGCCAGGCCGAGCTGGCCCAGTACCGCAAGGTGCTGCGGGCGCTGCACCAGCTGCGCACCGAGCTGCTCGAGCCCAGCCCCGGCCTGCTGCCCGACATCCTCGTCGCCCTCGAGGCGGCGGGCGAGCGGGGCGCCATGAAGCACCTCCTCACCGGGCGCCGGGCCGCCTACCTGGGCGGCATCGCTGCCGCCACCGCCGCCGGTGCCGCCGGGGCCATCGTGCTGGCCAGCCGCCGCCACCGCCGGGTCGCCGTCGCCAGCTAGCGCGCGACCCGGCTCTGCGCGCGGGCCCTCTACCGCCAGCCCCGACCCGCCGCAACGGGTCGACGGGGCCTGAGCTATCCTCGGAGTACCCACGCCCCCCGGGCTGACCCAGGGCAGTAGCTCAACTGGTAGAGCACCGGTCTCCAAAACCGGCGGTTGGGGGTTCGAGTCCCTCCTGCCCTGCTGGTTGCTGAGACCCCCGCGTCCCAAGAGGTAATCGTGAATCGACAGATGAAGCGGATGATGCAGCGTCAGGGCCAACTGGCCCCCGACGGCACGCCCGCCCGCCGCGAGCCCCGCGGCCCGCGGCCCGTCCGCCCAAGGAGCGCATCGGCGCGGCCGAGTACTTCCGCCAGGTCCGGGCCGAGCTGCGCAAGGTGGCGTGGCCCACCCGGGCCGAGGTCATCAACTACTCGATCATCGTCCTGATGGCCCTGCTGGTGCTCACCGCCCTCATCTTCGTTCTCGACTTCGTCTTCGGCAAGATCGTCATCTTCCTCTTCCAATGAGCGACCCGACGACCCACACCCGACACCGACATCGCCGACGCCCACTCCCGACATCCTCGAGCCACCACCTCCCTCGGCGACCCCGACGAGGCGCGCTCGGCGACGCCGCCCGTGGCCGACGGGCCCCGCCGACGCCCCCGCCGACGAGCCCGTCGTCGCCGCCCGAGCCGAGCCCGATCGTCTTCGACGACGGCCTGGCCGACGAGGACGAGGTCGAGGAGGAGGCTCCGGTCGAGAGCCCCTACGACCGTCCTGGCTCGTGGTACGTCGTGCACACCTACGCCGGCTACGAGAACAAGGTGAAGTCCAACCTCCAGAGCCGGATCGCCTCCATGAACATGGAGGACCGCATCTTCGAGTGCGTCATCCCCATGGAGGACGTCATCGAGTTCAAGGGCGGCAAGCGGGTCACGGTGCAGAAGAAGGTGTTCCCCGGCTACCTCCTCGTCCGCTGCGAGCTCGACGACGACTCGTGGCGGGTCGTGCGCAACACCCCGGGCGTCACCGGGTTCGTGGGCCTGGGCGCCAAGCCCACGCCGCTGTCCCGCAAAGAGGTCGAGAGCATCCTCCAGGTGCAGTCGGGCGGCACCGAGGGTGTCACCCGCAAGCCGGCCCGGCGGCCGATGTACGAGGTGGGCGAGAGCGTCCGGGTCCGCGAGGGGCCCTTCGCCGACTTCTCCGGCCAGATCGCCGAGATCAACGAGGACCAGCTCAAGCTCAAGGTCCTCGTCAACATCTTCGGCCGGGAGACCCCGGTCGAGCTCGAGTTCAGTCAGGTCGCAAAGCTGTGAGCGCCTCGCTCCGGCGACGGGAGAGCCGGCCGCACATTGACCGGGAGTCTGTAATGGGTAAGCGTCGAGTAGCCGCGATCGTGCGGATCCAGATTCCGGCCGGGGCGGCCACGCCCGCGCCGCCGGTGGGAACCGCCCTTGGCCCCCACGGGGTCAACATCATGGAGTTCTGCAAGCAGTACAACGCGGCCAGCGAGAGCCAGCGGGGCACGGTCGTGCCGGCCGAGATCACCGTCTTCGAGGACCGGTCGTTCACGTTCATCCTCAAGACGCCGCCCACGCCGGTGCTCATCCGGGCCGCGGCGGGCCTCCCCAAGGGGTCCACCAACCCCGGCAAGGAGACCGCGGGGTCGATCACCGACGCCCAGCTCACCGAGATCGCCAAGCAGAAGATGCCCGACCTCAACGCCAACGACCTCGAGGCGGCCCGGCTGCCAGGTGGCCGGCACCGCCCGTTCGATGGGGATCACGGTGGCCGCGATGACCCACACCAAGAAGGACTCCAAGAAGTACACCGACGCCGTCCGCCGCTTCGACAAGGCCCGCCTGCACGGGCCGGGCGAGGGCGTCGACCTGGTCAAGAACCTGGCCGCGGCCAAGTTCGACGAGACCGTCGAGCTGGCCGTGCGCCTGGGCGTCGACCCCCGCAAGGCCGACCAGATCGTCCGGGGGACGGTGGGGCTTCCCGCCGGCACCGGCAAGGAGGTCCGGGTGGTCGTCTTCGCCGCCGGCCCCGCCGCCGAAGAGGCCCGGGAGGCGGGCGCCGACGTGGTCGGCGCCGACGACCTGGTGGCCCGGGTCCAGGGCGGCTTCCTCGACTTCGACGTCGCCATCGCCACCCCCGACCTCATGGGCCAGGTGGGCAAGCTCGGGCGCGTCCTCGGCCCCCGCGGCCTCATGCCCAACCCCAAGACGGGCACCGTCACCATGGACGTCGGCCGGGCGGTCCGGGAGTTCAAGGGCGGGCGGGTGGAGTACCGCACCGACCGCTACGGCAACATCCACGTCCCCATCGGCAAGGTCAGCTTCGACCGCAAGGCCCTCCTCACCAACCTGCGGGCCGTGGTCGAGGAGCTGCGGCCGGGTCAAGCCGGCCTCGGCCAAGGGCAAGTACATGCGGGGCATCACCGTCTCGTCCACCATGGGCCCCGGCGTGAAGCTCGACCCGGCCAACCCGGTGCGGGCGGTCGACGACGAGCTCGCCGCCGCCGGCTGACAGGCTGCCAAAAGTCTCGACCGGCCTCAGCTGCCCTCAACCCTCAACCTTCAGGTAGAGGGTTGAGGGTTTTCGGCGGTCAGATGACCGAAAGGCTTGGAACCGGCCTGGTCGGAAGCTAACCTGCCGCCCTCTGTCCTGACGCGGACGAGGCTCTGTTTCTCGCGTGTCGTGACCGGGACTCGGCGGGAATGGGACGCTTGCCAAGGCCGGGAGAACGACATGGTCGTAGGGACGGGTTCGGAGCAGGAGCCGAGAGGCCCGATGGCTCTGTTCGGTGCAGTGCTGGCCAGCTTGCTGGCGTTCCTGGGGGCGGCGACCGTCACCGCCACGGCGGCGTCGGGCCAGACCACCACCACCACTCCGCCGACGACATCGACCACCGTCGCGCCCCAGACCGGAGAAGGAACTTCCGCGGGGCGTTCGAACAGCGAGGCGAACGCGGGCGCCAGCTCGGCCGGCATCGGCGAGTCCGGCGAGAGCGGGCCAGCGCGCAACGACACCGACATGGTCGTGGTGGGAGGCGATGCCGGGAACGGCGGCCTCGCCGCTCCTGTCGCCATCGGCTCCGACGGTTCGAACACGCTCCTCGGCGTCGGCACGGTCCTGAACGACGGCGCCGCGGTCGCCGTCGGCGACACGTCCGGAGGCGACGGTGGGTCGGCCCTGGCCACCATCGCCGCCACCGCCCAGTCGGGTGACTCAGGCACCGTGTCCGGGCAGTCGTCGGCCACCAACACCGGCGCCACCGGCAACGCCACCTCCACCGCCACGTCCAACCCCGCCTCCAGCTCGGGCAGCACCGGCGGCAGCGGCAACACCGGCTCCGCGACCCCCAACCCCTTCTCGGTCAGCAACGGTCTCCTCAACATCGCGCCGGTGACCAGGGACCAGGGTGGGCTCAACACCGCCAGTCCCTCGTCCGGCGGCAACCCCCTCGGCGGCTTCGGCGTGGCGGCCGGGTCGGCGCCCGGTACGGGTGCTTCGCTCCTCGGCCCCGGCAGTCCCGCGTCCCCCGCCACCAGCCAGGGGTCCGGCAACACCGGCGCCTCCGGCGCGGTTGCGTCCATCGGCTTCGCCAGCAGCTCCGCCAACAGCGGTGCCCAGTCCGACGTGTCCGCCCGCTCGGGCGACACCGGCACGGCCGACAACGACTCGACGGTCGTCGCCGTCGCCGGCGAGGGTGGCGACGGCGGGGTCGTCGTCCCGATCGCCCAGGGCGGCACCACAGCCAATATCATCCTGGGCGCACCCGGCGCCGCTGGCCCGGCGGGTGCGCCAGCAGTCGGCATTCCCGGCGGGGTGGGCGGCGTGGGTGCCCCCGACGTGGGTGACCCCGGCGCTGTCGGCACCCCCGGCCCGGCCGGGGATCCCGGCGGCCCTGGCGTCCCGCCGGGCCCCGGCGGTCCCGGAGGCCCCGGCGGTCCGGGCGGTCCCGGAGGCCCGGGTGACGACGGCCTCGGCGGCGGCGGCGCGGCCGGTGGGGCCGGCTCCGACGCCGTCGGCGGCGTCGGCGGCGCAGGTGGCACGGGCGGGTCGGCAGTCGGAAGTCCCACGGCGCGGGGTGGGATCGCAGTCGCCACCGGTTCGGCCGACGGCGGCGACGGTGGCTCGGCCACGGTCACCTTCAACAGCCCGACGGCCCTCTCCGGCGACTCGGGAGCGACATCGGCCCAGGGCAGCTCGACCAACACGGGCGACACGGGCGACGCCACGTCGACCGCTACGGCCAACCCGACCGCGGTCTCGGGCGACACCGGTGACTCCGGCAACACCGGCGATGCGGTCTCCAGTCCCACCGCGGTCAATGCGGGGCTCCTCGGTGCCGCCATTGCCATCGGCGGTCCGGCGACGACGGGCGCCACGGGAGACACCGGCAACACCGGCAACGCCACCGCCGTCGGGGCGGCGACGAGCAGCGCCAACAGCGGCGCCGACAGCGTCGTCGACTCGGTGTCGGGCACCACCGGCGAGGCCTCCAACGTCGTCAGTGCGCTGCTTCTCGCAGGCGTCGGCGGCGACGGCGGCCTGGTCGTTCCCATCGCGGTCGGCGGCGATGCCGTCAACGTCCTGGTGGGTGGCACGGGCGGCGCGGGTGGCGCCGGCGGGGCGGCCGCCGGAGGTGCCGGCGGTGCCGGTGGCGCGGGTGGCGCCGGAACGGGCGGCGCGGGCGGTGTCGGCGGCGCAGGCGGCACCGGCGGTGCCGGTGGCCCGTCGGCGGCCGTGACGGTCGTCGTCGGCGACCCCACGCCGGTCATCGGGCCCATCGTCACGGGCGGCGGGGGCGGCCTCGGCGGTGCCGGCGGCCTCGGCGGCGCGGGTGGCGTCGGAACGGGCGGCACCGGCGGTGCCGGTGGCGCAGGCGGTACGGCCACCGGCGGTGCCGGCGGCAGCGGCGGGTCCGGCGGGTCCGCCATCGGCAGCCCGACCGCCATCGCTGGTGGGGCGGTTGCCGTCGGGAGCGCCGACGGCGGCGCGGGTGGCGAAGCCACGTTCACGGCGAGCCCCGACGCCCGGTCGGGCGCCTCGGGCGACTCCAGCGCCCAGTCGTCGGCCACCAACGAGGGCGACACCGGAGCGGCCTCGTCGTCCGCCACCTCCAGTCCCACCGCCGTCACCGGCAACTCTGGCGACTCGGGTGATTCGGGCGACGCCGCGTCCACCCCCACTGCGACCAATACCGCCCTGGTCGGTGCGGCTGTCGCCATCGGCGGCGACGCCACGTCCGGCAACACCGGCACCACCGGACCGACCGGCGACGCCACCGCCATCGGCGAGTCCGTTTCCTTCGCCAACTCCGGGGCGGATTCGACCAGCACGTCGACGTCCGGCACCTCCGCGGCAGCCAGCAACGACCTCGATCTGGTGCTCGTTGCTGGCGCCGGCGGCGCCGGCGGTGTCGTCGTCCCGCTGGCCTTCGGTGGTGACGCGGTGAACGTCATGGTGGGCGGTGCCGGGGGCGCGGGCGGCGCCGGCGGCGGCGCCACTGGCGGTCTGGGCGGCACCGGGGGCGCCGGCGGCGCCGGGTCCGGCGGCAATGGAGGGACGGGCGGCCCGGTGGCGGCGGCGGAGCCGGCGGTTCAGCCACGGAGGTCGCCACGGTCGTCAACACCATCAACGTGGCCGGGGGCGACGCGGCGACGGCTGTCACCCTCGTTCCCATCGTCAGCGGCGGCGCGGGCGGCGGTGGCGGCGGCGGCGGTGCCGGCGGTGCCGGCGTTACCGGCCTCGGTGGCGCGGGCGGCGCCGGGGGCGCGGGCGGCGGAGCCACCGGCGGTGCCGGGGGAGCGGGGGGTGCCGGGGGTTCGGTGGTCGGGAGCCCCACCGCGGTCAGCGGGCCCACCGTCGCCACCGGCTCGGCCGCGGGCGGCGCCGGCGGGGCATCGAGCCTCACCCTGAACAGCCCTACCACCGTGTCGGGTGCCTCGGGTGCCTCGAGCGCGCAGTCGTCGTCCACCAACTCGGGCGACACGGGCGACGCGTCCTCGAGCGCGGTCTCGAGCCCAGGCGCGGTCTCCGGCTACTCGGGCGACTCCGGTCAGTCCGGCAGCGCCACAACCGACGCCGAGGCCGCCAACAGCGCCATCCTGGGCATCGCCGTCGCGCTCGGTGGCGACGCCGCCTCCGGCACCTCGGGTGGCACCGGCGGCACGGGCCTCTCGACCGCCCTGGGCAGCGCCGCCAGCACGGCCAACTCGGGGGCGAGCTCGACCGGCGTCGCCGATTCCGGTGGCAGCGGCACTGCGTCCAACGACCTCGACGTGCTCCTCGTCGCGGGCGACGGTGGAGTGGGTGGCCTGGCCGTCCCGATCGCCATCGGCGGAAGCGCCAGCAACGTCATGGCTGCCGGCGCGGCCGGCACGGGCGGCGCAGGCGGAACTGCCACCGGCGGCGCGGGTGGCACGGGAGGTGGCGGTGGCGCAGGGTTCGGCGGCTTCGGAGGCGGCGGTGGCGGAGGAGGCGCGGGCGGCGCCGGCGGAGCGGCCGTCAACAACGACGCCATCGTCACGACCATCACGACGGTCACTGGGAACGTCACCTCGACGCAGCTCGTCGCTCCGATCGTGAGTGGCGGCGCGGGCGGCGCGGGCGCGGCCGGCGCGGCCGGTGGTGCCGGTGGCGCCGGCTTCGGCGGCTTCGGTGGGACCGGCGGGCTGGGTGGCGGAGCGACTGGCGGCGCCGGCGGGGCCGGCGGCGGGGGCGGCTCGATCACGGGCAACCCCACGGCCACCACCGGGCCGACGGTTGGCACCGCCGACGCCGACGGCGGCGACGGCGGGGCGGCGACGCTCACCGCCAGCCCCACCGCCACCTCGGGGACGTCCGGTGCTACCAGCGCCCAGAGCTCGGCCACCAACACCGGGGATACCGGCGACGCCGGGTCCCACGCCACCAGCAGCCCGACAGCCGTCTCCGGCGACGTCAGGGGACTCCGGCGACTCGGGCCCGGCCACGGCCGACGCCACCGCCACCAACACCGCCCTGCTGGGTGTCTCGCTGGCCATCGGTGGCGACGCCGACTCTGGCGACACCGGCACCACGGGCACCACCGGCGGAGCCATCGCGGTCGGGACGGCCACCAGCTCGGCCACGTCGGGCGCCAACTCCGTCTCCGACTCGACCTCCGGGACGACCGGAGACGTGGTGAACGACCTCGCCATCGCGGTCGTCGGCGGATCGGGCGCCGACGCCGGGATCGCGGCGGCCGCCGTGGTAGGCGGCGACGCCACCAACGTCATGGTCGGAGGTGCGGGCGCAGCCGGCGGTGTCGGCGGCGCGGCCACCGGCGGTGCCGGCGGTGCGGGGGGTGCCGGCAGCGCCGGCTTCGGCGGGTTCGGCGGTCCCGGCGGTCCCGGCGGCGCCGGCGGCGCCGGTGGTGCTGCCACCAGCATCTACACGTCGGTCCGCACGATCGACACCACGTTCGGCGACGTGACCCTCACCGACACCCTCGTCCCGCTGGTCTTCGGCGGCGCGGGTGCAGCCGGTGGAGCCGCCGGATCGGGCGGCGTCGGTGCGGCCGGCTTCGGCGGCCTCGGTGGGACGGGCGGAGGCGGGGGCGCTTCCACTGGCGGCGCTGGCGGGTCCGGCGGCGCGGGCGGTTCGGTATCGGGCAGCCCCGAGGCCGACACCGGCCCCACGGTCGGTACGGCCGAGGCCGACGGCGGTACTGGCGGCGACGCCACCATCACCGTGGGCCTCACCGCCACCTCGGCCGCGTCGGGTACCTCCAGCGCCCAGGCGTCGGCCACCAACAGCGGCGACACGGGCACGGCCACCTCGGCCGCCGCCTCCCACCCCACCGCCGCGTCCGGTGACTCGGGCGACTCGGGTGACTCCGGATCGGCGACGTCGACCGCATCCGACTCCAACGACATCCTTCTCGGCAACCTCCTCGGCATCGGCCTGGCCCTCGGCGGATCGGCCGACTCGGGCGACACCGGGGCCACCGGCGGGTCGGGCGACACGGTCGCCTCGGGCAACGCCGACAGCGCCGCCGTCTCTGGCGCGGCAACCACCGCCACGTCGACGTCCGGCACCACGGGCGACGCCGTGAACGACCTCGACGCGCTGACGCTGGCGGGAGCGGGCGGAGATGCCGGGCTGGCCGTCTCGCTCGTCCAGGGCGGCAGCGCCACCAACGTCATGGTCGCCGGCGCCGGAGGGCTCGGCGCGGCAGGCGGCGCCTCCACCAGCGGCGCCGGCGGCGCCGGCGGTGCCGGCGGTGCGGGCTTCGGTGGCTTCGGCGGCGCGGGCGGCACCGGGGGCACCGGCGGGATCGGGGGTGACGCAAGCGAGGTCGACGTCACCATCGACACCGTCACCCTCGTCTTCGAGAACGTCACGGGCCTCACCATCAACCGCCTCTACGCGCCCATCGACATCGGCGGCGCGGGCGGCGCCGGCGGCTTGGGCGGCGCGGGCGGCGGCGCCGGTGCCGGTTTCGGTGGCTTTGGCGGCGCGGGCGGTCTCGGCGGGACGGCTGTCGGCGGTGCCGGCGGTGCCGGCGGCGCCGGCGGCGCAGTGGCGGGCAGCCCCGAAGCGGAGAGCGGCGCGACGGTCGGCACCGCGCAGGCGAACGGTGGCGCGGGCGGCGCGTCGACCATCATCACCACCAGTCCGACCGCCACCTCGGGCGCGTCGGGCGCGTCCAGCGCCCAGGCCTCGGCCACCAACTCGGGCGACACCGGCGCGGCCAGCTCCACCGCAGGGGCCAATCCCGCCGCCCGCTCGGGTGACTCGGGTGACTCGGGTGACTCCGGGACGGCGACTGCATCCGACGGTGACGCCGAGTCCGGCGACACGGGCACCACCGGCGACACCGGAGCGTCGATCTCTCTGGGCGACGCCGACAGCGTGGCCATCTCCGGCGCCGACGCGGTGTCCTCGTCGGCCTCCGGCGCCACCGGCGCCGTGCTCAACTCGGTTCTCGCCCTTGCCGTGGCGGGTGACGCCGGTGACGGCGGGGTGGCGATCACTGCCGTCGGGGGTGGCGACGCCACCAACGTCATGGTCGGCGGGAACGCCGCCGCCGCCGGCGCGGGCGGCGCCGGCACCGGCGGTACCGGAGGCGCGGGCGGCCCCGGCGGGGCCGCCTTCGGGGGCTTCGGGGGGCCGGCTGGCGCGGGCGGCGGCGGCGGCGCGGGCGGCGACGCCGTCGACGTCTACACCGATGTCACCACGATCAACACCACCTTCTCCGATGTCACCATCACCGACACCATCGTCCCGCTCGTCTTCGGGGGTAGCGGCGGTGCTGGCGGCGCTGGCGGCGGTGGTGGTGCCGGCGCCGCTGGTTTCGGCGGGTTCGGCAGCGCTGGCGGCGGTGGCGGTGGGGCTGTCGGCGGCGCGGGCGGCACGGGTGGTGCCGGAGGCGCGGTCACGGGCAGCCCCGAGGCCGAGAGCGGTGCCACCGTCGGGACGTCCTCCGCCAACGGCGGGGTGAGCGGACCGGCCACTCTCACCACCAGCCCCACGGCCTCCTCGGGGGCCACGGGCGCATCCAGCGCCCAGTCATCGGCCACCAACTCGGGAAACACCGGCGCGGCCACGTCCGACGCCACGTCGAGTCCAGTCGCCGGCTCCGGCGACACCGGTGACTCCGGTGACACCGGCTCGGCGTCCGTCGATGCCGAGGCCACCAACACGGCCCTGCTCGGCATCGACTTCGCCGTCGGCGGCGACGCCGAATCGGGTGGCTCCGGCGACACGGGCGGCAGCGGCGACACGGTCGCCGACGGCGACGCCAGCAGCCGGGCCAACTCAGGCGCCGCGGTCGACACCATCTCCACGTCGGGCGAATCGGGTGCGGCGGCCAACGCGGTTGTCGTCGGTGCCATCGCCGGGGAGGGTGGCGACGGCGGCGTGGCCGTCACGGCCGTGGCGGGCGGCGACGCAACCAACGTGATGGTCGGCGGGGCGGGGGCGGCGGGCGCGGCCGGCGGCGCGGCCACCGGTGGGCTCGGTGGTCCCGGCGGTGCTGGCGGCGCCGGCTTCGGCGGCTTCGGCGCCACCGGCGGCACCGGGGGGGCGGGTGGCGCTGGTGGCGTCGCCCTGCTCAACGAGGCTCTCGTCAGGGACCTCACCGTCGTCTTCGGTGACGTCACCATCACCGAGCTCGTCGCGCCCATCGTCGACGGAGGCGCGGGCGGTGCCGGAGGGGCCGGAGTCGAGACGCCGAAGACGTCGACGGCCAGCTGCTTGTACGTGGTGACCAGCCCCTGGCCCATCTGCTGCGTGGCCGAGATGATCTCGATCGCGCCATCGGCGGCGACGGTGACCTTGACCTTCTCCTCGAGCGCGTTGCCGCCGGTCCATTCCAGGAAGGTCGCGATTCCCAGGCCGCGGAGCTTGCCGGCGGCCTTCGACTGCGCGGCGCGGTCCTCGAAGCCGTTCCAGTCGGCGAACGCCAGTCCCTGGTCCATGACCGACTCGAAGGCGCCGCTGTCGTACGTCTGGTCCATCTGGTTCTTGTACGGCATCTGCGTCGGCTGGATCATGTTGCGGCGACGCATTTCCGTCCGGTCCATTCCCAGCGCCGTGGCTGCCTCGTCCATCAGCCGTTCGATGAGGAAGATCGACTCGGGCCGGCCGGCGCCACGATAGGCGCCGATCGCGGCCGTGTTGGTCAGCACCGCGGTCAGGTGCAGGTCGATCAGCGGGATGTCGTAGATGCTGGTGATGACCCAGGGGCCGACCAGCAGGTCGATCGCCGCACCGGTCATGATCGCCGTGGCGCCGATGTTGCCGTGCGAGCGCACGCGCAGTGCGAGGACCTTGCCGTCCTTGTCGAGGGCGAGCTCGGCGCGGCTCTCGAGATCGCGGCCGTGGACCGCGCTCAGCATCTCCTCGGTGCGTTCGGCGACCCACTTCACCGGCCGCCTCAAGCGTCCGGGCCGCGTACGCGACCACCGCGTCCTCGGGATAGATCCCGGTCTTCATCCCGAACCCACCGCCGACGTCGGCGACGACGACACGGACATCCTCGGGCTTGCCGCGGACGACGCCCGAGGCGATCCCGTCGCGGACGGCCGTCGGCATCTGCGTCGAGGCCCGCACCGTCAGGCGACCGTCCTTCTCGTCGGGATAGGCGAGGACGGTGCGAGGTTCGATCGACGCGGGCGCGACCCGCTGGTTGACGATGTCGATGGCGACCACGTGCGCGGCCCGCGCGAAGGCGTCGGCGGCAGCCTTGGCGTCGCCGTAGCGCGCCTCGGCGCAGATGTTGTCGGCCGCCTCCGGGACGACGCGCGGGCCGCCGTCGGCGAGGGCGGACGCGATCGATGTCACCGCCGGCTGCGGGTCGAAGTCGATCTCGATCAGGTCGATGGCGTCACGGGCCGCGATCCCGGTCTCGGCGATCACGGCGCAGACCGCTTCTCCGACGCTGTAGACGCGATCGACGGCGAGCGGCCAGCGCGGCGCGGAGATCGCATCGGAGCCGTCGGGACGCTTGAACATCGCGACGCCAGGCATCACCTGGACCCCCGCATCGCGCAGCTCGGCGCCGGTCAGGACGGCGAGCACGCCGTCGGTCGCCGAGCCGCGCTGGCGTCGATCGACCGGATCACGGCCGCCGGATGCGGCGAGCGCAGGAACACGAGCGCCGCCTCGCCGTCAGCCGGAAGTCGTCGGTGAACTGCCCATGGCCCAGCAGCAGGCTGTCGTCCTCGACGCGGCGCACGGCCTGGCCGCTGCCGAACCGTTGTGCCATCGATTCCGTGGTCGCGCTCATCGATACATCCCCATGTCTGTGTGTTCCCTGTCTCGTGATCGGGTCAGCGGCGCGGATCGACCCAGTCGGCCGGCCCGGCCTCGCCGCCCTCGAAGTCCAGTTCGACCTTGGCGGCGTTCGGATCGCTGAAGAACAGCTGCCAGGTGTCGAAGTCGCCCGGCAGCCGCCGGAGCTCGTAGTCGATGCCGCCCGCCCGGAGCCGATCGACGGCGTCGACGAGGCCGGTGGCGGAGAACGCCATGTGGTCGATCACGCCGGGGACGAGCTGCCCGCGCTCGCGTCCGGCGATCACGTGCAGGATCGCCGTGGCGCCATCGCCGCCATCGCGTGGATAGAGCCAGGCGCCAGGGAACCCGAACGGCGGCCGCGGGCCGGGCTCGAGCGCGAGGTGCTCGCCGTAGAACGCGAGCGTGGCCGGCAGGTCGTCGGTGAGGATCGTGAAGTGGTTGACGCTGCGAACGCTCATGTCGATCCGTCCTTGTACTTGTCGAACGACGCCTCGAACGCTTCGTCGAACGGACCGAAGGCGCAGTAGGCGCCGCCATGGTAGACGGCGGACGGTTCCGCCAGGTCGAGCGGGTGCTCGGCCTCGATCCGGGCGCGGAAGCGCTCGGTGTTGTCCTGCGGCGCGAAGCCCAGGCGGCCGGCGAGTCGGTTGTCCCACCAGCTGTCGCGGTTTGCCGAAGCGCCGAAGACGACCGTGAAGCCGACATCGGGCGTCACCAGCGAGGTCCGGACCAGCGCGAACAGGTCGTCGTACGACAGCCAGGTGGTGAGCATCCGGCGATCGCGCGGTTCGGGGAAGGACGACCCGATCCGCAGGCAGACCGATTCGATGCCGTAGCGATCGAAATAGAACCGGGCCAGGTTCTCGCCGAACGCCTTGCGAGAGTCCGTAGTTGCTGTCCGGGCGCAGCGGCGCGGCGGCGTCGATGTACTCGGACTGGCGATAGAAGCCGATGGCATGGTTCGAGCTGGCGAACACGATGCGCCGGGTCCGATGCCGGCGGGCAGCCTCGTAGACGTTGAACGTGCCCTCGATGTTGTTGCGCAGGATGTCCTGGAACGTGCTCTCGGTGGAGATCCCGCCGAGGTGGACGATGGCCTCGGCGCCGGCGACGAGACCGTCGACGGCACGGGCATCGGCGAGGTCGCAGTCGACGACCTCCTCGCCGGGGCCGGCCTGGCCGCAATCGCGCAGGTCCGAGACGCGCAAGGTCCGGGCCAGCGCGGCGAGCCGCGGTCGCAGGACGGTGCCGAGGCCGCCGGCAGCGCCGGTCAGCAACAGGGTGTCGAGGGGCTTGGCTTCGCTCACGAACTCTCCGGCTCGGGTTCGACGGTCGGGCGATTGTCGGTTTCGCGACTGCCCAGCGTCAAACGAACGTCACGCTTCCCCCTTTTCGACTATTGATGGGCCGTTCGGCGCGCCCCATACTTCCGCCCGCAACGGAGGGTGTTCCATGCGTGCGAAGTCGGGTTCCTGGGTCTGGATCGGCGGGCTCGTCCTGCTCGGCGCCTGTGCCGACCTCGGCGGCGTGCAGATGGGCAGCGAACGGGCGAAGACGGTCGCCACGGGCTCGGCAGGCGGCGCCACGGCCACCAATGCCAACGCCCAGCTCGAGCGCTGCGACCAGAGCCTGGGCACGCTCGCCGTGGTCGAGGACCAGGGCCGCAGTGGTACTACTACCTGACTCGCGAATACAAGCTGCAGTCGACGGTGCCGCTGATCCGGATGCTGGTCCAGCAGTCGAACTGCTTCGTGGTCGTCGAGCGCGGCCGCGCGCTTCAACCAGATGTCCGCAGGAGCGAAACCTCGAGCGCTCGGGCGAAATGCGCGCCGGCAGCAACTTCGGGCCCGGCCAGATGGTCTCCGCCGACTACAGCATGAATCCGTAGATCTCGTTCAGCCAGAGCGACGCCGGCGGGCTCGGCGCCGCCCTCGGCCGGTTCAACTCGACGCTGGGGCTCGCCGGCAGCGTCGCCGGCGGCGTCAAGTTCCGCGAGGCGTCGACCATGCTGACCCTGGTCGACAACCGGTCCGGCGTGCAGCTGGCCGCGTCCGAGGGCAGCGCGTCGAAGACCGACTTCGGTGCGTGGAGCGGTGTCTTCGGCGGCCTGGGTCGGCGCCGGGCTCGGCGGCTACACCAACACGGCCGAGGGCAAGCTGCTCGCCGGCGCCTTCGCCGATGCCTACAACCAGCTCGTCAAGTCGGTGAAGAACTATCGGGCGCAGGAGGTCCGCGGCGGGCTGGGCACCGGCGGGCAACTCGGGGTGCAGGGCGGCAGCACGCCCGCCTCGAAAGGGATCCCGGGCCGCTGAGCGTGCGGTCAGGCCGGTGACGGGCGCTCAGCGTCGAACGCGGGTCATCCGCAGCGCCCGCACCACGCAGGCGATCAACACCACGGCCACGGCGGCGCTCCAGAGCGAATACGGGATGCCGAGCAGCGGTGCATTGGCCTGGTCGCAGGCGGCGGTCGCCTTGAACACGGCCGGCAGCAGTTCATCGAGGCGCAGCATCGCGATCCAGCGATCGGCGGCCGTGAACGCACAGCTGGACGTCTGCGCGGCGACGAAGTGCTGGTGCAGGGCGGCGGCCAGGCCGCCCAGCGCGGCGATCCCGGAGAGCCAGAGCAGGCCGACGGCGAGCCCGCGCCGTTGCCGGACGAAGGTCGCGAGCACGGCGAACGCCCCGGTCAGCAGGTAGGCGATCCGCTGGACCACGCACCAGGGGCACGGCTCGAAACCGAACAGGTGCTGGCTGGCCAGCGCGGCCGCTACCGCGCCCCAGGCGATCGTCACGATCAGCCAGGCGGTCGGCGTATGTGATATACTGCGTGCTCGCATGGTGTCTCCCTTACGGATATCCTGACACGGCTCGTGGTATCTCAGCCACGACAGGTGCCTCGAAGAGACGCCGTTTCATTCTTATCACGGGGACTTTTAGGGATGAAAACCACTCGCAAGCCGAACTCTGCCATGACCGCGCATCATCACAGCGCCATCGTGACGGCTCGTCACGCTGCGCGGATGCGGGCCGGTCGGGTCGAGTCCAGGCCTGAGGACTATGCAGACATCGCCGTCACCGAGCAGGCGAAACGGCTGCGCGAAGCCCGGCGCGCAATCGAAGAGCGCAACATGATGCGCGAACTCGGTCTCGGCTGAGTTTCCGTCGGCCCGGGCCGCGATGGTCCGGGCGGTGCCGGCGCTGCCAGGCGTCGGTTCCAGTGCCGGCCCCGCGCCGGCCGCGATTCCCGAAGACTCCCAACGCCAGGCCCCGAGTCCGACCGGGGACGGCGCTCCCGTGCTGACGCTGTCGGCGCGTCCGGATGACGACGGCCGCTCGCAGCGCGAACGCATCGAGACGGTATCGTAGCGGCCATGCGGATCCTGGTCGTGAAGATGTCCTCGATGGGCGACGTGGTGCATGCGCAGCCCGTCGCCTCCGACCTGCGGGTGCAGTTCCCGGACTGCCGGATCAGCTGGGTCGTCGAGCGCGCGTTCGCGCCGATCGTGGCGCGCAACCCGGCCGTCGACGACGTCGTGCCGATCGCCTGGCGGCAGTGGCGCAGGCGCCTCCTCGATGCCGACATCCGCCGACAGCTGCGCGCGTTCGTCGATCGGCTGCGCCAGACGCGATACGACTGGATCGTCGACTGCCAGGGCCTCATCAAGAGCGCCACCGTCGTCCGGCTCGCGCGCGGAGCGCACCGGGTCGGGCTCGACCGCCATTCGGCCCGCGAGCCGCTCGCGAGCTTCGCCTATGACCGGCCGGTGGCCGTGCCGCGCGACTGGCACGTGATCCGGCGCAATCGGGCGATCGCCGCGCGGGGACTCGGCTACGAGATCGATCCGCTCGCCGTTGCGCCGCTCGTGGCGGCACCACTGTCGGCGGCAGATCGGCAGTGGTACCCGACGGGGCAGCCCGTCGTCATCGTCAGCGGCGCCAGTCGGGCGGCCAAGCTCTGGCCGGAAGCGCATTGGATCGACCTGGCGGGCCGGCTGGCCCGCGCCGGGGCGACGCCGGTCTGGCTCTGGGGCGGCGGCGACGAGCGCGCCCGCGCCGGGCGCCTCGCCGCAGCGGCCGGTGGCGTGATGGTCCCGGACTTCCTCGATGTCGACCGGGCAGCAGCGGTGCTGGCGGCGGGCACCGGCGTCGTCGGTCTGGACACGGGTTTCACCCACCTGGCAGCCGCGCTGGGCCGGCCCACGGTCGGCATCTTCTGCGATTTCGACGCCGTGCAGTGCGCGGTCACCGGTCCGGCCCGCTGCGAGAGTCTCGGCGGCGTCGGCCAGGTCCCGGCCGTCGCCGCGGTCGCGGCCGCGGCCGGGCGTTGCCTCGATCTTTTCGGAATGACTGAACCATGAATGCTCTTGCGCTGTCGCGGATCCTGTTCCATCGCGACTGGAAGGCCGGCGAGCTGCGCCTGCTGCTGGCAGCGCTGGCGGTGGCGGTCGCGGCGATCGCCACCGTCGGCGTCTTCGTCGACCGGCTCGGCCAGGCGTTGACCACGCAGGCGCAGCAGCTGTTGGGTGCCGACCTGGTGACGGCCTCCGACCGTCCCGTGCCCGACGACTGGATCACGGAAGCGGAGCGCCGCGGCCTGCGGACCGCGAGGACCGTCGGCTTTCCCAGCATGGCGCTGACCGAACCGGCCGGCGATGCATTGCCGCGGACGCAGCTCGTCTCGCTGAAGGCGGTCTCTGCCGGCTATCCGTTGCGCGGCGCGTTGACCCTGGCCGGGACCGACGGCCGTGCCTCGGACGAGGTGACGACCGGGCCGCCGCGGGGCCGGCTCTGGGTCGACGCGGCGCTGCTGCAGGCGCTGCAGGTGGCGATCGGCGACACGCTCACGCTGGGCGATGGCCGGTTCACGATCGAGCGGGTCATCGAGATCGAGCCGGATCGCGGCAGCGGCTTCGTCGAGCCTGGCGCCGCGCGCGATGATCCACCTCGACGACCTGCCCGCGACGCAGCTGATGCAGCCGGCGAGCCGGGTCAGCTGGCGCTTCCTCGTTGCCGGCGACGCCGCCTTCGATCGCCGGCTTCGAAGGCTGGATCAAGTCGCGGCTGGGCGGCGGCCAGCGGCTGGAGACGCTCGAGGCGGGCGGCCGGAACTGCGGACCACGCTCGACCGGGCGCGGCAGTTCCTGTCGCTGGTGTCGTTGCTGACGGCGCTGATCGCCGCGGTGGCCATCGCCCTGGCGGCGCAGCGCTTCTTCGATCGCCACCTGAACGGCTTCGCCGTCTTCAAGGCCATCGGCAGCACGCAGCGCCTGATCGGGCGCGCGCTGCTGCTGGAGATGCTGTGGGTCGCGCTGGTCGGCTCGGCCGCCGGCGCGCCGCTCGGCTGGGTCGCGCACTGGCTGCTGGTCGCGCTCGCGCGGATCGCTGGTCGAGATGGCGCTGCCGGCGCCGCGCTGGCTGCCGGTGCTGCAGGCGGTCGTCGCCGGCGGCGTCCTGGTGATCGGCTTCGCCGTCGGTGCCGGTGCTGCGCCTGGCCGGCGTGCCGCCGCTGCGCGTGCTGCGGCGCGAACTGGGGCCGCCCGCGCCTGTCGGCCTGGCTCGCCGTCGTCGCGGCCGTCGCCGCGTTCGCGCTGCTGCTGCTCTGGTTCGCCGGCGACCTGCGCCTCGCCGCTGATCTGCGCTCGGCGGCTTCGTCGCGGGCGCGGCGGCGTTCGCCCTGGTCTCGTGGGCGGGGGTCTGGCTGCTGTCGCCGTTGCGCGGCGCCGTCGGCGGCGGGGCGCTCGGGGCCGTCGTGCGCGTGGCGCTGGCCAGCTGGGCGCGCCGCCGCGGGGTCTCGGTCGCGCAGACGGCTGCGCTCGCGATCGGGCTGATGGCCCTGATGCTGCTCACCGTCACCCGCAACGAGCTGCTGGCGAGCTGGGCAGCAAGCCAGCCCGCGCGACGCGCCGAACCGCTTCGTCCTGAACATCCAGCCCGACCAGCGCGAGGCGTTCTCCGGACAGCTCGCCGCCGAGGGGCTCGGCGGCGTAGAGCTCTATCCGATGATCCGGGCCGGCTGGTGGCGGTCAACGGCCAGCCGATCGGGCCGGAGCGCTACGACGACGATCGGGCGCGGCGCCTGGTCAATCGCGAATTCAACCTCTCGTACGCCGACCGGATCCCGTCACACAACGCCGTGGACAGCGGTCGCTGGCTGGATCCGGCCGCTGCCGAGGTCTCGGCCGAGCAGGGCATCGTGGAGACGCTCGGCCTGCACAGCGGTGACCGGCTCGGCTTCGACATCGCCGGCGAGGTCACCGAAGTGACGCTGGTCGGAACGCGCAAGCTGGCCTGGGATTCGATGAAGGTGAATTTCTTCATGATCGGCTCGCCGGCGGCGTTCGGCGACCGGCCGCAGAGTTTCATCACCTCGTTCCACCTGCCGCCGCAGCGGGCAGGGCTGGTCCGCGAGTGGCTCGCGCGCTTCCCGAACCTGACCGTGATCGACACGACGGCGATCGTCGGCCAGATCCGGCGATCATCGACCGGTCGTGCGCGCGGTGCAGTTCCTGTTCGTGTTCGCGCTGCTGGCCGGGGTGGTCGTGCGTCTATGCGGCGCTTGGCCAGTTCGCGCGACGAGCGGATGGCCGAGGCGGCCTCATGCGGGCGCTCGGCGCTTCGCGTCGCCAGTTGTTCACGTTCGCAGATGATCGAACTGGCGGCCTCCGGCCTGCTGGCGGGACTGCTCGCCGCCGGCGGCTCGATCCTCGTCGGCTGGGTCCTGGCCACGCCGCGTGTTCGAGTTCGCCTATCAACCGGCGTGGTGGCTGCCGTCGTCGGCGCGCTGGCCGGCGCCGCTGTTGTCGGCGATCGCCGGGTGGTGGGGACTTGCGGAGGTCGTCGATCGCCCGCCGATGGCGACGTTGCGCGAAGCCGCCCAGTAGGCCGACCTTCCTACCACCAGGACCGGAGCGGCGCGGTCGCCGCGGCGGGCTTCGTCCCTGCGCGCGACGGCGTGCGCCTGGCGGTGGACCACCACGTCGGCCGGTCGCGAGGATCGCTGCCGGTTTCCGACTGATCGGCCCCGCGCGACGGTGTCGCCGTCCGCGGCAGTGCGTTGTCCTTGCGCGGGCGTACCGGCATCGCGAGTCCCCATCGTGGCTTCGGGCGTGGTCCGCCGCGTCGAGCGGAACGGAACCCTCGACGAAGCCTCGGAGAGCGCGCCGTCCTGATCCAGCGCGAGCCGACGATCAGGGCGGCATCGGGGACCGACGGCAGGACGTGCACGGCCGCTGTGGCCAATCGCGTGACCCGATGAGTCCGATCGCGACGACTCGGGCGCGGCGGTTGCCGTCTGTGGCGACGCAGCAGTTTCGTTTTTCGATGTGAAAGATTGTATTGCACAAGACGAAATGCTCGTGTACGCAATTGATTCAATTCGATTTTTCTGACGTCAAATTCATGCCAAACCGCTATTGCCGCGCAATAGATCGGCTTACCATTTCTTCCCGTCGATTTGCTCTCATCAGCTGAAAAGGAGCTCTTGCCGATGTCTTCACGCGAACTCGAAGCGCAGAAACTGCAGAAAGAATGGTCCGAGAGCGCCCGCTGGCGTGGGATCCGGCGCGGCTATTCGGCCGAGGAAGTAGTCCGGTTGCGCGGCTCGCAGCCGGTCGAGCACTCGCTCGCGCGTCGGGGAGCAGAGAAGCTCTGGCAGCTGCTGAACGAGGAGCCGTTCGTCAACACCCTGGGTGCCCTGACCGGCAACCAGGCGATGCAGCAGGTCAAGGCCGGCCTCAAGGCGATCTA
>CAWDDV010000003.1:0-282228 GCA_963801205.1 uncultured Acidimicrobiia bacterium
GGCACTGCGCGTCGGCCCTCACCTCGAGCCCGCCACGCCGGCTTTTTGGGAAAGCTGACTTCGCCATCGGCATGTGTCAGACCCCGAGGGTCTGACACCGGGTCGTGCCCGGGATGACATTGGCGTAGGCGCCGGGAACCCGCTCCGAACCGGGCCCGGCCGGCCGTACTGTGCCTCGGCCCCCCGATGGTGAGTTCCCGCAGCCAGGTCATCTCGGTGTGGCCGGGCGGTACCGGGTAGTCGGGGAGGTTGGGGGCGACCAGGCGCAGGTCGAAGGCGCACGCCCGGCCGATCTCGGCCGCCCGCTCGACCACGCCCGGGTAGCGGGCGAAGCGGCGGGCCTGCTCGGCCCCCGACCGCAGGCAGGCGGTGGCGGCGGCCGGCAACCACCCGTCGAGGTCGTCGAGGGACCGGCGGGCCCGCACCGTGGCCAACGCCGTGGCCAGCGGCCGCCGCCCCGAGGTGGCGTAGTGGACGTTGTTGGTGGCCACCACGTCGACCCGGGCCCGCACCGCCAACCTCACCAGGGCGTCGTTGCGGGCCGAGTCGAGCGGGTCGCCGTGGTCCCACAGCTCGACGGCCACGTTGTCCTGCCCGAAGGCGGCGACCAGGTCGGCCAGCTCACGGGCGGCGGCGGCCGGCCCGTCGGCCATCAGGGCGGCCGGCACGGTGCCCTTGCGGCAGCCGGTGAGCACCTGCCACCGCCCGCCATGGGCGCCGGCCAGGTCCGACAACGACACCCGGGGCAGGCTCTCCCCGCCGCCATGTGGGCCGCGCCGGCGGCCCGGCTCAGGCGGGCGTAGCCATCGGGGTCGCGGGCGAGGAGCAGCAGGTGGCGGCCCTCGGGGTCGGCCATCCCCTGTTGCGACCGTCGGGGGAGGTCGAGGGTGAGCTCGGTGCCGAAGACGGTGGGGACGCCCAGGGCGGCCGCCGCCTCGGCGAAGCGGACCACGCCGTAGAAGCCGTCGTGGTCGGTGAGGGCGAGGGCCTCCAGCCCCAGCCGGGCCGCCTCCTCGGCCAGCTCCTCGGGATGGGACGCCCCGTCGAGGAAGCTGAAGTTGGAATGACAATGCAATTCGGCATAGGGAAATTCGGCATAAGGCACGGAGCCCCGGCGGCGACCCGTGCCCGACCGCACGGGTGGCGGCTCGTACGGGGCCCGCTTGTTGGACCACGCCGGGCTGTCACCCCCGTCGGCCGTGGGCGGCCGCCCCGAGAGCCGCCGCTCGAGCTCGGCCCACGGCAGCGGAGGATTCTCCCAACCCACATCCTCCGATGGTAGTCGAACACATGTTCGGCCAACAGCGGTTGAGCGCCGGTTGAGCGACGGATGAGCGGCGTCGGGAGAATCCGACTGCCGCCCGAGGAGAGGACGTCGCTGCATGGAAGACCGGATCCGCGTGTTCGTCTACGCCGGCGACCCCATCTCGGAGGCCGGCATCGCCGGCCAGTTGCGAGGACAGCCGAGCGTCCACGTGGTGGCCGAAGCCGATGTCGACGCGGCCCAGGTGGCCATCGTCGTCACCGACGAGGTGGACGAGGAATCGAAACGGGCCATCAAGGCCCTCCAGCGCAACGGGGTCCCCCGGGTGCTGGTGGTCGTCACCCGGGTCGACGACGCCGGCCTGCTGGCCACCCTGGAGGCGGGCGCGTGCGGGCTCATCCGCCGGGCCGAGGCCCGCCCCGACCGGCTGGTGGCCGCCGTCCGGGCCGCCGCCGCCGGCGACGGAACCATGCCCCCCGACCTGCTCGGGCGCCTGCTGGACCAGGTCGGGCGCCTGCAGCGCCAGGTCCTCTCCCCCCGGGGTCTCACCCTGGCGGGACTGGCCGAGCGGGAGATCGAGGTCCTGCGCCTCATCGCCGACGGGCTGGACACCAACGAGATCGCCAACCGCCTGTGCTACTCGCAGCGGACGGTGAAGAACGTCATCCACGACGTCACCTCCCGGCTCCAGCTGCGCAATCGGTCCCACGCGGTGGCCTACGCCATGCGCCAAGGGTTGATCTGATTGACCCCTGACCTGATGACACCCGTGGCATCGGCCCACGACGTCGCCGAGCTCGACCGCCAGGTCCGCCGGGGCAGCATGTTCACCCTCGCCATCCTCCACCGCAACGCCCAGCGGCTGGGCCGGGCGGAGGCGCTGCTGGGCGGGGTGCTCGACGTCCTCCACGCCAAGGGCCTCGTCACCGAGGACGACCTCGACGCCGCCCTCGCCGCAGACGACCTCCTCGACGACGACAACCTCGGCGACGACCTCAGCGACGATGACGACGACAGGCCGGACCCCGGCGACGCCGGCGACGAGCCGCCCGTCGTGTCCCCGGTGGTGGGCTGGCCGTCGGTCGCCCTCCGCACCGACGCCGACCCCCTGCTCGAGCCGGAAGCATCCACCGAGCCGGTGGTCGACTGCGCCTCCCGCCTGCCCGTGTGTCAGGCCGTGTGCTGCCGCCTGCGGTTCATGCTCAGCGCGGAGGAGGTCGACGCGGGGGCAGTCCGGTGGGACATCGGCCATCCCTACCTGATCCGCCACGACGACCGGGGCACGTGCGTCCACAACGAGTCCGCCGGCCACGGCTGCTCCGTCTACGACGACCGTCCCCGGGTCTGCCGCCGCTACGACTGCACCCACGACCCCCGCATCTGGACCGACTTCGACGGCATGGTCCTCAACCACGAGTGGATCGCGGCCAACCTCGGCCCCCGCGACATCAGCGTGGCCGCGGTCGTGCCGGCCATGATGGCGACCCCGGTCACCCTCTCCCCCCGCCGGCCGCCGTCGTGATCGACGCCATCGACGAGGCCATCCGCACCCTCATCCGGCGGGACGCCCTCAACGGCAGCGACATCGAGGTCGTCTTCGACGCCCCCAACAAGGAGTGGGCCGCCCGCCGCAACGCGCCCACGATCAACGTCTACCTCTACGACATCCGGGAGGACCTCAAGCGCCGGGCCTACGGCATCACCGAGGAGCGCGAGCCGGGCACCGGCCGGGTCGTGGCCCGCCGCCCGCCGGCCCGGTACTTCAAGTTCTCCTACCTGGTGACGGCTTGGACGCAACGGCCGGAGGACGAGCACCGCCTCCTGTCCTCGGTCCTGACCTGCTTCCTGCGCTACCAGGTCCTGCCCCAGGAGGTCCTGACGGGCGCCCTCGACGGCCTGCGCCCCGTCGTCGTCGGGATCGGCATGCCGCCGCCCGACGACCGCCCCGTCTCCGACGTGTGGACGGCCCTCGGCGGCGAGTTGAAGCCCTCGCTCGACCTCACCGTCACCGCCCCCATCGACCTGGGCCGGACCGACACCGACATCGCCGCCATCGTGCTCGAGCCCGTGATCCGGCTGGGCTCGGCCGCGGGCGCCGAGGACGCGCCCAAGGGGGCCGGCCGCCGCCGCCCGCGCCCGGCCGCGGCTCGGGCCGCCGTCACCGAGCAGGTCATCGGCGGGAGCGAAGAGCAACCGGGCCGCACGCTGCGGATCCGCGACACCACGGCGCGGCCGAAGCCCTAGATCTTCCTGTGCACGAGTTGAGGTGGCACCTGGGGTCCCCCAGTGAGGGGGTCACGGTGATGAATCCTCTGGTTCCTTCCAAAGAACTGGAGACCACCACCGTGACCCTTGACGAGATCGTCTATCACCGACGCGTCCGTGTGCTCGACCACGCCGGGCAGACATCGATCACCGAGGCGTGCCAAACCTTCGGGATCAGCCGCACCACCTACTACCGCTGGGCCGAGCGGGCCCGTCTCTACGGCTTGGCCGCGCTCATGCCCAAGGGCCGGCGCTCGCCGGCAATGCCGAACTCGGTCCCACCCGAGACCGTCGAGGTCGTTCTGGCCGAGGCCATCGCCCGCCCCACTCTCGGCGCCCGCCGCCTGCTCGAGCATCTCGAGGAGCGCAGCGTGGTCCTGTCGGCGTCGGGGGTGCAGAAGATCCTGGTCCGCCACTGCCTGGGCCGTCGCAGCCAGCGCCTGGCGGCCCTGGCCCAGATCACCGCCATGGACACCGGGCTGGTCACCCAGGCGGCCAAGGAGGGACCGTTCGGGTTCTGCCACTTCGCCGCCCGACCTGGGGATTTGCTGGCCCTGGACACGTTCTACGTGGGCAAGCTCAAAGGGGTGGGCACCGTGTGGCAGCTCACCGCCGTCGACACCGCCACCCGATGGGCGATCTGTCGGCTCTTCGTCGGGGACAAGACCGCCCAGGCCGCGGCCGACTTCGTCGACCACGTCATCGTTCGTCTGGCCGAGATCGGCGTGGAGCTCACCGGGGTGCTCACCGACAACGGCCCCGAGTTCACCGGCAAGGCCTTCACCAGCCATCTCGGCGAGATCGGTGTCGGCCATGTCCGCATCCCACCCCGGTCGCCCAACCACAACGCCGTGTGCGAGCGCTTCCAGGGCACGGCCCTGCAGGAGTTCCACCGGCCCGCCTTCCACCGTCAGCGCTTCGATGGCCTGGCGGAGCTGGACGGCCAGTTCCAGCGCTGGATCCACCGCTACAACACCCACCGCCGCAACCACGGCGACTTCATGCGCGGCCGCACCCCACAGACCGTGCTCAACTCCCACCGATGACCACTCGCCAGCGGGTTCATCTGTCACCTCGACTCGTGCTCACGAAGCCCTAGATCACCAGCCGGGGGACGATCCGTTGTCCTCGGTGACCTCGGTCTCGTCGTCGCCGTTGGCGGCCATCGTCCAGATGCGGCGCTGCCCGTCGCGGGCGCTCTCGAAGGCCAGGTCGGTGGCGTCCTCAGACCAGGCCGGCGCCCCGTCGTAGTCGCTGGTGTCGGTGAGCTGCCTCACCCCGCTGCCGGTGTCTGACATGACCCATACGTCGAAGTCGGCCACCCGGTCGCTCTCGAAGGCGATCCGGTTCGTCTTCCCCCACGACGGTCGGGCGTCCTGAGCCGGGTTGTTGGTGAGGAACGTGAAGTTGTCACCGTCGTCGTCGACGATGGCGATCTCGGCGTTGGTCGCGGTGCGGAAGGCGGTGAGGGCGATGCGGTCGCCGTCGGGCGACCACGACGGGTCGGTGGCCCTCCCCACCTGACCGGTGATCTGCTCCGGATTGTCGCCGTCGGCGTCCATCACGAAGATCTGCAGCTCGCCCACGCTCGACGCCCACGCGATGCGGTCGCCGTCGGGCGACCAGGCGGGGGCCACGTCCTCGGCGTCGTCGTCGTCGGTCAGGTTCTCCTGATCCGAGCCGTCGACGTTCATGACGTAGATGTCGGTGTCGCCGTCCTCCTCGCGGACGTAGGCGATGCGCGTGCCGTCGGGGGACAGGGCGGGATCGGTCTCGTCGTCGTCCTCCTCCGTCAGCTGGCGCAGGCCGCTCCCGTCGGGCTGGATGGCCCAGATGTCGCTGTCGGGGCCGTCCTCCAGGGATGCGAAGACGATGGGGCGCTCGGTGGGGAGCGTGGTGGTGGTGGCCATCGAGGTCGAGGTCCCCATCGAGGTGGTCGTGTCGTCTCCCCCGCCCCCCGGCGGGTGGTGTCGGTGCGGTCGTCGTCCCGGTCGGTCGTCTGGCTCGACCCGGTCGGATCGGCGTCCAGCGGCTCGTCGTCGTCCTTCTGGGTGAGCAGGAACAGCCCCCCGATCACGCCCAGGGCGAGCAGGCCCATGGCCAGCTTCACCCACCCGGCCGAGATCACCGGCTTCTGGACGAAGGTCCCCGTGACGCGGATCGGCTCCGACCCGCTGTGGTCGACCACCACCGCGTAGGGCCGGCTGCGGGTCGGCCCCCGGAGGAACTTGTCCCGCGCCCGCAACGAGACCTGGGCGGTGGCCTCCTGGCCCGGGGCCAGGGCGATGGTCGCGGGGGTGACCGACGCCGCCAGCGCCTCGTCCGGGTCCTCGACCCGCAGGGTGAGGGCGGCGGGCACGTTGCCCCCGTTGACCAACCGGACCCTCGACCGGGCCGAGCCGCTGCTCTCGACCGTCTGGGGGACGAGCGTGGCCCCCACCTCGGTGAAGGGGGCGACGTCGACCACGCCTTCGTCGACCACCGAGAAGCCCGGGTCCTCCTGCGACCGGACTCGCACGCCGAACGGCTTGGGCCCGGCCGTGACCGCCGTCGAACGGGGCGGCGAGAACCGGACCTCGACGGTGCCCTGGGCGCCCGGGTACAGGTTCAGCGTCGGCGGAGTGACGGTGACCCAGGCGGTGGTCTCGCCCACCACGTCGATGGCGAAGACATCGACCACGCTGCCGTCGTTGCGGACCCGCACGGAGGCCGTCGCCGACGAGCCCGGCGTGACGCTGATCCGGTCCGGGCTCAGCACCACCGACGCGCCCATCGGCGGATGCTAACGCAGGCGTCCTGCCCAAACGGGCCAGTCGATCTGCCCCGAGGTGCACCCCCAGAGCCCCCGGGCGGGACGGGGCCGGTCGGTAGGTTCCTGGCTGTGGAAGGTTCGCCCGACCCACGGCCGCCCATCGCCACGTCGGTCGCCCACCTGCTCGGACGGCTGTCGGTGGTGGAGGCGCGGGTTCGCATCGGCGTGTCCCGGCGGCGGACCGACGACCCCGACCCCGACGACCGGTTCCGGGGCCTCTACACCCCCGACTCCGAGGTCGACCGCCTGCTGGCGGGGACCCGGCTCCCGCTCCTCCCCGACGTGCCGCCCGAGGGGCTGGACCGGCTGGTGGCGGCGGTGGAGAACGCCGCCGACGAGGCCGAGGCCCGCGGCGCCGACCTCCGCCTGCGCCGCCTGGCCCGCTCGTTCGACCTGACCCCGCTGGACACGGAGTTGCTGCTGGTGGCGATGGCGCCCGATCTCGATCCCCGGTTCGAGCGCCTGTACGGCTACCTCAACGACGACGTCTCCCGCCGCCGGGCCAGCATCGGGCTGGCCCTGGAGCTGTGCGGGGCGCTGGGACCGGCCACCGGCGGCCGCTCCCGGCTCGGACCGACGGGGCCGCTGGTCGACAGCGGGCTGGTGCTGGTCGAGGACCCCGACCGCCCGTTCCTCGGCCGGGCCTTGCGGGTGCCCGACCGGGTGACCGCCCACCTGCTGGGCGACGACGCCCCCGACCCGCTCATCCTCGCCGTCACCATGGCCGAGGTCGACGCCGCCATCGGCGACACGTCGACGCTGGAGCGGTCGATGGCGTCCGGGCAGCGGCTGGTGTACGTCCGCCAGCCGAACGGCGGGGCCGGCTTCAGCCTGGCCGCGGCCGCCGCCCGCCGGGCCGGGCTCGGCGTCCTGCTGGCCGACCTGTCCCGCCTCGACGGCGACGGGGAGACGGCGTTCGCCCGCCGACTGGCCCGGGAGGCCCGCCTGACGGGCTCGGTCGTCGTCGCCGGGCCCATCGAGGCGGTGGCCGACCGGGGCCCGGCGGTGGTGCGCGCCCTCGCCGACACCCCCGTGCGAACCCTGGTCCTCCTCGGCAGCCGGACCTGGGACCCGACGTGGAGCAGGGACGTGCCCCTGGTGCTGGACGCCCCCGTCCCGACGCCGCTGGAGCGCAGCCGCATCCTGGCCCGCGCCTTCGAGGACGGCGAGGACGGCGTGCACCACGACGGCGACGGCGACGGCGACGGCGACGGCGACGGCGACCATCGCGCCGAGGGCATCGAACGGGCGGCCCAGTTCCGGCTGGCGCCCGAGCATCTCGACCGGGCCGCCCGGTCGGCGTCGATCCGGGCCGGGCCCACGGGCGGACGGTGACCGAGGCCGACCTGCTGGCCGGCGTCCGGGGCCAGAACGCAGCTGGCCTGGAGCGGCTGGCCCGGCGGGTCGAGCCGGCGGTGGCGTGGGCCGACCTGGTGCTCCCCGCCCAGGTCCTCACCCAGCTGCGGGAGCTGGTGGCCAGGGTGCGGCGGCGGGAACGGGTCCTCGACGACTGGGGGCTGGCCCACGGCGGCTCCCGCGGCCGGGGCGTGAAGGCCCTGTTCGCGGGCGAGTCCGGCACCGGCAAGACCATGTCGGCCGAGGTCCTCGCGGGCGAGCTGGGCCTCGACCTGTACGTGATCGACCTGTCGACGGTGGTCGACAAGTACGTGGGCGAGACCGAGAAGAACCTCGACCGCATCTTCGCCGAGGCCGAGCGGGTCAACGGAGTCCTCCTCTTCGACGAGGCCGACGCCCTCTTCGGCAAGCGGTCCGATGTCCGGGACGCCCAGGACCGCTACGCCAACGTGGAGACCGCCTACCTCCTGCAACGGATGGAGACGTTCGAGGGCCTGGCCGTGCTGACCACCAACCTGCGGGCCAACATCGACGACGCCTTCGCCCGCCGGCTGGACGTGATCGTCGACTTCCCCATGCCCGAGGACCGCGACCGGCTGCGCCTGTGGGAACTCCACCTGGGCCCGTTGGTGCCCCGGGCCTGCGACATCGACTTCGACTTCCTGGCCCGGTCGTTCCGGATCGCGGGCGGCAATATCCGCAACGTGGCCCTGGGCGCGGCCTACATCGCAGCCGACGCCGACCGGGCCGTGTCCATGCTCGACCTGGTCCGGGCCACGGAGCGGGAGTACCGCAAGCTGGGCCGGCTGTGCGTGGAGTCCGAGTTCGGGCCTACCTGAGCCTGGTGACGGGCCCCCGGTGATCGCCGCCTTGGCCGCACTAGTCGACGACGTGTGCCAGAGCGACGACCTCGGCTCGTTCACCAACCGCTGGGGTCGGGCGCAGCCGAGCCAGGCCCGCACCGAGGGCGTGCGCGTCATCTGTGACGCGGATTGCCCGTTCGCCGCGCTCGAGGTCCGGCCGTGGGGCGACGACGTCACCGGCGTCGTCGACGTCGAGCTCCGGGCCGGCGCGCCCCCGCCGGAGTGGGCCGCGGTCCGCGACCGCTTCGGCCCGTTCCGAGACCTTCCCCGACTGCACGCCTGGGGACCGCAGTACGGCGGCACGACGACGGGCGGCGCCGGGAAGCCGGCCGACGCCTTCCTCATCGTGACGGTAGAGGGCGATGTCGTCGTCGACCTCAGCGTCCGCCGCGACCCCCGCTGACTGGCCCGATGCCTCCGGCGCGCGACCGCCGTCCCGGCCGCCGGTCGACGCGGTCGTCGAAGTCGCCGAGCCCGGGCGGCGGCCTGCGCGACGGCCGCGCCGCCAAGGGGACGAGCCGGGCCGCGGCCGCCATCGGCTACGACACCCGCCCGGTGAACCCGGACGAGATCCTCGACCTCCAACGGGAGGCCGGCAACCAGGCGGTGACGCTCGTCATCCAGCGCGACGGCAAGGGCGACGTCGACGCCAACGGGATGCCGGTCGACAAGTACGGCATCCCGACCCGCGGGCCCGACGTCCGGGCCGAGTTGCGGGAGCGCCTTCCGGGGCTCCTGGGCGCGCTGTCCGCCGACCAGCTCGACCAGTGGCAGGCGGTGGTCGACTGGCACTACATCGACAACAAGCTCCGGTCCGAGACGTACAAGAACGAGTACGGGTTCCTGCCCCCACAGGTCGGGTACCCGAGGCCGCCCGACCCGACGACCATGGCCATCCATCAGGCCGGCCCTGAGTACCAGCGGCGCAAGCGTCAGCTCGACACCTACGGGAACCGGAAGCGGCCCTCGGAGGACCTCACCGTCGATCCCAAGCTCCTGCTGGGCGACGACGTCCACCAGCAACCGGAGTGGGACGTCAAGGCGGAGATGGAGTTCCGGGAGTGGGCCGTCGCGGAGGCGACCAAGACACCCGTCAAGATCAACGTCCGCCCGTCGGCCTCGGCCTACGAGGCCCTCGGCCAATGGCCGATCACCATCCGGAACACCAAGGGCTTCATCACCGCCGCCAGCCTCCGCCACGAGTACCAGAAGGAGTACACGGAACGGGTCTCGAACCGGCGGGAAGCTCCAGGAGCTGCACAAGCTGCTGGAGATGCTGCGCGGCGCCAACGCGGAGATGCGGGTCGAGCACCAGGAGCGCAGCGACATCAACGCCCGCAAGATCGGGTTCGGCATCGTGCGCCACATCTCGGAGGCGGTGGGGTCGGGCAGCACGCCGTACCCGTCGATCAAGATCTGGGACAAGGCCGACGACCTCTACGTGAAGGCGATGACCGCCTTCAACCAGGGTCAGTACGAGTTGGCGGTGCCCCTTATCTCCATGGCCGAGACGACCACCGCCGACGCGGTGACGAGGTACCTGGCCTACGAGAAGCGGGTGACGACCGGCGCCGGCCGGGTCATCAAGGTGCTGGAGGTCTTCAAGACGGCGGGCACGATCGCGGCCGGTGTGGCGTCGGGAGGCCTCGGGCTCACCGGCGCCGCCCTGGTAGCCGGCGGGTACCAGTTCGCCCAGGAAGGCGCCCAACGAGCGTCCGAGATGTACTACGGCCAGCGCAAGGAGTTCGGCCTGGCCGGCCTCCTGAAGAAGGCGGGCGTGACCTCGGTCATGACTCTGATGGGCGGGCCCCTCCAGGCTCGCTTCCAGGTCGCCATCAAGGCCCGTTTCGACAGGATCCCGGGCCTGGCCAACAGCTGGTTCGGGAAAGTGGCGGTGAGCAGCACCGCATCGGCGTCGTCGTCGGTCTACATGACCGCGGCCGAGATCGCCATCAACGAGGTCGTCAACGGGAACGCGATCCCCAAGAGCGCCAACGACTTCGCCGACATGATCGTGGACGGGGCGGTCCAGAACGTGATGATGGACGCCGCCACCAACCGCCTGAACAGCCGCGCCGGCCGGGAGTACGCGGCCTGGAAGGCGGGCCGGGGGACGTCGACGATGTCCACCAGCGCGTTCAAACACCAGCTCGGGAGCCGCCCGCCGCCCGTCGACACGCCGGCCGCCAAGGTCAGCGAACAGGCGGCCAGGACGATGCCGAACGACGCCGTCCAGGCCATGCTGAAACAGGGCGCCGGCTGGAAGCAGCACGTCGGCGAGCTGGAGGCCGGCGTCGGCCTCGGCCGGACCATGCCGGTGGCCGAGCGGAGGGCGCTGGTCGACCGGTTCGAGTCCTACCGCCAGCAGATGGCGCAGAACGTCGTCACCGTCTTCGGCGGCGAGGTCGTCGTCACCGGCACCGCCGACGCCCGCCAGGTCGAGGTCAAGATCTCCGGGCCGACGCGGCCACGAAGGTGACCCAGGCCCAGGAGTACCTCGACGCCAAGTCGCCCGGGTGGCGGAAGCAGACCGACGTCAGGATCACCGAGGCCGCGCCCATCGCCACCGGGAGCCCGGCGGCGAAGGGTGCGGGCCAGGTGCTCCAGGTCCGGATGAGCGAGTCGATCCGCCATCTGGCGGCCGAGTTCGTCCCCATCTACGACCAGTGGAAGGCGCTCAAGACCCCGCAGGCGCGGGCGGAAGCCATGCTGGCCGTCGTCAACCGCCAGCTGGTGGCCGCCGGATCACCGCCCCTGCGGGTCAAGATCGTCAGCGAGCCGTACGAGGGCCAGCTCATCACCCAGAAGTGGGAGATCCACGCCAGTCCCGACCAGTTCCAAGGCGGTGATCTGAGCCCGGCCAAGTTTGCCCGCATGGCCGACGTCTTCGCCCATGAGGCCCGTCACGCCCTGCAGTTCTGGCGCATGGCGCGGATCGACCCGGCCCGCTCCTACGACCTCGACCCCATCGTGAAGCTGGCGGCGGAGGACGCCAACGCCGGGAGGCGGCCGGCGGAGGAGCTTCCTCCCGACCTCCCTGAAGTACAAGGAGGCCCAGGAGTTCGTCGAGAACGTCTACGGGGGGAATGCCGAGAGGCGCAACGAGATCCTCATCGACATGAAGACGGGGCTGGAGGACATGAACACGCAGCGGAAGGCGCTGCAGGACGCCGACGACAAGAAGTTGCCGCCCAACCATCCCGATCGTGTGCTCGCCCAACAGAAGCTCGACGCGGCCCGGCGGTTGCACGACGACGCCTATCGGAAGTACCTCGCCTTCGCCGAGGAGATCGACGCCCGCCAGGTCGGGGACAGCACGGCGGTGGCGGTGAAGGAGAGGTTGGGCCACCAGCGCTCGGTGGAGAAGGCGCGGGTCGCCGAACGGGAGGCGTACGCCGCCTACGAGCGAGCGATGGCCGCCCTCACCGCCGGTGGTCCCACCAACCCGTACCGGCGCGGGCTACGTCAGCAAAAGCTGAAGGAGGCCCTGGAAACCTGGAAGAAGGCGCTGGAGAAGATGCAGCGCTTCGAGCAGAACCTGGCCAACCTCACCGCGCCGAAGGCGGCGACGAAATCGGGCGGGGCGGGGGCGGGGACGGGATCGCCGTAGGCCGCCCGGTCGCGGCTCACTTCCCCCAGCGCCACTCGGCGCCAATCACCATGATCGCCTTGGGATCCCGGGCCCCGGGCGCATGGGTGTCGTCCGGCGCGATACCCCCGGGGCGCATCGACGGGGCCATGTCGTCCGGGTTGGGCACCAGGCCGGGGATCTTGGTCCACTTCCGGAGCTTCTCGGGGGCGACCTCGGTCTTCAGGTGGGCCATCGACGCCGGCATGTCGATGTCACACGTGAAGTCCTCGTTCTTGCCCTTCGGGGGGGTGATCTTGTCGACGTGGGCATCGGCGTCGTTGCCGCCGGGGCCGACCGAGATGTGGAGGCTGCCGGTCGTGCCGAACTGCCGGAAGGCGTTCTGGCCGGGGTGGAGCATCCCGCTGATCTCGTCGTCCATGCACAGCTTGGGCGTGAACAGCAGGTCCTCCATGAGCGACTTGCTGTCGAAGGTGTCGAACACCACCGACTCCACCAGGCCGGGGAATTCGAACTTGTGCCACGGGGCCTCACCCACGTCGACCCGCTTGATGGCCCGGACGTGGCGCCAGGCCCCGAAGCCCGACAGCCGGTTGTACACGTCCACCACCGCCATCCGCTTCTTCTGGTCGAGACCCTCCCACCAGCCCTCGGGGTTCTTGGAGGACCTGCCGATGGCGTCCCGCAGGCCCACCGGCTGCATGGAGAGCGGCTCGGGGTCGCCGGCCCGGTTCTTGCTGGCGGTGGCCTGGTCGATATCGCGTTGCGCGGGCACCGGGTCCTCCCGGTCGCAGCCGGCGCCGGATGCGCAGCCGGCGCAGCAGCCGCTGCGCTGCACGGTGGCCAGCAGGTGGGTCACGGCCGCGTTCCCCGCCGCTCGCTGCAGCGCCATGAGTCCCGTGGATCGAGACCCGGGCGGGGCGGGCGACTTCTCGTGGGCCCGGTCGGCGAGCGCAGCTCCCACCGCTCTGGTCGCCCTCACCCCTCGACCTCGGGCTCCTCCTCCTCTTCCGCCTGGCGTTGGACGGCGACGGGATCGAGGACGGGCGCGTGCTCCTTGTCCTGGGCCAGGAGCTGGACCGTCGCCTGGTTGCCGGCCGTGCGCTGGAGACGGAGCAAACCCTCCCCGGACTCGGTTCGAGCCGGTGCGGCACCGCGGCCGCGTTCGCTGGGGAGCGCCGAGCGCTCGTCGTCGTGGCCGCGCATTCTGCGATCTTGGGACCGGTGCTGGGACTGGGCAAGGTCCGCCCGGCTGCCCGAAGGGGCAGTCGTTGCTGCCCTACCGGCCCACCTTGACCTCGGCCAGCCGCTCCTCGGCCTGCCGACCATCGATCCGGGCCTGCGCGAGGCGGGCCCGCGCTTCGTCGAGGCCCTGGCCGCTGACGCCTCGGCCCTCGTAGAGGGCGAGCCCTCGGCGCTCTCCGCCACCCGTACGTTGGCGCTGTCGAGGACGGCCTGGGCCCCGTCGATCTGGGCCTTCATCCTGGCGTCGAGCGCGGAGCGGGCCCACTTGGCCTGCTCGCCGGAGATGGCGTAGGCGTCGATCTCCTCCGGGAGGCTGCGGTACTGGATGTCGTACTTGCGGAACTCCAGGCGGGCCAGCTCCACCTGGTTCTCGGCCAGCCTGCGGTCGATCCACTTGGTGGCCTTGGGCAGGGCCGGAGCGCCGCCTTCTTCTGCTCCAGGATCAGCTCGGCGTTGTCCATGTTCTTGTAGATGGCGTTCCGCTCGAGGGACCTGGCGCCGTACATGCTCTCGTGCCACTTGGCCGCCAGCGACTCCAGGGGGTCGCCCGGCTTCATCGGGGTCACCTGCCGGGCCACGTCGGGATGGATCTCGAACGGGAACTTCTCACCCAGGTTCGCGCCCGCGGCCAGCTTCATCTGGCGCCAGCGGGCCATGTGGAACGTCTGGTAGCCATGACGACCCTCGTGGTAGACGTCGAGGACCAGCAGGTCGAAGTCGTTCTGGGAGATGGCGTCGCCCTTGAGGAAGTTGGGGTCGATCTCCATGGTCCAGTCCTTGGCCACGAACCGGGCGCCGTTCTTGACCTTGGGGTTGGGGACGATGTTGTGCAGTTCCGGGACCCCGTCGCCCTTGAGGCGGACGTTCACCGGGCCCTTCAGGGCGAGGGCCGCAGCTCGGGGCTGAGGCCCCACGGCTTCATGGGTGAGGTGTCGACCCCGCCCGGTCCCCCGCCCGCCGCCGGCGGCCGCAGCTTCGCCCGCAGGTCGTCGCTGGGGACGGCCGGCCCGCCCTTGCGGGCGTTGATCTGGCCGAGGAGATCGCGGGCCTTCTGCTGCTCCTTGAGCTCGAGGACGTGGCCGTGGGCCACCATCCCCAGGTCGAGGACGCTCATGACCACCGCCTGCGCGAGCTCCACCTTGGCCTGCTCCGCCTCCTCGGCGGCGGCCGTCACCGCCTCCTTGGTGACCAGGGTGGTGGCATCGCTCACCGACGTGCCGTAGGCCGCCTTCAGGTTGTCGGCCTTCTCGTCGGCCCGAGCGGCGCTCACTCCCGCCACCCCGACGGGAGCCGCCGCCGCCACCGCGCCGATCACGACCGCGGCCCCGCCCAAGGTGCCCACGCTGGCCGCGATCATGGCGGCCATGATCACCGCGTCGACCCCGAGCTTCAGCATGGCCGCCTCGAAGTCGCGGGTCTTGCGCTCGTCGTCGAGGATGCCGATCATCACTTCCCGCACCGCGGGCTGGCCGGAGGCGGGCGCCGCCCGGCCCTCGTAGAGGGCGCGCTGGACCGGCACCAGGTCGAGGGGGTCCATCCCGTCGTCGCGCACCTTCTTGATGGCGGTGAGCACACCCGTCAGCCGGCTGCGGACCGCCTCCAAGCCCGCCTCCCGCTGCTCCTTGGCCTTGGGGTCGAACGGCTTCGACGGGTCGGGCTTGTCGTAGACCTGATCGGCGATCGACTGCAGCGATCCGGTGGCGTGGGCCGAGTAGAGCACCGGCCAGGCGTTGAGGATGAGGGCGATCTCGGTGGAGATCCTGGCCCACTGGTCGTTGCCGACGTCCCACATGGTCAGCCCCTCGACGATGGTGACGTCCTTGTCGGCCGGCGGGCGGCCCAGGGGGTTGAACAGGGCCAGACCGATCTTGCGGGCCCGAGGACGTTGAGCATGAGCTCGTACTTGATGACCGTCCGGGCCAGGCGGGCCTGCTCGGCCAAGAGGTCGACCGGGCTGGGACCGCCGATCGAGGGCGCCGGCCCGCTGGAGAGCTTGTTGCGATCGGGCTGGCCCGGGCGCACCAACTGCCACGGGGGCTCCAGGCCGAATGTCTGGAACTCCTTGACCACCCGGTCCTCGTTGGCGTTGAGGTTGGCCTCGGCGGTGGTCAGCACGTCCTTCTTGAACCGCTCCGACAGCCCCTTGGTCTGGCGGATGTTCTCGGGGTCGACCCCCCGGTAGATGCTGCGGTTCCACAGGACCGGCTCGAGCTTCACCGCGGCCACGAAGCCGTCGCCGAAGGACTCCCAACAGCGCTCCAAAGACGTCTCGTCGTCGGGGCCGACCCAGAAGAGGCCGAGGTCGGTGGCCAGGTCGATGAGTTGGAGCTTCTTCTTGGTATCGGTGATGTCGCCCCACTGGTTGCGCAGGTCGCGAAACCCCGACTGCGAGAAGTCGTTGATGAGCGCGTCGGCCGTCTTGTTGGCCTCGACTTGGGCGCCGCTGGGCCCCGGGCTGGCGTTCGGCGCCGATCCGGGGACGGACGCGCCCGAGGCCGACGACATGCCCCCGCCCCCGCCCCCGCTCTCGCCCTGCCGTTGGACGAGCAGGGCCACCGCGTCGTTGCCGGCCAGCCCCTGGAGGCCGGCCATCCCCTGCGCACCGCCGAAGAGGGCCATCGCCGGCGGACCCCCCGCCCGGGCCGCGGCCGCTCCCGGCCGGGTCGTGGCCGCCCCCGGCCGGGTCGGGGCCGCCGGCTTCGGACCGGCGACCGCCGCCACCGGCGCCCGCGCCCGCGCCCGCGGCGCTTCGACGTGGCCGGTGTCTGCCCCCACCGCGCGAGGGTCGCGTCCCCGCCCCGTGCCCGTCGTGCCCCAAAGAGCAGACCTTCGTGCTCGCCGGCGGCGCCGACCGGGTGTAGACGGCCGCGTTCCACGCAACTGCCGGGCGGGGCGCAGGCTTCAGCAGCGAGCCGCCGTCAGCTCCGGTTGCCGGGCGTTTGGGTCAGGCGGTGGGCCGTGGGCCCCTCCCACAGCCAGCGCTTGCCCTTGCGGGAGATGCGGTACCCATGGTGGGTCTTGAGGTAATGGTGGAATCGGCAGAGGCGGCAGAGACCGGCCAGCTCGCTCCGGCCCACCTCGGCATAAGGACGGATGTGGTCGATCTCCAGGTCGGTGTCGACGGCGCAGCCGGGCACCACGCAGACCCGGTCCCGTTCCATGAGGGCGGTCCTGACCCGGGCGGGGATGACTCGGCCCAGATGGGCGACCTTGAGCACCTCGCCGTCGTCCACCTCGAGGGCCGCCACGACCGCGTCCGGGAGCAGGCTCTCGACCCAGCCCACCGTCACCGGTCCAGCCCCCGGGACCTCGCACACCTCGCCCCGCTCCGTGTGTCCCCGCACCAGGGCGGCATGATCGACTCGCACATGGATCAGCGCCGACGGGCCCGGCCGCAGTGGGTCGGCCGGCTGTGCGGCCGCCTGACGGGCCAACTCCACCAGGGCGTCGGCGGCCACTGCGGCCTCGGAGTCGCAACAGCGCTTCTTTCCCACATCCCTCTCCGCCGCCCGGCGGGAGATCGCTTGACGGTGGACCTCCATGCCGGCCAGTAGCTCGGCCCCCGCCTCGGCAGTGAGACTGCCGGAGAAGCGGAACGAACCCTCCACGTCGACCCAGTGGCGGAAGTGGCGCCGGCGATGGGCCCGGCGGTGACGTTCGACCTCGTCGGTGGCCGCCGCCCGCACCCGGGCCGCGGCCCGTTGCAGCTCGACGAAGGACTCGACCTCGGCCGCCTCCAGCAGTTCCGCCTCCGATGTCTGATCGAGCGCCGCGGCGGTGGCCACCTCGATCACCTCGCGTTCGGTGAGCGCACCCGAGCGGAACTTGCTCTCGGTGGCGGGCAGGGCCCGCATGGCCTCGGAAGCCTCCAGCAGATCCACCGCCCGGCCCACCGACGCGCCCGAGACCTCGGCCACCAGATGCGCGGGCGAGCGATGGCCTGTACCGAACCAGGCCTGGGAGTCCGCCACCCGCCGGGAGCACAGCACCTTGCCCGCTCCCGCCAACCGCTCCAGGCGACAGAAGTTCCCGAACAGCTCCAACGACTCGGCCGCCGACAGCGCCTCGGGGTCGAAGCCCTTCACCATCTCCGCCAACTCCGAGAGCAGCTCGCCGAGCCTATGACCGATCATACGTTCGATCATACTATGCCCCTGAGACACTATCGGTGACATTCCGATGGTTCGCGCACTTTGCTCCAAGAGGCCCTGGGCCAAACGCGCATGACTGGCCCACCGTGCTTCACCTAAATTGGCCCCACCTCGGCTTGGGCCTCGTGGGGGTGACGTAGCGGGTCTGCCAGGCTGGACCAAGTGAGTGGACTGGCGCGAGGACGACAGCGACGAGCGCTGACAGCCGCCGCAGCATGCGCACTCGCTGGCTCGGGAATGATCGGTGCCGCTTCTCTTGGACCCTGGGGCCCGCCGTCGTTCCTGGTGGCCGTTGCCGGATTCGTGGGTCTGGCGGTGTTTGTCATCCGCAGGCAAGAGGCGAGACTGCGCCAAGACGACGAAGGAGTGGGCTGCACGACGTATGCCAAGCTTCCTGGCGCGGGGACGTTCCTCCTGACCCTCGACGACACAGGAATGGGACTCAGGGGTTCCAGCCCTGGAGCCCGGAAGCGCCCGGCGGAGCACTATCCCTGGGCTGTGATCGAGAACCTCACGATCGAGCGGGCGGGGCAGTTCGGCTCGGGTGGGGAGCTCTCAGCCCAACTCCCCAACCGCGCCCTACGCGCGACCATCGCCGAGTCGACGAGATGATGGCCGTCGCTGGCCGACACCGACGCGCCGCCCCCACCGACTGAGAGCAGTTGGGCAGCTGGCCTCGCGGGTCCTCGCCTTTGTCGCTCGGGTGGTTCGAAGGCGGAAGCTCTCCGTCCCTGTTTGCCTCCAGCGGGTGTCGTAGCCGTCGAGGGTCGGCTTGGGTCGGTCGTAGCGGACAAGGGAGCTGATGGGAACCACCGGCGCGACCGTGCACTCGGACCCTTTGCGGCTCGATGACCACTACCCCGGGGTCGATCGATCCGACGCCGAGCGCCGCCCGCAGGCCGGTGCCGGCAATCAACGCGTCCCGAGGGATCATCCTGTGGGCGAGGAAACCTCGACCAGGACCCGGGTGCCGGCGGCGTCGCCCAGTCGACGGCGCGGCCGTGGCCCAACTCGTCGTGAGGGGTGGCGGAGCCACATGCACGGTTCAGCACCGGGGATCGATCTCCCCTTTGCCTGCGCAGAACAGAGCTTTCCCCTGCCCCGTGACCTAGGGCGCCGGCTTCCCCAGCACGCTCTCGAGGTAGCCCATGTGCCCCTTCGCCCAGACCGCGATGGGGTCGGCGGCCACGAAGGTGGTGGCTTTGCTCTCCTTCTTCTTCTTCATGTGCTCTTCCCACGAGGGCAGGTCGTGGCCCTGGTAGAACGACGTCAGGGCGGTGATCTCGTGGGAGATCTCGTAGCCGTACTTCTTGGCGATGTCGCGCGCCCCCTTCATCGCCGCCGCGATGTACGTCACCGACCCCGCGACCGAGGTCATCAGCCGCTCCCGGTCCTCGTCGGACTTGGGCTTGGGGACCAGCCCGGCCGCCTCCACCTGCTGCGGCAGCGCATGCCCCTTCGGCAGGAACGGCAGCACCCCCGCCCACTTGCTGCTGTAGACGTGCATCTTTCCCGGCCCGACGCCACGCATCCCGCCCCGCATGATGTTCTTCATCGCCTCCCACGCGATGACCGCGGCGATGGCCCGTCGATCGACGCCGAACGACTTCTCCGCGTCGAGGATGATCGTCTTGTTGTCCCGCAGCCAGGCGAGCACCCGCACCTCCCGCTTGTCGAGCTTGTCGCCGCCCGGGAGCGACGACCGCAGATCAGACCGGTAGGCGGGCGCCGGCCGGGGGCTCGATCCCGACTCCAGCTCGAAGGACAGGCCCTCGTCGGCCAGCACCTTGAGCTTCTCCCCGACGCGGAAGGCGAGCAGGCTCTTGGCCTTCACCGCCAGGTCGCTCAGCGCCGACACGGGCTGGGTGGCCCCGACCTTGGCCCGGGCCGACCGCACCTCCGCATAGGCGGTCGCCGCCTGCTCCAACCACGCCGTCGTGTAGAAGAGGCCGAGCGCGGTGGCCTCCAAGTCGTCCCGCGCGTGGCGGGCGATGTTCGACTTCTCCACCATCGGCCGGACGAAGTCGAGCACCGCGTCGAGGCGCTTCAGCGAGCCAGCCGGGTCCGGCTTCCAGCCCACGCCGACGGCGGTGGTCCCGTACAGCCGCTGGCGCTCGCGGGGGCTCAGGAACGACGGGTCGACGAGCAGGTTCTCGGCGTCATCGAGCACCTCCTGCATCTCGACGACGCTCTGCGGCGGGACGAACGGCACGGGTGCGGCCTGCACGGGGAGGTTGGTCGGCTGCCGCTGGACCTGCATCAGCGCCGACGTCACCGCCCGGTTCCCCGCCGACGCCTGCAGGTCGAGCAGGTGCTGGAACCGCCCGCCCGCCGGGGGCCGCCGGACGTGGTCGACGACAGCTGTGGCCGCCACCGGGCGCTTCGTCCGAGCCTGCATCGTCGAGCCACGGTACTTCCGCGCCCGGCCACACCCGCGGCCGGGGGCGCCCACATCACATCCCGGCCTCGGGCTCCTCCTCCTCGTCCATCTCCGACTGGCGCTGGACCGCCCGGTCCGACTCGTGCTCGGCCTCCTGCTCGAAGCGGTCCCCCGGGTCGCTGATGCTGATCCCGCCCGGCGCGGGAGTGCCGTCGACCGGCCCCGCCTTCTGCTGCACGACGTGGGTCAGCTCGTGGGCCAGCGTCTTCTGCCCGGCGGGACTGCCGGGGTCGTAGCGGCCGGAGCCGAACACGACGTCGGTGCCCACCGTGTACGCCTGCGCCCCCACCGCCTTCGCCGACGCCGCCGCCCCGTCGTCGGTGTGGACCCGCACGTCGCCGAAGTCGTGGCCCAGCCGGGACTCCATGTGGCTGCGGACGGCCTGGTCCAGCGGGGCCCCGCCGCCCTTGCCCACCACGTCGAGCACGGGCGAGTCCTTCTCCTCCTCGCCGAGGAACTGGACAGTCGCCTCGTTGCCGGCGGTGCGCTGGAGGCCGAGGAGCCCCTCCCCCACCCCGGCTCGCAGACCATCGCGACCCCGCCCGCGGTCGCCGTCGAGCGCCGAGCGCTCGTCCTCGTAGCCACGCATACGGCCATCTTGGGACGACGCCGACAATGAGGCAAGGGCCACCCGGCTGCCCGAAGGGGCAGGCGACACTTCCCTGCCGCCGACCCTACGGGCGTTGTCCGGGCCACCCCGCAGGACCCAACCTGCGGGGGCGAACGTCGCTTCGGCCCGAGGAGGCCCGCATGCCTCAGTACCTGTCCCCCGGCGTCTACGTCGAGGAGGTCGATTCCGGCTCCCGTCCCATCGAGGGCGTCGGCACGGCCGTGGCCGGCTTCGTCGGCCTCGCGCCCCGCGGTCCGGCCAACGAGCCGACCCTGATCACCAACTGGAGCCAGTTCACCCAGACGTTCGGCGACTTCACCGACGGCTCCTACCTGGCCCAGTCGGTGTACGGCTACTTCCTCAACGGCGGGGGGAGCTGCTACGTGGTCCGGATCGAGGGCGACGGGGTGTCGCCCACGGCCAAGGGGGAGCTGACCAGCGGCACCGGCAGCGACAAGGTCGGCGCCTACCAGGTCACCGCCCTCGAACCCGGCCCCACCGGCAACGACATCAGCGTCGAGGTCCAGCACGAGGGCGAGGAGGACGGCTTCAAGCTGGTGGTCAAGCGGGGCGACACGACCGAGGAGTTCGCCGGCCTGACCCCCAAGCGGGGCCGGCAGAACGCAGCCACCGTCGTCAACGCCCAGTCCCGGCTCATCCGGCTCGAAACGGCCTCGGCCGGGACGGCCGTCGACCGGCCGGCGGTCGGCGCCGTCACCCTTGTCGGCGGGGGCAAGTCCACCGCCACCGCCCGCCTGAGCGCGGAGGACTACGTGGGCGACGCGGCCGACCGGACCGGCTTCGCCGGGCTGGAGGCGATCGACGAGGTGACCATGCTGGCGGTCCCCGACCTGATGGCCGCCTACCAGAAGGGGATGGTCGACCTCGACGGCGTCCAGGCCGTCCAGCTGGCGATGATCGCCCACTGCGAGCTCATGGGCGACCGGGTGGCGATCCTCGACCCGCCCCCCGGCCTCAACGCCCAGCAGGTCCACGAGTGGCGGGTGGAGAAGGTCGGCTACGACTCGAAGTACGCCACCCTCTACTGGCCGTGGGTGAAGGTGTTCGACCCGGCCAATGGCCAGAACCTCTTCGTCCCCCCCAGCGGCTACGTGGCCGGCATTTGGAGCCGCAACGACGACACCCGGGGCGTGCACAAGGCCCCCGCCAACGAGAACGTCCGGGGCGCCCTCGGGCTGGAGACGCAGATCACCAAGGGCGAGCACGACCTGCTCAACCCGGTCGGGATCAACTGCATCCGCTCGTTCCCGGGCCGCGGCATCCGGGTCTGGGGCGCCCGCACCCTGTCGAGCGACCCCGCCTGGCGCTACGTCAACATCCGCCGGCTGTTCAACTACCTCGAGGAGTCCATTCTCACCGGCACTCAGTGGGCCGTCTTCGAGCCCAACGACCGCGCCCTGTGGGCGAGGATCAAGCGGACCATCGAGTCGTTCCTGGTCGTCGAGTGGCGCAAGGGCGCCCTGTTCGGGCTCACGCCCGACGAGGCCTTCTACGTGAAGTGCGACGACGAGACCAACCCGTCCGAGCAGATCGACCTGGGGCAGGTGGTGTGCGAGATCGGCATCGCCCCGGTCAAGCCGGCCGAGTTCGTCATCTTCCGGCTGTCCCAGTACTCGGGCGGCGCCAGCCTCCTCGAGTAGCTCCCACCCCCGTTCGACTTCCTAGAGGCTCGTTCCCAGAGAGGTAAGGACTCATGGCTCTTCCCGATAGCGACAGCACAGTCGGCCACTCGTTCGGTCTCGAGTTCGACGGCATCACCATCAAGGAGATCTCCGAGGTGAGCGGCCTGAAGATGGACCAGGACGTGATCGAGTACAAGCACAACACCCCCGACGGCAAGTACCTGGTGAAGAAGCTCCCGGGCCGGCCCAAGCCGGGCGAGCTCACCCTCACCCGGGGCCTGACCAAGAACAACAGCTTCGACGACTGGGTCAAGAACGCCCAGGTCGGCAACATGGGCAACGCCCGCAAGGGCGGCTCGATCATCGTCTACGACTTCGAGGGCAACGAGATCAAGCGCTACAAGCTCCGGAACATGTGGCCCAAGGGCCTGGAGCTGAGCGGTCTGAAGGCGGGCGACACCTCGGTGCTGACCGAGAAGCTCACCGTCACCTACGAGGAGATGGCTCCCGGATGAGACGAGGAGACGTCGGCAGCCTGGCCACCCGGGAACCGCCGGCGGCGACCGACACCGACGCCCACGCCCACGTCGAGCCGCTGCGGACCGAGTTCGAGTTCGAGCTGCCTCGGGGGTACCTCGACTCGGCCGGCACGCTGCACCGGCGAGGGTCGATGCGCCTGGCCACCGCCCGCGACGAGCTGGTGCCCCTGCACGACGACCGGGTACGGGAGAACCCGGCCTACCTCACGGTCGTCCTCCTGGCCCGGGTCGTCACCCGGCTGGGGACGCTGGGCGACGTCCACGCGGGCGTGGTGGAGAACCTCTTCGCCTCCGACCTCGCCTTCCTCCAGGACCTCTACCGCCGGGTGAACCAGGAGGGCCACACCCGGGTGGCCGTGGCCTGCCCGTCCTGCCAACACGAGTTCGCGGTCGACGTGGCCGGTGGTCGCCCGGGGGAACCGTGACGTACGCGACCGGACGCCTGTACGAGGAGGTCGCGTACGTCGCTTTTCACTTCCACTGGTCGTTGGACGACATCCTCGACCTCGAGCACCCGCTGCGCCGCCGGTTCGTGGAGCAGATCCACCGGCTGCGGCAGCCGGCCGACGGGCGCTGACCCGGTGTGGCCCGGGCGACGCCGACCGGCGGCCCCCACCCCGTCGGACCCTCCGGCCCCTGATCCGCCGGGCGCGCCCGCCGTCCACCGGGGTGAATGGCGCTCGCGGCCGCCCATCCAACGGATGGTCACCCCCCTCCCGGGGACGTTCGGGACGGGCTCGTTCGAGGACGGGCTGACCTCCCGGCAACCGACGGGGGTGCTCGGCCGCCTGGGCCACTTCGTCGCCCCCGACGGGCCGAGTGGATCGTTCACGGCCGACCCCCGGTCGGTGGGCCATCGGACGTACGCGCCCCCACCTGGTCTGGCACCGACCCTGGTGGACGACGGACCGGCGGGTGGGGACGTGGCGCCCGCCCGGGAGCTTCCGGTGGCCTCCGGAGCTCTCGGCTTGCGGACGGCGCCGTCGGTGCCGACCGCGCAAACGCTGCGCCACGCGCCGGCGGTGCCGGCAGTCCAACGAGCGGTTGAGGCGGCGTCGACCCCGTCCTCCGCGGCGGACGCCGATCCCGAGAGTCTCGCCGCGGCGGCGGCATCGATGCCGGCGTCGGCGCCGGCGGCGTCTGCCACGGTCGCACCGGAGGTTCAGGCGGAGGCCCCGCCCGCGCCCCCGACGACGATGCCGATGGCTCCGACCCTCGCCCCGACGGCCCCCGTGCCGCGCCGTTTCGGGCTCGGCGCCCCCCTCCCGCCGGGGACGGCCGGTGTTCCGGGAGCGTCGTCCGGCCCGACCGGATCGAGCACGGGACGCTCAGGGACCGCGGGGCCGGCCCGACCCCCTTCGCCGCGGGCCGCGGCCACGATCCAGCACCGCCTGGAGGCCGCCGGGGAGCCTGAGGGGGCACCGGTCCCGACGGCCGCCGCGGAACCGTCGCCACCGTCGATCGTGGGCCCGCTGGGGGCGGAACCGGTGGCGTCGGCCCCCCTGGTCGGCGACCGTCCGCTCACCGTCCCCGGCTCGGAATCGCTCGCTACGCCCGGCCCGCCCGGCCCGCGCCCGCCCGACGCCACGCCCGACGCCAGTGAAGCGTCGAGCGCCACCGGGCGCCCCCTCTCCCCGACCACCGGTACCTCCGGGTTCCCGGCCCTCCCAACGGTCGCCGCCAAGCCGGTGCAGCGGCAGGCGTCGTCGCTGGTCACCGCCCCCGACCCCTTCGCCGCCCCTCCGCCCGGGTTCCTCCGGGGAGATCCGTCGGCTCCCGTGACGCCGCTGCGCGTCGCCCCCCTGGCGACCGAACGGCCCCTCCTATCGCCCTCCGTCCCGAGCCGGGTCGAGGAGGCAGCCGCGGCCCACCCGTCCCCCGCCCCAGCTCAAGAACCCACCACCTCGGCCCGCTATCCGCATCGACCGGAGCCGTCGCCGGCGGTCCAGCGGTCCCAGGACCAAGGGGCCAGCCGGGCGGACGGCGGGTGGGTCGACGCCGGCGCAGTGGCCGTCGCCGCCGGCCTGGCCCACCGGTCCCCCGACGGCTCGGTCGTCTTCGGACCGCCATCGAGCCCGCCCACTCCGGCGGCCGACCAGGCCCGATCCATCCCCCGGCCGGCACCCACCTCCCCCGCCTTCGTCCAGCGGGCCCCCGACGACGCCCCGACGTCCGACGCCGGCCAACCGGTGAGCGTCCCCGGCGAGGCCGCCGAACCGCCGGCATCGCCGACGACCGCCGCCCCGACGACGCCGGCCGCCACCACCGAGGGCGCCGCCGGCGCCGGTGCCGCCGGGCCTGGCGGCGGGCCGGCGGCCATGACGGACCGGGAGGTCGACCGGCTCGCCCGCCGCCTGTACCCCCGCCTCCGTGACCACCTGCGGGGCGAGCTCCGCCTCGATCGGGAGCGGCTCGGGCGGGCGACCGACCTGGGCTCCCGGAACTGAGAGGAACGCCATGGCCGATCTCGACTCCTACCCGCCCACCACTGTCCACTTCAGCGTCTCCATCGCCAGCAAGGACCTCGGGATCTTCACCGCCTGCGAGGGGCTCGGCTGCGAGGTGGTCATCGAGCAGCGGGAGGAGGGTGGCAACAACGCCTACGTGCACCAGTTCGCGGGGCGCATCAAGTACACCAACGTCAAGCTGACCCGGCCCATCAACGGCGACTCGTCCAAGGTGGCGGCCTGGTTCGCCGACCTGGCCGTGCAGAAGGTCAGCCCCCGCCCGACCGCCACCATCGAGGCCCTCGCGCCCGACGGCACGACCACCATCGCCAAGTGGCAGCTGCTCGAGGTCCTCCCGGTGCGGTGGCAGGGACCGTCCTTCAACGTCGAGGGGCCCAAGGTGGCCACCGAGATGCTCGAGCTGGCTCATCACGGATTCGGGCCGGGGGCGGCCAAGCCGTGAGCGAGCCAGCGGCGAGCGAACCAATGAACAGAGCGTCCCGCTCAGCGGGGCGGCCGCCGGAGGCGGTGACCCGATGAGTGCCCCCACCCGAGCCACGATCACCGTCACCACGCCGGCGGTGGCGCAGGGCAAGGCCAGCGCGGGACCGACAGTGGAGAAGTTCGAGGTCCAGTTCAACCCCAAGGAGTACTCCATCCAGAAGTCGGCCCAGTGGGACCACAAGCCGTCCACCAGCGCCGACAACACGGCCATGCCCGAGTTCAAGGGAGCCAACAGCGCCGAGCTGAGCTTCGAGCTGTTCCTCGACGCCACCCAGACCAGCCCCGCCGACCTGGTCAAGACCGTCGACAAGCTGTTCTTCTGCTGCTCGCCCCTGGTGAAGACCAAGCAGCAGAAGAAGCCGTCGGCCCCCTTCGTGGTGCTCGAGTGGGGGAAGCTGAAGTTCACCGGCAACGTCAAGAGCGTCTCGGCCAAGTACACGCTCTTCAACGAGAAGGGCGAGCCCCTCCGGGCTACGTGCAACGTGGCCCTGCAGGAGCTGCCGACCGGCAAGGCGTTCACCAACCCCACCTCGGGCGGGCTGCAATCGACCACCGGGCACCGGGTGGTCGCGGGCGACACCCTCGCCTCCATCGCCTGGGCCGAGTACCAGGACCCGACCATGTGGCGGCAGGTGGCCGTGGCCAACGGGATCGACGACCCCCTCCGCCTGCGCGAGGGCGCGATGGTCCTCGTCCCCTCGCCCGACGCGGCTGACGGATGAGCCAGCCCCACACCAGCAAGTTCGAGGTCACCATCGACGGGCGACCCCTTCCCGCCCACCTCGACGCGGCCCTCCTCCAGCTGGTCGTGGAGAACAGCGTGAAGCTGCCGGACAGCTTCTCGATCGTCCTGCGCGACCCCCACCGGGAGGTGCTGGAGGAGGCGGGGGCCAAGATCGGCGCCAAGGTCGTCATCCGGGCCTTCTCCGAGAGCGCGCCCCAGGGCGTCACCCTCGTCAACGGCGAGGTCACCGCCCTCGAGGCCGAGCTCGACGCCGAGGCCACCACCACCGTCATCCGGGGCTTCGACCTCTCCCACCGGCTGTTCCGGGGACGGGTGACGGAGTCCTACACCAACGTCACCTACACCGACGTGGCCACCAAGGTGGCCCGCCGGGCGGGGCTTGAGCCGGGCACGGTGGACGCCACCAAGACGGTGCACGACCACGTCTCCCAGGGCAACGTGACCGACTGGGACTTCCTCGCCGGCCTGGCCCGGGAGGTCGGCTTCCGGGTGGGGGTGATCGACGGCAAGTTCGAGTTCCGCAAGCCGGTGGAGTCGTCGACGGCTCCCGGGGCGGGGACGTTCACGTCCCAGGACCCGTTGCAGCTGGTCATGGGCAAGGACCTCATCCGCTTCCGCGCCGTCGTCCGGTCGAGCGAGCAGGTGGAGGAGGTGCAGGTCCGGGGGTGGGACATGCGCCAGAAGAAGGGCATCGTCGGCATCGCCCCCGCCCTCACCGCCAGCGCCGCCATCGGGACGACGCCAAAGGACCTGGCCACCACCTTCGCCGCCCGCCCCTACGTCGGCACCAAGGTCCCGTACGACAAGCAGAGCGAGGTGGACGCGGCCGCGGTGGCCATGGCCGAGGACATCGCCAGCTCGTTCGCCGAGTTCGAGGGCGTGGCCCGGGGCAACCCCCAGATCAGGGCCGGCCGGGCGGTGAGCCTGGCCCTGGTGAAGGCCCCCTTCGACGGCAAGTACAGCGTCACAAGCAGCCGCCACGTCTACGAGGCGGAGGCCGGCTACACCGTCTGGTTCACCGTCAGCGGCAGCCACGACCGCTCGCTGTTCGGGCTGGTGGCCAATGGGTCGGCCAACGGCCACGCCCCGGCCGCCATCCCGGGCGTGGCCACCGCCATCGTCACCGACGTCAACGACCCGATGCTCCTGGGACGGGTGAAGGTCACGTTCCCCTGGCTGTCGGACAGCTACGTCACCGACTGGGCCCGCACCGTCCAGCTGTGCGCGGGACAGGACCGGGGTGGCGTGATGCTCCCCGAGGTGAACGACGAGGTGTTGGTCGGGTTCGAGCAGGGCGACCTGCGCCGGCCGTTCGTGCTGGGCGAGCTCCACAACGGGATCGACAAGCCCCAGCTGGGCGACGACCTGGTCGACCCCGCCACCGGCGCCGTCCGCCGGAGGGGGTTCATCTCCAAGAAGGGCCACGGCCTGGTCTTCCTCGACGACGACGGCAAGGAGGGCGTCGCCCTGTTCACCGGCGACCACCAGCTGCGCATCGCCCTCAACAAGACGGGCACCACCATCAAGATCGACAGCAACGGCAAGGTCGAGATCACCGCCGCCCAGGAGGTGACGGTGAAAGCCGGCACCTCGTTGAAGCTGGAAGCCGGTACGTCCATGGAGTTGAAGGCAGCCACCATCTCGATCCAGGGCTCCGGCCCGGTCGAGGTCAAGGGCATGCCTATCAAGCTGAACTGAAAAAGGAGCCGACTGATGCCCGGGCCCGCGGCCGTCATGGGTGATCCCGTCACCGGGATCTGCGCCATCCACCTGATCCCAGGCGCGTTCGGCTTCCCCCAGCCGAGCCCGCCCCTCCCCTTCTCCGCCCCCCTCACCGTCGGCCTGGCCCCGTCGGTGCTGGTCACGGGCAAGCCGGCGGCGGTCGTGGGGTCCACCGGGTTCAACACTCCCCCGCACGTGGGCCTGCACCCGACCGACCCGTCCCTGATCCCGACCACCCAGGTGGGATCGGTGATGGCGGGTATCCCCACCGTGCTCTTCGAGGGGCGGCCGGCGGCCACCACCGGGTCCACCTGCACCATGTGCACCGGGCTGCCGGGCACCATCGTCGGCTCCGCCGTCACCGTTCTGATCGGAACCGGCGGATGAACGACGACTTCATCGGGGCCGGGGTGGGGTTCCCCCTCCACACCGACGCCACCGGCGGCGTCGCCCTGGTGACACGCGACCGGGAGCTGCAGGAGGCCATCGGCATCATCCTGGGCACCGCCCTCGGCGAGCGGCCCATGCGGCCGCAGTTCGGATGCGGGATCCACGACTACGTGTTCGCCCCCGCCAACGACGCCACCGCCGGCCACCTGGGCCACGAGGTGCGGGAGGCCCTCGAGCGGTGGGAGCCCCGTATCGACGTCACCGACGTCGAAGTCACCCTCGACCCGGTCGACCGGGCCACGTTCTACATCGACATCCGCTACTCGGTCCGGGGCACCAACGACCCCCGGAACCTGGTGTTCCCGTTCTACGTGATCCCGGCCGAGGAAGTGACGCCGTGACCCTTCCCGCCCCTAACCTGGACGACCGCCGCTTCCAGGACCTGGTCGACGACGCCAAGCGCATGGTGCAGCAGCGGTGCCCGGAGTGGACCGACCACAACGTGTCCGATCCCGGCGTGACCCTCATCGAGACGTTCGCCTTCATGGTCGACCAGCTCCTCTACCGGCTCAACCGGGTCCCCGAGCTCAACTACCTCAAGTTCCTCGACCTCATCGGCGTCCGTCTGTTCCCACCCGGGCCGGCCCGGCCCCGGTCACCTTCTGGCTGTCGGCGCCCCAACCGGAGCCCGTCCGCATCCCGGCCGGCACCGAGGTGGCCACCCGTCGCACCGAGGCCATCGACGCGGTCGCCTTCGAGACCACCGACGACCTCGAGATCGTGTCCACCGCCGCCGACCTGGTGGCGTCCTCCATCCACTCCGGCCGCTACCGCCAGCACCGGGCCGCCCTCGACAGCGGCCAGAGCTTCTTCTGCTTCGACCAGGTGCCCAAGCCCGACGACGCCCTGCTCGTCGGCCTGTCCCGGGCCGCGCCCCGCGGCATCGTCAACCTCCGCTTCGACTGCCAGGTGGAAGGCGTCGGCGTCGACCCCACCAACCCGCCCCTCACGTGGGAGGCGTGGGACGGGACCACCTGGGAGACCTGCGAGGTGAGCACGGACGGGACCGGTGGCCTGAACCGTCCCGGCGACGTGGTCGTCCACCTCCCGGTCGACCACCAGACGTCGGTGCTCGACGGCCGGGCCGCGGGCTGGTTGCGGTGCCGGGTGGTGCTGGCCCACGAGAACCAGCCGGTGTACTCCGCCTCGCCCCAGATCCGTCACCTCGACGCCTTCACCGTCGGGGGGACGATCGGCGTGGTCAACGCCGAGGAGTTCACCTTCGAGGCGCTGGGCGCGTCCGAGGGCGTCCCCGGCCAGGAGTTCCAGGTGCAGCACCCGCCCGTGGTCGCGTTCGGCGACCCGCCCGTGCTCGAGGTGGCGGCGCCGAGGGGTGGGAGGAGTGGCTCAACGTCGAGAGCTTCGCGGGGAGCGGTCCCGGTGACCGCCACTTCGTGCTCGACGGAGGGCTGGGCCGGGTCGAGCTGGGCCCGGCCGTCAGGGAGGGCGACGGGACGCTCCGCCACTACGGCGCGGTCCCGGCCAAGGGGGCTCAGCTGCGCATGCGGTCGTACCGCAGCGGCGGCGGGCGACGGGGCAACGTGGCCCGGGGCGCCATCAGCGTGCTCAAGTCGTCGATCCCGTACGTGTCCTCGGTCGAGAACCGGCGGGCGGCGCTGGGTGGGGTCGACGGCGAGTCGGTGGAGAGCGCCAAGGTGCGGGCGCCGATCCTGCTGCGGACCCGGGGCCGGGCTGTCACCGCCGAGGACTACGAGCAGCTGGCCCGGGAGGCGGCGCCGGAGGTGGCCCGGGTCCGGTGCACGCTGACCGACGAGGGCACTCGCGACGCCGCTGTCCGAGTATTGATCGTGCCGGCCGCGCCCGAGGGCGACGTCGGGGAGCTGCGGATCGAGGACCTGGTGCCGGACGACCGCACCCTGGCCCGGGTGGCCGCCTACCTCGACGAACGGCGGGTCATCGGCACCCGGGTGGTCGTCGAACCGCCCATGTATCTCGGCGTCACCGTGGTCGCCCGCCTGGTCGGTCGGGAGCGGGTGAGCGCGGCCCGGCTGCAGCGCGACGCGCTGGCCGCGCTCTACGGGTACTTTTCTCCGGTACGGGGTGGTCCCGATGGCACTGGTTGGCCCTTCGGCCGGCCCGTCCGGGCCGGGGAGGTGTACGGAGTGCTCCAGCGGGTGCGAGGCGTCGAACTGGTGGAGGACGCCCGGCTGTTCGGGGCCGACCCCGTGACGGGCGCCCGGGGGAGCGCCAGCGAGCGCCTGGAGGTCCCCCACTCGGCGCTGGTGTTCTCCTACCAGCACCAGCTGCTGATCACCGAGGCCTGAGATGCGTGGTCTCGTCGCCGGCTTGGAGACGCCGCACCCGATCGGCGCCATGCTCCCCGCCCTCTACCACGGGGACGGGTTCGTCCAGCGCTTCACCAGCGGCCTCGACGACGTGGTCGCCCCCGCCATCTCCGTCCTCGACAACCTCCAGTCCTACCTCGACCCGGTCCTCGCCCCGGAGGACTTCCTACCCTGGCTGGCGGGCTGGGTGGGGCTCGCCCTCGACGAGAACTGGCCCCTCGCCCGCCGCCGCCAGCTGGTGGCCCGGGCCGGCGACCTCTACCGGTCGTGGGGCACGGCCCGGGGCCTGTCCGAGATGATCGAGCTGCTCACGGGTTCGGCGCCCGAGATCGAGGAGTCCGGGGGGACGGTGTGGTCACCCACGCCCGGCGCCGCCCCGCCGGGCAGCGCCGTGGCCCAGTTGGTGGTGCGGGTACGGGAGACGAGCGACCGTCCCGTCGACCGCCGCCGCCTGGAATCGATCGTCCGCGACGCCAAGCCGGCCGCGGTCAGCCACCGCATGGAAGTGGTCCGCGGATGATCGTCTGCAAGACGTGCCGCATCCCCTTCGAGGAGGGCGCCGAGTTCTGCAACTCGTGTGGCGGCTTCGTCGACTACGTCGGGGTGCGGGAAGGGGCGGACAGCGGGCAGTCGCAGGCGGCGTCTGGTGGTGACCCCGCTGTCGGCGGCAACGCCACGCCTCGCGCCGACACCGCCCAGATGGCCATCGCGGCCAGCGCCGCCACCGACTCCGAGGCGAGAGCGATCGCCGAGGCGGAGGCACAGGAGCGCGAGCGGGTCGACGCCCTGGCCCGGGCCTCGACTGCGGCGGCGGCCGAGGAGCAGGCCCGGGCCCGGGCCGCAGCCGAGACCGACACCGAGGCCAAGGCCCAGGCGGAGGCGGAGGCCCGGAACCAGGCCGCGGCCAAGGCCAAGGCGGAGGCGGAGGCGGAGGCGGCGGCCAAAGCCGCCGACGCCTCCCGCCGGGCGGCGGCCATGATCGCCAAGCCCGCGCCCACCCCTCGGGCGCCGGCGGCGCCGGTGTCCCCGCAGCCCGGCCCCACCGCACCGGCCGAGCCCAAGCCCGCCATCACCACCAAACCGACCACCCCCCCTCCCGACCTGGAGGCGGGGGAAACCGCCTGCGCCCAGTGCGGCGCCGGCAACCCGGCCAGCCGGAACTTCTGCCGCCAGTGCGGGGCCCCGCTCGGGCAGGCGGCGCCGGTGCCGGTGGCGGCCGCCCCGCGGAACCGCGGCGCGCTCATGGCCAAGCTCAAGCTGCCGCTCGTCTTCGGCGTCATGATCGGCCTGGTCGCGGGGATCTACTTCCTCACCAAGGACGACGGCCAGGAGGGCATCGTCCTTCCGGACGACACGGTCACCACCGAGGAGCGGCCGGACCGGACGACCGTCCCCGAGCCCGACGAGGTCGAGGAGGAGGTCACGGTCGACGCCACCGAGAGCTACGTCGACACCGGCATCGAGCTCGAGGTCGGCGCCCACGTGGTGATCGTGGCCACCGGCTCGGCGGAGAGCGGCGGCGGGATCACGGGGCCGGAAGGTGACAGCAACCCCAACTTCCGGGGGGCGAACGTGGTCGACGGCGGCCACAACGGCCTCATCGCCAAGATCGGGCCCGGGGCGACCCGTTCTTCGTCGGACCGAGGCTGGTCTTCGACGCCGAGGAGGCGGGGACGCTGTTCCTGGGGGTCAACGACACCGGCGTCGACAACAATGCCGGGGCCTACGAGGCGGAGGTCACGGTCTCCGCCCCGTAGGTCGGGCGTCGCCGCCGGTCCTCAGCCGTTTCGGTTGATGACGCCCTGCAGGTCGAAGTGCATGATGTCCTTGGCCCCTCGGTACTGGCCTCCCCACAGCAGGCCCGCCCCCACCAGGTCCTCGACCAGGTCCCTGTGGAGGTCCATGTAGCCCGTGGTCTCCGCCTTGCCGTGATGGCCGGCGGCCTGGAAGTCGTAGAGGTCCCGCACCGCCCAGTCCGTCCTGATGCGCTCCTGCCACCAGGCGAGGCTGGACCACCAGTTCGGGCGCGAGGGCTGGTTCCACGCCACGCCCGTCGGCTGCCTGGCCGCCGCCACCAGGCCGGCCAGCTCCTGCCCCTCGAGCGCGTTGAACAGGTTCAGGTACCGGACGAGGGCATCGGACGCCACCTTGTGCTCGTCCCACGCGGCGGCCGCGGGTCTGCGCGGCCAGGGGCGCCTCGACGTTGAAGCTCCGTCCGTGGATCAACCACATGGCCCGCTCGATGACGCGAGGGGTGCGGCTGGAGGTGAACCTGGCTTCCTGCCTCGAGGCCTGCTGGAGCCCGACGAACGGGCTGCCCGCGTAGTTGATGTCGACCGCCATCCCGAAGCAGTGGAGGCTCGGCGTCCGCTCCGCTCCCGACGCCGGCATCGGGAGGCGCAGCCCCGAGATGCTGTACATGTTCAGCCGCTGGCGGACCTGTTCGACCGTGAGCCCCCGGTACGCCTGGCGGGCGAGGAGCGCCGTCTGGGCTCGATCGAGGCGGTCGAGGAGCCGGCGGTGCACGCCGGGGACCGTTCCCGTGCTCGCCGAGATCTGCATGCCGAGGAACGAGGCGTCCGAGACCATCCCCGCGTACCACGTCCGGGCGTCGGGGTGGCCGCTGTCCCGCAGCGCCTCGGCCACCGCCTCGCGTGCCTCCGCCGTCCCCGCAGTGGTCGCCTGGGTGAAGGCGGCGTTGCCTGCGGGCGCCCGTGGCCTCCCCCGGTCGCCGCCCGGGGGCACGGGCTGACGGGAGACGGTCGGGGCCACGGTCGTCTTCGGCGGCGCCGGCGTCGGGACCGCGCCCTTCACCGTGGAGGGCCTCGTCGGGTCGTTGAGCGCGAGGAGGGCGTTGGTGAGGGGGCCGTCGGGCGGATCGGTCCCGAGGCCGCGCACGACGGTCTCGTGCCCGGCCCCGGCGAGGATCTCCACCGTGAACCGGGCCTCGACGGCGGCCTTCTTGTCCCCCAGCAGGGAGGCGTACCGACTGAGCAGTTGGCCCAGCTCCTTCCCCAGCCGGACGTAGGTCCCCTTGTAGACGCTGGAGCCGTAGGCCCGCAGCACCGGGCAGTCGGCCACCGCCTTGTCCCGCAGGGCGGAGTCCTTGGTGCCCTTCAAGGCCCGGGCCACCTTGGCCACATGGTGCTCGACCCAGCCGAGAACGGCTGCGACGCCATCCCAGGCCTTCTGCACAACCACGTCGTCCTTCTTCTTCTCCGCGATGACGTGGATGGCGTCGAACAGCACCACCTCGGCGATGGCCCGGCCGCCCTTCTTGGCCAGGGCCCCGCTGGCGTCCATGCCCAGGGTGGTGGCCAGCCGGTCGCCGCCTCCGCTGTGGGCCGACAGGACGAGCCGCCAGTCGCTGGGCACGGTCTTGAGCGGGATGGCGGTGCCGGTGGCCACGTCCGCCGTCCGCTTCAGCACCTGGTTGACGTAGTCGTCGGGCGCCTGTTCCAGGCCGCCGAACCGGCTCCTCCCCGCCCCCTGGGCCAGGATGGCGACGACCTGGGCGTTCCCGGTCGCCTCGATCTGGGCCTGGATCCGGTCCTGGGACACGTCCCGGACGGTTCCGGCCTTCGGGTCGGGGGTCTTGGTGTCGGTTCTCTGCTGGCGCCATCCGGCGTAGGGGTCGCCGGCGCGGAACCCGTAGCCGTGGAGATGAAGCAGGACCGTCACCGGCGCCTTGGCGTTGAGGTCCTTGTGGACCAGGACGATCGCCCGCCCGGTGGCGGGTTCGTCCGTCTTGGCCGCCTCCCCGTCGGCGAACGCCTCCTTGTTGCCCAGGGAGAGGCCGTCGACGGGGACCCGCCAGATGGCGCCGACGCGAACCTGGCTGGCGTTCCACCCGCCCTGGAGGTCCTTGGGGTCGACGGTCGTCTTGTCCCCCGGCAGGAGCTTGCCCGGCGTGGGGTCGGCCCCGGTCCACCCGGGCGTGGTGCGGGCGGGCGGAGGAGGCTGCGGCGGGGGTTTCTTGCGCTGGATCACTGGGGCGACGGACCGGAGCATGCCGGCGACGGCCCGGTTCCCCACCGCGGCCTGGAGGTCGAGGAGAGCGTCCTGGGTCTCGGGGGCGGGTCGCTTTGCCACCCGACCGGCGGCCCCCTCCGACCGCCGCGGCGGCCGAGACTGGTCGGGCCGAACGTGCCCTCTTTCCAGGACCATTCCGGTCGAACGCTACTGCGGCCGGGTTCCGGAAACACCCCGCCGCCGGGCGGCTATGCGGGAGGAGGACGCCGTCGAGGTGCGCCCCTCCTGGCCGACGGCCCGGCCGGCCCGCTACGACGTCGATCCCGGTCGGCCCCACGCTCCGGCTCGTTTGGCGCCAAGACCGGCATGTTGAATCGGTCGCTGGTGCTCGGCCACCTGGGCAAATGTTGCGATGAGCGGACGGTGCCGTCGTGGATCGGGGAACGCACATCGGCACGTTTGCGCTACTGGCGAGCCGGCGACTTCGTCGTTATGGGCGAGACGCGACCTCGTCGTTATGGGCGTATCAGTCAGAGTAGCTGGGACAAGTGCTCGGACGCCCGGCGGCAACAGCAGCTAGACCGCCTACATCCTGACCGGCACCATTGGAATACCTAGTGGCGCCGACGAGCATTATGGGGCGGCGTACTACCCGCCCCGACGCGTCATGTTAACGATATCCGGCAGCACGCTCCCGTGTCCGAGCAGGATTGTCGAAGCCATTTTGTCCAGACATACTTCTAACCGAGCCAGTAGCTGAGAATCGTCCCGGCCACTGTCACGGCAGTACCAGCAACGAACAATAGCCAGTTCGTTCGTCTCTGTCGTCTTGCGCTCTCGGCTTCCTGCTGGATACGAATCTGTCGCTCACGCGCGAGTTCCTCTGACAGGAGGTGTCTCAGAGACCGCTCCTGCGCCTCGCTCGCTGCGATCGCGTCACGGAGCGCTTCTTCTTTCACCACAAGCCGGTCAATCATTTGTCGTCGGCCCTCGATCTCTTCCTCAAGCAAGCGAACCCGATCCTCATCGACTTCAGGCTCGGGCGGATGAGCTGTTTTCTTGGACGATCGGAGCGAGGCGAGTACATACACCGCTAGAATCGCGAGGAATAGGGCCGCTACGTAGAGGGGGCTGAGCCGTTTGGCAGTACTAATCGATGGACCTGCCTCACAGGCGACACCGTCCAGATCGGTGTCGAGATTGTGGGAGTCAGTTCCGGAAACGATGAAATCTCGAAATGCAATGTCTAGGCAATCCAGGTCGGGTGGTGGTGGAGGGATACACACGCCTGGATACGAGGGGGAACACCCCATTGGAGTTTGACCGGATGATGCCCCGGTGACGACTTGAACCCAAGGAAACACTAGAACGAGCGACGCGCTCACAAAGAGTGATACGACCATCAAGGCGGATTCCCCGTTGACCTAAGTTCAGGCGCCGCACAGCGTAGCGCCCCGGAAGTCCGTACGACGTAGGCGCACAGGATGTGGCAAGTCCGAGACCGTGCGGACTGCGAGAGACTGCGGCTCTGTCGTCCTTCTCTCCGCCCGTCGTGACGGCTCCGCCGCAAGCAGTTCTTCTCCCGGGCCATGACGACGACCAGTCAAAGCCGACGAGATCGTCACCGACCAAGCGGCGGCCCTACCCGGGCGTCATCGACGAGCGGGTGCCCGGTGCGCTCCACGACGTCGAGCAGTACGCCAACAACCGGGTGGAATCGAACCACGCACGGCCGGCTCAAGGCGAAAGTGCGGCCGATGCGCGGCCTCAAGACCGACAGGGCGGCGCGGATCGGCGCGGATCGGCGGAGTTCATCAGATCACCGAACTCAGCTCGCGAATGCTTCTGCCAGACGTCTGCCGCGGGGCGCGTCGACACGTTCGAGTGGCCGCGGCGCAGGTTCTGGACGAAGGCGTGGCCCGTGGCGATCACCCGCGGGGCCTCGTCGCGACAGCGAGCAGCGGCGTGAACCGCTGCACATGTATGCGGTTTCTGACACATGGTCGACGTATCACCCGCGCTCCGCCGACAGCACCTCGAGGTCCGCTAAGCCTCGATCCACCGATCGGTAGGGGGTAGAGCGAGCCGCGTACTCCGCGTGAAAGTGCCTCTGAGCTGGGACGATGACGGTATCTGAAGTCGTCGTGGTCCACAGCTCAGGAGGCACTTTCAGTGGGTCGAGTATCGCATGGGATCGACCGCGTTGTGGTGAGCTTCGACGACCCGAACTTGGTGCCCAACGCCGGGTTGTTGCTGGTCGGGACGCTGGTGGTCCGCCTCGGTCTGGAGACCCTGATCGACACCACCGTGCGCCTGGGCCGACGGGTGGGTGGGGCTCGGCCGGGCCGCAAGGTCCTCACCCTGGTGCATGCCATCGTGGCCGGCGCCAGTCACATCGACCACGCCGACGTGCTGCGCGCGGGCGCCACCGACGTCGTCCTGCCCCATCGGGTGATGGCTCCCTCGACGCTGGGCACGTTCCTGCGATCGTTCACCTTCGGCCACGTCCGCCAGCTCGAGGCAACGGTGGGCAAGGCCCTGGAGCGGGCGTGGGCCATCGGCGCGGGGCCGGGCTCGGAGCGACTCGTGATCGACGTCGACTCCACCGTGTGTGAGGTGGCGGGCAAGGCCAAGGGCGGGGCGAGCTACGCCTACACCAATGTGCTGGGCTACCACCCGATCCTGGCCTCTCGGGCTGACACCGGCGAGGTCCTCCACGCCCGTCTGCGCACCGGCTCGGCCAACACCGCCCGGGGGACCCGCCGCTTCGTGGAGGAGCTGATCGCCCGGGTGCGGCGGGCGGGGGCGAACGGTGAGATCGTGGCCCGCTTCGACTCCGGGTACTGGTCCAACGACACCATCGCGGTGCTCGGCCGCCTCGACGTGCGCTACACGATGGCGGTGCGCACCAGGACGAAAGGCCTGGCCAGCGCCATCGCCGCCATCGACGACAAGGCTTGGGTGGCCATCGCCTACCCCGCCGGCGGCGAGGCCCAGGTGGCGGAGTGCGTCTACAACAAGCGCCGCCTGGTCGTGCGCCGCACCCGCCTGACCGGAGCAGCCCAGGCCCGGCTGTGGCCCGACTGGCGCCACTTCGGGTTCCTCACCGACCTCGGTGGCACAGCTGTGGACCTCGACGCCTTCCACCGCCGCCATGCGGTGGTCGAGCTCGCCATCCGCGACCTCAAGGAGGGTGCCGGGCTCGAACACGTCCCCTCGGGGAACTTCTCGGCCAACGGCGCCTGGCTGTGCTGCGCGGTGCTGGCCCACAACCTCATCCGCTGGACCACCACCATCGGCCGAGCCGGCCCCGTCTCCGAGTTGACCGTCGCCCGCACCGTCCGCACCCGTCTCATCGCCGTGCCGGCACGGCTGGTCAACCGCTCCGGCACGCCGACGCTGCGCTGCCCAACCGGCTGGCCGTGGGCTCGTCAGTTCGCCGAGATCCTCACCCGCCTGCGGGCACTGCAACCGGCTCCCGGGTAGTCACATCCCGGCGGTGGGGCGCCACCGCGGACGGCAGGACGAGCGCTGACATCCCGACCATCGCCGACAGTCCTGGTCGACCGCGCCTCAGCGACGACCGATGGTTGGAATCACCTCATCGTCGAGCAAAGTCACCCGATTCCGACGTTCGCCGGCGCGGGCCCGGGCCGAATCGGTGGATCGAGGCTAAAGCACACTCCGAATCGCAGCTACCAGCGCACCGAGATGACCTCGGGCGAGCCGGGTCAGGACGCGTACAATCTCCTTCTGTATCTCTATGGCTGGTTCGGTGCTCCGTCTCAGGCCATCCCGCACGTAGAATACCGCAGAGAGTCTGATGCTCCTACGCGGGATTGTGTGAGAGTGAAATCGCTATGGACGATTACCCAGGATGAGATTCGGTGTGAACGGCCTCTCAAAGGCGCGTTTGGCCATCGCATGGGCGGCCATTGGGGTCGCTGCATTGCTCATCGGACTCGTTTCCGATTCTATCAACCTGTTCAATCTTAGAAAGAGCAACGTCTCCGAGCTAATATTTGACAACAATATCGGGTTCCAAGGCCATTTTCGAATCTTCACACCGATTGACGATAACGCCAGCGACACTATCGTGGCGCTGCCGTTTTCACTCCACATCATCAATCCGTCGGCGAAGCCCGTTATCTTGCGTTCAGTAGAGACGCGGTGGCCATTCATACCCCCGATGGATGCTACTGGCCAGCTAGTTCAGGTGGGGGTTGGTTCCGTAGTTGAAGTTTACCCGGACCAAGCAAGTCTAATTGCGATGAGCCGGGCTTCTAGCAAAGAGGAGGAGGGTCTGCTACGCGCTGGGCGCCAGCGAGTACTTCCTATCGCACTCGAGCCTGGCTTCGACGGCACCGTCATCGTTTCTCTCCGGTTCGTGATAAAGATTCGTGATGGGGACGAGGTCCGCCTTGCGCACTTCAGGGACGAGTCAGACCTTCGCAAGGTCTTGTCCGTGATCTTCCTGCTTTCCCCGCCGGCGGACCTCGCTAAGGCGGAGGAGGAAACAGCAATTTACTGCTTTCCATCTGATGCCTTCGTAGAGCTTATTGGGACGACTGGAAGAACGGGTTTCCGGAAAATATCCGTCATGATGATGCCGCCCAGGTGTTCGCTGGAAAAGTTCGACCAGGCAGGTTCATTGGCGCCAGATGAAGCTTACGGTTTCAATATACCCGCGAGAAACCCCCCGCCTTTGATCGAGCAGGGATGACTGGGCAGATACACGACTGTGGGCGCTGGTTGTGTTGACGGTGAACCCCGCCCTGGGAGGGCGCGCCGCCCAGAATGGCGGGAATAGCCGTCAACGACCTCGCCAACCATCGCCAGCTCTTCACTCCCGTCCGCCTACGCCGGCGACCGGGCGTTGATGGACCCGCATCCTCTCACCTCGACGCGATCTCGTGATTTCGCGCTCGGGATCTCCAAGAGGATCTCGCCCCACTCCCTGCGCCACAGCTTCATCACTGCCGCCCTCAACGCCGGCGACCTCTGCACGACATTCAGACGCTGCTCGTCGCGCCGATCCCCGCACGACAACGCGCTACGACCGGGCTCGCCACAACCTGGACCGGCATGCCAGCTACCGTTTCCGCATTCGTAGGCGGAGGGGCGTAACCGCCCCTCCCGGCACTTGAGCGTGCCAACGCACGGTTGCCGTTGGCGTTACGGGCGCAGACAGAGGGGAGCGCTAGCGGAACAGTCGCCTACCTCGACGTCGACACGGACAACAACCCGTCCACCCGCCACCGACTCGGCATCAGTGCGATACATCGTGCAAGCCTGAACGACATTTTGGAACCCGCACCATGTGCCTCCCTCCCACGCCGAGTCAACGAGAGTGGCGTCTCATACGCGGCTTGCGTCCAAACGAGCTTAGACCCACCGCCAATTAAACGCATAAACCGTCAAGAGGTCATAGACCACATATCCGGCGCACAGAATTGCAAGCACAAGCACCATACTGTTGGACACTCGGCGAATCCACAGATCGCGACGAGCATACGGACCTCTGGCCGCCTCGAACACTTGTGTGAACTCCGAGTCGCGTCCAGGATCCCCTAGCGCAAAGATGTCCTCCATCGACCGATGCCGAACAGAACTGCCGCCAAGTGATTCGAGAGCACCTTCCATCAGTCGATATCCGTGCAAGAGGAGGAACTGCACGCGTACCACGGGCAAGGCATCCAAAGTCGTCTTCGTTGTAGCGTTCCCTTCAACGACAGCAACCCAGTCGACTTCGTCGTGCGACGCCGGCAAATCCTGAATTGAAATCAATCGCCCTTTTAGGTCCGTTCGGATTCGCAGCAACTCTTGGATGGCTTGCTTTCGTGCGTCACTATTGGAGACGTTTCCATGCCTTGATGCGGAACGAGGCAGCGCACGCAATTGGAGCGGAATTAGGTGTCCCAGTCCTCCCCGCCGGCGACGATCCCGGGTTTTCATTGTCTCGGCACTCGTTGTGCGCCGCGAGGCGTCCACGATAAGCGCAACTGTGGGAGTCGATTCAGACTCACCGTGCTTCGTCCCCAGCACCGTCGGGAGCGAGGGGAACCTAGGATCGTTCGCCACTAACGCAAAAGCGGTACCCAGGTTGTCGTAGGTTCCGCCGTCCACAAGTTGTATGTCACTGGAACCCAATCCGCGGGCCCATAGCCACGCCCATAGTAACGCGATCACGCCGACGATGACCATCGCGGGCAAGCCCGTCCAACCTGCTGCCCAACTTGTCCCTCTGAGTCGAGCGACAGGTGCCGCAACGGCCACTCCGAGCCCAGCAAAAGCGGGAACGGCGAACCACGCTCTGTTGCGAAAAAACGGGCGGCCCTTCGCCCGTGCCGATGTTGCGCTGCAGTCCGTCCAACCGAGTTCGGAGGCAGTGAAGGAGAGGGGCCTGAAACCAGGAAAGCGAGCGGACGCAGCGACAGCGTCCGAGGCAAGTATACGCGGCGGACCGCATGAACTAGCAGAGCGGATGACCAGATCGTGAGTCAGGAATACAGGCTCACTTAGATCGAGATCCGTCGCACAGAATACTCGGCGAACGCCGTCGGTTTCGGTCGGAGTCAGATCGGTCAGTTCGGGAGGACTAGAGTCCGTTCGGCCAAGGAGGCGCGTTGCTACTCCTTCCACACTTCGCTGAACGGTTGTATAGCTCGCGAATATCGCGCGGGACACGAGAGCGAGCGGCAACACGACCGCGAGGTAAGTCCATGCGACGGACAACATCGTCGGTCTGAAGAAGAGGAAATCGAGTAACCCCGGGTTGATAAGGACTAGCCCGACGGCGTTAATGGTAAAATAGAGACCTAGCGCTAGTCGCTTCTTTTCGAGGTAACGCTCCAAAGGTATTGCTTGACTCTCTGCTAGTCCAGCGATTAGCCTGGCACGGCGCCCCATCGCGTCAGCTGACTCGTCAGAGTGAGAGAAACCGCCAATCGAGAATGCGGACGAAATGCTTCCGCCAGACACCGAACTAATGGATGCGATGCGCGTCGCGAAAGTGCTATCCGAGATCGCCAACAGCGCACCCGCAGCGAAGACCGCGGCCCTGTATCCGCCTCCGGACAAGGAAATGGCGATCGTCATGTCGGCCTTCTCGCCGGGCTCGTCTGGCATACACACAGCGTAACCTCCGCGGTCAATAAGGGGAGGGACTCGAACTCGTCGGGCGGTCGGGTGTGTCGGACGGTTCCGGATCAAGGAGCATTCGGCCTATCCCTAATAGCCCCGTTCCTTGCCGCTGTCGATGTGTCCCAGATCGCCGACCGCAGGGTGCGGCGACCGCAGTCCGGCGAGGCGTTCGGTCCGGCGAGATCTCGGAGCACGGGGCGCCCATGACCTTACCGGCTCTCTCGGTGACACCTACTCGGTACTGCCGGATATGAGTCGGTGGCGCCGAGGAGAAACGCGCGAAACCGACAGTACCCCCGCCTATTGTGCTGCGGCGACGATCCTGGGTCCGCTCGCAAAGGTTCGCCGGCCAGTCTCGCTCAGGGTGTCGGCCCTGGCCGCCCTTGACCTGTCTGACCATCACCCCCCTGTCAACCCTCCACCAGGCCCGAGGCCCAGATTCGACGGCAGGACATACGCGTTAAGGTCCCACGAGTCGTCGTAGCGCATGGCGTCGGCGATACTTGGGATCTCGGTTCCGGCGATAACGGACACTTGCCTCAACGACCTGTGCAGGTGAGCGCGCAGCATCTCTAGCCCGGCGAAGTAGCCCTCTTGGACTTCAGCCCGATCATCCCGTCCGGTTGACAGAGACTGCTCGAAGGTGAGGAATTGTCTGATGCCTTCAGCCATCAGTTCAATAAGAAGATATAGCGCCGAGTCGGTACGGTGAGCAAGCTCGACTTGTTTGTCAACAAGCATGCGGCGGATCTCTTGAATGGATTTGAGCGCCCCGTCGATGCAGCCGTCGCAGCACTCCCACGCGTTCAAGACGCGGCGGTCAGCAAGTCGAATCACAAGCTCTCGAGCAACACGGCGTTCGACATCATCGAGTCTGATGGTGACTTTGAAGCCGGGAAGGCCAATCGTCGCGATGCCATCGACGTCCAACGGCAATGATTGGAAGCGCCGCAGGAGCGTTGTCAAGTCGAACTTGAAAGGAGGGCTCAGCCGGCGCATCGAGTCCAATCATCCCACACGCCTCCCCGAGGATTTCGCGACGATAGTCACGAGATGGTGCAGGGACCTCGAAGAGCCGCCCGACGCGCCTCTCTGTAGCGCGCTATCTCGGTCTCATCGTCCGGCATCCGCTGCGGCATCACGCGCAAATGCCGGGACCGAGCGGTTGCCGAAGGCCTTCGTCCGTACGACAACGGCGCGATGCACCATTCCGAGCGGAGCGCGGGAAGCACAGCCGCGGAACGTCTGCGCTCTGTGTCGCCGGCGTTCAGAGGCGTGTTCGTGGGCGTACGGCTGTCGTCCCATTCCAATTCCCTACGGCGAACGCGCGTTCGGTACAATCAGGCATCGTGGACGTTAGCCGCACCCATCCCACTCCGTACGGATCAGCGCGCGACTTGCCCAGCGTCATCGAGATGCGCCAGCTGCTGGCCGGCATGAAGCTCCTGACCCGGGTCGTCGCCCGTGACCAGCGTCCGGGCTTGATCGAGCTCGAGGGCGAGATGAACGCCCTATCGGACTTGGTCGACCGCTTCTACGTGGTCCTCGGCGCCCGTCACTGGCTCTTCACCGATCACCTACCAGTGACCGCAATCGAAGCGCTTCTCCAGGAAGCGACGACCGGCGAGTTGGCCGAGTCAGGTCTGGTTCAGATCATTGCCGATCGAGTACGCGGGCCGTACTGGCAGTTAGGGTTGCTTGGTCACGAGTCGCTGCGAGCACGCCATGCCAACCTCGAACGGGCTCGGCAGCACTACCTCAATGAGCATTGGGATAGCTGCGCACTCGGTCTCATCACCGTGATGGATGGGTTTGTCAACGACATGGAACCAGCCAACCGTCGGGGACTACACGCTCGGGACCCGGAGGAGATGGTTGCCTGGGACAGCCTGGTCGGGCACCACAAGGGTCTTTCGGCGGTGATGCCGGTGTTCCTCAAGTCGTGTAAGCGGCGACGAGACGAGGAGGTGTTCGAACTCCATCGGCATGGCATCGTCCACGGCACCATCGTGAATTACAACAACCAGGTGGTGGCGACCAGGGCCTGGAACATGCTGTCGGCCGTCGTCGACTGGGCTGACGCGAGGAAGAAGGCGGCAGAGCCCCCAGAACCGAAGCCGACATGGCGAAGCACTTGGGACCTCCTGGTGGATCGCGCCGAGCGCGAGCGCTACCGCAAGGACTTCAAGCCTTGGAAGATGGCAGTCGACGACTCGCTGTTTGCCGAGCTTGGGATTGTGCAGACGGCGACGACCTTCCTCAAATCGTGGCAGGCCGGCCGTTGGGGTCTGGTCGCCGAAGCACTGCCGTCGATCGGTCTTGAGCCCAAATCGAGCCCAGGCGAACAGGCGGTCCGAGCCAAGCGAATCTACGAGCACACGCGACTGGTCGATTTCCAGCTCACAAACGTTTCGCTCCCCGAAGTAGGGGTGGCGGTGATCGACGGCACGGCCACGATCGGCGACCGGACTGGACCAATCCAAATGCGCTGGATGTATGAGACTGGAGATCGCCGCCTTGGCAATCCTGATAGCGAAGGCGGGAAATGGGTGCTTGCAATGTACCCGCCCCACACCTTCATCAAGGATGGGCCGTAGATGTGTCGCCCGGGAGATGGGCGTGTGTCCCGAGCCACCTCGACCCTGCGAGGCGTTTCGACGGTGTCCCCGAACGCCGGCCGAGAACCACGGGCGGTGCGGGTCCGGTCGCTTCGAGATCTCGGCCTCAGGCGCCCCATTACATCGCCCGATATCCTGAAAAGGTCGGCGTGGACCTGAACCGCTCTCAATGCCGGCGATCGGGCGTTCATCGAATCAGCCTCGCCACGCACATCGCCCCGGTCTCGTGACTTCGCGCTTGCTCGTCGGGCCCAGCAGGCGCGCGCTGGACCTCCCCTAACAAGGAGGTTCCCGATGCAAGCAGCCACGGCAGCTCAACTCGTCCCCCCGAGCCCACCGCTGTTCGACGAGACCCGTCTGGCCGTCAGCGGATTTCTGGCTCGCTACTCCGGCACCACCCGCATCGGCTACGCCACCGACCTACGCGCCTGGTTCGGGTGGTGTGCCGAAGCGAAGCTCGAGATCTTCGGCGTCCGGCGCGCCCACATCGAGCTGTTCGCCCGGTGGATGGAGGAGGAGCGGCATCTGGCCCGAGCCACGATCGGCCGTCGGCTGTCGACGGTGGTCGGCTTCTACCGGTTCGCGGTCATCGACGGCTACATCACCGAGTCGCCCGCCGAGCACGTCCGCCGTCCGAAGATCGACACCGAGTCGACCACCCTCGGTCTCGACCGCATGGAGCTGGGCGCCTTCGTGTCCCAGGCGGCCGCCGCTGGGCCGGTCGATCATGCCCTGGCCTGCCTGCTCGGGCTACTCGGCCTGCGGGTCTCTGAGGCGTGCTCCATCAACATCGAGCACCTCAGCACCGAGCGCGGACATCGCACCGTGAAGATCATGGGCAAGGGAGGCAAGGCCGCCGTCATACCGTTGCCTCCCCGCGTCGGCCGGGCGATCGACCTTGCTGCCGACGAGCGGACGAGCGGGCCGGTGCTGCTGTCCCGTTCCGGACAGCGCCTCGACCGTCACGGTGCCACCCGGATCGTGCGGCGGGTCGCCCGGAAGGCAGGCATCACCAAGAGGATCTCGCCGCATTCGTTGCGTCACAGCTTCATCACTGCCGCCCTCGACGCCGGCGTTCCTCTCCGTGACGTCCAGATCGCTGCTCGTCACGCCGATCCCCGTACGACAACGCGCTACGACCGGGCCCGCCACAACCGGCTCTACGCGACTGAGTGGGGAGAGCGGGTTCGGATTCGGGGTGGACGAGGCTTTGATGGCCAGCTGACCCCGCCAGCGTGGAGGAGCACCCGCAGGCGGTAGTGCTCGAACTTCTTGAAGCCGTGGCCGCAGCGCTTGACCCGCTTCACGCACAGGTTCAGGCCCTCGGTCGGACCGTTCGAGGCGCCGGTGTCGTGGTGGGCCAGGATCTCGGTGCGCCACGACTTCAGGGTGTGGCCGAGGGAGCGGATCTCGGGCACCTCGTCGGCGATGCAGCCGGCGATGGCCTTGTCGAGGAGGGTGGCGGCGACATCGCGATCGGCGGTGAGGTAGACGTCGCGGACCGACTCCTTGGCCAGCCAGGCGCCCAGCACCTCGTCCTTGGGGTCACCCGCCCGCAGGCCCAGCAGCATGCGGGCGTTGCCGCTCTCGTCGAGTCGCTCGCCGCCGGTGAGGAGCAGCTTGCGGATGCGATAGAGCGGATCGTCCTTGCGTCCGCGGTGGTCGAGGGTCTCGTTCTGCACCCGCCGCCGGACCTTGTCCAGGCAGCGGTTGCCGACGCGCACGACGTGGAACGGATCAGCCACCCGGGTGGCGTGGTCGAGCCCCGGCGACAGCCCCACCCGGAAGGACTCGGCCAGGTCGGTGGCCACCACAGTGATCGCCTTGAGCCACGCCGGATCGGCGCCCTTGGTCCATCGCCGCAGGTCAGCAGCGGCGTTGCCCTTCACCATGTCGATGATGACCTTGGCCTTGAGGTCGACCAGGCCGGTGGCGTAGATCGTCGCATGCGTGCGGTTGGCGGTGAGGAACGAGGTCTCGTCGACGCCGAGCTGGGTCACCTTTCCGATCCGGTCAGGGGCGTCGACCAACGGCGTACCGTGCTCGATCACGGCGTTCATCACCGTCCACCAACACACGCCGAGCTCGGCTGCCACAGTGGCCACCGGGCGGGCGTCGGCACCGACCTGGCGGCACGCCTCGGCCCCGGCGCGCCGTGTCAGCACAGCCTGGGAACCGACGTGGTCGGAGTGCTCCGTCCACGTCTTGGCCTCGCAGTCAGCCTCGGTGCAGCGCCACCGGCGCTTGTTCCACACCAGCCGAGCCGGCCGGCCGAAGCAGGCCAGATCGCGGATGTCGATCGGCATCCGGTCCTGCGCCTCGGCCCGCACGCCGCAGCTCCCGCAGCCCACCTGGGTCGCCACCGTCTCGATGGTCACGATCAGTTCGGCGGGGCCTTCGGCGACCGCCAGCACCCGGAATCCCTCCAGTCCCAGTAGGGCCTCCGCCAGGCCGATACCGTCGTTCGCCACCAGGGGCCTCCCATCGCTGTAGCCGTCGAGAAGCCGCAACGATGACGGGGCCCCTGGCCCCAGTGGTGGATGCTCCTGCTACTTCACGCTCCCCACTCCAACGCGAAGAGCCCCACAACCTGGACCGGCATGCCAGCTACGTCGTTTCCGCATTCGTAGCCGGAGGGGCCTCTAGCCGCCCCTCCCGGCACGTTCCGGATGGCTGCGAGCGGCCCTGGCGACCCTCGTCCTTGGTTGTTATGGGCGAGGCCCGGCCCGCAAGAACCTATACTCGCTGAGTACGCCCACGGCGTGATCGCACGCTTGGGATTCCCGTTTGGACTTCGGACAGCGCCAGCCCAGCACCCTGCGTGTGAGCAAGCGCATTTTCTTCAGAGGCGACTGAGGTGGCGAAGCAGTTAGTCAGACGCCTTCGGCTTGCGCCTCAGCTCGGGTGGCCTCGTGCGCCAGCTCTTGACCGCAAAGCGTCGGGCTGCAGCGACTCTGCCCCCCCGAGGCTTCGGTGGGATTCCCTCTGCGGGATCGATAATAGCCTGCGGTTGGGTACCCGGTCCGCCTCCGACTATTACCATTACCCCGCTGTTGGACACGTTATCAATTGCAATGGTGTCTTCAGAGTGGGACTTAGCTCTTGACGGTCGAAGCAACAACGCAACAGAGGCAGCAACATGGGCCAGCTGCGGGGCCATAGCCACCAGAATGATCAGTTGGACTAGGGCGGAAAACCGGTGACTCACCTCAGAGCCCAGGATCGCTGTTGTTGGCGGCACGAACAAGAAGAGGGCAAACAGGAGAATGAAGCGCTCAATTCGTATGTCAGCCTTCTCTACGTCTTCGTCATACGCATGACCTTGGACCAAGGCAACATCGCCGGACTCATTGAAGGGGTGAATAGTCGGTACCGCTTCCATCGCGTTGCCTGCTACAACAAATCGGAACCCAACCCTCTGCCGTCGCTCAAGGTGCGGAATTCTAAAACGCGGATTGTTCGGACTATCGTTGAAGCAGTCGACCTGTAGCTCCGGGGTGAGTGGAGGGTCGAAGCTCGTGTCGATAATGGAAGCGCTGCCAGGGAATTCGAATCGCAACTCTTGGCCCTTTACTACAGTATTACCTGAGTTCCAGACGTCGATTGAAACTAAGACGAGCTTGTCAACTGTCGAACCCTTGTACCTAAGGGCTACATCGTGCTTGATCGATTCGTCGATAGACACGAGGCCTGGTTGAAGTCGGGAGGAATACTGGAGCCGCCTTGAGGGCGTGTCCCTGCGCTTGTGAATGGCGAAGAAGAATGTCGTGCAAAAGGTAACGATAGAGCCAATCAACAAGATCAGGATCTTCTGACCAAAATCTGTGTCGAAGACCCCCTTCTCTTGTTGGACCTGGAGCAGAATTAGACCGCCGAACTCGATCAACCGCACGCTCCTTCCAGGTGGTCCTGAGGTGGGCCTACAGGACAATTTTGTCTGGATTGTAGTCTTTGCAGATATGGGTACCCCCATCCTCTAGGTCTTCAGGTGTGGCTCGATCGGCGCGGTTTGTCCGCTGACGTCCGCCGGGGGCCGCGCGTGCCCTCACCGCCGGCAAACGGCGACTCCGGGCAACTCCCCCTTCCTCAGAAGTGATGCACTCGGCGGGCAGAAGGTGTCCGGGTATGGCCCATACTGGATCTCATGCCCTTCGACCTCGACGACTACATCGGCGAACACCTGCGTTACGAACTGAAGTACCTGTTGGTGGCGGCTACGACTTGGAGCGCCGTTCACGATCCGAATGATCGGGGAAGACATGCTCCCCACCTCGTTGTATTGGCGACGGAGACGGCGTTCGTGCACACGAGGGTGCTCTATGAGTTCCTTCATCTCGAGGAGGGGTGGGCCAAGCGAAGCCCGCACGAAGTCGTCCCGTCGACGCTCTGGAAGGCATACAAGAGCCCTTTGAACGAAAAGGTCCTTCATCCGAGCCCAAGGCGTCCATATAAACCCAGCTCAACTCCCGGCGATGATCTAAAGGAGCGCGTGGCTGACTTTGCCAACGAAATCCTAACGATGTGGAGGAGTGTCTTGGGGCAGTCAACGATGGCTCCGCATCAAGCGGCAATGACCGAGGCAAGCGAGGCGGCGGTCGGCGACGCTACGGCGAGCGCGGCGTGGTTTGGCATCCAGCCCCTCTACTTCCGATGAACTCGCCGCTGAGTATCCCCCGGTTGGCCGGAACCCGCACTGAAGTGGTAGCACCTCGGGGAAGGAGGCCGCATGCCACCGCTCATCCGCCGGAGTTCCGGCGCCGGGCCGAGTGGGCCGCTGAGAGTTCTACGGCTGTTCGGCACCCGACGTAATACTTGCTCTCTTGCCCAAAGACAGATTTCCCTCCCCAAGAGCGAATGACAGACGGATCACGCAGGTTAGCGCCGTCACAGCTGTTATTGATGTCGCTGCGAGCTAACGGCGCTCGCTAGATGGCGGCGTTACTTGACTCCGCAGAGCTAGCTATTCGCGGCTGTAGGCGCGTGAGTAAATGGATCGTAGCCAGATTCACGTAGAACATCCATGAAAGCCAAAGCGGGCCGTCGTAATTGCCTTTCTGAATTTCGCTAAGGTGGCGAACCGAAAAGTTGTTGGCAATATTGAAGAGATCGCGCTCATCACCTTTAAGCATCTCTAGCTTGACCAGTGGTCTAATCTTTTCGAGTACGTCGAAGAGGTTTCGAACCGCGTCTCGTTGGTCCTCAACTGATCGATGCCGGTTACGATAGACGGAGATCGCGGCCAGTACTCGACTTTGGATGTCGACATCCGATGTACGCAATGGGGCATCTAACAACGAGTCCAGGCCAGGAGGTGCGGATCTCTCGATCTCGCCCTCTATCGTGAGTTGAAAACCACTGCGGTAGTTTCGGAGCACGGCGTTAAGTCGCGATCGGAAGAGTTCCCGAGCCGGCGCTGCGTCGAACTGAGAGAAATGCCAACCGCATTGATTATAGGAGTGGTAATATCCAGCGTCCTCGACTCCGGCGGAGATATGATCGTGGAAGAATTCGATCAGGTCGAAGATCTGATCCTCTAGTTCTATGTGGTGACCCATTTCGTCATCGATTGCGGCACCATCGGGCGGTTCAATCAGAGGGTCAGGCAGAGGCCAGGTCTGCTGATATCGGAGTACTGTATCGGCGTGCGTAGTGATGTCGACGTTTGCCTTGCCCTTTACGTATCCGGCATCGATACAATCGTAGCCATACCATTCTTGGAAGAAGTCGCGCTGTGCCATCTCCGCCACTGCAAGCGTAAGCGACCGCGCAAGGTCGCGAATGTCGGGATTTGCCTGCGGGCCCCTTCCGACTCGGCTCGACCAATACGCCCGTTCAACCACCTCGACAGGATACGAGCGCTCTGAGGAAGGTTGGGCGACCCTGATGCGATACCCACAACGCCTGACGCAAATGAGTGGGCTGGGAGGGGGAGTCCTCGTAGCGGCTCCTGTCGGTCTCCCGTATCTCAACGGGGCTTCGCCCAGCACGACAGCGGTGTGGTAGCGCTCACCAGGTCGGTGCGGGGTAGCGTCCTGGTGGCCGTAGGCGGCGGCTGTTCGCCAGGTCCGGTCCAGCCGGGGGCGACACCCGTAGGTGTCGCCTTGTACCCGTCTGAGGCGGTTGGCGGCCGGAGGGCGTCACACGACCGGAGCCTTGATGACCGGACGTCAACGTTCCCAGCGACAGGGCCGGCGAGTCGCGTGTGCCCATAGTGCCGGGTTCGGGCGCAAAGACTTTGGGCGAGCAAGTCCGGAAGCGTCCCCGCCGGTCGTTCCGGCGTTCAGACCCCCTCGCTCGCCCGAGTTCCTACGGCAGGAGATCGAAGGACCGACTGGCGGGTCGGACGATGGCGAAGTGGCGGCGGTCGAGCGTAGCGACCTGAGCTATCCCGAGGCGCTCGGCAGTTGCGACCACCGAGGCGTCCACCGTCCCGAGCGGAAGGTCGCGGTAGACGCTGACGAGCTCGGCGACTCGAATCCAGTCGGCAGGAGCCACCGGCTCTGGGATGAGGCTTCCAGAAGCGAGGTCGCCGATGAACCGGATCTCGGCATCGACGCCGAGCCGTGTGGCAAGGAGGTAGACGACCTCGGTGATGACAAGCTCCGGGACGACGAGAGGACCCACGTGGGTCTCGAGAAGCTTCAGGCAGTCGATGTGCCGAGCATCGTCGCGGTCGACATAGGCGTACAACGGACCGGTGTCGACGATCAGCGCGATTCGGGCATCTCCATTGCGAGGATCTCCTCGATTCGCTCGGAGATGTCGGAATGACCGCTGGCGCCGGCGCCGGCCGCGAGGAACGAACGCCGGGCGCCGCCGAGGTGCGCCTCGATTGCCTCGCGGGTGAGCTCGGACACTGTCGTGCCCCGGCGTTCGGCCTCGTGACGGAGGCGGGCGTCGAGATCGTCGGGCAACTTGACGGTCGTGCGTCGCATAGGTATGCCAGCATACCTCGCTATCGCTCGCGAACGCCCCCGATCGGGCACCGACCTTGAGGTGAGCGGGTGAAGAAGTTGTCCGGCAGCGACGACTGACGTCGTCCCCCTTGGCCGGGTTGACGCGACGAGCGTCGGCAGGCTGCTCGTGGCGAGCGGGACCGCAGACATCGTGGACGCGCATGTCGTCATTTGCGCTCGGAGGGCGGCCCAGCAGGTGGTCACGTCTGACCCCGAGGACCTTCGGGTGCTCGATCCGAACGTCCGCGTCGTTCACCTGTGATCGCGGCATTCCGCGACCTCATGGGATACACCGCGCCGTGGTACTCCAATGCTCACCTCGACGACCCACCGTGGGCGCCGCCGGCCGGGTCTTCGCACGATCTTGCCTACTCGGGATTGCCTACTCGGGATTGCCTACTCGGGATTGCCTACTCGGGATTGCCTACTCGGGATTGCCTACTCGGGATTGCTTACTCGGACTTGCCGACTCGCCCGATCGCCCGCGTCGTTCGCGCCGCGAGGCACCCGACCGCGCCAGGTGCGAAGCATCGCCCGGGTCGCGGCTCTAGGCTGACGGTCGATGCGCGGACGCTGGCGCCGGTACGAGATCGAGCGGCTGCCCATCCTGCTCGACCCGGCGTCGAGCGACGAGTACAAAGCCCTCCCCCTCTCCCCCGTCGTGCGGGAGGCCCGCCGGCGGGCGTGGGAGCAGGCGGCCGAGAACGCCCGCCGGGTGGGGATGTCCCGGCGCGACTTCCTGCTCACGTCGATGGGCGCGGCCACCGTGCTGCTCACCCTCAACGCCTGCAGCAAGGAGGAGGCGGCCAACCGGGGCACCCGTCCGGGGGGGACGTTCGACGTGCCCGAGGAGGCCGGGGTCGACGAGGAGGCAGCGAACTCCGTCCTCGACGGCGACCTGCCCGTGATCGACGCCCAGGCCCACTTCCTCGACTACGACCTGTCCCAGCCCCTGCCCGACAGCTTCTTCGGGCAGGACTTCCCCCAGGCCGCCTGCGGGCTCGACGACCCCCGGGCCTGCTTCAGCCTCGACCGCTTCGTCGACACCCTGTACACCCGCAGCGAGACGGCGGCGGCGGTGCTGTCGGCGATCCCCGCCCCCGACGCCCGGGCGGGACCGCTCGGCCTGGAGGTCATGCACGAGGCCCGGGAGCGGATCGCCGACCGCGTCGGTGCCGGCCTCCTCCTCATCCACGGCCTCGTCGTCCCCACCGACAAGCCGCTGTCGGCCGCCCTCGACGACCTCGAGGCCATCGCCGAGACCTACAACGTCGACGGGTGGAAGGCCTACACCACCAACACGCAGGGCTGGCGGCTCGACGACGGCGACGTCCTCGGCCGGCAGGTGGGCATGGCCTCGCTGAACAAGATCGTCGAGTTGGGCATCCCCCGCATCTCGGTCCACAAGGGGATCTCGGGGGGCGACAAGTGGGCGTCCCCGGAGGACGTGGGGCCGGCAGCCAAGGCGTTCCCCGAGGTCAAGTTCGCCATCTACCACTCGGGCTGGGAGCCGGGGGTCACCGAGGACGAGTACTCGGCGGACACCGCCGACCAGGGCTCCAACCGCCTGGTCACGTCCCTGCGCAAGGCGGACATCGACCCCGGCAAGAACGTCTACGCCGAGCTGGGCTCCACCTGGTTCAACCTCATGCGGTCGCCGGACGAGGCCGCCCACCTGCTGGGCAAGCTCCTCCTGGCGGTGGGCGAGGACCGCATCCTGTGGGGCACCGACTCCATCTGGTACGGGTCGCCCCAGGGCCAGATCGACGCCTTCCGGACCTTCGACATCTCGCCTGAGTTCCAGGACCGCTTCGGGTACCCCGCCCTCACCGACAAGGTCAAGGGCAAGATCCTGGCCCGCAACGCGGCCGAGTACTACGGGCTCGACCTGGCCAAGATCGAGAAGCGCCCCCGCCCGCCGGGATCTCCCGTGACGACCACCGCCGCGCCGAGCGACGGGGGTGGGGGTGGGGGCGGTGGCGAGGAGGAGCACGAGGACACGACCACCACGCACGACACCACCACGACCACCGATCACGACGACAACGGCGAGAACGGCGAGCAGGACGACTCCACCACCACCTCCGAACCCTGACCGGACGGCGCCGGGAGCCGCCTCCGGCCGGGAACCGTGGTGGTAGCCCCCTTGACCATTCCCAGGCCAGGTGCCACGGTCTGGCACAGGATTTCCCGGGGGGTATCTGCAAGCAACTGCCGAAAGGCGGTCCCGCGGCATGGATGTCTGGCCGGACAGCGGAGGACCGACGGTGGTGCCGGCGAAGTTGCGCGCGCCCGCAGGGTCGGGGCTGGTCCGGCCCCGGCTGGCGGAGAAGCTGCACGACGCCCTGGCCACCGGCTTCGGGATCGTGGTAGGACCGGCGGGCGCGGGCAAGACGACGGTGCTGGCCCACTTCCTGGCCCGGGTGGAGACGCCGTCGGCCTGGTACCGGGCCGACGAGTCCGACGGTGGGGTCGAGTCGTTGCTGGCCCACCTCGAGCGGGCCTTCTGCACGTCGCTCACCGGCCTGGCGGGCGGCTGGCGGTCGCTGGAGGCGATGGTCGCCGACCTCGAGGGCTGGTCGGGGCGGCGGGCCGTCCTCGTGGTCGACGACTTCCACACCCTGGAGGGGACACCCGCGGAGGACTTCGTGGCCCGGCTGGTGGAGTACGCCCCGGCGTCGCTGGTCGTGCTCCTCGCCTCCCGCCGCCAACCCCGCTTCAACCTGTCCCGCCGGCGCCTCGACGGGCGCCTCACCGAGGTCGACGCCCACGACCTGCGCTTCCGCTCCTGGGAGGTGGAGCGGTTGTTCAAGGACGTGTACCGCTCGCCGCTCCCCCCGGAGGAGGCCGCCGAGGTCACCAGCCGTACCGAGGGGTGGCCGGCGGTCCTGCAGCTGTTCCACCTGGCCACCAACGGCAAGACGGCCGCCCGCCGCCGGGAGACCCTGGGCGCCCTGTCCACCCGCTCCCGCCTGGTGCGCGAGTACCTGACCCAGAACATCCTGGAAGGTCTGCCCGACGAGCTGCGCCGGTTCCTGCTCGACACGTGCGTCCTCCCCCGCCTGAGCGGGCCGCTGTGCGATGCCCTCCTCGGCCGGACCGGCTGCCAGCGCCTGCTGGAGCAGATCGAGTCCCGGCAGCTGCTGCTGGCCTCCCTCGATGACGGCAGCTTTCGCTACCACGAGGTGCTGCGGTCCTACCTGGAGTCGGTGCTGGTGGCCGAGGTCGGCGAACCGGAGACGTGGCTGCGCTACCGGCGGGCGGGGCGGATGCTGGAGGAGGCGGCCGCCTACACCGATGCCATCCGGGCCTACTCCCGGGCCGAGGACGACGGGGCCATCGGACGTCTCCTGCGGGACCGGGGCGAGATGGTCGGGTCGGAGCCGGGGGCGTGGATCGAGACCCTGCCCCGCGGCATCGTGGCCAGCGACCCCTGGCTCCTCCTCGCCCAGGCCCGCCGCCACCTGGCCTGCGGCCGGGTCGGCGACGCCCTCGTCGGGTACCGGTCGGCGGAGGGCGCCTTCGGCCCGGTGGGGGCGGTGGCCGAGGCCCACCACGAGCGCATGGCCCTCGGCGGATGGGCGGAGCCGATGTCGCCCCCGGGCGACGACTGGCTGGGCCTGTTGCGGGAGGCCACCCGTCGCGATCCGCTGGGCGCGTCCGTCCGGGCCCGCCAGCTCGGGGGTCAGGGGGCGACGCTGGCCGCCGGCCTGGCCGCCCTCCTCGCCGGCCACGTGCGGGACGCGGAACGGCTGCTGGCGGAGGCGGAGCGGGAGGCGGGGGCGTCACCCCGTCTGGTGGCGGTGGCGTCCTTGGCCCGGGCCGTCGCCCAGGCGCTGGCCGGTCAGCGCCCGGTGGAACGGCTGGTGGCGGCGTACGAGACCTTCGAGGAGCTGGGCCAACCGTGGCTGGGCCAGCTGTGCCAGGTCGTGCTCGAGGCGGTCGAACCGGAGACGCAGCGTCCCCCGGGACCGGAAAGCGCCGACGGCGGCTGGGGCCGGGCGCTGGCGGCCGTCCTTCGGGCAGGAGTCGCCGCCCACCCGGGCGAGGGGACCGAGCTGGCGGCGGCGGCCGGCGTCTTCCGGGGCGCGGGGCCCGGGTGCTGGAGGCGTGGGCGTCCGCCCTGGAAGCGCTGGCCCGGGCCGGCACCGGCGACGACCCGACGGCGACCGCCACCGCGCTGACGGCCGAGCGGCTGGCCCGCACCACCGGCGCCCGGGGCGCGGCGGTCATGGCCTACCGGGCGCTGGCGCTGGCCGATCCCGGGCCCGGGCAGCGGGCCAACCACGAGGCGTTGGCCGCCGCCATCGCCCAGGAGTGCGGGCTGCGGGCGCCCGTCTCGACGGCGGGTGCCGGCAACGGGACGCGGGCCCCGGCGATGGTCGTGCGCTGCTTCGGCGCCTTCGCCATGGAGGTCCACGGGGAGCTGCTCGACCTCCACGGGGTCAAGCCCCGGGCCCGGTCACTGCTGCGCCTGCTGATCGTCAACCACGGCCGGCTGCTGCACTGGGAGGCGCTGGTGGAGGCCCTGTGGCCGGAGACGTCACCCGCCGCCGGGAAGCGGTCCCTGCAGGTGGCGGTGTCCGCCATCCGTCAGCTGGTCGAACCGGGATCGTCGCCCGACTCGTCCTTCCTCACGAGGGTCGGCGACGCCTACTGCCTCACCCTGCCGGATGACGCCCACGTCGACATCGTCGCCTTCGAGGCTCGCAACCAGGAGTCCCGCGACGCCGAGGCGAGGGGCGACGACGAGGCCACGGCCGCGGCCATGACCGACGCTCTCGAGCTCTACCGGGGCGATCTGCTGGAGGAGGAGGGACCGGCCGAGTGGGTGGTCAAGGCCCGGGACCATTTCCGGGCGACGGCGGCCGACCTGGCCGAGCGGCTGGCGGGCGCGCACGTGGCGGCCGCCTCCTACGGCGCCGCCGTCCGGACCTGCCAGCGGGGCCTGGAGATCGACCGCTACCGCGACCGGCTCTGGCGGCTGCTGGTCGCGTCCCACCGGGAATCGGGCGACCAGGCCAACGCCGGCCGGGCGGCGAGGGACTATGGGGCCGTCCTCCTCGAGCTCGGCGTGGTGGCCGCTCCCAACGGGGCGGGCTGACCTCGACGGCCTCGAAGGGCGGCCGGGAAGGGCGACCGGCGACCCGGCGCCGGGGCTGACGTCCGGGTCACCAGTGAGGCGCACGCCCGCCGGGAGACAGATCGGCGGTCACCGCGTTCGCCTCGTCGACACCCTCACCCGGGCGGAGGAGACCGTTCCCAACCCGATGCCACTGACGTCATGCGTCCTCCTCTCAACGAGCGAGTGAAAGGTACGAGGTGAGTGTGCGCCGACGGGGTCCGCGTCTCGATGGGGCATTCGAATCATTCGTCCGAACCGGCCCGGCGGGTGCTCCTGTGTGCTCTGTGGGTAAGGCCGATATCGTCCACGCCAACGCGAGGAAAGGTTCGGACATGAGGGCGAAGAACAGCAGGGTGAGGAGAACGTCGTTCGCGCTGCTTGCCGGCTTCGTCGGCGTGCTGGCGACGATGGCGCTGGCGGCGGCCCCGGTGGGAGCCCAGACCGGCCTGGCCAGCGGCGATGCGGTTGCACTCGACGACTCGACGGCCTCGGGGACCGCCTATGCGGAGGACGGGTCGACCGCGTCGGGCGACGCCGTCGCCATCGACGACTCCACCGCGTCGGGCTGCTCCACCGCGATCGACGACTCCACCGCTTCCGGCGGGGCGTTGGCGGTCGACGGGTCGACGGCGTCGGGTGGCGTGTGCCCGACCACCACGACCACCCCGGTCCCGACCACGGTCGCGCCCCCGGCCACGACGACTCCCACCACCGCCCCGCCCGCGACGGCGACACCCGACACGACGACGGCCACCACCACCCCCACCCTGCCCCGCACCGGTGCCAACATCATCGGACTGGCGCTGAGCGGCGTGTTCGTCGCCCTGGCCGGCGGGCTGCTGCTGGGCTACGCCACCCGCCGGTGGCCGGCCGCCTTCTACGGCTGGTAGCCCCGGCCGGGGTAGCAGGCAGAGTCAGTCGTAGGTGGCCTCGACGGCCCACCGGCCACCCTCGACGACCAGCAAGTGGGCGGTGCCGTCGGCGGTGACCACCTGGGTACGCGCCCGCCGGCGGTGGCCGGCCGGGTCCCACCACCGCTCGTCGACCGGCCACGGGCCGGCCCAGGCCACCACCTCGGCCGGCGCCTGACCGGCGAGGGCGACACGGGCGGGCGGGGCGGAGACCGTCGCCCGGCCGGTGACGGTGACCGCCCGGCCGGCGGCGTCGAGGACCTCGCACCCAAGGGGGACGGGGTGGACGGTGGCCGGCGCTGGCGGCGGGACGCGCCCCGGCCACGGAGGGACGGCCGCCGACCCCTCGGCAAACGGTGCCGGCGGACGTGGTGCCGGGTGGTCGCCCCACGGCAGCAGGCACGCCTGCTCGAACGGGCCCCGGCCGCCGACGAGGGTGGCGGTGACCACCGACTCCGGCCCCAGGACGCCCTGCACCCGGGCCAGGGCCCGAGCCACCCGCTCGGCCGCGGCCCGATCGCCACCCCAGAACCCCAGCTGGCGGCCGTCGTCGGGACCCACCTCGTCGGGCGTGAGGCGGAGGAGCACCAGACCCCCACTCGGGACGTCGACGTCGCCGCCGGCCGTGCCCCGGCCCGCCAGCCAGCCGTCGACCTGCCACCGCACCCGCTCGGCCAGGGCGGCCGGGGTGAGGCCGCCGTCGTGGCGCCACCGGCGGGCCAGCCACTCGCCGTGCTCGGTCTCCGCCTCCACCAGCACCCGGGTGGCGGCCAGCCCCCGAGTGGCCAGGGCCAGGTGGAGCTGCTCGGCCAGTGACCGGGCCACGAAGGCAACCGTCTCCAGGCTCTCGGCGGGAGGGTCGAGCTCGGCGGTGATGGCCAGGTCGGGCGGAGGGGTGCGGGCCGCGACCGGCCGCTCGTCGAGGCCCCGGGCCAGCCGGCAGGCGCCCGCCCCCTCGGCGCCGAAGCGGGCCAGCACCGCCGGCAGGGGGAGGGCGGCCAGGTCGCCCAGCGTGCGGATGCCCAGGCGGACGAGGAGGTCGGCTCGGTCTGCGTCCCCCCGGTGGCGGCCGCCACCGGGAACCCGGCCAGGAAGGCCCGGCTCCCGCCCCGGGGGACCACCACCGGGTCGCCGAGGGCGGTGGTGCCAGTGGCGGTGTCGCCGAGGGCGGTGGCGCCGAGGGCGGTGGCGGACGACGACAGGGCCGCCAGCTCCGCCGCCAGCCGGCCGTCGGCCACCCCTACCCGGCAACGGGGGGCTCCCGCCGCCATCCCGGCCAGCACGGCGTCGACCGCCTCCGCCACCTTCCCGGCCAGGGCGGCGTCGCCCCCGAAGTAGCGGGACGGGCCCCGGGTGGCGAAGGCGCACGTCCCCGGGCGCACGATCTCCACGCCCGGCGTGAATGCCGCCACCGCCGCCACCACCGGCTCGAACGCCCGGGCGTCGCGGCCGGGATCGTCGGCCACCACCATCACCCGGGGACAGCGGGACTCGGCTTGGCGGCGACGCTGCCCCCGCTCCACCCCCTCGGTCCGTGCCCCCTCCGAGCAGGCCACCACCCGGTTGGCGAAGACCACCGCCACCGGCGTCCCCGGCACCGCCGCCTCCCCCGACGCCACCACCGGCCAGTCGGGACAGTGCACGACCAGGAGACGCTCCGTCACCGGGCCTCCCGCAGCCCGACCCCGTCGGCCCCGTCGGCCCCGTCGGCACCGTCGAGGGCCGCGGCCACGCCACCCCCGGGGGCCGGCAGCCAGAGCGTCGCCCGCCGCTCCCGGGACGCCGCCCCCCGACCCCCGCCCACCACCTCCACCCGTCGGGCCCGCAGCCGCCCGTCCCCCGCCCCCGGGCCCATCCACTGCGAGCGGACCACTGCCAGGCGCACGTCGGGTGCCTCCGGCCACCTCCCCGAGGCCACCACCAGCACCGATCCCCGCTCCCGGGCCCGGGCCGCCAGCCGGCGAGCGTCGGCCGGCCGCACCGACGCCGACCCCCCCGGAGGCCAGGCGATCACCACGTCGAGGGCGTCGAGGAGGGTGGCCACGACCCACGCCCACCCCCCGGGGCCGGTGGTCGTCGGATCGGGGGCCGGCACCAGGGGGAAGCGGTCGAGGACGACGCCCAGCTCGGCCGCCGCCACCGGGCCCAGGGCGGGCCGGCCCACCGCCCCGCACCACGACCCGGCGGCCGAGGCGGCGGCGACGAGCGCCAGGGCCAACGACGACGACCCCGCCACCGCCACCACCGACCCCCGCCGGAGGCCCCGCTCGGGCAACAACGACTCCAACGGGGCCAGCACGGGTAGCCGCTGGTCGGCCGCCAGCGACACCGGCGCCGCCCGCTCGACCAGCTCGGCCGGGATGGCGGGCTTCCCCACCGCGAGCTTCCCGGGCGGCGACGGCCATACCCGTCATCCTAGACGAACGTACGTTCGGCCACTACAGTGAGAACGTGACTCCTGCCGACACCGACCGGTGGCGGGTACCGCCGGGCGCCACCGTCGACCTCACCGCCATCGACCCCCGCAGCACCGACGGCATGCCGTCGAAGGACAAGGCGGCCAAGGTCCTCGACGGGCTCCACGCCCACCTCCGCGAGCCTCCAGGAACGGCTCTTCGCCGAACACGAGCAGTCCCTGCTGATCGTCCTCCAGGCCATCGACGCCGGTGGCAAGGACGGCACCATCAAGCACCTGTTCTTCGGCCTCAACCCGGCCGGCGCCCAGGTGGTCTCGTTCAGGGTGCCGTCCGACGACGAGCTGGCCCACGACTTCCTGTGGCGGGTGCACCGGCGCACCCCGGCTCGGGGCGACGTCGTCGTGTTCAACCGCTCCCACTACGAGGACGTCCTCGTCGTGCGGGTCAAGAAGCTGGTCCAGGAGGACGTGTGGCGCCCCCGCTACGAGCTGATCAACCAGTTCGAGGCCAACCTGGCCGCCGCCGGCACCCGCGTCGTCAAGCTCTTCCTCCACATCTCCAAGGACGAGCAGGCCGAGCGTTTCCGCGACCGGCTCGAGGACCCCACCAAGTGCTGGAAGTTCCGGGCCGGCGACCTCGACGACCGGGCCAAATGGGACGACTACCGGGCCGCCTTCGAGGAGGCCATCTCCCGCACGTCCACCGAGCACGCCCCTGGTACGTCGTGCCCGCCGACCACAAGTGGTACCGCAACTGGGCCGTCAGTCGCATCGTGCTGGAGACTCTCGAGGCGATGGACCCCCGGTACCCGCCCTGCGACGAGCTGAAGGGCGTCGTCGTCACGTAGGGGTCGTCAGCCAGGGGTCGTCAGCTGGGGGGTCGTCAGCTGGACGGGGTGGCCATCGGGTCGACGACCTCGACGCCTTCCCGGTAGTACGTGAACAGGTCGCGGATGATGTCGGCCAGGGCGTCGACGTCGGCCTCGGAGGCCAGGTCGACGGTGACCATGTTGGAGTAGATGTGCACCCCGATCACCCGGCCGGCGGCGAAGAGCCGGCGGGCGAGCTCGTCGACGGGCTTGTCGCGGGTGGCGTCGGCCGCCGACCGGTAGCGCTCGTGACCCATGCCCGAGAGGCTGCGGTTGAGCTCGAAGATGGCCACGTCGGACCGCACCGACGGCTTCCTGGTGACGGTGATCATCTGACCCATGCGGGCTGGACACTACTCATCACCGCGCCCGGCCATCGAAGCCGCGGCCGGGGGAGGGGCGTGCTGGGTACGATCGGCCCGTGTCAGAACGGGAGGAGGTGCCGGTCCGCACCATCCTGGCCACCATCGGCCTAGTGCTGGCCACCGTCGTCGGCCTGTGGCTGATCCGAAAGCTGGCCCACACCCTGGCCCTGCTGGTGGTGGCCGCCTTCTTCGCCACCGTGATCACCCCCGCCGTCGACCTGGTCAAGCGCAAGCTCCACGTCAAGCGGGGCCACGCCACCGGCATCGTGTTCCTCCTGCTCATCGTGATGTTGGCGGGGCTGATGTACATGTTCATCCGCCCTCTCGTCGACCAGACGACGGAGGCGATCGACAACTTCCCCACCTACCTGAGCGACGCCCGGGAGGGGGAGGGGCCGCTGGGCGGGCTGGTGGAGCGCTACGACCTCGAGCGCCGGTACGAGGAGAACAAGGACCGGATCGAGGACGCCAGCAGCAGCTCCAGCAGCCGGATCGTCGACTTCGCGGGCAGGGCCTTCGCCGGCATCGTCGCCCTGCTCACGGTGCTGGTCCTGACCTTCATGATGATCCTCTACGGCCCCCAGCTGCTCTCCAGCGGCCTGGGCGCCCTGTCGCCACCGAAACGGGAGCGGGTCAAGCTGGTGGCGGCCGACTGCGCCAAGGCCCTCACCGGCTACGTCATGGGCAACCTGCTCATCAGCGTCATCGCCGGCGGGCTCACGTTCATCGCCCTGTGGATCTCCGGCGTGCCGTTCAGGGGCGTCCTCGCCCTGTGGACGGCCTTCGCCGACCTCATCCCCCTGGTCGGCGCCACCCTCGGCGCCATCCCCACCATCGGCGTGGCCTTCCTCCACTCGGTGCCGGCCGGCATCGGCATGCTGATCTTCTACGTGATCTACCAGCAGTTCGAGAACCACGTCCTGCAGCCGCCGATCATGGCCAAGACGGTGCAGATCAACCCGCTGTTCGTCCTGGTCAGCGTGCTCATCGGCGTCGAGCTGTTCGGGATCCTGGGCGCCCTGCTGGCCATCCCCGCCGCCGGTGTGATCTAGGTGATCGTCCGCGACCTCTGGGACAACCGCAAGGGCCAGTGGAAGGACGAGCCCACCATCGGCGCGGACGAGATCCCGGTCGGCACGGTGATCGCCGCCCGCCGGAAGCGAGGAGCGGGCGGCCGACGAGGCGGTCGCATCCGCCGGGCCGCCCGACGCCTCGCCCGACGCCCCGCCGAGCCCGGGCCGACCGGGCCGTCGTGCCTGCCCCCACCGGCCCCGTCCCCGACTGATGGCCTCCGAGGTCGTCGAGGTCGAGGGCCACATCATCGACTCGCTGATCCTGGCCAAGGTGCTCGACGTCATCCTCGACGCCGGCGCCGACTACCGCCTGGTCGACGTCGACATCGGCCGCACCAACATCGACGCCAGCCGGGCCCGGTTCGAGGTCACCGCCGACGACGAGGACGCTGCTGGCCGCCCTCGTGGCCGAGCTCCACATCCACGGCGCCAACCGGGTCGATCCCGGCGACGCCGTCACCGTCTTCGCCGACACCGACGGCGTGCTGCCCGAGGGCTTCTACTCCACCACCAACCTGGCCACCGAGGTGCGCATCGACGGCCAGTGGGTGGCGGTCGAGAACCCGGAGATGGACTGCGGGCTCGTCGTCCGCCCCGACGGCCAGACACTGCACCATCCCCATGCACCGGGTGCGGGTCGGCGACGCCATCGTGGTCGGTGGCGACGGCGTGCGGGTCCGGCCCTGGCGCGGCCCCGGGGGCCGAGCCCGTTCGAGTTCATGAACTCCGACGTGTCCTCGGAGAAGCCCAAGGAGCTGCTGGTGGCCCAGGTGGCCGAGCGCATGCGCCTGGCCCGGGCCGCGGGCGGCAAGATCCTGGCCGTGTGCGGGCCGGCGGTGGTGCACACCGGTGCCGCCCCCGACGTGGCCCGCCTGGTTCGAGACGGCTGGATCGACGTCCTCTTCGCCGGCAACGGCTTCGCCACCCACGACATCGAGTCGAACGTGCTGGGCACGTCGCTGGGCGTGCCGCTGGTGGGCGTCCCAGCCCCTGGAGGGCGGCCACAGCAACCACCTGCGGGTGATCAACGAGGTCCGCCGGCGGGGGTCGATCGCGGCCGCGGTCGACGCCGGGTACATCCCCGGCGGCGTCCTGCACGAGTGCGTGCGGCTGGGCATCCCCTTCGTGCTGGCCGGCTCGGTGCGCGACGACGGGCCCCTGCCCGACGTGAACACCGACGTGGTGGAGGCGGCCGACGCCATGCGGGAGCTGCTCCCCGGGGTGGCCGTCGCCCTCATGCTGGCGTCGACCCTCCACGCCATCGCCACCGGCAACCTCCTGCCCGCCGGCGTGGAGACGTTCTGCGTCGACATCAACCAGGCGGTGGTCACCAAGCTGGCCGACCGGGGCAGCCACCAGGCGCTCGGCATCGTCACCGACGTGGGCCTGTTCCTGCGCAGCCTGGCCGACCACCTCGTGCCCGACGACGAACTGGTGACACCTGAGCCGGTCCGGGCGACCAGGTCACCGGCTCGCTGGCCTGGGGCCGGCGGTTCCTGATGTGCCCGCCGGAGCACTTCGGCGTGCTCTACGAGATCAACCCGTGGATGCACCGGGAGGTGCGGGTCGACGTCGACCGCACCCGGGAGCAGTGGGACGGCCTGGTCGCCAACCTGCAGGGCGGCGGGGGCCGAGATCGAGCTGCTCGAGCCCCAGCCGGACCTGCCCGACCTGGTGTTCACCGCCAACGCCGGCACGGTCAACCACGGCATCTTCGTCCCCAGCCGATTCCGCCACCCCGAGCGCCAGCCCGAGGTGGCCCACGACGTGGCCTGGTTCGAGGACGCCGGCTACCGCGTCCGCCCGCTGCCCGACGGCGTCTCCCACGAGGGTGCCGGCGACGCGCTGCCGTTCCGCGACGTGTTCCTGTCCGGCTACCGCTGGCGCTCCGACGCCGGCGCCCACGGGCCGCTGTCGAAGCTGATCGGGTCGCCGGTGCGTCCCGTCGAGCTGGTCGACCCCCGCTTCTACCACCTCGACCTCACCTTCTGCCCCCTCGACGACCGCCGGGCGCTGATCGCCCCCCACTTCTGGGACGCCTACGGCCGCAAGGTGGTCGAGGCGCTGGTGCCCGAGCCGCTCGTCCTCGACGACGACGAGGCGCTCGCCTTCTGCGCCAACTCGGTGGTCGTCGGCACCAACATCGTCATGCCCGCCTGCCCGCCCCGGGTCGGCCGCCAGCTGGAGGCGTGGGGCTTCGACGTGGCCGTGTCGCCGATGGACGAGTTCCACAAGGGCGGCGGCGGCTGCCGCTGCCTCACCCTGGCGCTCGACGTGGCCGTCGGCCCCCCGCCGGCCCCCGCCTGACCCGACTGGGGCAAGAAAAGGGGCGCCTGGCGCACCTTTCCCTACCCAGGAAGCTCCAGGCGGGTCGTCACCTCTACGAGGACGTGTCGACCCGGTCCCGTACGCTCCGCCGGCTTCTCGACGCCACCCGCCAGATAGCGACGGCGAAGGCCACCGACACCACGGCCAGGGCCACGTGGATGGCCTTGAACCCGGCCGAGCGGGTCTCGTCGCCCACGATGTTGCGGATGCGGGTGACCCAGATGAACAGGGTCCAGGCGGCGGCGGCCCGCAGGATGATGGCATCGCGTCGGCTCACCGGCCCGACCGTACCCAAGTGGGTGGTGCTACCACGAGTTGAGAACTGTTACGCAACGATCGGCTCCATCCCTCCGTCCATCCGGGTGTTCAACGAACCGGAAGGAGCAGGTCATGGGCGGGAACAGGCGGTGGTGGGTGGCACTGGGAGTGGCGGCGGTGGTGATCGCCACTGGATGCGGCGAGCGGGACGACGCCCAGGACCAGGCAGGCGTGCGCCGGCCGGCGGTGAAACAGACCACGACGACGTCCACCGTCGCGGCGTCGGTTCCCGAGACCACCACCGTCCGACCCGAGACCCCGGACCGAACCGTCCCCCGCCCGCGGGTGACGACGACGACCACCAACGCCGCGCCCACGACCACGACCACGACCGTCGCACCCCCGCCGGTGCAGGACCTGCCGCCCCATCACGAGCCGCCGCCGACCGTCGTCGACGAGCTGCCGTGGATGACTGTCAGCCCGTCCCGGGCCGTCGCCGGCACCCGGGTGTTCCTCGACGGGTACGGGTTCACCGCCGACCACTGGCAGTCCCACGGTCAGCTCTGGCTGAGCATCGCCGGGGGCCAGTCGTCGTGCCACCTCGTGGCGAAGGCCGACAGCCAGGTCTTCCTCGAAGGGGCCGGCCGCCTCTTCGGCAGCTTCGTCGTGCCCGAGACGGGCATCTGCCGATTCACCAAGGGGGAGGAGATGAACACGGCCGGCTACTCCTTCGACATCGCCTACCAGTGCACCGCCTGCTTCGTCGGCACGTTCTTCGTCGAGCCGGAAGTGACGACGCCCGCCATCACCGGCACCTACTGCTTCACCATGGCGGCCTCCCACGGGGCGGTCGACCGGGCCGAGGTTTACGCCGACGGCCTACCGTGCGACCACGACGACGTGGCCCGTGTGCTCAAGGGCGCGTGGGCGTGGGCGCCGGTCACCGGGCCGCAACACGTTGACGACGCCGCCGGCTTCACCTGCGACCGGATCAGCGAGTCCACGGCGGTGCCGCCGACCGCCACCTACAAGTGCGTCAAGGGTTCCCAGGTCATATGGTTCCTCTCGACGGGGAGGTCGTGATGCGGGCACGACGGCAGTTGTTGTGGCTGGCGGCGGGCATGGCGGGCGTGATCTTCGCTGGCGCCTGTGGTGACCCGAAGGTCGACAGCGACGGCGCCGCTCCGGCGACCGACACGACCACGACCGTCACCGCACCGTCGGCGACGACCACCACCGTCGGCTCGGCGCCCTTGATCGACGGCGTCGTGCCGCCCGAGCCACCGCAGGTCATCATCAACCCGAGCCGAGCCGTCGCCGGGACACGGGTGTACGTCTACGGACCGGGGTTCACCGCCGACCACTGGCGCTCCAACGCCGACCTGTGGTTGAGCATCGCCCCCGGGCAGCAGACGTGCGACCTCCTAGCGGAGGCGGAGAGCGAGGTGGTCATCGACGAGGCCGGCCGCCTCGAGGGCAACTTCGTGGTGCCCGACGCGGGCACGTGCCGGTTCGGAACCGGCGAGGAGGTGAGCACGGCCGGGCTCGAATTCCGGATCGCCTACCAGTGCACCCCGTGCTTCATCGCCTCCTTGACCGTGCTGCGACCAGACGAGCCGATCGAGCAGCCTCCGGGGACCCTGTGCGAGGGGTCGGTCGGCTTCGGTGTGCAGGACTTCGCCGACCAGATCTACGCCGACGGGCTCTCCTGTGAAGAGGCGACGGATTTCGTCCGGGCCCACGCCGGGCCGTGGCAACCCCCCGAGGGGCCGATCCACGTCGACGCCGGCGGATTCAGCTGCGATCGCACCCGGTTCTTCGACACGTTGCCGCCCGAGGCGAACTACCGGTGCGCCATGGGCCCCCAGACCATCTCTTTCTTCAGGACGTGAGACTGATGCGAACGCGAACGAACCGACTTGCCGCGGCCCTCGTCGGCCTGGTCGTCCTCGCCGGCTGCGAGGGGGACAGCAAGGACGAGGCCGGGGTAACCCGGACGACCATCGAGGCGACGACGTCGACGGTCCCGACGGCGACGGTCCCGACGGCGACGCCGACCACGGTCACCGTCGCCGGGCCAGAGCCGGTCCTGGTTGACGGCATCCCGCAGGTGACAGTCACCCCCACCCGGGCGGTCGTCGGGACGCGTGTCGAGCTGGACGGGTACGGATTCGACGGCGAGTGGCAGGAAGGCGGGCCGCTGTGGTTCAGCTCGCGCCACGACGAAGGGTGTTCGCTGGTGGCCGAGACCGTCTCCGCTATCGAGATCAGCGCCGACGGGCACCTGACGGGCAGCTTCGTCGTGCCCGAGAAGGGGGCGTGCGAGACCTCGTCGATCGGGGAGACGCTCATAGCCGGCGGTGCGTTCGACCTCATGTTCGTCTGCCGGACCGGTTGCAGCATCGGGACGTTCACCGTCATCCAGCCCGGCGACTCGACCGAGGAGCCCACCGGCACCAAATGCGAGGGGGCCGTCTTCTTCGGGCCGGGCGAGGACGCGGCCGGCGAGATCTACGCCGACGGCCTGTCGTGCGAGGAGGCGAAGGCGTTCCTGCAAGCCCACGCCGAGCCGACGGGGGCGATGAACGGCGCCGCCCACATCGAAGCCGATGGCTTCTCGTGCGACCGCACCGGCTCGTCCGACCGCTTCCTGCCCCGCTCGAACTACAAGTGCACCCGCGGCGACCGGACCATCTTCTTCATCCGGACGTAACGGCTACCGGCGTCCGAGCCGACGGACGGTGAGCGGTCGGACTTCGGCGATCCGATCGAAGTCGGCGTCGACGTGGACAACGCCGAGCCCGTGATGGAGCGCAGTCTCGGCGAGCAGGAGGTCGGGGATCGGCGTTCGGTGCCACATCCCGTGGTGGTGGGCCAAGTCGTGCTGAAGCTGGAGGGCCCGCTCCAGGATGTCGGGAGGCGCGGTCACGGTTGGGAAGAAGGCCCGCAGTTCCGTCTTCAGGGTGTCGTAGTCGCTCGCCGACCGGGCCGAGTAGAGCTGCTCCAGTTCGCCGATGGGACAGATGAACAAGGACCCGGCCAACGCCGCCAGATCCTCGGCGACCCGGGCGTCCGTCGCGCGCGCCGCCGCGCTCTTGTCGAGGACCCAGCCCGCTACCGCCACATCTCCCCCGAGGTCAGGACCTCGACGTCGAGGCGGCTGGCGAGGCGGTCAAGATACGACTGCTGGCCGGTCGCCCGTACGGAGCGGGAGTCCTCCGCCGCCTGCGTCGCCCGACGCAGCGCCTCCTCGACCGTCGCCCGCGTGGTCTTCTGCCCGAGTGCCCGCTTGGCCCGTGTCAGCAGCTCGTCATCGATCTCTATCGTGGTTCTCCGCAGCATGCACACACAATACTGCATCGATGCGCATGTACGCCGATCTACCAGAGGGTTCCCTGGGGCAGCTCCCGGACCAGGCGAGGGACGCCGGGCCACGGGAGGTGGTCCATGAACACCCACGCCCGGCGGTGGATCGAGGTGGGGCCCCAGGCGGCCAGGGCGGCCTTGTGGCGGGGGCAGGGGTAGCCCTTGTTCAGGTCGAAGTCGTAGCCGGGGAAGTGCTCGGCCTCGGCCCGCATGATGCGGTCGCGGGTGACCTTGGCCAGCACCGACGCGGTGGCGATGGACAGGCAGGAGGCGTCGCCCCGCACGATGCGGGTGACGTGTCCGCCGCCCACGAAGTCCCACTTGCCGTCGACCAGGATGGCGTCGGGCGGGCCGGCCAGGCCGAGGCCCTCGATGGCCCGGCGGGCGGCCAGCTTCTGGGCGGCCGACATGCCCAGGTCGTCGCACTCCTGCTGGCTGGCATGGCCGACGGCCCACGCCTGGCACCACGCCGCCACCCGGGGGAACAGCCGCTCCCGCTCGGGCTCGGTGAGCATCTTCGAGTCGCGGATCTTGTACACCCGCCGGTCCCGAGGGAGCACCGCCGCCCCCACCGAGATGGGCCCCGCCCACGACCCCCGCCCGACCTCGTCGACGCCGACCACCACGCCCGCCCCGGCGTCCCACAGGGCCCGCTCGACGCCAAGGCTGGGCACGGTCCGGGCGGCGGCCATCGCCCGGTCACCGTACCCGTTGCGTGGGACGGGCCGAAGGCTCGCGTGTCATGCCACCCGCGCGGGCACGGGGTTCTGAGTTGTCAATCCGGGCGGATCGTCGGCGGACGCATGCGAACGATTGCGACATAGAGATGCGGCTCGTTACCGATGAAATATTGCACGCTCACGCCGCTCACCAGGGTGTGTTCGTGGTCGCTGGTCCGACACGTCGCTCGTTCTCCTGCGGCGGACCGTTCACCGCCCAATCCATGACCTCATCGAGAGCCTGCTGGGGTTCTCGAAAAGGGCAAGATCGGGTAGGGCCGAATCGGTGATGCGGACGCTCCATGGCACCGGCGCGCAGCCTAACGACCGAGGCGCCTCATCACGTCTTGGATCAGCGCGCCCTTGTCGTCGAACGTGGGGATCATGCCGTCCCTCACCCCCGAGACGGTCGACTCCCAGATCTCGATTACTTCGGGGTCCGTCAACTCGCGCCTCGCTACTGCCAGATCGTCGCCGATGCGACGCTCGTCGTCCCATCCGGGTGTGAACTCGCTTTGCTCCTCACGTGCGCCCTTCGTCACCGCTCCCGCCCCCCTCTGCGACACTCTCGAACAATCGTTTGCTTCATGGGCACTGTCTAGCGCCGAGATGCGACAGTAACTACCCGTCCTGGAGCGCGCCGAGGCCTTCGCAGGCCCATCCACAGGGCCGACCGAAGTCGTCACCTGCGACGATGCGCATCACCCACAGGACAGCCACAGGCCGTCGGGGAGGCGTGCGCAGGGTACCCACAGGCCCGATTTCCTCGCTGGCGCGATCCCGCGGGGGCAGTCACGCACCCGAGGCGCCGTTAGCCTCGGTGTCCGTGACGGAGGTCGGCCATCACCTGGCGCAGTGCAACGTGGGTCGGCTGCTGGCGCCCCTGGACACGCCGCAGCTGGCCGGCTTCGTCGCCGGCCTCGAGCCGGTGAACGCCCTGGCCGACGGGTTCCCCGGCTTCGTGTGGCGGCTGCAGGACGCCGACGGCGACGCCACGTCGATCCGGGCCTTCGACGACGACATGTTGATCGTGAACATGAGCGTCTGGGAGTCGGTCGAGGCGTTGTCCGAGTTCACCTACCGGTCCGGCCACCGCGACGTCATGCGCTACCGCCGGCAGTGGTTCGCCCCGATGGACGAGGCCCACCTCGTGCTGTGGTGGGTCCCCGCCGGTTACATCCCCGACGTCGACGAGGCCAAGGACCGCCTCCAGAGCCTCCGCCGGCTGGCCCCTCCCCCGCCGCCTTCACCTTCCGCTCGTTCTTCCCGATCGGGGAGACCGAGCCGACCTCTGTCGGCCCCCCGCCGGGCGGCGTCACGGTCGGTCGAATCGGCTGACCGTCTCCACGTGGAAGGTGTGGGGGAAGGCGTCGACCATGGCCACCGACGCCAGCCGGTAGCCGGCGGCCGCCAGGAGGGCGACGTCGCGGCCGAGTGATGCAGGGTCGCAGCTGACCAGGACCAGGCGGGACGGGTGGACGGCGGTGAGGGCCGCCACCCCCGGACGACCGAGGCCGGGGCGGGCCGGATCGGCCACGACCACGTCGACCGGCGCCCACCGCTGGCCCTTGCCCCCTGGCTTCCACCGGCCCACCTCCGACACCACCACCTTGGCGTCGAGGTCGGCCAGGTTCACCCGGGCGTCGGCGGCGGCGGCCTCGTCGCTCTCGACGGCCGTCACCCGTACGCCCCCGGCCGCGCCCAGCACCGACCCGAACAGGCCCACGCCGGCGTAGGCGTCGACCAGGTGGCCCGGGTGGCCCGGGCCGCCGCCACCCGCGCCGCCGCCCGAGAGGACGTCGCCCACCGCGTCCACCACCGCCGCCGCCAGTCCCTCGGCGGCCACCGGGCCGGGCTGGAAGAACGACGCCGCCGACACCCGGAACCGCCGCCCGGCCACGTCCTCGTGGACGAAGCCCGGTTGACCGTCGCCCACGACCACCACGTCGGGCGGCACGACGACCTCGCCCGCTCCCCGGACCTGCACCATCCGCTCGCCGCTGGCCACGCCCACCCGCAGCAGCACCTCCTCCGCCCCCGGGTAGCGCCCGTCGACGATCAATTCCTCCAACAACGGGTGAACGGCGAGGCAGGAGTCGGTGGCGACCGCCTCGGCGGCCCCATCGGTCCCCCGGCGGCGGTGGCCGGCCCGACCGTCGAGGGTCACCGCCAGGCGGGCGGTCGTGCGCCGCGCCGGCCCGGCCAGGGGAACCACCGACGGCGACGGCGGGTCGGTCAGCCGTCCGATCCGCCGGAGGGCGTCGACCACGATCCCCGCCTTGAGCCGGACCTGGGCGTCCGCCGCCACGTACTGCCACGTGCACCCGCCGCAGCCGACGGCGAGGGCCGGGCACGGAGGGGCGACCCGGTCGGGCGACGCATCCAGCACGTCCACCACCACCGCCCGGGCGAAGTCCTTGCGCTCCTCGGTCAGGCGGGCGCGGACCCGCTCGCCGGGCAGCGCCCCCTCGACGAACACGACCCGCCCGCTCGCCTCCCGGGCCAGGGCGTCCCCACCCGCGACCACCGCGTGGGGAACGAGGACGAGGTCGGTCACCCCTCCAGCTTGGACTCTCCCGTATCGGACGGTGGTTCGTCGTCCCGCAGCCGCTGCTCACGGTGCCGCAGGTCGTCCTCCAGCCGCTGAATCTCCGCCTCCCGCTCCTTGCGGGCCAGCTCCTGCTCCCGCCGCCGGAGCTGCTCCTCCCGCAGGCGCATCTGGGCCTGTTCCTCCCGCTCCCGGACGATGGGACTGAGTCCGTCGAGGTCGACGCCGAAGTTCGGTCGGTCCTCGGGACCAACCGGGGCCCGGGACGGGCGGTTGCCCGGCTCGCCGATGCGGAACGACGCCTTCTGCGGGCGGCCGGCCACCAGCCAGACGATCGAGCCGATGTCCGGAATGAAGACCACGATCGCCAGCCACAACAGCTTGGGCAGATGGCGGACGTCGGACTCGTCGGTGAAGATCACGTCGATGATGCAGTAGAGCCACAGGGCGAGCAGGAACAACCCGACCGCACCCCGAGCTGCCAGCATCTGGTCCCCCTATCCTCCGCCGTCGCCGTGACGCACAGAATAGGTTGAGCGCCCGACAGGGGCCGTCCGTTACAGCAGGCGCACCCCGGGCGGGCCCTCGACCACCCGCCCGATGGCCACGAAGCCGGCCGCGACCAGGCCCGGGTCGGCGGCGGCCGATGGTGAAACGGCGGCCAGCAGGCCTCCCGACGTCTGGGGGTCGTAGGCGAGGGCCTCGAGGGCAGCGGGCGCGGTCGACACCACCCGTCCCTCCAGATGGGCCCGGTTGCGGGCGTCGCCACCGGTGCGCACACCGGCCTCGGCCGCAGCCAGGGCGCCGGCGTGCAATGGCACTGCTGCGGTGTCGATCTCCAGCACGCACTCCGACCGCTCCGCCATCTCCCAGCTGTGGCCGAGCAGCCCGAAGCCGGTGACGTCGGTCACGGCGTGGGGGTCGGGGCCGGGACCGAGGGCGGAGAGGGCCTCGGCCGCCCCCCGGTTGAGCCGGCGCATGACGGCGATGGCGGCGGTCTTGTCGTCGGCGCCGCCCCCGGCCAGGACGATCCCGGTGCCGATGGGCTTGGAGAGCAGGAGCATGTCGCCGGGACGGGCGCCGGCCTTGGTCCACACCCGATCGGGATGCACCAGCCCCTGCACCGCCAGCCCGAAGATGGGCTCCTCGGAGCGGATGGTGTGACCGCCGGCAACCATCCCGCCGGCCTCGGTGACCACCGCCGCGGCCGCGGCCAGGATGGCGGCCACCGCCTCCACCGGCATGCGCTCGGGGAAGGCGGAGATGTTGAGGGCGAGCACCACCCGTCCGCCCATGGCGAACACGTCGCTGCAGGCGTTGGCGGCGGCGATGGCCCCGAAGTCGGACGGGTCGTCGACCAGGGGCGGGAAGAAGTCGGTGGTGGAGACGAGGGCGGCGTCGTCGGACAGCCGGTAAACGGCGGCGTCGTCGAAGGGCGCCAGTCCCACGATGAGGGCGGGGTCGGCCCCGTCGACGGCGGCCAGGGCCCGGACGAGGCCGGCCAGGGGCGCCGCCCCCCACTTGGCCGCGCACCCGCCGCAAGTGGTCCACTCGGTGAGGCGGATGTCGGTAAGGGTCATGGCTCCACCTTCGCGATGTTGGGCGCTTCGGACGGGTCGGGATCGGTGGCGAGGAAGGCGTCGAGCACCTCCTTGGCGACCGCGGGCGATGTCAGCCGCAGGCCGAGAGCGAGCACGTTGGCGTCGTTCCACCGGCGGGCGCCGCGAGCGGTCTCGGCGTCGGTACACAGCGCCGCCCGCACACCGGGGACCTTGTTGGCGGCCATCGATACGCCTGTGCCGGTCCAACAGCACACGACCCCCCGGTCGGCCTCCCCCGCCGCCACCGCGCCGCCGACCGACCGGCCCACATCGGGCCACGGCTCGTTCTCCAGGCGCAGCACCACCTGGTGACCGCCGTCGACCAGGAGGCCCACGATGTGATCGGATACCGGGGTCCGTTCGTCGGTACCGAAGGCGATGCGCATCGTTTGCGACGATAGGCCGGGCGGGCCGCCTTCACGGGCGGCCACTCCTTGACGGCATCCGGCGGCTGCCGTTGAATCGGCACTCGGCTCACCGAGGTGGAGCCAGTTGTCGGGCGAGGCCGCGTTCTCGATGGCCAGGTACTTGAGCTGGCCGGTGGTGCCAAAATGGTCGCGCTTCTCGACCGCTCCTGTCAGGCGTCCCGATGGACGAGGTCGAGGGCGAAGGCGGGCAGGCAGATGGCGACGTACTCCGCCCCCTCGGGGTCGGGCGTGGAGTACCGGACCCACTCCCCCGCGGGGACCGCCACCGCCTGCCCGGCGGTCACGTCGAGGTCGCCGCCGTCGGCGCTGGTCACGCGCAGGCGGCCGCCGAGGACGACCGTGAACTCGTCGAACTCGGGCGTCTGGCCCGGCTCCACCCATCCGCCGGGTGATCGCATGTGGGCGACGCTCACCGCGTGATGGCCGCTGTTGACCCGGCCCACGTATTCGTCGATGAGCTTGGGCTTGTTGCCGGCGGCCTCGACTCGGGTCGGCGACGGGATGAGGGTCGGCACGCCTGCGAGGATAGGGGCGGATGGGCGGGCTCTTTCCGTATGGCGTCTTCGAGCAGGCGAAGGCGCTCGGGCACCGGTGGTTCGGGGAGGAGCACGTCCTCCTGGCGGCGCTCACCGACGGGCCCTTCCTGGGGCTGACCTACGAGGAGGCGTTCGACGACGTCGCCTTCCATCTCGGGCGAGACGAGCCGTTCGGCCCGGAGGCGACGGTCGGCGTCGGATCGGCCCCGAGCTATCACGACATCGTGGGCCGGGCCACCGGCTTCGCCCTGGGTTCGGGCGCCACCCGGCCGACCGCCCACCACGTGTGGCCGGCCCTGGTGTGGGACCCCACGGGCTCGACGTCGAAGCTGCTCACCGGTGGCGGCCTCACCCGGCGGGAGGTGCTCGATGGTGCAGGGCCCCTCGGGCGGCTGGTTCCCGACGCCCCCGCCGTCAACCCCCTTCCCGATGCCGCCGAGCGGGAGGCGGTGGCCATCGGCCACGGGTTCAGCGGCCACGAACACCTGCTGCTCGCACTCCTCGCGGGCCAACCCGACGACCGGGCCGGTCGCCTGCTCCGGGGCCTCGGCCTCGACCACGGGGCGTTGGCCGTCTTCCTCGTTTCCGCCTGGGCCGACGCCGCCGGTGAGCCTGCCGACCCGACCAGGGCAACGCCCAACCCCCGGTTCCGCCAGGTCTTCGGGGCGGCCGAGGGCCTGGCCGCCACCCTGGGGGACGGGGTTGTCCGCTCGACCGACGCCCTCGTCGCCTACCTGTGGCAGGAGGACGGCCAGCAGCTCTTCGCCATCGAACACCAGGGTGTGTCGGGCCCGTCCGTGGTCGAGGCCCTGGTGGCGGACGGTGTGCGGGTGCCCGAGGCCGTCCTGCCCGAGCCGGACCGCGTGCCCTGGGGTGAGCAGGTGCCTATCCCACCCGAGCGGAGGAAGGAGATCGTCGCCCGGGTGGAGGAGCGCTACCCGTCGTCGCCCGGCCGCCCGACCTGCATCGGTGGGCGGGACTGGCTGGTGGCCAAGGCCCACATCGACCTGCGATCGATCGTCAAGGAGGTTGTGGCCGGCTCTTGAGCAGGCGCGTGCCCGGCGGCGTAGCGTTCGGGCACGGCGAACGGCGAAGGGGACCTCGATGAGTGACCAGACGCGGCGACCGGGGGATCCGCCCGGTTCTCGAAGAGGACACGACGGCACCCTCTTCCGGCGCAAGACCGACGGCACGTGGTGGTGGCAGGCGTCGGACCGGAACTGGTACCCCGCGGAATCGCACCCCAACTACCGGCCGGCCCCACCACCCCCACCCCCGCCACCCCCGTCACCCCCGCCGCCACCGACGGAGACGTGGGTTCTGCCCGCGGCTCCCGCCCTACCCCGGGCGTGGGGCACGTTTCGCGGCTGGTCCCGAGGGAGGCAGGTAGCGGTTGGGGTGCTGCCGGTCCTCGCCATCGTGGCATTGGCGTCCCTCCTCGGTGATTCGCCCGAGACCCTCGAGTCCACCGCCCCGACGACAGTCGGCGCCCCGACGACAGTCGCCGCCGCGACGACCACCGGGTTCGTGCTCCCCAAGGCGTCCACGACCTCGGCACCGCCCGTGACCCGGGCGACCACGACGACGTCGCCCCCGGCCAGGGCGTCCGTCACCGAGCCGACTGAGACTGCCGCGGCGATCCCTGAGCCGGAGACAGACACGAACGCGGACCTGGAGGCGCTGGTGGATGAGGTTCCGCCGACCGTCGGAGAGGAATGCTCGGAGTACTACCCGGGTGTCTGCATCCCGCCGTATCCGCCCGACCTCGATTGCGGCGACATCCCCGACCGCCGGTTCGAAGTCATTCAACCGGACCCGCACGGATTCGACGGGATCGACAACGACGGGCTCGGCTGCGAGAGCGGGTGACGGGTGTGCAGTCGTGTCGGATAGACCGACGCAACTGCACACCGACGCCGCCGGACCGGCGTTCTCGGCCCATCCCCCGTTCGGGAGGACGCCCCGCGTAGCCTTGACGGCCGTGGCTCGGACCGTCGCTGTCGTCCCCCACACCCACTGGGACCGGGAGTGGTACCAGCCCTTCCAGGCCTTCCGCCTGCGGCTGGTGGAGGTGCTCGACGACGTCCTCGACCGGCTCGAGGCCGACCCCTCCATCGCCCACTTCCTCCTCGACGGGCAGATGGCCGCGGTCGACGACTACCTCGCCCTCCGCCCGGAGAACGAGTCCCGCCTCCGCCGCCTGGCCGCTTCCGGGCGGATCTCGGTCGGGCCGTGGTACGTCCTGCCCGACGAGTTCCTCGTCTCCGGCGAGACCCTCGTCCGCAACCTCCAGATGGGGATGGAGCGGGCGGCCGCCTTCGGCGGGGCGATGGCCGTCGGCTACCTGCCCGACATGTTCGGCCACGTGGCCCAGATGCCCCAGCTCCTGCGCCAGGCCGGCTTCGACCATGCGGTGGTGTGGCGGGGCGTGCCGACCGCGGTCAACCGCACCGCCTTCTGGTGGCGGGCGCCCGACGGCTCCGGCGTGCGGGCCGAGTACCTCCCGGTGGGCTACGGCAACGGCGGCGCCGTCCCCGACGACGCCAAGGCCCTGCTCGATCGCATCCGGGCCCACGAGGCCGAGCTGGGGGCGCTGCTGGCCCCCGACGCGCCCCTGCTGTGGATGAACGGCGGCGACCATCAGCGGCTGCAGCCCCACATCGGCCGGGTGGTGGCCGAGGCCGACGACCTCACCGACGACCACCACCTGGAGATCACCTCACTCCCGAAGTACCTGGCCGGCTCATCGGTCGTGGGCCTGCCCACGTGGACCGGCGAGCTGCGGTCGGGGGCGAGGGCCAACCTGCTCATGGGCGTGGCGTCCAACCGGGTCGACGTCAAGCAGGCCGCGGCCAAGGCGGAGCGGGCCCTCGAGCGCCTGGCCGAGCCCCTCGCCGCCCTCTTCTCGGCGGCCGCCGACTGGCCCGCGGCCGCCCTCCGTCTGGCGTGGACCGAAGTCGTGCGCAACGCCGCCCACGACTCGGTCTGCGCCTGTTCCGCCGACGACGTGGTGGCCGCGGTCCTGGCCCGCTACGCGGAGGCCACCCACGTGGCGGAAGCGGTCACCGCCCAGGCCCTCGCCGGCTTGGGCGCCTCCCTGTCGGTGACCGGCCCTGTCATCGTCAACCCGTCGGCCCGGGCCGCGGCGGGCTAGTCGAGCTGCTCCTCCCCGGAACCGGCGACATCGAAGGCGGCCAGGTGGTCGCCGCCCGGGTGGGCTCGGCCACCGAGCGGGTCGTCCCCGGCGGGCAGCTCGGCATCGTCCTGGGACAGGTGGCCAACGAGGAAGCCGCCTGGGGCGGTGCGATCGTCGGGGCCGACGTGGCCGACGACGAGTCCGGCCTCGACGTGGTGCTGCGCACCGGCCCCCGTCCGCCGGGGCCCGGCCCGACGCCGTCCTGGCCGCCACCATCGCCGACCTCTACGCCCGGGCCGGCGCCCGCCGGCGGGAGCCGATCCATGTCCGCATCGAGCACGAGCCCTACCGCCGGGCCCTGGTCCGGGCCGACGACGTGGCCGGCTTCGGGTGGCGGGCCTGGTCGGCCACCGACCCGCCGTCGGAGGTGGCTCCCGTCGCCGCCGCCCGCGACGACAAGGACCGCTACACCCTGTCGAACGGGCTGGTCACCGTCACCGTCGACCCGGCTGACGGCACCTTTGCCATCGACGACCTCGGGGGCCTCGACCTCCTCGTCGACGACGGTGACGCGGGCGACACCTACAACTATTCGCCCCCCGACGGCGACATCGCGATCGACGCACCCACGTCGGTGACGGTCGCCATCCACGACCACGGCCCTCTCCGGGCCGCCCTCCGGGTCGTGCGCACGTTCGATTGGCCGGAGCGGCTGGAGGGCGGAAAGGCGCGCGTCGGCGCCCGCAGCGTGGAGGTCTCAACCCGGCTCGAGCTGCGGGCCGGCGAGCGCCTGGTCCGGATCACCACCAGCCTCGACAACCCCTGCCGCGACCACCGCCTGCGGGCGTGGTTCCCCCTGCCCACCCCGGCCACCACGTCGCGTGCCGAGTGCGCCTTCGGCACCGTCGAGCGAGGACTGCTGGCCGAGGGTGGGGCCACCGAGCGGGGCCTGCCCACGTTCCCGTCCCGCCGGTTCGTCACCGCGGGCGGGCTCACCGTCGTCCACGAGGGACTCCTCGAGTACGAGCTGGTCGACGACGGCAAGGCCCTCGCGCTCACGCTGCTACGCGGCGTGGGCCTGCTCTCGGGCACCAACCTCACCTACCGGCCCCTGCCCACGGGCCCACCGGTGCCGGTGGAGGGCGCCCAGATGCAGGGCCGCCAGGTGCTGCGCTACGCGGTGGCGGTCGGCGCCGATGACCCCTACGCCCTCCTCGACGACGCCTTCCTGCCCCTGCTGGTGGCCGGCGGCACCGGCACCGGCACCCGGGCCGCCGCCGGGTCGGCCCTCGCCGTCACCGGCGCCGAGGTGTCGGCCGTGCGGCGGACCGGCGGCGGCCGGCTGGAGGTACGGGTCTTCAACCCGCGGGACGAGGAGGCCACCGTCGACCTCGGCGGGCGGAACGGGTGGCTGGTCGACCTCCGCGACCGTCCCTTGGAGGCGGTGGCGGGGACGTTCCGACTGCGCCCGTGGGGCGTGGCCACGGTCCACCTGTGATGACCGTCAGCCCGTTCTCGGTAGCAGTGAGTGCGGTTTCCGCCACCAGAGCTACCGAGAACGGCGGGAGTCTGTGAGGAACGCCCCCGCGCCCTCGGCGCCGCCGCCGGCCGGAGTCCCCCGGCGGGACACGAAGCCGTCGCCGATCCCCGCTCGACCACGACGGCGGCGGCGGGGTCCGGCCCTCACCACCGTCGCCCCGTCCGCCTTCCCCACCCGACCCCGACTCGTCTCGTCGGCCCACGGGCCCATCGGCCACGTGCTGCTCTGGTACCCGACCCACTCCGCCGCCGACAAGCCGGTCTACGAGCGCACCTACGGCGACCTGCTGGCCGGCCTGCCGGCGACCACCGACGTCACGATCGTCGCCCACCCCAAGGTGGTGAGGGAGATCACCGCCGTCGCCGACGCCCGCCGCTCCCCGTCGGCCTCCACCACCATCGTGCGCGCCCCCGCCTCGGTCGCCTTCTCGGTGTGGGCGGAGGACGCCTTCGTCGTCGTCGACGACCTCGACCGGCGTCCCCCGGTCACGTTCCTCCTCGAACCCGAGCGCTTCCCCCGGGTGGGCGACTTCCAGCTGGCCGAGCTGGTCGCCACCGCCACCCCGATGGAGACGGCCCAGAGCCCGCTCCACTTCCAGGGCGGGAACATCCTCATCGGCGACGACTTCGTCCTCGTCGGGGCCGACTACCTCGACGACAGCAGGGCCGTCCTGGAGGCGAGCGGGTCGGTGGAGGACTTCCCGTTCACCGGCTCGGCCCGGGCTCGGGAGGACTTCGTCAAGCGCCTGTTCCGGGAGCAGTTCGACCCCGCCCGCACGTTCCACTTCCCGTCGGCCACGCCCACCGGCCGGGCCGACAGCGCGGTGTTGGAGATCGACGGCGAGCGGTGGCTGGAGACGGTCGACGCCGGCCGGGGCGGCCGCCAGCCGATCTTCCATATCGACATGTTCCTGTCGCTGGCGGGCCGCGCCGGCGGCGGACGAGGCGCGAAATACCAGGTCCTGGTGGGCGACCCCGGCCTGGCCGACCGCACCCTCGGCTGGGAGCCGGTGGCCCACAACCTCCAGGGCGAGTTCGACGCCGTCGCCAACCAGCTCCGCCGCCAGGGCTTCTCCGTCCGCCGCACGCCCTTGCCCTACGTCTCGGTCGACCTCCGGGGCGCCTTCGAGGTGGTGGTCGACGGCCAGCCGGTGGAGGTCGTCGGCGAGCGCCTCTGGTACTTCGCCACGTCGAACAACTGCCTGGTCCAGATCGACGGCCGGTCGAAGGACGTGTGGCTGCCGACCTACGGCCACGCCCCCTTCGAGGAGCTGGCCGCCATCGACGCCGTCCACCGCCGCACGTGGGAGTCCCTCGGGTTCACCGTCCACCAGCTGGGCGACTTCCACCTCTTCGCCATGCGCCTGGGCGCCCTCCACTGCATCAAGAAGTACCTCGCCCGCTGACCGTTGGAATGCCGCACGTCAGCGCGACCAGCGGCCGACGGCCGAGACCAGGTCGCCCGCCATCCACCACCGCGCCGGGCGGCCGGGGCGGACCGGCGTCAGCTCGAGCGGCTGCAGGATGCCTCGCTCCGCCAGCGCATCGATCGCCCCTCGCGCCGCCGGGGGGGACACGCCGAGGAGGCTCGGCCACCATCGGAGCAGTGACCACCAGGTGACGGGGGACGAGCTCGAGCAATCGGTGGGCGGCGGCGTCGGTCCGCAGATCGGACACCAGCGCCCCCCACCGGACGCGTAGGTCGTCGGCCTCCTCGACGAGGTCGACGACCTGCTCGGCCGAGCGACGGATGGCGCCGGCCATCCAGTCGACCCAGCCGGCGACGTCGCCTCCGCGCCACCGGGTGAGCCCGGACAGATACCCACCGACGTCGCGGGCGATGACCACGCTCACCGGCGGCGGCACCGCCACCTCTGTATGGCGCGCCAGCACCCACCCGATGAGGATCCGGCCCAAGCGGCCGTTCCCATCGCCATAGGGGTGGATCGCCTCGAACTGGGCGTGGACCACGGCGGCCAGGGTCACCGGATCGAGGGCACTCGTGTTGGTGCCCCGGAGGAGATCGTCCATGAGCCGCCCGACGTGGTCGGCGGGCGGGGGCACATACGCCGCCTCCCGGGGCGTGGCCCCGCCGATCCAGTTCTGCACGTACCGGAAGGTGCCCACCAGGTCGTCGGGGAGGTGGCCGTGGGCCATCAGGCGCCGGTGCCAGCGGTGCAGGTCGGCGACCGTCAGGGCCGAGTCAGAGCGGGCGTGACCGAGGGAGAGGTCGACCACCGCCAAGTTGTCGGCCACCCAGGCGGTGGTGGCGTCGACCGCCTCCTCGTCGAGCTCCGCCACGGCCACCAGCTGGGCCGGTGCCCGCACGCCCTCGATGTAGGAGGACGCGACGCCCTCGGCCCGCAGCAGGAGGCGGGCGAGGGTCTCGTAGCGATGGGCGAGCCGGTCGTCGACCCGCCGCAGCGCGGCGGCCGCCTGCTCCGTCGCCCGGACCACCTTTTCGGGCAACTGGATGAGCGCCGGAAGGACCGCGGGAACGAAGGCCTCGATCGTGCGCCCATGCCACGGAACGGCAACCGTCGTGCCCCTGCTCATGACCAACAGACTTGCATAACGGGGCTAGTTAGGAAAGGTTAATGCGTCTAACCCACCAAAACCCTTACGGCAGGCGGGAGAACCAGACCAGGCTGGCGGCGGCCGCGCCCAGGGCGAAGAACAGGCCCAGGCCGACGAACCAGGAGGTGATCTCCCGCTTCTCGGTGCGGTAGCCGACCGAGCTGCCAATGTCGGAGTAGACCTTGCGCAGCTCCTTGGCGGTGGCGGCCTCGAAGGCGCTCCCGTCGGTGGCCTCGGCCAGCTGGGCCAGTGACTCCCGGTTCACGGGGACGGGGATGCTGCGGCCCTCGACCGACACGAACCCGTCGTCGGTGCCGAAGGCGATCGTCGACACCGGCACGTTGGCCTCGATGGCGGCCGCCGCGGCCAGCTCGTTCGACCGCCCGACGGTGGTCTCGCCGTCGGACATGAGCACGATGCGGGCGGGGGGCGGCGTCTGGCCGGCGGCGGTGGGCACGGAGGCGATGGCGCCCAGGCTGGCGAAGACGGCCTCGCCGATGGCCGTGCGGGGGCCGAGGATGATGTTCTCCAGGTTGCGTTTGACCAGCTCGTGGTCGGTGGTGGGCGAGACCATCACCTGGGCCACCCCCGAGAACACGACCAGGCCCAGGTTCAGCCGGGCGGGCACGATGTCGACGAACGCGGTGGCCGCCTCCTGGGCCGCCACGATGCGGGTGGGGGCCACGTCGGTGGCTTCCATCGACAACGACACGTCGATCGCCATCACGATGGTGGCCCGCTCCCGGGGCACCTTGATGGGACGGGCCGGTTGGGCGAAGGCGGTGACCATGAAGCCGAGGGCCAGCAGGAAGGCGGTGGCGGGGACGTGGCGCCGCCACCCCGGCCGCTTGGGGGCAATGACGTCGAGGAGGGCCAGGTTGGTGAAGCGCACCGCGTACTTCTTGCGCCGGCCCTGCATCAGGACGTAGCCCACGATCAGCCCGACCAGGCCGAGCAGCAGCCACAGCCTGGCGCCGGACAGGAAGCTCACTGGTCCACCCTCTTCGAGGGATGGCCCAGCGCATGCTCGATTGACCGGCCTCCCGGGCCGGTCACCGGCGCACCCCCGCCCGGGAGAGAGCGTCCCGCTTGCGGCGGGCCATGAGGACGAAGCCGACGATCTCGCGCAGCCAGTCCCCGTCGGTGCGCAGGACCAGATGGCTGGCGCCCGCATTCCGGATGGACCGGGCGATGGTGGCCCGCTGCTCGGCGGCGGCCTCCGCGTACCGGCGGCGGAGCGACTCCTTGGCCGTCTGCACCTCCCGGAGGGCTCCGGTCTCGGGATCCACCAATGTGAGGTACCCCACATTGGGCAGTTCGAGCTCGCGGGGGTCGACGACCTCGACGCAGAGGACCTGGTGACGGGAGCACAAGGCCCGCAGGGGCCGGTCCCAGCCGGGCGGGGCCAGGAAGTCGGACACCACGACCGTGAGCCCCCGCCGGCGGGGCGGCCGCAGGAGGCTGTCGAGGGCGGCGGCGAGGTCGGTGGTGCCGCCCCCCTCGATCCTCGACCGGGTAGCGAGGGTGTGCAGCAGGCCGAGCAGGGCCTGGCGCCCGGGCCGGGGCGGCACCCTTGACGTGCCGTCGGGGCGGACGATGACGGCGCCCATGCGGTTGCCGGTGCGGGCGGTGAGGAACCCGACCGCGGCCACCGCGGCCAGGGCCAGGTCGCGCTTCTCACAGAGCGCGGTCCCGAAGTCGAGGCTGGCCGAGCAGTCGACGAGGGCCCACGTCTCCAGCTCGCGGTCGGCGATGGCGTCCCGCACGTGGGGGACGGTGGTGCGGGCGGTGACGTTCCAGTCGATGCGGCGGACGTCGTCGCCCTCGACGTAGACCCGGGTCTCCCCCGGCTCGGTGCCGTGGCCGGGGACGAGCCCGAGGTAGTCGCCCTGGAGGAGGCCGTCGAGGCGGCGGGTGATGACCAGCTCGAGTTGGCGCAGCACCTCCTGGGGACGCCGCCCGGCCGAGATGGGCACGGTGGTCGGCGCCCTGGTGGGGGCGGCCGTGGGACGGGGCGCCACGCTCAGGCCGAGCGTTCCATGTCGGCCCCGTCCTGGCTGGGCGCCAGGCGGGGCTGGGGCACGGTGGCCAGCACCTTGGAGATCAAGTCGTCGACCAGCTGGCCGTCGGCCAGGGCCTCGTAGGACAGGACGAGGCGGTGACGGAGGACGTCGTGGGCCACGTCGACCACGTCGGCCGGCAGCACGTAGTCGCGGCCCCGGAGCAGGGCCAGGGCCCGGCCCCGGCGACCAGCCCGATGCTGGCCCGGGGGCTGGCCCCGTACTCGATGGCGGTCGCCAGCTCGGGCATGCCGTTCTCGGCCGGGGCCCGGGTGGACTGCACCAGCCGCACCGCGTAGTCGATGATCGCCCGGTGGGCGAAGACGGCGTCGCACGCCGCCTGGCACCGCACCAGGTTCTCCAGGCTGAGCACCTGCTGGGCGTGGGGCGGGTTGACGCTCATGCGCTGGACGATCTCGATCTCCTCCCCCCGATCGGGGTAGTCGACGACGATCTTCATGAGGAAGCGGTCGCGCTGGGCCTCGGGCAGGGGGTAGACGCCCTCCGACTCGATCGGGTTCTGGGTGGCGAGGACGAGGAAGGGGCGGGGCACCGGGTAGGTCGTGCCCGCGATCGACACCTGCTGGGCGGACATCACCTCGAGGAGGGCGGACTGCACCTTGGCCGGCGCCCGGTTGACCTCGTCGGTGAGGACGAAGTTGGCGAACACGGGCCGAGCTCGACGTCGAAGGTCTCGGTGGAGGCCCGGAAGATGCGGGTGCCGACCAGGTCGGAGGGGATGAGGTCGGGCGTGAACTGGAGGCGGACGAACGTTCCGCCCACCACCTCGGCCAGGGTCTCCACGGCCAGGGTCTTGGCCAGGCCGGGCACCCCCTCCAGCAGGCAGTGGCCGCGAGCCAACAGGCACACCATCATCCGCTCGACGACCCGGTCCTGCCCCACGATCACCTTCTTGACCTCGAACAGCGCCTGTTCGAGCAAGGCGGCAGCAGAGAGGGGAGTGGCGTCGGTCATGCCGAAATGGTACGCCCCCGAACCTGTGAAGGGGCTGTGCCGGGGACGAGAACCGGCGGTGAAAGGACGCCAGGCAGGAACTCGGGCTTGGCGTCCCGTCCCATGAGCAGCGGAACGACGTCGGCGGGCGACTTCCCGTGGTGGAGGACGGCCTCCACCTGCTCGGCGATGGGCATCTCCACCCCCACCCGGGCGGCCAGCTCGACCACCGCGGCCGACGTGCGCACGCCCTCGGCCACCATCCGGGTGCCGTGCACGATCTCGTCCACCGTGCGGCCCAGGGCCAGCTGCTCGCCCACCCACCGGTTGCGGCTGTGGCGGCTGGTACAGGTGGCCACCAGATCGCCCATGCCGGTGAGGCCGGAGAACGTCACCGGCTCCCCGCCCAGGGCCACGCCCAGGCGGGCCAGCTCGGCCAGGCCCCGGGTGACGACCGCACCCCTGGTGTTGTCGCCGAAGCCCATCCCGTCGGCGATGCCGGCGGCGATGGCGATGACGTTCTTGAGGGCGCCCCCGAGCTCGCAGCCCACCACGTCGGGGTTGGTATAGACGCGGAAGGTGCCGGTGGTGAACAGCTGCTGGAGCTCGGTCGCCAACCGCTGGTCGGGGGTGGCGATCACGCTGGCGGTGGGCTGGCCGGCCACGATCTCGTCCACCAGGTTGGGCCCGGTGAGGACGGCCAGCGGCTGGCCGGGCATGAGCTCGTCGACGATCTCGCTCATCCGCCGGAGGGCGCCCTGCTCGACGCCTTTGGTGAGGCTCACCACCGGGACGCCGGCGCCGATGTGGGCCCGGCCCTGGCTGAGGACCGTCCGGAACCCGTGGGACGGCACCGCCATCACCACCACCTGGGCGCCGTCAAGGGCCTCGTCGAGGGAGGACGTGGCCGTGATCGGAGGGGGTAGGGCCAGGCCGGGGAGGTAGTCGGGGTTGTGCCCGTCGGCCTGGATGGCGGCGGCGACCTCGGGCCGGCGGGCCCACAGGGTGGTGGGGACCTTGGCCGAGAGCATGGCCGCCATCGCCGTCCCCCACGACCCGGCACCGACGACGGCCACCTTCATCGAGGCAACCCTACGACGTCACTGCCTGGTCCCGACGGCCGTCGACCGCTGCACGCCCGACCCCTGGACGCACTCCGGGTTGCTGGTGTCGAACGTGGTCACCACCGACCCGCCGAGACCGGACGCGGCCCAGTCGCCCCGAGGGGTGCGGGCGGCGGAGGCAGGGCGGAGGTGCACCGTCACCGACGCCACGCCCCCGTTGGGGACACGGAGGGCGCCCGAGGGGAGGTCGATGCAGTCCTGGGGGCCGACGCGCTGAGGACGTACTCCTCGCCCTGGCGCCGGAGCTCGAACTCCCCGGTCGTGCCCGACACCATGAGCTTGAGGACACAGAGACCGCTCGAGCAGTCGGACCGGATGGTGTACACCTTCTCGACGGTCTGGCCGACCTGGGTGCCGAAGAAGCCGGTGGACTCGAAGACGGCGAGCTGCATCCGCCAGGAGCCGACCACGTCGGAGCTGGCGATCTCGGCCAGGGTGGGCGGGTCGGTGGTGGGGGCGTCGGTGGCGGAGCCGCCGCCCGGGGTCGAGGCGCCGGGGGAGGTAGCGCCGGGGGTGCTCGTGCCGGAGGCCACCTGGTCGCGCTCGTCGGAGGTCTGGTTACGGTCGACGGCGACGGCCGTCCCCGCCCCGAGCAGGATCATGATGAGCCCGGCGAGCACGCGGACCCTCGTGCTCGACGGCGGCGGGCGCCCCGGCGCGGCCGTTGGGGCGGGCGGGGCCGGCGGGCCGGCGGGCGCTTGGGGCGGGGCGGGGGCGGCCTTCATGGCCGCCGTGGTCGCCGCCGTGGTCGCCGCGGCCGCGGTCGGGGCCGGCCCCGTGCGCGCCTTTCCCTTGCTCTTAACTTTGCCCTTGCCCCTCGTCGACCGGGGCGGCGGCGGCTTCCTGGGTGCCCGCGGCCCTGTCCCTTCGCCGGTCGTGGTCTTCCGCGGCGCGGGAGCGTCGCCTGGCGACTCGTCCGGGCCGCGGAACCCCTCAGCCGCGTCAGGTGGGGTGGCGGCGGCGATCGCAGGCACCGGTTCGGCGCCCTCCGTGGGCTCGCCGGCGGCCTCGACCAGGGTGGGCTCGGCCGCCTCGACCTCGGGCTCCGCCGCCTCTGGTTCGGGCGCAGGCTCGGGCTCGGCGGCGGATTCGGAGGCGGCCGGTCCGACGTCGAGGTCAGTCTCGGTCGGCGGCGGCTCCACCTCGGTGGCGTCGGCCGACTCGCCCGAGTCGCCGGAGATGGTCCCGGACTCGTCCACCGCGGCGACATCGTCCACCGCGACAGCGGCCTCTGGGACATCGTCCACCGCGACAGCGGCCTCCTCGGCGACGGCGTCCTCGGCGACATCGGCGCCCTCGGCGGCCTCGGGGGCGTCGCCCGGGTCGACCTCCTCCGCGTCCTCGGCCTCCGGCTCCGGTCCGTCGGCGACATCGACGGCGGGGCTGATGACGGTCGGATCGGAGGCCTCGGGCGACGGGCCGACCAGCTCCTCGGGGACGTCCGCCGGCGCCTTGACCGCCAGGGCGGCGAGGGACGTCGTGGCCTCCCAGTCCTTGCCGAAGTCGGCCTTGGCCGCCTTCTCCACCATGGCCAGGAAGGTGGCCGCGTCCTTGGGCCGGCGTTTGTCCCTGGCCGAGGTGGCGTCATCGACGGCGGCGTCGAGCTTCTTGTGACGGGTGGACGACGTCGTCCCCGCCAGCAGGTCGCGCAGCACGGAGGCCACCGCCATCACGTCGGTGGTGGCGTCGGCCGGCCCCCACCGGGGAAGGCCGGCGAACCCGAACCCGACCAGCCTCGGCACCCCGCCGGTGCCGAGGACGATGCTCGCAGGCGAGATGTCCCCGTGGACGACCCACCGCTTCTGCACCGCCTCCAGGCCTCGGAGCACCCCGCAGGCCAGAGCCACCGACTGCTCCGCAGTCAGGGGCCCGTCGGACAGGACCTGGCCCAACTCCCGCCCGTCGACCCAGTCCTCCACCACCCACACCCGCCCGTCACCCTCGACCACCTCACGGATGGCGAGCACGTTCGGGTGGCCGACCGTCGATAGCGCCTCCGCCGTCGAGCGCAGGCGACCGACGAAGGCCTCGTTGGCCGCCGCCTCGTCCGCCAACTCGGTGACGGCGACCGCCTGCCCGGAGGGGACGTGCCTCGCCCACGAGACCGCGCCGGTGGGACCGACGGCAGCTCCATCGGCGAGGGCGTAGTCGTCGAAGCCTCCCAACGCTCCCCCTTCTCCCACGGCGCGGCCGAGGCTAGCCGGGCCTCGCGGCCTGCTCCCGTACACTCGGTCGGGGATGACTCGAAGCCAGCTCGTCATCGCTCAGATGTCCGACCTGCACTGCGGGTCGCCCTTCTTCGACGGCGAGCTGCTGGCGGCGTCGGTCAAGGAGGTCATCGCCCTCGACCCCGACTTGGTGGTGGTCGGCGGCGACCTCACCCAGGAGGGCTACGCGGGCGAGTTCACGACCGCCCAGCACTACCTCGAGCCCCTTTTCGAGCAGGGCCTCACCGTCCTCGTGATCCCGGGCAACCACGACTCCAAGAACGTGGGCTACCTCCACTTCCGGGACACGTTCGGCGTGGGCGACGTGGCCGACAAGGGCGACCGGGTCCTCTCCCTCAGCCTGCCCGCCCGTTACGGGGCCGATCCCATGCGGGTGCGGGTGGTGGCCATCGACTCGTCCAAGCCCGACCTGGCCGAGGGTGAGGTCGGGCGCGAGCGCTACACGTGGATCCGCGACCAGTTCGCGGGCGAGTCCGACTTCAAGATCTTCGTCCTCCACCACCACCTGGTGCCCGTCCCCGGCACCGGTCGCGAGCGCAACACGGTGTGGGACGCGGGCGACGTGCTGGCCCTCCTCACCGACCTGAAGGTCGACCTGGTCCTCTCGGGTCACAAGCACGTCCCCCATGTGTGGCTGCTCGACCACGTGCTGATCGTGAACTCGGGCACCGTGTCGTCCCACCGGCTCCGGGGCTACACCCGGCCGTCCTACAACGTCCTGGAGGTTTCCGCGGAGGAGGTTCGGGTGACCCTCAAGTACCCGGGTACAGGAGAGCGGCTGGCGGGTGTCCTCGACCGGGGCCGGATGGCCCTCGAGTCGAGCGCCGAACTGGCAGGGATGTTCGCCAAGACGACGTGGAGGCCGTGATGGCAGAGTGCCTCAGGTTGTTCCAGAGCGCGGTCGACCCCGACGAGCTCACGATCCTGCGCCGCCTGTTCCTCGACGACGTGCGACCCGCCTTCGCCGCCATTCCCGGCTGCCTCGGCATCGAGCTGGCGGTGTGCGACCACGCCAACGCCGGCGGCCTGGTCGACGTCGACGCCATCTCCCGGTGGACCTCGGCCGACGAGATGCACGCCGGCATCGCGTCCCGGCCGATCCAGGAGGCGGTCGTCCGCTTCCGGTCGCTGCTGCGACAGGAGCCGGTGGCCAAGGTCCTGACCGTCCTGGAGTGACCGACGCGCTCGCCCTCGGGCCGCTCGCCGTCCTGCTGCCGGTGAAGTCGTTCGCCGAGGCCAAGCGGCGACTGGCGCCGGCGTTGGACGGGCCGAGCGGGCCCGCCTGGCCCGGGCCATGGCCACGTCGGTGCTGCTGTGTGCCGCGCCGCTGCCGGTGGCCGTGGTCTGCGACGACGCCGAGGTGGCCTCCTGGGCCCGTGACCTGGGCGCGCTGGTGGTGTGGGAGCCGGAGCGGGGCCTCAACCGGGCAGTGGAGGCGGGCGTGGAGCGCCTCGGTGCCGCCGGCGCCCGGCGGGTGATCGTGGCCCACGCCGACCTCCCCCTGGCCCGCGACCTGCGATGGGTGGGGCGGTTCGCCGGCGTCACCGTGGTGCCCGACCGCAGCGGTGGTGGCACCAACGCCATCTGCGTGCCGACCGGGGCCGGCTTCACGTTCTCCTACGGACCCGGGTCGTTCGCCCGCCACGGGGCGGAGACGCACCGACTGGGGCTGGCCCTACGAGTGGTGCGGGAGCCGTCGCTGGCGGCCGACGTCGATCTGCCCGCTGACCTCGCCCTGGCCGCGGCCGCCCTGGCCTCGTGAGCGAGCCCCAGGCGAGCGAACCAATGTGGAGCGATTGGGCCGGCCGCAGGCCGGGTCAAGCGAAGGGTTTCGTTGGCGCAGCATCCGAGAGGATGGTGCGCCAGTGAGCGAGCCCCGGGCGAGCGAACCAATGTGGAGCGATTGGGCCGGCCGCAGGCCGGGTCAAGCGAAGGGTTTCGTTGGCGCAGCATCCGAGAGGATGGTGCGCCAGTGAGCGAGCCCCGGGCGAGCGAACCAATGTGGAGCGCTTGGGCCGGCCGCAGGCCGGGTCAAGCGAAGGGTTTCGCTGGCGCAGCATCCGAGAGGATGGTGCGCCAGTGAGCGTCAACCTCGAGACCCCGGCCCGGGCCCTGGCCATCGGCGCCCACCCGGACGACGTCGAGTTCGGCGCCGGCGGCACCCTGGCCAAGTGGGCCGCCGCCGGCTGCGAGATCTCCCATCTGGTCTGCACTGACGGCTCGAAGGGCTCGTGGGACCCCACCGACGACGCGGCCACGCTGGTCGCCGCCCGCCAGGAGGAGCAGCGGGCCGCTTCCCGGGCCCTGGGTGGCATCGGGTCGGTGATCTTCCTCGGATGGCGGGACGGGGAACTGGAGTCGGGCCTCCGGCAACGGTGGGAGGTCAGTTACTGGATCCGCCGGCTCCGGCCCGACGTGGTGCTGGGCCACGACCCGTGGAAGCGCTACCGGCTCCACCCTGACCATCGCCACGCCGGCTTCCTGGCCGTGGAGGGGATCGTGGCGGCGCGGGACCCGCACTTCTTCCCGGAGCAGAAGATCGACCACCACCGGCCATCGGAGCTGCTCCTGTGGGAGGCGGACGAGCCCGACCACACCGAGGACGTGTCCGCCTTCCTCGACGCCAAGATCGCGGGGCTCCTCGAGCACCGCAGCCAGTTCCGGTCGACCATGCACATCGACGACCCGACGTCGGAGGAGCAGGTCGAGGCCTTCCGCTCGTCGGTCCGCGAGCGCGCCGCCGACATGGGCCGGGATGCCGCCTTCACCTACGGAGAGCGGTTCAAGCTCATCACCCGGATCTGACGCCGTTCTCGGTAGCGATGGGTGCGGTTTCGGCACCCAGAGCTACCGAGAACCGATGGCGGATCAGCCCTCCGAGCCGTCCGCCTCGGACTCCATGGCCGCGGTGGCAGGTGACGCCTCCTCGGGCATCGGCGGGGTGGCGTCGGCCGGCGGCGGTGTGGGTTCGACGACCGGCGGGGCCGGTTCCGATGCCGGTGGGGCCGCCTTCCGGGCGGCCGGCGCCTTCTTGGCCGCGGGGGCCTTCTTGGCCGCGGGGGCCTTCTTGGCGGCGGGCGCGTTCGTGGGCGGCGAGGCCGTGGCGGTGGCCGCGGTGGGCGGCGGTGCCGCCACCACGTAGGCGGGCGCCTCCTCGACGACCGGCGGCGCCTCCTCGACGACCGGCGGGGCCTCCTCGACGACCGGCGGGGCCTCCTCCGCCACGGGCGGCGTCTCGACGACCATCGCCTCGGCCGGGGCTTCGTCGGCGTCGGCGGGGGGCTCCGACCGCGACGGCAGGTGGACCACCTTCTCGACCGTCTCGACCACCCTGGTCACCGCCGCCTTGGCCGCGCCCTTCTTCGACGATGCCGTCTGGCCTGCCTTCTTGCCCGCCTTCTTGCCCGCCTCCTTGGCCGCCTCGACGACGCCGAACTTGGGCCACGACACCTCGTCGCCCTTCTTGGCCGCCTTCTTGGCCGTGTCGAAGAAGGCGTCGAGGACCTTCTCCGCCTCCCGCTTGGCTACACCCGCACCCTTCGCCACCCTCGTCACCAACTCCGACTTCTTCATGGTCAGGCAGGATAGAGGCCGTGGTGAGTCCCCGGTCCCTCGTGGCCGCCTCCGTCCTGGCCCTCACCCTCGGCGCGTGCGGCGACAAGGCGGAGCGGACCAACTTCAATCCGCCCGTCCTCGGCGTGCCGGCCACCGCCGCCGACATCACCGGCATCTACCGCTCCATCCACCAGGCCGTCCTCCAGCTCCGGGGCAACGGCGAGCTCAACCTCATCGTCCCCGAGGCCATCGGCGCCACGACCGGCGCCTTCACCCTCGAGAACGGCCGGGCGACCGTCCGCACCGAGAACTGCGGCGACCAGGTCGGCTCCTACACGATCGAGGTGGTGGCCGGGCCCATCGTGAGCAAGTCGACGCTCGTCATCGAGACGGTCGACGACCCCTGCGCCGACCGCCAGAAATACCTCACCATCGACCCCTGGGTCTACGCCGACTCCTGAGCGGCCGACTCCTGAGCGGCCGACTCCTGAGCGGTGCCCAGTTGGCGGGCCACGAGCGTCGCCAGGTCGGCCACCACGAACTCGGGCGGGTCGTCGAGGGAGACCTCCTCCTCGCCCGTCACCCCGCTCAGCACCAAGGCGAAGGGCAGCCCCAGCCGGCGGGCCATGAGCCCGTCGGTCGACGGGCGGTCGCCGACGAGGATGGACTGGGCGCCGTCATCCTCCTCGTCACCCTCGGCCGCTAGACGTTCGGCCAGCAGCGTCGCCATCGGCTCGTACGGCTTCCCCGCCACTTCCGGCTCCACCCCCGCCGCCGCCGCCACCGCGGCCAGGATCGACCCTCCTCCGGGGATCGGGCCGTCGGGGGTCGGGTAGGTGGTGTCGTCGTTGGTGCCTACCAGGCGGGCGCCGTGGTGGACGGCCAGGAAGGCGGCGGTCAGCCGGTCGTAGTCGAAGTCCCGGTGGAAGCCGACGACCACCGCGTCGGCGTCCCCGTCCCGGACGACCTTCACGCCCCGGGCCTCCAACGCCTCCCGGACGCCCGGACCGGCGCAGAGCAGGGCGGTGCTCCCCGGCTCGAGCAGCGACGCCGCCGCCTGGGCCGACGTCACCACGTCGTCGGGCTCGGCCGGCACCCCCATCCCCCGCAGCTTCTCGACCAGCGTCGCCACCCGGGGGCCGGCGTTGTTGGTGAGGAACAACACCCGGTGGCCGGCCTTGCGCAGCGCCGCCACCGCGTCGGACGAGCCTGGGATCGGCTGCTCGGAGAGCCACACGACGCCGTCGAGATCGAGAATCCAGGCCACGGGAGGGCCTTTGTAGCAGTTCGGCCCTAGGTGGTCGGCGCTGCCGCCAGGAACTTGGCTGCGATGGGCGCCGCCACCTGGCCACCGACGCCTCCGCCCTCGACCAGCACGGCGAAGGCCAGCGAGCCCCGGAAGCCGATGAACCAGGCGTGGGTCTCCGGCGGTTCGGCCGAGCCGAACTCGGCGGTGCCCGTCTTGCCGGCCACATCCTGGCCGGCGATGGCGGCCGACGTGCCCGTCCCGGTCCGCACCACCTCCCGCATGAGGTCGGCGAGGATCGCCACTGTCGCCGGGTCGAGGACGATCGGGGGGAGGTCCGGCGTCGGGCCCGTGATGCGGGGAGCCCGCCACGTCCCCGACGCCACCGCAGCCGCCACCGACGCCATGTGCAGGGGGCTGGCCAACACCCGCCCCTGGCCGATGGCGGCCGAGGCCCGGTCGGCGGCGTCGGCGGGGTCGGGGAAGTCTCCGCCAGTGGCGCCCACCCCGGCGTCGTAGGGAACGCCGAAGCCGAACCGCTCCGCCGCCGCCACCAGGTCGGAGTCGGACAGCGCGTCGGCCAGCGTCACGAAGGCGGTGTTGCACGACTTGGCGAAGGCGGTCCGGAAGGGGATGGGCCGAAGGACTCATCCTCGAAGTTCTTGAACGGCTTGCCTCCGATGGTGGCCGTCGGCTCGCAGGAGACCGTGGTCTCGGGACGGACGCCGTCCCGCACCAGGGCCTCCGACGTGGCCACCTTGAAGCTCGAACCGGGTGGGTACCGGCCGTCGAGGGCCCGGTTGAACTGCTGGTCGAGGGGACTGGCGGCCACCGCCCGCACCTCGCCGGTGGGGGCGTCGATGGCCACGATGGCGGCCGGCTGGGTGATGCCGGCCAGCGCCTGGTCGGCCGCCACCTGGCCCGGGGGTCGAGGGTCAGCACCAACGGCTCCGGCGGCGTCCCCGGGAACTGGGCCAGCACGGCCACCTCCACGTCGGACCCGTCGACCAGGCGGACCTCGCCCGAGGGCGTTCCCGCCAGCTGCCGCTCGTTGGCCGCCTCCAGGCCCGACAGGCCCACCTGGTCGCCCACCCGGTACGGCGGGCCGAGCTCCGTCAGCCGCTCGGCGGTGATCTCCCCGACGCGGCCGAGGAGGTGGAGGGCGAAGTCGTCGGCCGGCGTAACCCGGCCCGCACCCTGCTGGAAGAAGATGCCCGGCACCGGCTCCAGGGCCGGCCGCACGGGCGTGAAGCGGTCGCGGGGCACCTGGTCGACGGCCACGAAGTGGTCGGGCTGCACGCCAGGGGCGTTGATGGCGTCGACCACGGCCAAGGGGTCGGTGCCGATCTGCTGGGCGAGGATGGCCTGGACCTGGGCCAGGTCCTGGATGCGGTCCGGCTGGAGACCGACCACGACGATGTCCGACGTCGACACCAGGGGGGCGCCGGCGGCGCCCACGATGGCGGCCCGGGCCGGCCACACCAGGCCGAGCTCGAACCGGAGTCCGGGCGCCAGCGCGGGGTGGAGGGCCGCGGGGCCCACCCGATCCGCCAGTCCTTCTCCTGGCGGACCAGGGGGAGGACGCCGTCGTACTGGAGGCGGCCGATGCCGCCCACCTCGAGTTCGGCCGAGAAGGTGGCCTGCTCCTCATCGACGGTGAGCGCCCGGAACGTGGCCTGGGTGACCCGGAGGTCGTCGTGCATGGCGGTGACGGCCTCGGCCAGGCCCGCGGGGGCGTCGACGACCGTCGCCATGGCCGCCGGATCGAAGCGCTCCCAGGCGTCCAGGTACCTCGACACCTCGCTCGTGGCCAGCCGCGGCTCCTGGTCGCGGGTGAGGTAGAACGCGCCCCCACCGGCGAGCAGCAGGACGACGACGCCGACGACCACCAGGTTCCGCCTCAAGGCCGACATTGTGCCTCCGACCGGCGGTCGGGATGCGGCATGGCCGGTCCCCGGGGATGCCTTTGGTAGGTTCGGACCCGGCGACAGCCCACCCGGGCGAGAAGAAGGGACGGGCCATGAGGCATTCACGACGCAGGTTGACGGGGCGGATCGGGGCGGTTCTGGCCGTCGTTTTCGCCGTCAGCACACTCTTGGCCCCCCCGGCAGGCGCGGCTGCCGCAACCCAGGTCGACATGACCGACGTCACCACCGCCCTCAACCTGGGCGCGTCCGACGACATCACGGTGGCGATGAAGGACGGCGGCGGAGCGGTCGACACCTCGTACGCCGGCACCGTCACGTTCAGCGCCGACTGCGGCGACTGCTTCACCGTCTCGCCCAACAACGGCGCCAGCGGCCTCAAGGCCTACACGTTCGTGGTGGCCGACGGCGGATCGGAGCCGTTCTCCGTGGTCTGGACCCAGGTGGGCACCCACGCCCTCACCGCCAGCGCCACCCTGACCACCGGCGGTCCCGCCACCGACTCCGTGTCCGGCATCGTGGTCGCAGCCGGCCAGTCGACGACCACGACCACCACCACCACGACGTCCACCACGACCACCACGACCACGACCACGATCCCGCCCCCGGGAAGCGGGGTGCGGCCGCTCGTCGTCCGCGACGACACCTGGTACCTGCGCAACAGCCAGACGACCGGGAACGCCGACGCCACCTTCGTCTACGGGATCCCCGGCGACACTCCCGTCACCGGCGACTGGGACGGCAACGGCTCGATCACCCCCGGCGTCGTGCGCCGGGGCACCTGGTACCTGCGCAACTCCAACACGGCCGGGGTGGCCGATCTGTCGTTCGCCTACGGCGACTCGGGTGACACCCCCGTGGTGGGCGACTGGGACGGCAACGGCACCACCAACGTCGGGGTGGTCCGCGACGGCACCTGGTACCTGCGCAACACCAACACCCAGGGCGTGGCCGACCTCTCCTTCATCTACGGCAACCCGACCGACGTCCCCGTCACCGGTGATTGGGACGCCACCGGGTCGACCACGCCGGGAATCGTGCGGGGCGGGGTGTGGTACATCCGCAACTCCAACACCCAGGGCACGGCCGACAGCAGCTTCTCCTACGGGAACCCGAACGACAAAGCGTTGGCGGCCGACTGGGACGGGGTCACCTCGATGACGCCCGGCGTGGTGCGGGGCAGCACCTGGTACGTCCGGAACTCGAACACCACCGGCGTGGCCGACGTGGCGTTCACCTACGGCAACCCCGACGACAAGCCCCTGGTGTGGCGCCCGTAGCCGTAGCCGTAGCTGTAGCCGTGGTCTAGCCCAGGGCCGCGCCCTGGTGGAGGTGGGCCCACGGGGCCAGCTCGGTCGTGGCCGAGGCGTCGCAGTTGCCCGGCTCGGTCGTGCCCGCTCTCTGGACGGAGGCGACCGACGTGGTCGTGCCCACGTAGAGCACGGCCGGGTAGACGTAGGCGTCGGCCAGGGGGTAGACGGAGCACGTCCGGCCGAGCGGCCCGAACCACACCGTCATCGATTGGGGAGGGGACATCCGGCCCACCGGCGCGGCAGGTCGACCTGGCCGAGGTAGGTCCAGGTGGCGGCGGTGTGGTCGTAGACGGAGGCGGCGAACGACGCCGGGCCGGTCTTGATCGTGAGCAGGTAGTAGGCCCGTCCCGCCCGCCAGTCGAACCGAACGCCGACGCTGCGGGCGACACCCTCGGGATCGACGATGCCGAGGACGGCGAACTTCCCGTCCGGCTGGGTCACCAAGCCGGTCACGCCCAGGGCCGGGCCGCCGGTAGTGCTGGCGATGGTGACGTAGTTGGCGTGCAGGTACCTCGGCGGGAGCTGGCCCGGGCGGGCGACGGGGTCGTTCCCGGGGACGACCCAGACGCCGTAGCCGTCGACGAGCGTCGGGCCCACGGGCTGCGTCCAGGAGACGAAGCCACTCCTCGGGACGACCTCGGTCCCCACCACGCTCGACCCCGTTGCCGGTGATGCCGACGAGCCGGGCGCCGTCGGGGGTCACCGCCAGCGGTGAGCCGGTGGTGATGGCCATGCCGCCCGGCATCCGGATCGATCCGGCCACCGTCCCCCGGGCCAGGTCGAGGACCTCCACACGGTCGGCCGCCGCCGCTCGATAGCCGATCGTCCCCGTCGAGTCGACGGCGAAGGCGAAACCGGTGCCGGGGATCGAGGCGCGTGGCGCCGGCCGGCCCGGGCCGAACACTTTCGATCCGGGGCCGGCGACCACCGTCGACCCGCCGGCGGCGGCCGCGTATTCGCCCGGGCCGGAGAGGGTGACCGGGGCGGCGAAAGAGTCGGTGGCGGACGAGTACACCGCCAGGCGGCCCTCGTGCCACCCCTCCATGCGGAGCACGGCGGTGACCAGCCGGTGGTCGACGCCCGCGTGTACCACCGAACCTCCCTGCACACCGCCGAAGACGTTGGCGAAGTCGGACCGGGGTCGCCACGTCTCGGTGACCAGGTCGAGCTGGAGGAGGCGGGCGCCTCCCGCGATGCCGTCGAGGGTGGTCGAGACGAGGGCGGTGCCGTTGGCGGCCACCGCCACCGTGAACGGACGGTCCCAGTGGGGATGGGGGTGCGCCGGCAGGGCCACCCGCCGCAGCTCACGCCGTTCGACGGTGTCGACGACCGAGATCTCGTCGATCCCGGCGTTGGCCACGTAGAGCGTCCGCCCGTCGGGGCTGAGGTCGAGGCCGTTGGGCCGGGAGCCGACCGGGATGGGCGCCTCCAGGGTGCCGGTGGCGAGGGCGATGACCTCCACCCGGTCGAAGGTCGGGTTGCTGACGTACGCGTACCCGTCCCCGGAGACGGCCAGGTCGGCCAGCCGGCCGCAGATCGCCACCGTGGGGTACGGCGGCGGCGGGACGCAGGGTGACGGCACCGGCACGAGGGCCGCCACCGGGACGACGACGACGCCGTGGTCGGTGGTGACGACCACGGTGGACCCGTCACCGCTGAGCGCCAGTGCACCCAGGCCGCGGGGGCTGTCGGGGAGGTAGACCGACGCCGTCACCCGGTGGGTGGCCAGGTCGAGCCGCTCGATGGCGTCGCCCGCGGTGCGGTAGGCGGTGGCGCCGGCATCGTCGACGACGAGGCCGTCCGCATCCCACGGCTGGTAGCGGGGGATCGTGGCCAGCACGTGCAGCTCCTCGTCGAGCACCTTGGTGCCCGGGTCGAGGACGACCTTGTCGCCGGTGGCGTCGAGGCCGGCGAAGGGCGTCTCCCGACCGAACGACCGCGGCGGGCCGAAGCTGTCGGTGGCGGCGGTGTACATGGCCACCGCCGGCCCGTAGACGAGGATGCGGGAGCGGTCGCGGCTGGCCTCGAGGAACTGGCCGTCGAGCTGGTTGGGCGTCCCCGCACCGGTGGAGATCCGGCCCCGGGCCGGACGGCGCCGGTGACGAGGTCGAGCTGCCACATCGTCGGCCCCGGTACCCCCGGGGTCTGGAGGGTGAAGAGGGCGGTGCCGTTGGCGGCCACTGCCAGGTCGTAGGCCTCGACGCCGATCGGGTAGCGACGCACCTCGGCCCGGGTGGCGACCGACAGGGCGGCGACGAAGCCGCCGGCGTGGGCGACGTAGAGCAGCGACCCGTCGGCGCTGAGGTCGAAGGCCCGGGGCTCGGGGGCCACCGGGATGGGCGCCTCCAAGGCCCGGGTGCTCAGGCGCAGGACCTCGAAGCGGTTGGGCCCGTGGTTGTAGAGGTAGACGTGGTCGGCCCGGTCGGCGATGATCCCGCCCAACGGGGCGCCGGGCACGGAGATGAGGATCGGGGCCGGTGGGGCGGCGACCGCCCGCGGAGCCGGTCCGCCGACGACGACGAGGACCGACGCGGTGAGCGACGCCAAGAGCCCGAGCACGGCTCGATGGCCGTTGGTCCGCCGCACCCCTCCGTTTTCGACCTGTCCGGTCGTCGCCTTGAGTCAGCTGTTGAGCAGCCGGGCGGTGGCCCGGCGGCCGGGGAGCTTGACGACCTCGATGGCGTTGGGGAGCTGCTCCTTGATGGCGACGTCGTGGGTGACGACGAGGACCTGGCGGAAGCGGTTCTTCAGCCGCTCCAGGGCCAGCAGCATGCGCTCCTTGCGCTCGTCGTCGAGGGGACCGAAGACCTCGTCGAGGACGAGCAGCCCCACCGCCCCGCCCGCCTGGAACTGCACCTGCTCGCTGACCGCCACCCGCAGGGCGAGGTTGGCCAGGTCGGTCTCGGAGCCCGAGAACCGGGTCATCCCGTAGAGCAGGCCGGCGTCGCGGAGCTGGATCTCGTAGGTCTCGGGGTTGACCATCAGCTCGTCGTACTCGTGGTCGGTGAGCTCGGCGAAGAGGGCCCCCGCCTTCTCCGACAGGCGGGGGCCGACCGACGCCACCAGCTCGTTGCGGAAGTCGTTGAGGAGGTCGGCCAGCCGGCTGAGGTGGCGGGCGTCGTCGCCCAGGCCGGCCAGCTGGTCGTGCTGCTCGAGGGCCTCGGCCAGCCGGCGGGCCTCGGCCTCGGCCTTGGCCCGGGCCTGGACCGCCGCCACCCGGGCCTGGCCCGCGGCCAGCGGCGGCCTCGTCGGCCGCGGCCCGGTGCCGGTCGCGCACGGCCACCGCCTGGGCCACGTCGTCGGGCCGGAAGTCGAGGGCCTTGGCCTTCGCCCGCAGGGTCTCGAGCCGGCCCCTGCTCTCGTCGGCCGTCGGCGCGCGCCACGTCGAGCTCGGCCTTGGCCGTCGACCCGCCGCTCGAGACGCCCGGAGATGCGCTGGCACTCGTCGGCTGCCTGGCGCCGGCGGTCGACCTCGGCGGCGAGGGTGGCGGCGACCCCCTCCGCCGACGGGCTCGCCGTGGGCCGCCTCGGCCCGGGCCAGGGCCGCCTCCGCCTCCGCCCGCCGTGCTCGGACGGCTCTCGTAGGCGGCCTCGCGCCTGGCGGGCCAGCTTGAGGTCGACTGAGCAGGGCGTCGGCGGCCTCCGCGGCCACGCTGGCCGCGAAACCGGCCCGCCGCCGGTCGAGCTCGGCCTCCACCAGCGCCCCCTCGGCCGCCGCCAGCTCGGCCGCCCGGTGGGCCTGCACCGCCTCGAAGGCGTCGCCCAGGGCCTGGCCGCACAGGGGGCAGTCGCCCTCGCCGGTGAGCTCGCCCGACCGCGCGACGGCGGCCGCCGGCCCGATCCCGTTCGGCCCGGGCCGCGTCGAGCACCGCCTGCACCCGGGCCGACGCCTCGGCCCGGGCCGCGTCGAGCTCGGCCCGGGCCGCCTCGTAGCCCTCCTCGTCGGGGGTCGGCGGGTCGTCGGGCGGCGGCAGGGCGGCCACCGCGGCCCGGGCCGCCACCACCGCCTCCACCCGGCGCAGGCGGGCCTCGGCGTCGCGCCACCCCTCGGCCTCGGCCTGCAGCGACGCCAGCCGGCCGGCCGCCGCCTCCAGGGCGGCCAGCTCGTCGGCCAGCTTGGCCGCGGCCGCCGCCGCCCGGTTGTACTCGGCCCGCACCGCCTCGGCCCTCGGCGACCAGCCGGTCGTACTCCTGGCGGATGCCCTCCAGGCGGTCGGCGGTGCGCAGGGCGGCCTCGAAGTGGACCCGGGCCGTCTCCAGGGCGGTGTCGAGCTCGGACGCCTTCCACTCCAGGGCGGTGGCCATCGACACCGCCTCCTGCAGCTCGGCCTTGACCCGGTTGAGGTCGGGGAGCATGTCGCGCAGGCGCTCGTAGGTGGCGGCCGCGCGTCCCGGGAGTCCTTGCGGGCCAGGTCGCGGGCGCCGTCGAGCGGCGTGATGCCGAGGAGCTGGAGGACGAGCCGCGCCGCTCGGCCGGCGGCTGGTCGCTGAACGCGGCCAGCTGCTTCTGCTCGGCGAAGACCGACGCCCGGAAGGCGGCGTCGTCCATCCCCAGGATCGACTGCACGTAGCGGGCGGTGTCGCGCACGCCCTCCGCCACCTGGCAGCCGTCGGCGTGGGCCTGGGCCTTCACCGTGGAGCCGGCCCCCGCGATCGTGCGCCGCACCAGGTAGAGGTGGCCCTCGTGCTCGAACTCGACCTCGGTGACGCAGTCGGACCTGATGCCGGCGGTGCGGATCTCGTCGTTGGCGGTGCGCGACCGTCCGAAGAGGGTCCACCGGATGGACTCCACGATCGTGCTCTTGCCGCCGCCGTTGGGGCCGTAGATGCCGACCAGCCCCGGCGGGAGCTCGAGGTCGAGGGGCTCCTCGTAGACCCGGTAGTTGCGCAGGTGCAGCCGGGTGATGCGCATGGCTAGTCGGCGGCCGACTCGACGGCCCGGGCCAGGTAGTCGTCGCCCATGGTGCGGATGCGGTCGCGGTCGAAGCCGACCAGGTCCTGGCCCTGGACGTACTCCCCCCACTGGGCGGGCAGGGACTGGAGCTCGGGCAGCTCGACCCGTCCCTCCGACTCCCGGAACTGGGGCTCGAGGTTGACGTAGAGGGCGCGGGCCGACGCCTCCCGCACCGCCTCCCGGTCGAGGAGGTGGAACGCCTCCGGCTCGACCTGCTCGATGTAGAGGCGGGCCACCGCCCCGTCGGGGACCGCCGCCGCCCGCTCGAGCACCGCCGCCTGCACCTCGGACGGCGACAGCCCGAGGGCGTGCACCGTGGGCAGGGTGACGAGCGGCCGCTGGCCGGTGAGGGCGACGTGGCGGCAGTCGCCGGTGTCGGTGTCGAGCACGACGATGCCCTTGGGGTCGTCGGGGCTGTCGGCGAAGGAGAAGGTGTCGGTGGACCCGGCGTACCAGATGCCGGGGCCGACCTTGGTGTGGAAGTGGTAGTGGCCGAGGAGGACGAGGTCGGCCTTGAGCTCGGAGGCGTCGACCTCGATCTCGTTGATGTCGGCGTGCCGGGGTTCGACCTGGGGCACCCGGGGGTGGGTGAGCAGGAGGTTGGTGCGGTCGCCGCTGCGGGCCAGGTCGGCGGTGTGGAGCGCCTCGAGGGTGTCGGCCACGGTGAGCATCTGGGGGACGGCGTGGATGGTGAGGCCGGGGAAGTCGAACCGCTCGTAGCGCAGGCGGTGGGCGAAGTGGACGTCGGTGAACACGTCGGCCAGGGCCGAGTAGGGGCTGCCCGTGCCCGGCAGCCGGGGCGTGTCGTGGTTGCCGGTGATCACCACCAGCGGGACGCCGTGCTCCCGGATCTTCGACATCGCCCGCTGGGCGACGCGGAACGAGCGGTACGTGGGACGGGGGTGGTCGAAGATGTCGCCCAGCCACACGACTAGCTCGGGCGACTGGGCCAGGGCCAGGGCGACGGCGGCCTCGAACGAGCAGCTCGAAGTCGAGCTCGCGCTGGTTGACGCCCTCGGGCGTGGTGAACGAGTAGTACGACCGCCCGAGGTGGGCGTCGCCCAGGGCCGCGATCTTCATGCCGGGTGCCGCCAACTGGTGACGGCTGGCGCCACATACGGGCGGTAGCTGTCACCAGTTCGCAGTGGGCGGGCCGTCATCAGTCCACCAGGGCGGCCACGTTGGGCGGGACCACCGGGCGGGGGGCGGGCGGGGGCGGGCAGTCGCGCACCACGTGCGACCACAGGTGGACCTTGGCCGGCACCGCGAACGGGGCGTGGAGGTTGGCCAGCAGGCACTCCCCCGGCATGAGCGTCTGGATCTCGGGACCGAGGGCGGAGATGTCCTGCTTCGACGACGAGCGCAGGATGGTGCGGTCCTTCTCGTCAGCCAGACCCAAAATGAAGAAGGTGTTGAACTGGCTCAGCAGCTCGCCGTCGAGGAGCTTGGGCTGCTGGGTGACGGCGCACAGCCCGACCTTGAACTTCCGCCCCTCCCTCGCCACCCGGGGGAAGACGTTGGACTCCTTGTCCTTGTTGGCCGACAGCACCCGCTGGGCCTCCTCCAGCACGATGGCGACCACCGGCAGCCGCTCGTGGACCTCGGGGTGGTCGAGGTAGGCCGACGACCACTCGTCGAGCACCTTGCGGGTGAGGAACGAGGCGACCAGCACCTCCTCGGTGGAGCCCAGCCCGCTCACGTCGACCAGCACGACCTTGCCCTCGCGCAGGTCGCGCAGCACCGCCGAGCCGACCGACACGTGGGCGTCGGCCGCGACGCACGGCAGCTCCACGATGCGCCGGGCCCGGCGGTGGACCACCTGGAGGGTGTTCAGGGCCACCCGCGACGAGAGCTCGACGTCGCGGAAGCCGGGCAGGTCCTCCACCGTCGAGAACGCCAGCAGCCACGACAGGCCCTCGCCGCCCTCGCGGGAGTAGTGGCGCTCGAGCTCGAAGAGGGCCTCCTCCTGGGGACGGCTCCAGTCGTAGGCGGTGCGCAGGTCGTCGACGGTGAGCTCGCCCAGGCCGACCCGCAGGGTGGACGTGTTGGGCAGGCTGCGGGCGGCGTAGGTGCGCAGCGCTCGCGCCGGCCCACGGGTGGCGGGCCAATTGGGTGCGGTACTCGCCGTGGGGGTCGACCAGCAGGAGCCCGTACCGGCCCTGGGCCCGCATCACCCCGCCGGCCAGCACCATCATGAGGTTGGACTTGCCCATGCCGGTGGTGGCGAAGATGCCGACGTGGGTGGCCAGGCTGTCGCCGGGGATGCCGACCTCGAAGTCGACCACCGTCTCGCCGCTGCGCAGGTTGCCAATGGGCAGGTCGCCCATGCGGGTGCGGAGGAAGGCGAAGTCGGCCGGCTCGGGGGCGACCACCCGGGAGAACTGGGTGGGCAGGCTCTTGGGCTTGCGGAACTCGAGCCGTCGGGCGTGAGGTAGCCCAGGCACCGGCAGGTGGCCACCCGGTAGGTGCGGCGGGACTGCTCGTAGAGGCGGTGGGCGCCGTCGTCGCCCCGGTCGTCGTCGGCCAGGAGGGTGCCCGCCACCCGCTCGGCCCATCCCGGCTCCCGGTGCTCGCTGCCGTAGGTGACGTCGACGATGCGGAACAGGTAGCGGCGGCCGGTGGCCTCGTCGACCGCCACCAGCAGCTCGCCCAGGAACAGGTCCTCGTCGGGCCCGGCCCGGAACACCCCCTCGAGGACGTTCTTGCCGAACAGCCGGCCCCGCGAGTCACCCATCAGAACCGCTCCATGAGGCCGTGGCGGTCGGCGAAGGCCCGCTCCCGGACGTCGTAGGGCACGCCCACCCGGTCGAAGTGGCCCTCGACCTCGAGCCACGCCTCGTCGCGCAGCCATCCCGGGCAGGCAGCCAGCCGGTCGGCCACCGTCAGCGGGTAGGGGTAGCCGGGGAAGGCGGCGTCGTCGGACAGGCCGGCGAGGGCGGACAGGACCCGCTCGGCGTCGACGTCGCCCGGGAGGTCGACCCGGAAGGCGAACCGGGCGTCGGGGTCGAGACGGGCGGCCACCACCTGGATGCCGGCGCCGGCGCCCATCGGATCGACGTCGGGCCGGGTGCGGGCGACGGGCGTCCACCACATCGATCGCGGGCCGAAGGCGGCCTCCGCCTCCAGTTCGAGCTGGCCGAGCAGGGGCGCGCCGCCGCGGGCGAGCGACGAGCGCTTGGTGACGCCGACCAGGGTGACGCCCGCCTCCGCGGCCCGCTCCAGAAGGCCCTTGAGCCAGCGGGACGGGATGCGCCAGTCGGGCACGAGGTCGCCGTCGACCAGGACGATGGCGCCCCGCTCGGCCTCCGCCACGCACTGCTCGACAGCCACCCACTCCTCCCGGTCGCGCAGGAGGTTGAGGTCGACGGCGGCGTCGGGGCGGATGTCGAGGCCGAGGGCGGCGGCCACCGCCCGCTCCTCGCCGCAGCCGACCAGCCGGGCCTGGAGCTCGCCCTCGTACTCCTCGCACTCGCCGTCGCGGAAGCGGACCCGGGCCGCCCGGGTGACGACGAGCTGCAGGCAGCGGGCGTCGGCCACCAGCGCCTGGCCGCCGTCGACCGCCCACACCTCGTCGGGCGCCGCCGCCCGGGCCAGCGGCCGGGGCTCGATGTCGGCGTCGAAGACGAGGTCGGTGTTGGTGGGGTCGCTCAGGGCGGTACCGCCGCCGGTGAGCAGCACCGCCAGCCGTTCGGCCGCGTCCGCGAGAGTTGCCGTTCCCATGGACCACCAGCCTGCCGCGACGGTGCGACAGTTACAAGCCTGTAAGTCGAGTCGCCCTCCGCCAGCCGGTGACACGTACCCGCACCATGGGCGGTTCACCGTCCCCAGTTGCCGGGGCGGGCCGGGCCGCGCCTACTTCTTCTTCTTCTTCTTGGGCGCCAGGGCGCCGGCCGTAGCCAGCGACCTGGCGACCCAGGGCTCGGCCTCGGCCGGCGTCGACCGCCACCCGGCGGGCAGGGTGACGTAACCGCCCATGGGACGCTCCTCCGGCCCGAACGGTCCCCCGCCGGCCTCCGTCAGCGCCGCTCGGTCGTCGTCGCCGAGCTTCACCCCCACGTCGGCGCCGAACAGGCCCATGAACATGTTCCCGTTCACGAACGCACCCAGGTTCCCGAACATGGGCTTGACCTCCACCCGGGGATCGTCGGGGACGATCGAGCGGAAGAACTCCTTGTCCTCATCTGAAGGCTTTGGCATCTGCATGACGCCTATCGTGGCGCGAATTACACGTACGTAGCCCGTAGGATCGCCGGGGATGCCGGATACCCTCGAGTTACCGCCCCGGCTGGACCTGCCCCTCTTCGCCTACGGGCTGCTCAAGCCCGACCAGCCCGCCTACGGCGGCATCGTCGCGCCCCTGGTGGCCGACGCTGCCCCCGCCCGGCTGCCCGACGGCGGCCTGCGCTACCGCGACGGCTTGCCCATCCTCGACCCCGAGGGGACGGCCGGCGTTCACGGCACCGTCCTCCGCTTCGCCCACGGCCAGGAGCGGGCCGCCTACGACGCCGTCTGCGGCTTCGAGCCCCGCCACCACTACCGGTGGCACATCACCGACGCCCGCACCGGCGACGACCAAAGCGGCGCGGCCGGCCCGTCGGTGCGGGTCAACGTCCTCCAGGGACGCCACCCCGAGCGGGGGGTGGCCGACGAGTGGTTCACGTCGTGGTCGGCCGACGCCGATCCCCTGCTCCGCTTCGGGCTGCACGCCGTCCGGCGGGCGGCCCTCGACCACGCCGTCACCGCCTTCCCGTCCCTGCCGGGCGACAACCCCGCCCTGTGGGAGCGCTTCTACGGCCTGCAGTCGGCCTACCTGCTCCTGTGGTCGGCGATCGAGCGCTACGCGGCCATCGCCTGCTCGCCCGGCGACGAGCCCCTCGCCCGCGTCTACCGGCTGGGCGACGACCCGTCGTTCAAGGAGAGCGTGGTCGCCGCCGGCGTGGCGCCCCTGCCCAAGACGGCCGACGCCCGCGACCCCGGCCGCTCCCGGCGCATCCGGGAGGACGGGAGCGGCGCCATGTACGCCTGGGAGTCGGTGCGGGCCACCCTCGGCCACCCCGGCCGCACCGCCTTCGTGGACGGGACCCTTCTCCGCCGGGCGCTGGTCGAGCTGCACGACACCCTCCGCCTGCTCCTGCTCACCCGCCTGCCGGGCGTCGCCAAGACGTGGCGCGAGGTCGATCCCGACGGTGCCGTCCACCAGTGGCTGCTCCGGCCGGTCGTGTCGCCCGACGGCCTCGGCCAGTGACGGCGTGAGCCGGGGCTCCAACGTCGGACGCTCCGTGGTGGCGGTGGCCGCCGCCGCCGGCCTCAGCGGCCTGCTCAGCTACAAGCCGCCCACCGAACTGCGGACGGCAACGCCGGCTCCGGTCAGGGCGAGGCCGGTCGTCACCGGCGCCTTCACGGCCACCCCCGCCTCCGTCCCCGGATGGCCCGCCCCCAGCCCGTCCCCACCGACGTCGACCACCGCCGTCCCCTCGGTCGCGCCGCCCGTCCCCGAGGCCCCGGTCGCGACCGCCCCGCCACCGCCGGCCGACGAACCGCCGGCCGAGACGCCCGTCTACGTGGTGCCCGTCTATGTGGCGCCCGACTGGGCGTACGCCGCCGAGGTCGAGGATGCCGAGCCGGAGCCCGAGGCCGAGGTGGAAGACCGCTCCGCCGGACCGGCCCGCAACTGCGACCTCTACGACGGCCTCCTCGCCACCCTCGACGATCCCGCGCTCCGCACCGCCATCTCCACCGTCGGGTGCTGACAACCGACGGACTGGTCGACACCGAGGCCTCCGTCCGCCGGGCCGGCTGGCGCGGTTCCAGTAGGGGCGCCGCCCTCCGGCGCCGGTGGCTCGGTCGGGTGACCGGCTGCACCCTCGAGACCCTGCGATCGTCGATTACCGCCGCCGTCATCGACCGCGACCGGCCAAGTACGACCGGCTGGCGCAGGTCAAGCGCCAGTACGACCCCGAGAACATCTTCCACCGCAACGCCAACGTGAAGCTGGCCTGACCGGCACCCGACCGCCGAGCCGACACGAGGATTTCCGGCGGTCACGACTTCGAATTGGGCGCGAGCCGCGTTTACCTCGTAGCGCTTGCCCTTGGCGGCACCGCGCCAAGTGCCGACGGGGTCGGCATTCCCGGGCGGCGTGTCCTGCACTCCGCACGCGCCAACCACGTCCGCCAGGTCCGTCGCAGGCCGTCGGCGGTCAAGCGAGTGCGCCGCCGCCCGAAAGGCGAGTACCTGCTCCCTGTCCACGCGCCGCTCGCCCACGACGTACTCCTCCCACAACGGGAAACGGAGGAACCCCTGACAACGCCGACGACGTTCCCTGCCTCTTGAACTACCTGCTCGTGCCAGGCGAAGCGTCGGAGGGTGTCGCCTCGATCGTCGGCACCGGCGAGGACCCGATCGAGCCTGCGGTCGACGACAACTCCTCCGCCGGCCCCCAATCAGATGCAGGAGGACTGGTTGCCGTCGACGTCGGTGAGCACGACGGCGACGCGGGCGGGCTGGGCCGGGTTGGTCTTGAAGACATTGAAGGTCTGGGTGGCGGTGGTGCCGGCGGTGAAGGAGGGCAGGCTCACCGCGTTGATGTTCTCGCCGGTGGTGATGGTGATCAAGGCCAGGCCCGGAGCGCCGTCGGCCACGGTGAAGACGATGCGCCGGGGACTGTTCAAGATCGAGTAGCTGCAGGTGGGCACGGTCAGGTCGCGCTCGACTGCCCCCATGTCGCAGCCCCCGCCCTGGGGGCGGGTCACGTTGCGCTCGTCACCGGGGAGACAGCCGCTGGCCTGGCCGGTGTTGACCGCCGGGCTGGTGGTCGCCAGCTTCATGGTCGCCATCCCCAGCCCCCCGTTGAACTGCAGGGGGCCGAGCTGGGGGTCGGTGGCGGCCGGCGAGCCGGCGATGGGCGCCTGGGTCGGGTCCACGGCGCGGATCTGCTGGGACTCGACCAGGTTGGCACCGGTGGCGTCGACCGGCGCCGTCCCCCGGTTCGTGCCGCCATCGGAAACGGTGGCCGGTCTGTTGGTCACCAGGTCGGCTGGCCCGCCGGTGCTGTCGGCGACGATCGTGTTCACCAGAGTGACCGACGCGGTGCGGGCGGTGGCCTTGTCGTAGACGGTGTTGAAGATGCCCCCGCCCCCGACGCCGGGGCCGACCGCCGTCGTGTTGGCCGCGACGGTGGAGTTGATGAGTGTCACCGAGCCGTTGAGGTTGAAGATCGCCCCGCCGAGCCCGTTGCCGTTGCCACCGGCGCCACCGGTGCCCGCCCCGCCCAGGCCGCCGACCGCGGCGTTGGCCGACAAAGTGGTGTTCCTCATGGTGAGCGTCCCGTGATGGTTGAAGACGGCGCCACCCAATCCGGCCCCTCCTCCGCCCCCACCGAAGCCCTCGACGTTCAGCGCGCCGCCGCTCCCGGCGCCGCCACCGAACCCTCCAAAGCCGCCGCTATATCCGCGGCCGCCGGCCCCGCCGCCTGCTCCGAACCCCCCAATGGCACCATTTTCAAAGAGCGACCCGCCGCCGCCGCCGCCGACGCCCCCGCCGCCGCCGAGCCCCGCGCCGCCGGTGTTCGCACCACCTCCGCCTCCGACGCCGCCGCCACCGCCGGCGGCATCAACACTGCCTGCGGCTCCTCCCCGCCCGAACGCCCCGCCTGCGCCCCCCGTGCCCAGTCGACCGCGACCTCCGCCTCCGGACCCGTTGCCTCCGGCGCCCTCCCCGAACGTCACGACGATGCGGCCGCCCCGCCCGCCGGTGCCGGTGGATGGCCCGCCCCCGGCGCCGGCGCCTTGCGAACCAGCCGCCGCATTGTGGCCGTGGTCCTCCGGGTCCAGACCACCCCCTCCTCCTCCACCCGACACGCCGGCACCGCCGCTGGCCCCGCCGAAGCTGCCTGGGCCGAAGCCGCCGCCGTTGGCGTCGGATCCCGCGTCGGTGCCGATGCCGCCGCCACCACCCACTGCCGGCCCCTGGCTGGTGCCGCCCTGGGCGGTGTTGGCGCTGAACGTGACCCGATCGGTGGTGAGGGTGCCCTGGTTGAAGATGGCCCCGCCCATGCCCCCGCCACCCCCGCCGCCTATGCCGCCGTTGCCGCCCTTGGCCACGAAGTTCCGGACGGTGAGGTTGTGCAGGGTGAGGATGCCCGGCCCGGGGCCGTGGAAGCCGGTAGCGGCCGAGGCGCCCACGTAGACCATGCGGAAGCTGGTGGTGTTCGCCGACGTCGAGCGCTCGATGACGGCCCCGTTGCCCTCGATGGTGATGTCACTGGCGATCTGGGGCAGGGCGCTGGGCCCGTACCAGTTGAAGCGGGTGGGCGTGGCGTCGCCGGTCATGTTCGATGCGGTGAACGTATAGACGCAGCCCGTCTGGAGGTTGATGGTGTCGGCCACCGCGGGGGTGGCGTTGGCGGTGGCGATGGCGTTGATGAGGCCGACAGGCCCGCTGGCGCAGGAGACATCGATCGTGGCGGCTGCCGCCGACTGCGTTCCGACCACACCGCCGGCCAGCGCCACCAGCACTGGCGCCAACCCCGCCACCGCACGTCGCTGTCTCATTTGCACGTCTCCCCTTTCGGCTGCGTCAGATGCATGAGGACTGGTTGCCGTCGACGTCGGTGAGCACGACGGCGACGCGGGCGGGCAGGGACGGGTTGGTCTTGAAGACGGTGAAGGTCTGGTTGGCCGTGGTGCCGGCGGTGAAGGAGGGCGGGCTCACCGGGTCGATGTTCTCGGCGGTGGGGACGGCAATGGAGGCCAGACCGGTGAGGGCGTCGCTCACGTTGAAGGTGATGCGCCGGGGGCCGTTCAGGATCGCGTAGCTGCAGGCTGGCACGGTCACATCGCGTTCGACCGCCCCCATGTCGCAGGCCGCGCCCTGGGGGCGGGTCACGTCGCGCTCGTCGCCTCCCGGGCAACCGGTGGCCTGGCCGGCGTTGAACGCCGGACTGGTGGCCGTCGGTGTCACGGTCGCCATTCCCAGCCCGCGGCTGAACACCAGGGCCCGAGCTTGGGGTCGGCGGCGATCGGGGTGCCGCTGATGGTGGCTGCCCCGCGGGTCGCTGGGAGCTCGATCAGGTTGGACGCGGTGGCGTCGACCGGCGCGCTGCCCAGGTTCGTGCCTCCTCCAGCCACGGTGGCAGGCTTGTTGGCCACCAGGTCGGCGGGCCCGCCGGTGCTGTCGGCGACGATCGTGTTCACCAGGGTGACCGACGCGGTGCGGGCGGTGGACTTGTCGTAGACGGTGTTGAAGATGCCGCCGCCGCCGACGCCTAGGCCGACGGCCGTCGTGTTGGCCGCCACGGTGGAGTTGGTCAATGTCACCGAGCCGTTGAGGTTGAAGATCGCCCCGCCGAGCCCGTTGCCGTTGCCGCCGGCCCCGCCGCCAGCGCCGCCACCCAAGCCACCCATCGCCGTGTTGGCGGACAGCGTCGCGTTCACCATGACCAGCGTGCCGTGGTGGTTGAACACGGCGCCGCCCAAGCCGGCACCGCCCCCGCCGCCACCGCCGCCGCTGCCGCCAACGCCACCGCCGAACCCGGGGGGGCCGCCCGAGGAGCCGGACCCGCCGCCGCCACCGCCCGCCCCGAACCCTCCGCCGGCACCCGCGACGTTCGTGGAACGGCCGCCGCCGGCGCCGAAGCCGCCGCCGCCGCCCGACCTGCCTGTACCCGCCGCTCCGCCGCCACCGACTCCGCCGCCGCCCCCACCGGTGCCGATCACGCCGCCCTGCCCGAACCCCCCGCCGGCACCTCCTCCGGAGCCGCTGCCCCATCCGCCACCGCCGGCGCCATCGCCGCCCGGCGAGGGAGCGCCGCTGTCGACGCCACCGTTTCCACCGGTTCCTGTCGACGAACCGCCGCCCGCGCCTCCAAAAGTATTCGTTCCGCTCGCACCATTCGCGGCTGCCGCCAAGCCGCCGCCCCCGCCCCCGCTCGCGCCCCCACTGCCGCCCGCCGAGCCTCCGAAGGTGCCGGGGCCGAAGCCGCCGCCGTTCCCACTCGGCGCATCCGTGCCGATGCCGCCGCCTCCGCCTCCGGCGTCGGTCGTGCTGGTGCCGCCCTGGGCGGTGTTGGCGCTGAACGTCACCCGGTCGGTGGAGAGGGTGCCCTGGTTGAAGATGGCGCCGCCCAAGCCGGCGCCGCCTCCGCCGCCAGATCGCCCGTTGCCGCCTTTGGCCACGAAGTTGCGCACCGTGAGGTTGCGCAGGGTCAGGGCGCCCGGCCCCGGGCCGTGGAAGCCGGTGGCGGCCGAGGCGCCGACGTAGACCATGCGGAAGTTGGTGGTGGCCGACGACGAGCGCTCGATGACGGCCCCGTTGCCCTCGATGGTGATGTCACTGGCGACGGCGGGCAGGGCGCTGGGGCCGTACCAGTTGAAGCGGGTGGGCGTGGCGTCGTTGGTCATGTTCGAGGCGCCGAACGAATAGACGCAGCCCGTCTCAAGGTTGATGCTGTCGGCCCCCGCGATGGCGTTGGCGGTGGCGATGGCGTTGATGAGGCCGACGGGCCCGCTGTCGCAGGAGACGTCGATAGTGGCGGCGGCTGCCGGCGTCGGGACGAGGATGGCCCCGAGAGCACAGAGGACCGTGGCCAGGCAGGTCAGAGCGCCGACCCGCCCGTTGCCGCCCGACAGCATCCGTCCCCTCAAAGGCCCGCCTCCTCCCAAGCCACAAGACCTCAGCGCGGTGTCAGACGGTTGTCAAGGGCCCGACGAGCAGCTCACCGGCACTCCCTCGACGCGAGGAGCGCCGGACCCGCACAAGACCTTGTGGAACAGATTCGTGCCGGCAGCGCTCGCCTTGATCACCGGCGAAGCGCCGCCGGAGCCGCTAGCGATGCGACCGGGCGGACCTTCACCGTCGTTGTCGTCACACACTCCTTCGACGATCACGACCGGCTAAGCCCGGCGGCGCCGTCGCCGCCGGCTGATTTCAGATAGTCCGTAGCGGGCGACCGCCGCGGGACGACACCGCGGTCAGGAACTTGGGCACCCGTTCCCCCGGCCAGCTGGCGGTGACCGCGGCCCGTACCGGGCTGAGGCGGTCGACCGGCACCAGGGCCATCAAACACCCGCCGGGCAGCGTTCCCGCACCCAGCGCGCCCGCGCCGCAGGCGGCCTTGGCGACCGCGAACGCCACCTCGTCGCCGGCCAGCGACGTGGCCTGGCCGAACAGCGTCCCCAACCCGGCCACGTCCCCCCGCCGGAGGACCTCGACGGCAGCCACGGCCAGCTCACCGTTCCCCGACGGCTCGCTCTCGACGATCTCGCCCAGGTCGATGATCATCAGCCGCAGGTCGGCCGCCACCAGGTCGAAGGGGACCAGCTCCGCCGTCATCAGCGACGTGTCGACCAGCACCGCCATGTCGTCAGGGCAGGTCAGCGAGGCCATCTGCGCGGGCAGGTCGCCCAGCGCGGACCGTTGGCCCAGGGTCAGGTCAGCGTCGAAGAGCCCGACGAGGGCGGCCGCGACGACGGACGTCAGCCCCACGTCGGACTGCATCCCCGCCCCTTCCGGGAGGGCCGTCCCCACCAGCAGGGACATCCCGCCCAGGACGTGGCCGGCTTCGGCCACGCTCCGCACCGTGGCCAGCGGCCGCACCGCCCACTGAGGCAGGTCGGTGAGCGCCGACAGCGGACAGGTCAGCTCCTTGCCCGCCTGGCTCCCCGACCGTAGGTCGACCAGGTCGTCGTCACGAGGGGCGGCGGCCACCGTCGCGCCCCACTTCAACGGGATCGCCAGCGCGAAACGGTCCCCGGGGACGCCGAAGAGGGTCAGCGCCCCCGGGGCCGACGTGACGAGCGTGGCCTTGTGCCCGAAGACCTGCTCGTAGAGGTAGGCGGTGAGGCGGAGCTCGGGCTCGGCGTCGGACTGGAGGGCGACGTCGGTGGTCGGCTCGGGCTCGGCGGCGGTGGCGGTGGACGGCTCGGTCGTGGTCACGCCACCAGCCTCTCCAGGTGGTCGGCCGCGGCCGACGCCCCGCCCGCGGCCGCGAACGACCGCTGCAGCCGCTCGGCCGAGCACCGGTAGGACGGGTTGTCCAGCACGGCGCGCACTGCCGTGCGCAGTTCCTCCGTCCGCAACCGGGCGAAGCGGACCCGGATGGCCGCGCCCGTCGCCTCCAGGTGCTGGGCCACCACCGGCTGGCCGTCCCGGATGGGGGCCACCACCTGCGGCAAGCCGTGGGCGAGGGCCTCGGCCACGGTGTTGCTCCCGGCGTGGGACACCACCGCGTCCATGTAGGGCAGCAGCTCGAGCTGGGGCACCCACTCGACCACGATCGACCCCACCGGCGGCCGGTCGACTGTCCCCTCGGGTGCCACCATGATCAGCTGCACCAGGTCACCCAGAGCCTCGGAGGCGATCCCGAAGAAGCGCTTGCCCGCCTCCGCGTTGAGGCTGCCGAGGGACACCAGGACCCGCGGGCGGTCGCCGTCGAGGCGCTCCCACGGGAAGTCGGGCGATGGCGGGCGGGCGGTCATGGCCGGACCGGTGAAGACGTAGTGGCCGGGGAAGGCGACGTCGCGCCCGATCAGCTCGGCCACCGTGAAGCAGAGCACCAGCCGGTCGGAGAAGCGCAGGTCGACCGGCTCCGCGATGCCGGCGTCGCGCTGGAACTCGTCCAGCAGGTCGAGCACCCACGCCTCCACCTTGGGCAGGTCGCGCAGGGGACGGGGAAGCTCGGCGGGCGTGGTGGCCGACGTCACCCACGGCAGCCCCGCCCGCAGGGCGGCGACCGGGCCGGCGATGGCCTGCTGGTCGGCGATGACCACGTCGGGCCGGAAGTCGGCGATGGCCCGGTCGACGCCGGGCAGCATGGCTCGCCCGAGGGGGACCACGAACTGCTCCCAGAAGAACTTGAGCGCGGCCACGCCCTGGATCTCCTGCCATGACGAGCGGATGTCGACCAGGCGGGCGTCGAGGACGTCGTCCGAGGCCCGGTAGACGCGGGAGCCGGCGACCAGCAACGACCCCAACGCGCCCTCGTGGCCGGCCCACGCCACCTCGTGCCCCCGCCCGGCCAACTGCTCGGCGACGGCCAGGGTGGGGTTGATGTGGCCCACCAGCGGCGGCACCACGAACAGGTACTTGCTCATCGGGTTGCCACCTTCGGTGGCCGCCCCGCTGAGCGGGACGCTCTGTTCATTTGTTCGCTCACCTTCGGCTCGCTCACCCGGCGGCGACCAGGGCCAGCTGGTCGTGGCGATCGGCCCACTGGTCCCCCAGCCACCTCACGGCCGACGCCCGCAGGTCGTCGGTGGCCTCGGCCAGGACGGTGTGGGCCAGGCCCGGGTAGATCTCGAGGGTGAGGTCGTCCACGTTGGCCGTGAGGATGTCGGCCGCTCCGATCAGCTCCGACGCCTCCCCGTAGACGGCCAGCACCGGGCACTCGATGGTACGCAGCTGGTCCGGCTGGATCGACCGGCCGCACGCCAGATCGGTGATGATGCTGGTGCCGTTGAGCAGGGAGTCCGAAGTCCGCAGGAACTTCACGAACTTGCGCTGGCTGAGCTTGAACGCCTGCGCCGGCAGCTCGTCCCGCTCCAGGCGCATGGCGCCGGCGGTGAGGGTGTTGGCCATGTCCTCCTCCCACGAGGACCCGCCGACGGTGGCGTAGTGACCTTCCACCAGGATGATCCCGGCCACCCGGTCGGGGTGGGTCATGGCCATGCGGGCGGCCACCACCGCCCCGTAGGAGTTGCCCAGGATGTAGACGGGGTGGTCGATGCCGCAGGCGTCGAGGAGGGCGGCCAGGTCGGCCACGCTGTCGTCGGGGCCGTACCCGGTGGCCGGCCGCTCCGAGCGCCCGTGGCCCCGCAGGTCGTACAGGAACGCCTCCGCGCCGGCGTCCATGATCGGTCCCGCGAGCGTGTAGTAGAAGCTCGACAGGTTGTCGATGATCAGCCCGTGGACGAAGACCACGGTCGTCCGGGGGATGGCGTGCTTGGGCACCAGCCGCTGCACGTGGAACCTGACCCCGTTGGCGACGACGTCAGCCATGGTGTTCTCCCCCGCTCTCGTTGATGCACTCGTGGATGTGGGTGACGAGGCGGCCGACGGTCATCGATACGATCTCCTCCAGGTCCATCTCGCCCACGAAGGCGACGAAGTCGACCCTCTCGCCGTACCGCTCCCTGAGCTTCTCGGCCAGGGCGACGAACTCGATGCTCTCGACCGCCAAGTCGTCGTTGAAGCTGGTCTCCGACGTGACCTCGACGTCGAGGAGGAAGTCCTCGCCGATGACCTCGACGAGGATGCCCACCACCTCCTCGAGGATCGTGTCCTCTGTGATCGTCGTCATTCCGTCTTCATCTTTCGGTCTTCATCATCCGGGGGGCCTCCGTTGGAACTGGGGTCGTCCACGCCACCGCATAGGTGGCCGTTGGACCGTCGATGAGCTGGGTCGTTGCCTGGTAACGGCTGCCGTCGGTGACGATGTCGAGCACGTCGCCGGTCTTGCCGGTCACTTCGAAGTTGCGGGGGTTGCCGAGGAACCCGGTGCCCCGGGCCTTGGCCACCGCCTCCTTGGCCGCCCAGAAGCGGACGAGGGCGGTGGTGCGGGAATGGGCATCGGCGGTTTCCTCGTCGAGCAGGCGGTGTTCGTCGACGGTGAAGCCGATGCGCTCGGTGTCGAGGGCCCGGTCGTCGACCGCCTCCACGTCGATGCCGACGGGACCGTCGGGCGACACCATGGCCGCGCCGTAGTCGCCGCTGTGGGCGATCGACAGGTGCAGGCCGTGGTCGGTACCGGACGGGCCGGTCACCCGGGGCTGGCCGGTGGGGTCGTTGGAAACGGTGATCTCGCACGGGAACACGGGGCCGTGCCCGTGCTGCCACAGCCACTGGCGGACGGCGTCCTTGGCCGCGATCCGCCCGAGCAGCCACTGACGCTGGCGGCGGGCGTTGAGGGACTCGTACTCCGCCCGCTCGGCGGCGTTGAGGTACCGCCGCATCATCAATTCACGGGAGGCGGTGCCTGGCCAGCGCTCACGGACCAGGCACCACACACCCAGCTGGGACTCGCCAACCCCAGCGACTTCGGGCCCGAACTTGACAGCCCAGATCAACTCGTCGGTGGCGAAGCGCCTCGTCGCCCAACCATCGATCTGGCACCAGACGTCGCCGTCGTGGGTACGAAGGGTGGCGTCGGACCGCATGCCGGTCTCGGTGAGCTCCGTGATCCGGGCCGTGCAGGCGACGTCGTCGGTGGCCGGCGGCTGCGGGCCGTAGAGGCGGATGGCGTCGACCGAGACGGGGAACACCGTCCGGTCCGCCTCCACCCCGACCTGCATCCAGTGGCCGATGAGCTGGCCGGCGCTGTCGAGCAGGGCGCCGGGAGCGGGGAGGGGGCGGAGCACGCCGCGGATCCCGTCGTCAGCGAAGGCGGTCACCTCGGTGACGCCGGCGAACTGCGGGCCGTGGAACATCCACCGGTCGTCGTACAGCTGGGCCGCGGTCACCGGCGGGGTGCGCTCGTTGGTCAGGGGCCGGCCGTCGGCGACGGTGGCGGCGGTCGGGAACCGGTCGGCCAGGAGGACAACGCCGCTCGAGTAGCCCTCGATGGACACCTTGACCAGGTCGGGCATGTCTTCGACCGCGGTCACGGTGGTGGTCGTGGGGGGCGCCACCACCAGCCACCGCATGGCCCGGACCTGCTCGAAGCCGATCACGACCCGGCCAGGAACGAGGGCCCGGGCGGCGTCGGCCATCAGCTCGAGGAGGGTGGTGAGGGGCACGACCGGGAACCGATCGGAGTCGTCGGCCCAGTCCTCCGGCTGGTGGAGCAGGCAGTGGTCGCGGACGTACGGGAGGTCGGCGAGGGAGAAGGTCCGCTCGACGGAGGACCGGCGGGGGACGACCGGCGTCGTGATCGGGGCCGCCGCCTGCCAGGCGCTCACGATCCGGCGGGCCGACTCGGTGGCCTCCTGCAGGGCCACGCCCAGCTCGGCCAGGACCGGGTTTCCGTCGGCCTCGATCATCGGGCCGTCGGAGCCGATGGCCGTGATGCGGGGAGCGGAGCCGTTGAGGCGAACCAGGGGCGTGCCCAGGTCGAGACGGACGGTCGTTCGGGAACGGGCCGGCGTGGTGGCGATCCGGGCACCGGCCGGCGACAGGCGGTCCCACAGGACGTCGCGGCCGTCGGTCCACAGCGCGGCCGCCACCCGCCGTAGCTGGGCCATGCCCGACCGGGCGGCGACGTTGGCCGTGACCGCCAGGTAGCGCTCGTCCTTGAGGGTGTCGTCGACGAAGCCGGGCAGGCTGCCCGGACCCACCTGGACGAAGGCCCGCACGCCGTCGTCGTGCAGGCAGCGGGTGAGGGGACCGAAGCGCACCGGCTCGAGGAGGTGGCGGATGACCAGGTCGCGGACGGCGGCGGGGTCGTCGGGGAAGGGGCTGACAGTCGTGGCCGACCACACCGGCACGGACGGCCGGTGGATCGGCAGCCGGTCGAAGGAGGCCCGCACCGGTGCCAGGTAGGGGGCGAGCATCGGTGAGTGGAAGCCGGATTGGAAGGGCATGGGCTGGGCCATGACCTGGTCGGCGCGCAGCCGGTCGACGGCAATCGCCACCGACCGCCGGGACCCGCAGATCACCGACTGGTGGGGGCAGTTGTCGTGGGAGACGGCGATGTCGTCGAGCCCGACGAGGGCGGCCGACGCCCGGTCGGCGCCACACCCCAGGGCGGCGTAGACGAGGTCGGGCACCTCGACCACGCCGGGACGGAGCGACGCCACGAAGGCGTCGATCGACGCTCGGTCGTAGAGACCCGACGCGATCATGGCCGTCCACTCCCCCAGGCTGTGGCCGGCCATGACGTCGGGCGTCACGCCGATGCGACCGAGAGCATCGGCGAGAAGGCGTCCGACGGCGATGATGTCGAGTGAGCGCTCGACGAGCTCGTCGCCGCCGGAGAGGGTGGGCCGGGCCACACCGAAGTGGTCGGCCACATCGTCGACCCGCGGCTCGAACTCAGGCTCGAAACCGGGGAAGAGGAAGGCAATTTTTTTCGTCGTATCGACGAGAAGGGGGTCGGCGGTGAACCAGAGGTCGCTCCGTCCCCGCCAGGGGGTGCCTCGGGCGACGACCTTGCGGGCAAGCGCCAATGTGCGAGTGGTCGGTTCGACGACCGCCAGACGAACCGAACCGGTCGTCGGCACCGCCATTGTCGCAGCGGTGGCCAGTAGCTCCTCGTCCGAGGCCGCCAGACGGTGAGAGAGCTCCTCGGTCGTGGCCGCCGACAGCAGGAGGACCCGCTCCCCTGCCGGCTCCGTCACCCGGACGGTCCGGCCGGTACCGGCGGAGTGCCAGCCGGGCGCCTCCTCCAGCACCACGTGGGCGTTGATCCCTCCGAACCCGAAGGCGTTCACCGCCGCCCGTCGAGGTGTGGTCGCCGACGGTCGCGCCCACGACTCCCGCTCCGTCACCGGGCGGAACCGGGTGCTCGCCAGCGCCGGGTGGGGCTCTTCCACGTGCAGCGTCGGCGGGAGGATGCCGTGGTGGACGGCCAGGGCGGCCTTGATCAGCCCGGCGATGCCCGCAGCCGGCATGGCGTGGCCGATGTTGGACTTCACCGTCCCCAGGCCGGCCAGGTCGCCCCCCCGGGCCCGCCCCCGAAGGCCCGGGCCACCGTCTCCAGCTCGACCTGGTCGCCGGTGGGGGTGGCGGTGCCGTGGGCCTCGAGCAGCCCGATGGCGTCGGCGGCAGTGGGGTCGAGGCCGGCTTCCCGCCACGCCTGCTCGACGGCCAGCACCTGTCCGTCCGACAACGGGCTCATGAGGCTGGACGCCCGGCCGTCGCTGGCCACACCCGTCCCCCGGATGACGGCGTAGACCCGATCGCCGGCCCGCTCGGCGTCGGCCAGCCGCTTGAGGACGACGATGCCGGTGCCCTCCGACATCAGGGTGCCGTCGGCCCGGCGGTCGAAGGGTCGGATGGCCTGGCTCGGGCTGAGCGCCTTGAGCTGGGTGAAGACGCTCCACAGGGTGGCCACGTGACAGTGGTGGACCGCCCCCGCCAGCACCGCGTCGCACCGGCCCGAGGCCAGCTCCCGCACCGCGTGGTCGACTGCGACCAGCGACGAGGCGCAGGCGGCATCGACGGTGTAGGCCGGTCCCCGGAAGTCGAAGCGGTTGGCCACCCGGGAGGCGGCGAAGTTGGGCACCAAGCCGATGGCCGACTCCGCGCTGGCCGGCGCCAGTTGGTCGTCGAAGGCGGTGCGCACCGCGTCCAGCTGGCGGGCGGTGATGCCCGGGACCAGCTCCCGCAGCAGGGACAGCACCTGGTGGCTGGTCCGCACCCGCTGGTCCATGCGGGCACTTGCCGGCGTGATGTAGCCGCCCCGGCCGATGATCACGCCGATGCGGCTGCGGTCGGGCAGGCGGTCGATACCGCCGACGTCGGCGATGGCCTCGGCCGCGGTGCGCAGGGCCAACAGCTGGTCGGGCTCGGTGCCCGCCACCGCGGTGGGCATGACGCCGAAGGAGGCGGGGTCGAAGTCGACCAGGCCGTCGACGAAGCCGCCCCGCCGGCAGTAGAAGCGGTCACTGGCGGAATGGCCGTTGAGTGCAGTGGGGTCGAAGTAGACGTCGGGGTCCCATCTCGACGGCGGGACCTCGGTGATGGCGTCCACCCCGTCGCACACGTTGCGCCAGAAGGTGGCCACGTCGCCCGCCCCGGGGAACACGGCGCCCATGCCGACGATGGCCACGTCGGTCCTAGCCATCGGAGCCTTCCAGGCCGAGCACCGTGGTGTACATGACCTGAGCCGGCCCGCCGGCACCGGCCGCCAGCTCGGCCAGGAGGGCGGCCACGCCCTCGTCGGGGTCGATGGTGGTGAGCCCCCGACGGGCGTACTCCGCCTCCAACGTCGGGGTGACCATCCCGCCGCCGGCCGCCGACCACGGGCCCCAGTCGACGCTGACGACCCGGGTGCCGCCCAGCCGGTGGCGCCACACCCGGGCCAGGGTGTCGAGGGCGTCGTTGGCGGCGGCGTAGTCGGCCTGACCCCGGTTGCCGTAGACCCCGGAGACGCTGCCGAACAGGGCGAGGAAGCGCAGGCCCGAGGGCCGCAGGGCGTCGACCAGGGCGGAAGCGCCCGCCACCTTGGTCTCGAACACCCGGGCGAAGGACTCGGGGGACTTGCCCGCCACCAGCCCGTCCTCGCACACACCGGCCCCGTGGACGACGCCGTCGAGGCGGCCGTGGCGGGCGTAGACGTCGTCGACGACCGCTCGCACCGCCGCCGGCTGGCGGACGTCGGCCACGTGGTAGCGAACGGACGCGGCCTGGCCGTCGAGGGCGGCCAGGGTGGCCCGCACCTCCCGCTCGGCCAGGATGCGGCGAACCGTCGTCTCCACCTCGGCCGGCTTGCGGATGCCCGACTCGATGATGGCGTGGCGCAGCCCGATCTCGTCGTCGGCGTGGGCGGTGGCGGCGCTCTCGGCCCGGACGGCGGAGGGGTGCGGCCGAGCAGCTCGACGCGGCAGCCGGTGGCGGCGGCGATGGCGATGGCCGCCTTGGCGGTGATCCCCCGCGCCCCGCCGGTGAGCAGGACGACGGCGTCGGCGCCGAGGTCGAGGCCAAACTCGGTGGCCGGGGTCGCCACCGAAGCCTCGACCACGGTGAGGGTCGAGCGGGTGCCGTTGGTGTAGCCCACGACGGTCGGTGCGTCCCGGGTGGCGAGCTCGTCGAGGAGGTGGCGGGCCACCTTCTGGGGCGCCTCCTTGGTGTCGACGTCGACCGCCCGCACCAGCACGTCGGGGAACTCCCGGGCGATGGTGCGGGCCAGCCCCCGGACGCCGGCGCCGGGCGTGGGATCGGTGGCCTCCTCGCCCGACCAGCGGTGGCCGAAGGTGCCGGCCGAGCCGGTGGCGAGGAGGAGCGTGGGCGTACCGGCCAGCAGCGCTCGGCGGATGCCGGCGAAGGCGGCCGGGAGGATGGGCTCGGCGCCAGGGCGGAGGGCAGCCAGGTGGACGACCTCGTGGTCGGAGTCGAGGGCGTCCAGCCCAAGGGAATCGATGGCATCGGTGCTGAGTACGGAAGCGCCCCGCTGCTCCAGGAGGTCGGCCAGCTCGAGGCCGATGCCCCGCCCGTCCTCGACCACCACGAACCGCCGCCCGGCGAACGACAGGGGTGCGGGCAACGGGTGGGCGATCTCGTCCAGTTCGACCAGGTACCGGCGCATCGTCGGCCCGCTCGAACTGGTGACGGAGTTGGTGGCCAGGACCCCCGATTGCGTCACCAGTTCGACGGCGCCGAGGTGGTCCTCCAGCCAGGCGACGATGCCGGCGATGGTCTTGATGCGGGCCAGGTCCTCGATCACGCTCTCGTCGACGCCAAATGATCCAGGGGCGCCGAGGCCACCAAGGCCCAGGCGGTCGGCCAGCTCGCCGATCATCTCCGTGCGCTTGATCGACCCGATGGACAGGTCGGCTTCCAGGTCGAGGTGGGGGTCGAGCATGTCGCGGGGGTAGCCGGTGCGGGCGCTGACGATGTCGAGCACGACCGTGGTCAGGTCGACGACGGCGGCGGGCGCGGCGACGGCGGCGGGCGCGGCGACGGCGACCGTCTCCAGGGCCGGGACCAGGATCGGCGACGAGGCCGGGGCCGGGTTCGCGCCCAGGTAGGCGAGCATCACGTCCCGCTGGGCGGTCACCAGGTCGCGGGTGGACTGGAGGAACTGCAGCACAGTGGCGTCCCGCTCGGCCGCCGCCGGTGCGGCCGCGGCCGCCGGGGCCGGGAGGGACAGACGGGTGGCCGGCAGCAGGCCGCCCACTAGGGGCTGGCCGTCCGCCCGGCGGACGAGGTGGCCGTCGACCAGCCATCCCGGCCGGGCCGGCACCGAGGCGATATCGACCGGGCGGGCCCGGCCGGCGAACAGGGGCTCGACGTCGACCGCCACGCCGGCCGTCGCCAGCTCGGCCAGGGCCAGCAGCAGGCGGCGGATCCCGTGGTCGCCGGGGAGGTCGCAGGCGACGGCGGTGTGGGGCCGGTCGCCGAGGATGGCGCCGACCAGCTTGGTCAGGACGCCGCCCGGGCCGGACTCCACGAACGCCCGGGCGCCGGCGGCGTACATGGCCTCGACCTCGTCGACGAACCGCACCGGGTTGGCCAGGTGGCGGGCGAGGGCGGCCCGGAGGTCGCCCTGGTGCACGGCGGCGGTGGTGTTCGACCACACCGGGAAGGTGGGCTCGGCCACGTTGACCCCGGCCAGCACCGCTGCGAACGTCTCCGCCGCCCCCGCCACCACCGGGCTGTGGAAGGCGCACGCCACCGGGATCCGCTTCGACGGCAGGCCGGCCGTCGCCAGCCGGGAGAGGGCCTCGGCCAGGGCCGGCTCCGTCCCCGAGACCACCGTCTGCAGAGGCGAATTGTGGTTGGCGACGACGAGGTCGTCGACTCCGGCCACCGCTCGAGCCACGTCGGCGGCCGACGCCGCCACCGCCATCATGCCGCCAGGGTCGTCACCCGCCGCCTCGAGCACGGCCGCGGCCCGGGCCGCGCTGAGTGGCAGCAGGTCGTCGGTGGCGATGGCGCCGGCCGCGGCCAGGGCCACCAGCTCGCCGTAGCTGTGGCCGGCAGCCAGGTCGGGGCGCACCCCCACCGATGCCAGCACCTGGTGCACGGCCAGGCCCGCTATCCCCAGGGTGGGCTGGGCCGACCGGGTGTCGGTGATGGCCGCCTGCTGGGCCGCTTTGTCGTCCTTGGTGAAGGCGAGGGGCGGGAACATCACCGGCGCGTACCGCCCGTCGGCCAGGCGCAGCAGCCGTTGGAGGCGGGGGAAGGCCACGAACAGGTCGGCCAGCATCCCCGGGCGCTGGCTGCCCTGGCCCGGGAAGAGGAACGCCACCTGGCCCGGGTCGGCGGCGTCGGCGGCGTCGCCCGTCCCGACGAAGACCCCGGCCCCCGAGGTGCCGGCCCGCAGGCAGTCGACTTTGGCGGCCAGGTCGTCGAGGTCGTCGGCCACGATGGCGGAGGACCCTGCCCCGGACGACCCTGCCCCGGAGGCCAGGAGGGCGACGGTGGCGGCCAGGTCGCGCAACGTCCAGGGCCGTCCCGCCCTGTCGTTGGCGGCCATCAGCTCGGCCAGCCGGTCGAGGACCCCCCGGCCCCGGAACAGGAACAGCTCCGCCGGCCACTCGTCCAAACCGTGGGCCGGCTCGGCGGCGCCGTCGTAGCCACCGAGGACGGCGTGGAAGTTGGTCCCGCCGAACCCGAACGCGCTCACCCCCGCGAACCGCTCGCCGGGCTCCGCCGTCCACGGGCGGGCGCCGGGCGAGAACATGAAGGGGCTGGTCGCCGAGTCCCAGTAGGGGTTGGGCTCGGTGAGGTGCAGCGTCCCCGGACGGACCCCGGTGTGCAGGGCCAGGGCGGTCTTGATCAGCCCGGCCAGGCCGGCGGCGCACTTGGTATGGCCGACCTGCGACTTCACCGACCCGAGCACGGCGGCGCCGGGCGAGGCGCCCGCATCCACGAACATCTCGGTCAGGGCGGCCAGCTCGGTGCGGTCGCCGACGACGGTGCCGGTGCCGTGGGCCTCGACCAGCCCCACCTGCGCCGGGGACACCCCCGCCATCCGGTAGGCCCGCGCCAGCGCCGCCTGCTGCCCCTCCCGGCGGGGAGCGGTGAGCCCCAGCGACTTGCCGTCGCTCGACCCGGCCACCGCCTTGATCACGGCGTAGACCCGGTCGCCGTCGCGCTCGGCGTCCTCCAGCCGCTTGAGGACGACGCAGGCCACGCCCTCGCCCAGGGCGATCCCGTCGGCCTCGCCGTCGAAGGTTGCGCACCGCCCACTGGGGGACAGGGCGTGCACCGAGGCGAACATCAGGTAGTCGTGGACGCCGTTGTGCAGGTCGCCGGCACCGCACAGGACCATGTCGCTGGTGCCGGCGCGCAGCTCCTTGCAAGCGATGTCAAGGGCGGCCAGGGAGGCGGCGCAGGCGGCGTCGACGGTGTAGTTGACCCCACCGAGGTCGAGGCGGTTGGCGATGCGGCCGGCGATGACGTTGCCCAGCACGCCGGGGAAGGAGTCCTCGGTGAGCTTGGGCAGGTGGTCGTCGAGGGCGGCCGGCAGCTCGCCGAAGTAGGCGGGGAAGGCGGAGCGCAGGTTGTAGGCGGAGGCCAGGTCGGTGCCGGCCTCGGCCCCGAAGATCACCGACGTGCGGTCGCGGCGGAACGGACGGCCGCTCCCGTAGCCGGCGTCGGCCAAGGCCCGGGCCGCCACCTCGAGGGCGAGCAGTTGCACCGGCTCGATGCCGACCAGTGACGACGGGGGGATGCCGTAGGCGAGGGCGTCGAAGGGGACCTCGGGGATGAACCCGCCCCACTTCGAGGGTGTCCGGCCCCGGGGGTCCTTGAACGAGTCCTTGTCGTAGTAGAGATCGGTGTCCCACCGGGTGGCAGGGACCTCGGTGACGGAGTCGACGCCGGACACCACGTTGGCCCAGAAAGCGGCCACGTCGGGGGCGCCCGGGTAGATGCAGGCCATGCCCACGATGGCGACGTCGAGGGGCCGGGCGACGGGCTGGGCGTCTTGGTCGTCCTCCCCCAAGCCGAGCGCCGACACCCGGTCGGCGAGGAAGGCGGCCGCCCCCGTGGTGACCTGGGCGTGCAGGTCGGCGATGGTCGTGACGTCGTGCCGCAGGGCCGCCACCTGCCCGATCATGTACATCCCGTCCCGCTGCTGCTCGTCGTCGTCGACGGTTGTCAGGCGCGCCCTCGCGCTTGAGGCCCTTGGACGCGATCCGCAGCCGGCCCAGATTGAGCTGCTCCAGTTCGGCCCACATCTCCTGCTGCGATGCCCCCGCGGCCGCCAGCCGCCGGCGGGCCTCGTCGAACGCCTCCACGTAGGGGGTGGGGGCGCAGCGGGTGGCATGGCCGGGCGAGGTCTCCAGGAGGACGGTGTCCCGGCACTCGACCGCCGCCTGCTGGAAGCCGGGGAGGATGGCACCCGCCGCCACCGCCTCCTCGGTGAACAGGTAGGCCGTCCCCATGAGGACGCCCACCTCGGCGCCCGCGGCCGACAGGGGCGCGGCCGCGGCCGCCACCATGGCCGCCGACCGCTCGTCGCCGATACCGCCCGCGAACAGGATATGGAGGCTCGGCATCGCGTCGGGCACCGCCAAGAGCCGGTCGATCTGGGTGTCCCACAGGGGAAAGCTCGCCCTCGGCCCGACGTGGCCGCCGCACTCGAAGCCCTCGAACACGAACCGTCTGGCACCCTCCCGCAGGAAGCGGTCGAGGAGGCCGGGCGAGGGTACGTGCAGGTAGGTGGCGATGCCGGCCGCCTCCAGGGGCGCCGCCTGCGACGGCCGGCCACCGGCGATGAGGGCGTAGGGCGGGCGGACCTCGTGCACCACCGCCAGCTGGGCCTCCCGCACCTCGGGCGGGGTGAAACCGAGGATCCCGACGCCCCACGGCAGGGCACCGAGGAGCTCCGACGTCTCCGTCAGCAGCCGGCGGACCTCGTCGCCGGTCATCAGGGCCAGGGCCAGGAACGGCAGCCCGCCGCCCTCGGCCACGGCCAGGGCGAAGGCGGCCCGGTCGCTGACGCGGGTCATGGGCCCTGGACCACCCGGTGGCGCAGGCCGGCACCGGCGGCCGCGCTGGTGAGGTGGGACCGGATCGACTCCTGCACCGCCTGCACCACTCCCCCGGCGGTGACGAACCGCTCGGCCAGGGGACGGGCCAGGGCGCCGTCCTGGCCCACCGGCAGGAGCTGGGTGCGCAGGTCGGGCCCGAGGCGCAGGGCGACGTCGCCGGTGCTGGCGACGGTCAGGTCGGGGCGGGTGAACACCCGGTGGCCGCCGACCACGACCGTCTCGCTCCCGTCCATGGCCGCGATGGCCGCCGCCGTCTCCCGGGGAAGGGCGGCCTCCCGCACCAGCGCCAACTGGGCGTCGAGCACCACGCCGCACGCCCCTCCCGCCACGACCGCGGCCGCGGTGTGCAGGCCGATCCCCCCCGCCGCCCACACCGGGACGTCGGCCGGCACCTGGGCCAGCAGAGTTTGCAGCAGGACGAACGTCGTCAGCTCGCCGACCCGCCCGCCGGACTCCGCCCCCCGGGCGATCAGTCCGTCGGCACCCGCGGCCAGCGCGTCCCGGGCCTCGTCCGCCGAGCACACCTCGACCAGCACGGTCCGCGACCCGGCGTCGGCACCGGCGTCGGCTACGGTCCACGGCGAACCAGCGCCGAGGACGACCGTGTCGACCTCCGTCGGCAGGTCGACCGGCGCCACCTGGCAGCCAGGCCCGACCCGTACGCCGAACGACGAGGGGACCCACCGGGCGGCGTCGGCCAGGGCGGCGAGGGCTCGTCCGCGGTCACGTCCCAGGTCGAGGACTCCCAGCCCGCCCGCCCGCGCCACACCGGCGACCAGGGCCGCGTTGGGGTCGGCGAAGGGCGTCACGCCGACGACGAGACAGCGACCGAACGGGGGCAACACCATCGATCCTCTTCTGTTTGCGGTCAAAGGGACGTTCAACCGACTCGCGTCGGGAGGCGCGTGGACTTCTCCATGCGTCGGGCCCGAATGCCTCGACTATCGGCATTCGGGGCGCTGCGCTTAAGGGAGAACTTCGGGCTGGCCACCGCCGTCCACCGCTGGGCCGCGGTGTGGCCTCGGAGTGGGAGGATGACGCCATGCGACGACTGGTGGCGGCGACGGCGGCGGTGGTCACCCTGGCCCTGCTCGGGGCCTGCGGGGACGGTGACGAACCGCCTCCGCCGACCACCGTGATCACCGAGCCCACGACCACCCTGGTGCAGGGCGACCCCCAGGGCATCGCCTGCCTGAACCACGCCACCGAGGCGTTGCAGCTGCTCAACGACTTCAGGCAGGCGTCCCGGGGCGTGGTCGCCCCCGATCCGGAGCCCTACCGGCAGCGGGCGATCGAGCTGCGGGCCGAGCAGGCCCGGCTGGGCTGCCCGGGCGAGCTGCTCAAGGGCTTCCTGGACGAGTGAGCGTCAGGGGCTGACCCGGTCGAGCAGGGTGACGGTGTCCCCCGCCGACACGAACGTCACCGCCGTGCCCCGGCTGGCCCACGCCCGCAACACGTCCAGCCGGGCCCGCCGCTCGTCCTCGTCCTCGAAGACGAACCGGACGTAGCCGCACAGGTTGTCGTCGCCGCCGTAGAGGTCGACGTGCACCGCGTCGCCGTCCACCGCCGCACCCAGCACGTGGACGCCAGCCATCTCCACCTCTCCCACGACCCCTCCTCGCGACCCCCCCGGGTCGTGTCAGGGTAAGCGCGAGGGTGGGCGGCGTGCCCGGGCGGGCGGCTCGGGCGGCTCGCAGGCCGTCAGGCGAGGTAGCGGCCGAACCAGTCGAGGACGGCCTGGTAGGCGGCGGCGGCCTGGGTGGCGTCGTAGCGAGCGGCGTTGGTGTCGTTGAAGAAGGCGTGGTTGGCGCCGGGGAACGTGCGCAGCTCGTGGGTCACGCCCGCCTTCTCCAGCGCCGCCTTGGCCGTCGCCATGGTGGCGTTGACCCGGGTGTCGAGCTCGGCGTAGACCCCGAGGACGGCCGCGTTGGTGGCGGAGAAGTCGACGTTGTCCTCGACCGTTCCGTAGAAGGGGGCGGCGGCGGCCAGCCGCGACTCGCCACTGCCGACCACGGCCCAGGTGGTCGCCCCGCCGAAGCAGAAGCCGATGATCCCGAGCTTCGCCCCCGGTTCCCGCTTCTCCAACTCGTCGAGGGTGGCGTTGACGTCGGCGACGAACCGACCTCCCTCCACCGCGTTGAGGGCGGCACCGGCGTCCGCCTCCCCCACCTTGGCGCTGCCACCCTCCTCCGAGAGGAGGTCGACGGCGATGGCGGAGTACCCCGACGCGGCCAAGCGGGCCGCCACCGACCGGATGTGGTCGGTGAGTCCTCGGTTCTCGTGGATGACGACGACCGCCCCCTTGGCGCTCGTCGCCTTGGCCCACGCCCCCGAGAGTGGTGTGGCCCGTCCGCTCGGATAGGTGATGGCCTCGGTGTTCGCAGCCCCGCCGGTGCTGGTGGCGGTGGTGGTCTGGGTCGACGCCGCCGTTGTCGGCACGGTTGACGCGGAGCCCGGTGCGTCGTCGTCGTCGTCATCGCCCCCGCACGCGGCCAGCAGGGCCGAGGCCCCGAAGGCGGTGAACCCCATCATCCCCAGGCGGCGGAGTGCCTCCCGCCTGTTCATCAGGCCGAGGGCGTGCTCCTCGGCCACTTCCTCGGCCAGGTACCGGTTGTGGTAGGTGTCCATGAGGAGATGGTACGGACCCGGCGGCCGTCGGGATTCCGAAAGACGCGGGCGTCACTCAGCCCGCTGAGACGCGCTCCGCCGGGCTCGGGCTCGGGGTGCGGCCAGGGCGGCGAACATGGCTCATGGGCGCCGTATTTCGCGGATCTGCCGGGCCTCCGGGTGCCGACGGCCGCTGTCGTGGCAGCCCCACCCCCGGGTAGGCTGCCTTCGTTCTCGGCGCTGGGCGAGAGGGTTATTGGAGTGGAGAACCGAACGCGGCCACCGCTCGTGGGCCGGGTGGCCGAGCTGCGTACGCACACCGTGAAGCGGCACCTGGCCAACGGCGTGCTCAAGCTCGGTCTCGCCTCCCGCCAGGCGCTGGCCTGGGTCGCCGTCGGCCCCCGCACGTGACGGCCCTCGCCTCTGACGCCCTCGCACCTGACGGCCGGAATCTCCGAAAATCCGGAATCTCCGAAAATCCGGAATCTCCGAAATCCGGAATCTCCGAAATCCGGAACCTCCGCCTCTTCAGGATGGGCCCCCGGTCGTCCACCCCGCCACTGTCGTCTACGCCGGCTCCCCAAATCAGCTTCTCGGCCCCCAAGGCCGACCAGTCCAAGTCGTCCCAGGTGGCGGTGGTCATCACCGCCGTCGACGGCAACCAGGCCAGCTGCTCGTGAGGAGAGCCATGACCAACCGACGCCCCGTCCGCGCCATCCTGTTCGCCGTCCTCTGCGCCGGGGCGCCGCTCATCACCGCGGCACCGGCCCGGGCCGCGACCTTCCCCGTCGGTTGCGGCGCCACCCGCGTCGCCGATCTGGTGGCGGCGGTCGACATGGCCAACGCCAACGGCGCCGGGGCCGACACCATCACCCTGGCCGCGGGCTGCACCTACACCTTCACCGCCCCCCACAACCACTGGTACGGGCCCAACGCCCTGCCGGCCATCGCTTCGGCGATCACCGTCGAGGGCAACGGCGCGGTCATCGAGCGGTCCCCGGCGGGAGGCACCCCGAAGTTCCGCCTGTTCTACGTGGGCGCCGACCCCAACCGGGCCGAGACGCTCGACTACACCACCCCCGGCGCCGGCGACCTGACCCTGCGCAACCTGACCGTCCGGGGTGGGCTGGCCAAGGGCGGCGACAGCGGCTACGGCGGCGGGGGCGCGGGCATGGGCGGCGCCGTCTTCAACCAGGGCCGGGCCACCCTCTCCGGCGTCACCATGACCGCCAACACGGCCCAGGGCGGCAGCGGCAACGTCACCGGCGGCTACGGCGGGGGAGGCATCGGCACCGACGTGGGCGGCGGCGGCGGCAACGGCGGCGGCTTCGGACCGGGCTCGTTCGGGGGATCGGTCGGGGGCACGACCGCGACCAAAGCCGGCGGCGGTGGTGGTGGCTTCCGCGCTGTCGACAACGGCTCCGCGACCAGCGGCCAGGTCGCCGGCGCCGGCGGCGGCCCGGCCAACGGCACCGGTGGTGGCGGGGGCGTGGGGCACTTCACGAATCCCGGCGCGCCGGGCGGCAACGGTGCCGGCGGGGGAGGCGGCTACACCCCTTCCAACCAGGCGTCCGTCGGTGGCACCGGCGGAGGCTTCGGCCTCGGCGGGAGCATCGGCAACGGAGGGGGCGGCGGAGGCGGGGTTGGCGGAGGCGGAGGCGCCAGCAACTTCGACGGTGCGGCCGCAGGCGGTGGCTTCGGCGGCGGCGGCGGGCTCGGCAACGGCTTCGGCTTCGGCGGCGGCGGCGGCTTCGGCGGCGGGGGCGGTTCGGCGGGCAATGAGTCCTTCTCCGCCCCCGGGGCCGGCGGCTTCGGCGGCGGCACCGGGTCGACTGGCTTGAGTTCCGGTGGCGGCGGCGCCGGCATGGGCGGGGCGATCTTCAACCACCAGGGCGTGCTCACCGTCGCCAACAGCACCCTGGCCGCCAACACCGCGGTGGCCGGGACCGGGGCCAACCCCGGCCAGGGCCTGGGCGGCGCCGTCTTCAACCTCAACGGCACGGCCACCCTCACCGGCGCCACGGTGGCGGCCAACACCGCGGCCCAGGACGGCGGTGGCCATCTACAACCTCGTCTACGACAAGTTCACCGCCCGCACTGCCTCGGTCACCCTGGTCAGCTCGATCCTGGCCGACAGCGCCCCGGGCGGGGTCGCCGACCTGGTCTCCGACAAGCCGACCACCGTCGCCGACGGCGGGACGAACCTGGGCACGGCCAGCGTGGCCATCGCCGACCACAACCTGGTGGAGTTCCGGGCCTTCATGGGCTCCGGGGCGATCTCCGGCCTCCCCCTGACCGCGGATCCGGGCCTGGGGGCCCTGGCCGCCAACGGGGGCCTCACCCCGACGATGGCCGTGGGCATCTCCAGCCCGGTGGTCGACAAGGGCGTCTCCGGCGGGCTGACCACCGATCAGCGGGGCCTGGCCCGGCCGGTCGACCTCCCCGGCGTGGCCAACACCGGCGACGGGAGCGACATCGGGGCCTACGAAGTGCCTGTCCCCGCCGAGTCCCAGGTGTGGGTGGCCAACGAGTCGGCCAACCGCGTCACCCGCTACGCCGCCGGCGCCACCGGCAACGCCGCCCCGCTAGCGTCGATCGAGGGGGCGGCCACCGGGCTGAACAATGCCTTCCGGGGTGGCCGTCGACGGTGCCGGCCGGCTCTACGTGGCCAACCAGAACGCCCACAGCGTGACCGTGTACGCACCGAACGCCACCGGCAACGTCGCCCCGCTGTTCGGCATCGCCGGGGCCGGCACCGGCCTGGTGCGGCCCCGGTCCCTGGCCCTGGACTCCACCGGCCGGCTGTACGTGGCCAACCTCGACGGCCACACCGTCACCGTCTACGCCCCCGGCGCCTCCGGCAACGCCACCCCGGTGGCCACCATCACCGGGCTGTCCTCGCCCCTGGGCGTGGCCCTCGACGCCGCCGGCAAGCTCTACGTCTCCAACGGCGGGGACAGCACCGTGAGAGTGTTCAACCCCGGGGCCACCGGGGCGGCGGTGCCGGTCCTGACCATCTCGGCCGGCCTGTCCGGCCCCCAGGGCCTGGTGGTGGATGCCACCGGCGTCATCTGGGTCACCAACACGAACAACAGCACCGTCACCCGCTACAGCGCGGCGGGCGCCCTGCTCAACACCATCTCGGGGTCCGGGCTCAGCCTCCCCGCCGGCATCGCCCTCGACGCCAGCGGCCGGGTGGTGGTGTCGAACTTCTCCGGGGCCTCCCTCACCTCCTTCGCCGGCACCGTCCTGGTCAACACCGTGGTCGGGGGGGCCACGCTGCTGGCCGGCCCCATCGGCGTGGCCGCCGTGCCGATCGTGACGGTGACCACGGCCACCCCCCTGCCCGGGGCCACGGTGGGCACCCCCTACAGCCAGAGCCTGGCCGCCGCCGGGGGCACCGGCCCCTACACCTGGGCCCTGGCTTCCGGTTCCCTGCCCGCCGGCCTCTCGCTCAGCTCCGCCGGCGTGGTCTCGGGCACGCCCACCGCCCGGGGCACCTTCGCCTTCTCGGTGAGTGGTGACCGACTCGGCCAACCCCACCCACTCGACCACCTACGCCATGAGCCTGCGCTCCCGGGAGACCACCAAGCCCACCTGCTCCTGGAGCATCCTGGTCAACCCCAAGCGGGTCGACTTCACCGTGGCCGACGCCGGCAGCCGGCCTGGCCACCGTGGTCGTCACCACCGCGGTCAACATCGTCACCCCGGTGACATCCCCACCTTCACCGCCGGCAGCACCGCCCCCATCAGCTTCTCGGCCCTCAAGGCCGACCAGTCCAAGTCGTCCCAGGTGGCGGTGGTCATCACCGACGTCGACGGCAACCAGGCCAGCTGCACGTGAACCCACGAGGCGAGCGCGGCCCCATCTCCACGTCGCGGCGACTCATCGCTGTGCGCCGGATGTCCTGGCGGGCGTCGAACAGGGGCGGGGGGTAAGGAACGTCCCCCGCCAGGAACGTGTCCGGAGCCCTTCGTTTCCCGAGTGGTCGGGCGACCACGCAGTGTGAGTTACGTCGCAAATGGGGACGCTTCGAGCATGAACGCTGACGCCTCCAACCTGCTGTGGTTCATCCTCACCGCGCTGTTCATCGGCCTCATCGTGGGAGCAATCGCCCGCCTGCTGGTGCCGGGCCCCACGCCCATGGGACTGCTGGGCACGGCCGCGGCCGGCATCGTCGGCGCCCTCGGCGCCGGCCTCATCGGACGCCTGATCTGGGGACCCCTCTACACCCCCGGCTGGATCGCCTCGATCCTCGGTGCGGTGGTCGTGGTGGCCCTGGTGAGCCGCCGCCGGCGCTACTTCTACGACTACTGACCTGACTACTGACGGCGCGGAGGCCAGGCCGACCGACTAATCGACGTCGGGCTGGCGGATGATGAGGGCGGACGAGCCGCCGAAGTCGATGCTGGCCGTCGCCCGGACGACCTCGTCGAGGGACACCTTGCCCCCGCCGTGGTCGGTCTCCATCAGGACCAGTGCCTCATCCTCGAGCCCGGTCGACTTGAGCAGCTGCTTCAGTTGTCCGACGTTCATGCCGGGAACCTAGCGCCGACAGCCCGAGGGCGACCAGCAGGTCACGGTCGGTCCCAGTGGCGGTGCCAGCCGATGGCCTCGATCAGGCGGCCGGCGAAGCCGGCGTCGGCCGTCTCGCCGACCACCACGCCGGGCGCCGTCGGCGGGGATGCCGCACGCCTCGAGGACAGCCCGGCCGTCGCCCCACGCCGCCACCACCTTGTGGTGACGGAAGGCCTCGCCCAGGTTCATCGCGGTGTACGGATCGGCACCGACCGCCTCCGCCGCCGGTCCGCCGGCCACCACCAGGGCGTCGTACTCGACCGACTGGGTGGTGAGGACGGTGCGGTCGACGGGCACCGGCCCGTCCCGTCCGGTGACCGCGCCGCCGCGGGGGGCGATGACGTAGAGCGCGGCCTGCTCGGCGACGAGGGCGTCCCGGAGCGCATCGACGCCGCCGCCGTCGACGCCGTCGGCGGCCAGGACGCCGACCACCCGGCCGGCGATCGGGCCCGGCGCGGCCGGCACCTGGGACAGGGCGGGCGACGAGCCGGCATCGTCGGCCGGCGCGCCGGTGGGGGCGTCCATGCCCAGGTTGGCCGCCACCCGCTGGCACAGCTCGGTGTCGACGTTGGCCAGGTTGGCGAGCACGTTCGCTCCCGGACGTGCGGCGTGGACGCACTTGCCCAGCTCGAACGAGAAGGCGCCCACGATGTGGTCGCGCTCGGGCGCGGTCATGCTGTTCCAGAACATCGTCGCCTGGGTGAAGTGGTCGTCGAACGACTGGGGGCGCTGGCGGACGACAGTGCCCTCCACCGGCCGGGGCACGTGCACCAGCCCGGCCTCACCTGCGTGGAAGGGGCAGCCGCCGCCCAGGGAGTTCGGGAAGTACGGGGCCACGCCCTCGTGGACGGCCTGCTGGCCGAAGCCGTCGCGCTGGTTGGAGTTCACCGGCGAACGGGGCCGGTTGATCGGCAGCTGGTCGAAGTTGGGCCCGCCCAGGCGGGTGAGCTGGGTGTCGAGGTAGGAGAAGTTGCGGGCCTGCAGCAGGGGGTCGTCGGTGAAGTCGATGCCCCGCGGGACGTGGGCGGTGCAGAAGGCGACCTGCTCGGTCTCGGCGAAGAAGTTGGTCGGGTTGCGGTCGAGGGTGAGCCGCCCGACGATGCCGCACCGGGGCCAGCTCCTCGGGGACGAGCTTGGTGGGGTCGAGCAGGTCGATGCCCTCGAAGCTCTGGTCCTCGTTGTCGGGGAACAGCTGGACGCCGAGGTCGTACTCGGCGCCGGCCCCGGCCTCGATGGCGTCCCACAGGTCGCGGCGGTGGAAGTCGGGGTCGATGCCGCCCAGCTTCTGGGACTCCTCCCACACCAGGGAGTGGATGCCGGCCACCGGCTTCCAGTGGAACTTGACCAGCGTGGTGGCGCCCGCTTCGTTGACCAGGCGGAAGGTGTGGACGCCGAAGCCCTCCATCGTCCGGTACGAGCGGGGGATGGCCCGGTCGGACATGACCCACATGAGCATGTGGGTGGACTCGGGCGTGAGCGACACGAAGTCCCAGAAGGTGTCGTGGGCGGTCGGCGGCCTGGGGGATCTCCCGGTCGGGCTCGGGCTTGGCCGCGTGGATGATGTCGGGGAACTTGATCCCGTCCTGGATGAAGAAGACGGGGATGTTGTTGCCGACGAGGTCCCAGATCCCCTCCGGCGTGTAGAACTTGGTGGCGAAGCCCCGCACGTCACGGGCGGTGTCGGCCGAGCCGCGCGAACCGGCGACGGTCGAGAAGCGCACGAACACGGGCGTCTCGGCCGCTGGTGTCGGTGAGGACCCGGGCGCAGGTGAAGTCGGCGAGGGACTCAGTGAGCCGGAAGGGGCCGTGGGCGCCAGCGCCCCGGGCGTGCACGACCCGCTCGGGGATGCGCTCGTGATCGAAGTGCATGATCTTCTCGCGCAGGTGGTGGTCCTGCAGCAGGGCCGGGCCGCGGGGGCCGACCCGGAGGGTGTTGTCGGTGTTGTCGACGGCTGTCCCGGTCGCGGTGGTGAGGACGTCGCCGCTCTGGGCCCACGAAGGCGTGACCGCTTCGTCCCGGGCGGGATTGCCGACGGTGTGGGCCTTGCCCACGGTGGGCTGCGAGCGCGGGCTTCTCCGGGCTCGGGGCTTTGGCCGCGGCCTTCTGGGAGACCCGCTCGGTGGTCGGTGCGATCCTCGCCGCCGGTCGGGCGGTGGCCTTCTTGGCCGCGGTCGCCTTCTGTGCGCTCTTGGCCGTCTTGGCCGCCGAGGTCGCCTTGGTGACCTTCTCGGTCGTCTTTGCCGTCTTGGCGGCGGCTTTCGTCGCCTTGGCTTCCTTGCCCGCGGCCTTCTTCGTCGCCATGCTGCCCCCTCGTCGATAACCCCGAACCGGCCCGGGCGGGTCCCTACCCCGTCCCGCGGCGGGGAAACCGGGGATCGTCAGCCGCTCTCGCACCGCTTCTTCAGGCCGCGAGCCTCCATCCCCACGTAGCGCCGGGTGAGGGCGGCGGACAGCGCCGAGATCACCCCTGCCAGCGGCCCGCGGCGGCTGATGGCGAGGTGGACCCGGACAGCCGAGGCATCCACCGGCTCGATGCGGTGCTTGGCGACCGTCGTCACGCCGGGGCCGGCCACGGTCCATGAGAACGCCCGCCCCGGATCGAGCTCGGTGACCACCCAGATGACGGCCGGCACCCGCGGCTGCTTGATCCGCACCCTGCTGCCCAGCACCAGGTCGCCGTCGTCCTGGCGCTCGACCTTCTGCATGGAGGCGGTCCACTCTGGCCACCGCTCGACGTCGGTGAGCACCGCCCACACGTGCTCCTGGGCGGCGTCGATCTCGATCGAGGTCTCGTAGGCCATGGCTCCAGTATCGACGGGCATGGCGCCCACCCGGTCCCATCAGGGGGGCGGTCGGGCCTGGTGGCGGAGTTGGTTGTGGAAGGCGCAGGCCAGGCGGCCGTTGTCGTCGACGGTGAGTCCGCCGAAGGCCCACGGCTGGAGGTGGTCGACCTGGCAGTCCTCCACGGTGGCATCGCAGTAGGGGTGGAAGCACTCCCGGTCGCGGACCTCGACGGCCCGCGGGTGGCGCCCCGGAACATCCGCCGACGTACGCCCACGTTGGCGACCCGATCGGGGGCGTCGAAGACGACCCGCTCCGCCCACGCCTCGTCGAGCCACGGCAACAGCGAACCGGGCGTGACCACGGTGCCGTTGGCCAGCTGGCATATCCGACCGGCGAGGGTCTCGTAGCCCACGAGGACGGTGAACAACGGCTCCGGCAGCCGTGACCCGCGGGGTGGACATCGCCCGTCGAGCCATCTCCACCAGCGCGTCGGCCCGGCGCTGGGCCGGGGTACGGACACGTCGGCCCCGCAGACACCGTCGCCCACCCGGGCCTTGGCCTCGGCCCAGTCGGCGGCGAACAGCTCCTCCTCGATGCTGCGCAGCGCCTGCGACACCACCGCCCCCGAGATGGGATCCAACACCCCGTCGAGGAACCAGCACCCCTCGAAGCTGCTCGACAGGTGCAGCCGGCGGGCCGCCCGTTGGGCGGCGGCGGCGTCCTCCACCCCGTCGGGATCGGCGTGCTGGCTCCAGTAGGCCAATGCCCGTACGAAGTGGTGGAAGCGCAGGTCCTTGGCCTGGGCGACGAGCTGGTCCTCGTCCCGCTCGAAACAGGATGCCGTGCGCTCGGTGCGGGCCGCCGCCAGGCGCTCCACCTGGGCCTGGCCGATGTCGCCGGCCAGCCACGCCCTCTCCACCACCTCCATCGACCGCAGCTGGGGGCCAAGGCCCACTCGCCGCCGGGCGACGCCCACCGGCAAACCGCAGCGCACCGCCAGCCAGGCGGCCGACGTCCGGGCCCCGTCCGCCGCCCACGCCCCCCCGGCGTCGAAGGCGGCCGCGGCCCGGGTCGCCACCGCCGCCAGCCGTTCTAGCTCCCGGTGCAGCGCGACCACCGTCGACCTTCGACGGATCGACCTCGCACAGCGCGTCGACGGCCGCCGTCAGCCCGCCCATCACACCCATCACACCCATCGCACCCATCGCACCCAGGCTCCCCGGTCCAACACCTGACCAAGGGGGAAGTGGTCGCCACCCTACACGAACATATGTTCGACTTCAAGTCCATTTTCGCCTAATCTCACAACATGCCCATGCGCTGGCGCGTCGCCGACGACGACGGGGGGCAGGCCGCCCTGTTCGAGGAGGACGTCGAGCGCCACGTCGGCAAGGGTGAGTTCCGCGGCCTCGAGTTCCTCCACGTCAACGCCCGCACGCATCATCAACGAGGTCCCGGCCGCGTCCCATCTCCCGTTCCGGTTCACCATCAACGCCTACCGGGGCTGCTCCCACGCCTGTACCTACTGCTTCGCCCGCCCCACCCACGCAGTACCTCGACCTCGGCATGGGCGAGGACTTCGAGCGCAAGATCGTGGTCAAGGTCAACGCTGTCGAGCGCCTGCGGGCCGAGCTCGCCCCCGGCCGGTGGGCGGGCGATCACATCGCCATGGGCACCAACACCGATCCCTACCAGCGGTGCGAGGGGAAGTACCACCTCACCCGGGGCATCGTCGAGGTGCTGGCCGAGGCCCGCAACCCGTTCTCCATCCTCACCAAGTCCACGCTCATCCTGCGCGACCTCGACCTGCTGGCGGAGGCGGCCGCCCATTCCGACGTGCGGGCCAACTTCTCCATCGGCACCCTCGACGAGGAGGTGTGGAAGCTCACCGAGCCGGGCACGCCCCACCCCATGCGGCGGGTGGAGGCGGTGGCCAAGCTCAACGCGGCCGGGCGTGCCGTGCGGGGTGCTGGTGGCGCCGGTGCTGCCGGGGCTGTCCGACTCGCCCGAGCAGTTGGAGGCGGTGGTGAAGGCGTGCGTCGAGGCCGGCGCCCGACCGATCGCATCGATCCTGCTCCACCTGCGCCCGGGGGTCCGGGAGCACTACCTCGGCTGGCTGGCCGGCGCCCGCCCCGACCTCGTCCCGGAGTACGAGGAGCTGTACCCGCGGTCGTACGCGCCGAAGTCGGCGCAGGACCGGGTGGCCCGCACGGTGTCGGAGCTGGTCGAGCGCCACGGCGGTCGGCCCGCCCGTCCCGGCGGCACCCGGCAGACGGCCAGGCCCCGGACCCATCGCACCCGGCCGCCCGGGTCCAGGCAGATGGACCTCGGTCTGTAGCCCTCGGCCAGGGGCGGCCGGCTGGTCGTCGTCGTCCTCGTCGCCGTCGTCCTCGTCCTCCGACGGGGAGTCCTCGCTCTTCACGAACGAGTGGCCCGAATCGGCGAATGCCTCCTCGGCTGCGGCCCGTGCCTCCCGGATGTGCTCGTCCAACTCCTCCAGCAACCGGGGATCGGTGCCCGACCCGCCGTCGCCGGTGTCGTCGTCGCCGTCGTCCTCGGCGTCGTCGTCCTCGTCAGCGTCGTCGCCGGCTCCCTCCGCGGTCCCCTCGGCTTCCTCGTCGGTGGACTCGTCGTCCTCAGCCGGTCCCGTGTTCTCGGTCGTGTCGGTCATGGCCGGTCACTACCCAGGAGGAGGCGACCCATCCCCGTGACGAGCCCGGGTGGCGAGCAGGCCCACCACGCCCACCAGGATGAGGAGCGCAGGCCACACCCAGCCGGCGGCGTCGCCGGCACTCTGATCGAGAGGCCCAGGAGGGCCACCCCGGCGAAGAAGACCCCCGCCATGAGCGAGAGCACGTCGAGGTCATGCCGCGGCACGTCGCACCTCCAGTTCTCCGAGCCCGACCCGGGCGTCGAGGACGAGGCGGCCGGCGCCCTCCTGGCCGCCGATGGCGACCCGCTCGTCGATGCCGATGCCCTCCCAGTTCCGCCCGAAGATGATCATCTCCCCCGCACCCACCTCGGCGTCGACCTCGACCGCCACACCGGCGGGGACGGTCACGATGAGGGTGCCGGAGGCCGATGCTGGCCACCACCGGAACAGTGCGGCCGGCCAGGTCGACCCGCCGCAGGTCGAGCCGCAGCTCCCCCGCCGACAGCCGGTAGGGCGAGTTGACATCCGCCACCGAAGCGGGCACGTACAGCCGCTCGCCCGCCCCGCCCTGAACGGCACGTCGAGGAGGGAGGCCATGAAAAGGGCGCCGCTGAGGACGATGGCGATCGGGATGAGCCCCCGCGCCCGGCCCCGCCAGGCGCCCACGATCATGGCCCCCGCCACCATGAGCAAGGCCAGGGCCAGGCCGGTCACCACGTCCGCCCCGGCCAGGGCCAGGATGCCGGCCAGGATGGCGAGCAGGCTGAACGTCACCGCCACCAGCGCCGACCGGGGCTTGGGCGGCTTGGGCGCTGAGCCGGCGGCGCGGCGGCTGTACACCGGCGGCGGCACCGGCGGCGGCACCGGCGGCGGCGGAGATCGATGCCGCCCACGACGACGACCCCGCCTCGGGCGGGGTCGTCAGCTCGGATGTCGTCGTCGGATCGGCCTCACTCTCGGGCGACCGGCTCCGAGGAAGGCCCGGCGGACGGCCGCGGCGGGTGGCCCGGGAGGCGGCGGCGGCAGACAGCGTCGGCGTCGGTCGCCCCCCCGCCGGGACCAGAGGACCGCCGCCCCCAGCCCGACGAGCACCAGCCCGAGGGGGATGTCGTCGCCATGGCCATCAGTGATGCGGTCGATGAGCAGCAGCACCCCGCCGCCGGCCAGGGCGGCGGCGAGGAGCTTGTGGCTGCGGTCCTTCCCCGGCAGCCACCCCGCCCCGAACGTCTTGCCCTGGTCGTCGGGGACGAGGGCCCAGCCCACCAGGTAGAGGATCACCCCCGTCCCGCCGGCGAGCGACATCACCACGAAGGCGATGCGGAAGACGAGGGGGTCGATCCCGAAGTGGCGACCGAGGCCGCCGCAGAGGCCGGAGATCACCGTGTCGTCGGTGGCCCGGGTGAGGCCCCCCAGCGGGGGCCGGGACCCCGGCGGAGGAGGGCCTCCGGGAGGTCGGGTTTCGTGTGCCGTGTCCATGGCGCCCAGCATGCGCCCGACCGCGGCCGACGACCATCCGGGACGTCCCGGACACGCCCCGGAGCCATTCCCGATCCCGGCCCCGGGACGATGCCCGTAGCCGCCGCGGAACCGGTCATGGGATCATCGGAGCAGGTGACAGAGCAGCTGGCGAGCAACAACGCCGAACCGACGCGGGCCGCCGAACCGGCGCCCCGACGACCGGGGCCCAACGACCGGGGGCCGAACGACCGGGGGCATGGACCACGATCACGCGCCCCGGGAGGGACGCCTGCTCGGCGGCGTCTGCGCCGGCGTGGCCCGGGCCTACGGCCTCGACCCGATGGTGGTCCGCATCGTGGCCGTCGCCCTGGTGGCGGCCGGGGGCAGCGGCGCCCTCCTCTACATCGTGGGCTGGCTGCTCCTGCCCCAGGAGGGCGCCGACCAGTCGCTGGCCCAGGCCGCGGTGCGCGACGGCAGCTACGACCCGGCCGAGATGCTGGCGGTGGTGGCCGTGGTCGCCGGAGTGCTCCTGCTCCTGCGCGAAACCGGGCTGTGGTTCGGCGACGCGGTGGTCTGGCCCGTCCTCCTGTCCGGCGTTGGACTGGCCGTCATCTGGCGCCAGGCGGGCGCCGACGACCGGGCCTCCCTCCAGCGGGTCGTCGGCCGCCTCCCGGGTGCAGTCGACGTGAAGTCCCGGCGGGCGGCGTTGGTCCGGGTCGTCATGGGCGTGGCCCTGGTGGTGGGCGGGGTGGGGACCTTCCTCGCCGCCAGCGACGCCTTCTCCGCCCTCGGCCAGGGTCTCCTGGCCACGGCCGGCATCGTGGCCGGAGTGGCCGTGATCACCGGTCCGTGGTGGCTGCGCATGGGCCGCGACCTCACCCACGAGCGGCGGGAGCGCATCCGCTCGGAGGAACGGGCCGAGGTGGCGGCGCACCTGCACGACTCCGTCCTCCAGACGCTGGCCCTCATCCAACGCAACGCCGACGACCCCCGGACCGTCGTCACCATGGCCCGCCGCCAGGAGCGGGAGCTGCGCAGCTGGCTCTACCAGGGCGACCAGCCGGCCGCCACCGACGAGAACGTCACCCTCACCCTCACCGCCGCCGTCTCCCGGGTGGCGGAGGACGTCGAGGTCGACCACGGGGTGAGCATCGACGTGGTGGCGGTCGGCGACGCCCCCCTCGACGACCGGCTGGAGGCGGTGGTGGCGGCCGCCCGGGAAGCGATGGTGAACGCGGCCAAATGGTCGGGCGCCACGACCGTCTCGGTCTACGTCGAGGCCGCCGAGGGGGAGGTCAAGGTCTTCGTGCGGGACTGGGGCAAGGGCTTCGACCCGTCGGCCGTGGTCGAGGACCGGCACGGGCTGCGGGAGTCGATCGTCGGACGGATGGTCCGCCACGGCGGCCAGGCCGTCGTGCGCACCAGCACCGACGCCGGCGAGGGCACCGAGATCCAACTCCGGATGCCCCGGTGACGGAGCCCGCGGCGGCCAAGCCCCGGGTCTTCCTGGTCGACGACCATCACCTGTTCCGCTCGGGCGTGCGGGCGGAGCTGGGCGACACCGTCGACGTGGTAGGCGAGGCGTCGGAGGTGGAGGCGGCGGTGGAGATGATCCTCGAGCGGCGGCCCGACGTCGTCCTCCTCGACGTCCACCTGCCCGGCGGCGGGGGCCGGGCCGTTGTTGCCCGGGTGTCGCCCGTGGCCCCTGACGTGCGCTTTCTCGCCCTGTCGGTGTCGGACGCGGCCGACGACGTCATCGGCGTCATCCGGGCCGGCGCCCGGGGCTACGTCACCAAGACCATCTCCGGACCGGAGCTGGCCGATGCCATCCGCCGGGTGGCGGAGGGCGACGCCGTCTTCTCCCCCCGCCTGGCCGGGTTCGTGCTGGACGCCTTCGGGACCGCCGCCGGCCTGCCCGACGGGGGTGATCCCGAGGTCGACCAGCTCACGTCCCGGGAGCAGGAGGTCCTCCGCCTCATCGCCCGGGGCTACGCCTACAAAGCGGCCGCCCGGGAGCTCAACATCGGCACCCGGACGGTGGAGACCCACGTGTCCTCGGTGCTGCGCAAGCTCCAGCTCTCGAACCGCCACCAGCTCACCCGTTGGGCCACCGAGCGCCGACTGATATGACCCGATTGATCCGCGCGCTCACCCCCTCACGGGTGTCATTGCGCGGACCAATCGGGTCGGTGCCCGGTCCTCAGGCGATCATGGATGTGGCGGAGCCGATGTCCTCGGCCGCCACCGCCGGGCGGGCCTTGGGCGGACGGCCACGCGGCCGCTTGACGGCGAGGACCTTGCCCTTGAAGAACAGCCGGCCGCCCCACACGCCGTACGGTTCACGCCGCGCCCGGCGCCGTCTCGAAGCACAGCTCGCGCACCGGGCACTCGGCGCAGATGGCCTTGGCCTTGGCGATGTCGTCGAGCTGCTCCGAGTAGAACAGCGCGACCAGGTTGCCGGTGCCGCTCTTGCACCGGGCCTCGGCCCACAGCTCCTCGTCCTCTACCTGCAGCTCGGCGAACATCGCGCCGCTCCTCTCCGTGAACTTCCTCCTGAAAACCAAGAGCCGCCGGCTGGTGCCGGCGGCTCGAGGGGCCCTGCTTGGAGGTCTGACCGGTTGCTATCCCGGTGAACCTCCGAAGCCCCTCGGCCGCACGATGTGACCGTTGCTGGTCGGCCACGTGATCAGCGAGCCCATAGCCTCGACCGCAAACTGACGCGCCACGGCAAGGCCGCAATCGCGCCGCTTGGCGTAGAGGGTGGGGGTCACGAGCACGGCAACATGGTTCTCACTTCGCGCCGCCACGTCAACCGATTTTCGAAATTTCCTGCGACAATCGGTTGCATGCCCATGCGGACCGACTGCAAGAACTACGAGAGCCGCACCTATGCGGGAGGGGAAACCGTCCGCAAGTGCAACCTCGACCTCGCCCCCGAGGCGCCGTGGCGCTGCCCGGCCAACTGCTCCGCCTTCGCCCCCCGCCTGGCCGACGTCAACTGGGCCCACGGCGAGATGCTGGCTCCGCCCACTCCCCCGGAGCCGCCCCGGCTGGACGAGCACGCCATCCGCCTGCTCGACGAGGCGGAGGACATCGTCAACGCCGCCGGGCCGGAGATCATGCGCGACCTCAAGGCCCGCGGCCCTCGCGACGGGCGCATGCCCTGGTGGAAGCGGCTCGGCCGGAACCGCTGATGGCGGCGGCCGATCAGGTCGGCCGCCCCCCGAACCGGTGACGTTTCCGGGCTCCTGGCCCCGATTTTCGTCACCAGTTCGCCGCCCGCCACGAACCGGTGACGGATTTTGGGGGCGCTGGCCCCGATTTTCGTCACCAGTTCTGGTTCGGCGGCGGTCGCGGCCGCGGCGGCGGGCGTGGTGAAGTGGCGCGGTGGAACCCAGGGCCGCCATCGAGACCCTGGCCGGTGCCCTCGCTGGCGGCGGTGAGGTCCGGGACGGGCAGATCAAGATGGCGGAGGCGGTGGCCCGGGCCGTCGCCGACGAGCGACCGCTGGTCGTGCGGGCGGGGACGGGGACGGGCAAGTCGTGGGCCTACCTGGTGGGCGCGCTGCTCGGATCGCCGGGCAGGGTCCTCATCGCCACCGCCACCAAGGCCCTGCAGGACCAGCTGTCGGGCAAGGACCTGCCGGCGGTGGCGGCGGCCGGCGTCCGTCCCGGCCTGACGTGGGCCGTCCTCTAGGGGCGGAGCAACTACCTCTGCCGGCAGGCGGCGGTCGAGGTCAGGCGGGACGAGGACGCCCCCGCCCTCGGCCTGGCCGAGGCGACGACCACGACCGGGCGCGCCATGGGCAAGGAGGTGGCCCGCCTGCTGGCGTGGGCCGAGGACAGCGTCTCCGGGGACCGGGCCGAGCTGGCGTTCGAACCGAGCGAGGCGGCGTGGTCGTCGGTGAGCGTCGGGTCCGACCAGTGCCCGGGCGCCAAGGAGTGCCCGAGCGGTGGCGACTGCTTCGCCGAGGCCGCCTACGAGCGGGCCCGGGAGGCGGACGTGGTCGTCGTCAACCTCCACCTCCTGGGGGCCCACGTGGCGTCCGGGGGCCACGTCCTGCCCGGAGCACGACGTGCTCGTCCTCGACGAGGCCCACGAGGCGCCCGACGTGATGGCGGCCGCCCTCGGCGTCACCCTCACGCCGGGACGGGTGGCGGCGGTGGCCCGGCTGGCGTCGGCGAACGAGGTGGCCCGCCACCGGGACCGCCTCGACCGGGTCCTCGAACCGCTGGTCGGCACTCGCCTGCGGGACGGGCCGGCGGGCGAGGCCTCGGTGGGCGAGGCCCTCACCGACCTGGCCCAGGCGGTGCGGACCGACCGGTCCGCCCTCCGGAGCCAGCCGTCCAGCCCGAAGCGGGACCGGGCCACCAAGGCCCTCGACTCCCTGGCCGCCGATATCGAGACAATCCTGCAGGCCGACGACGACGACGTGACGTGGGTCGAGCAGTCCCGCTCCCGGCCCGCGCTGCGGGTGGCCCCCATCGACGTCGGCGCCGAGTTGGCCCGGGTGGCGTGGTCGGCGGCTACGCCGATCCTCACCTCGGCCACCATCCCCCTCGGCCTGGGTGCACAGCTCGGGCTCGATCCCGACCGGGTCGAGCTCGACGTGGGCAGCCCGTTCGACTACCGCCAGCGGGCCCTGCCTCTACGTCCCCCGCCTGCCCGACCCCCGCCACCCCGACCATGAGGCGGCCGCCCACGCCGAGCTGGAGTTCCTGATGACCGCCGCCGGCGGGCGCACGCTGGCCCTGTTCACGTCGTGGCGGGCGATGCGGGCCGCCCATGGCGCCTTGGCCGACCGCCTGCCGTACGAGGTCCTGGCCCAGGACGACCTGCCCAAGCCCGCCCTCATCGACGCCTTCCGCACGGACGAGACGTCGTGCCTGTTCGCCACCATGGGGTTCTGGCAGGGTGTCGACGTGCCCGGTTCGGCCTGCTCGCTGGTCGTGATCGACCGCCTCCCGTTCCCCCGGCCCGACGACCCGGTGGCCCAGGCCCGCCGGGAGCGGGCGGCGCCAACGCCTTCGCCGCCGTCGACCTGCCCCACGTCGCCACCCGCCTGGCCCAGGGCGCGGGCCGCCTCATCCGCAGCAGGACCGACCGGGGTGTCGTCGCCGTCCTCGACTGCCGGCTGGCGGAGTCGTCCTACCGCCCGGTCATCCTCTCCGCCCTGCCACCCATGCGTCGCACCCGCGACCGGGCCGACGTCACCGCCTTCTTCGACTCCGACGCCTGAGGCGGCCGCGGTCAGGCGGCGCGCTCGGCCGGCGCGTCCTCGACGGGGGACTCCACCCGGCGGCCGAACTTGGCCGCCAAACGGTCCTGGGCGGCCTCCCGGCACAGGTCGGCCAGGCGGGCGTTCGACAACCTGATCACCATGTCGCTGTAGGCGTCCATCGCCACCATGATCGGCGACAACGGGGACCGGGCGCTGCGAATTCCGTCCCCCGAGCTACAGCCGACGTCCGATCGGGTCGATCAAGCTCTGTGCGGCGGACATGGATTCTTCAGACGTGCCTGGTGGCCTGCCTCCTCGGCACGCTCACCCCGTTGGCCGCGGGCGCGGCCGCGGCCGCAGCGGCGCCGACCGCCACCGAGGGCGGATGGCCCACGGTCGCGTCCGGCGCCGGTCCCAACGGGATCGAGTTCGTCGGCCGCGACCACGGGTGGCTGGCCGGGGGCGCCGGATACGTCTACCGCACCGTCGACGGTGGCACCACCTGGTCGACCCACGGGACCGACACCCACGCCGCCCTCCTGGCGGTGGATTTCGTGGACCGTCATCACGGCTGGGCGGTGGGGGCCGACGCCACCGTGATGGTCACCACCGACGGTGGGACCACGTGGACAGCCCAGACCGCGCCCAACACCTCGTCCTTCCCGAGCTGGGAGGCGGCCTACACCGACGTGTCGTTCGTGGACCGCGACCGAGGTTGGATCGTCAGCCGGGTGGCTGTCCTCGGCACCGTCGACGGCGGCCGGACGTGGGCCGTGAGCTTCGACGATCCCGGCTACGAGCTCACCGCCCTCGATTTCGTCGACGGGCTCCACGGGTGGGTCGCCGGACTCAAGGGCAACCAGTCGGCGGTGCTGGCCACCGTCGACGGCGGGCGCACGTGGGCAAGCCATCCGACCCCGCTCCTCCACCATCCGAACCTGACCGTCGACTTCGTCGACCCCCTGAACGGTTGGGCCGCGTCCCACCACGACGTGTACCAGACCAACGACGGCGGCGTGACCTGGCAGAACCGGCGGCCGGAGATCTCGAGCGACTCGCCCAGCCACTCCGGGGTCTCCTTCGTGGACCCCCTCCATGGCTATGTGGTCGGGCGCTTCACCTTCCGCACCGACGACGGAGGCCAGACCTGGCACAAGCTCACCCCGCCCGTCTCCGGTCATCGGGTGGTGGCCGTCGATGCCACCCACGTACGGATGGCGATCGGCGGCCACGGGGTCGTCACCAGCGACGACGGTGGCCTGACCTGGGCCCGCCACCAAGTCACCGCCACCACCGGGGACTACCTCAACGACGTGCACTTCGTCGACGACCGGCACGGGTGGGTGGTCGGGGACCGGGGCGTGATCCGGCGCACCGACGACGGCGGCACCACGTGGGTCGACCAAGCCTCGGGCACCGCCGAGCCACTCCTCGACGTCACCTTCGTCGACCTCCAGCACGGCACCGCCGTCGGCGGCCTGGACTCGTCGACAGGAGAAGGACCGGGGGTGATCGTGCACACAGCGGACGGCGGCGCCACCTGGACGGTCCAGGCATCGCCCGTCCCCGATCCCGACCCCTTCAAGGCGGTCTTCTTCCTCGACCCCCTCCACGGGTGGGTGGCGGGGCCGGGTGGCTTCCTCTCGACGGTCGACGGCGGCCAGACGTGGGTGCAGGGCGCGTACCTCTACGACGCCTCCGAGATCTTCTTCACCGACCTCCAGCACGGCTTCGTCGGCGGCTACGGAAGGGTACACGTGACCACCGACGGTGGCGTCACCTGGACCGTTCGCAGCCCCCTGGCCGGGCTGCGCGTCCCAGTCGTTCAGCGGGCCGGTGGCGGACATGGAATTCACCGACCCGAGCCACGGGTGGGTCGCGGGCGGCCGCTATTTCGCCCGCACCGACGACGGGGGCGCGACCTGGTCGGCGCAGGTCCTGTGGCGGTACGACGTGGTCTTCGACGGCGGCCAGCTCACCGCCGTCGAGTTCCAGTCCCCGACCGACGGCTGGGCCGTCACCAGCTACGGCCTGGCTATCCGCACCGAGGACGGCGGGTCGACGTGGCGGCTGTTCCCGACCTCGGCGCCCAGTGAACTGGCGGGGCTGTCGTTCGGGGACGCCGTCAGCGGCTGGGCGGTGGGCGGGCGCGGGACCGTCCTGCGGCTGGCGCCTCGCGAGCAGGCATCCATCTCGCTCGTCTCCGACGCACCGCCGGCGGCCGGCTATCCGATCGTGCTCGATGTACGAGTCCGGGGACGAGCGTACCGGCTCGAGTCCGAGCGTCCCACCGGCCTGGTGGAGCTGGCCCAGGACGGCGTCGTCCTCGGGACCGTCCCCTTGACCGGCGGTGACGGCCGGTTCACGACCCCTCCCCTCACCCTCGGCCACCACGCCTTCACCGCCCGTTTCCTGGGCGACGCCCAGTACGCACCCACGCCGCTCGTGATCGTGCGCCGTTTCGCGCCCCGCCCGGTGCGGGCCTGGGGCTACAACCGGGTGGGCAGCCTGGGCACGGGCACGGCCACCGACAGCCTGTCCGCCAGCCGGGTCATCGGCGTGCCCAGCCGGACGGTGGTGGCCACGGCCAGCGGCGCCTTCCACACGCTGGCCGTCACCGACGACGGCGGGCTGCACGTCTGGGGCTACAACCGCATGGGCCAGCTCGGTCTGGGCGACACCGACGACCGGCTCTCGCCCACCGCCCGCCGTATCCTCCCGGGCGTCCGGCAGGTGGCAGCGGGAGCGTTCCACAGCCTGGCCGTGCGGGTCGACGGCCGCGTCTCGGCCTGGGGATGGAACCGCTACGGCCAGCTCGGCATCACCGCCCTCGCCGACCCCCTGTACCCGTCGCTCGTCCAGGGGCTCGACGGGGTGACGACGGTCGCCGCCGGCAACATGCACAGCCTCGCCCTCAAGGCCGACGGGACGGTGTGGGCCTGGGGGTGGAACGCCCTCGGCCAGCTCGGGGACGGCACCACCGTCGATCGCCCGGTGCCCGTGCGGGTGGCCGGCCTGACCGGCGTGGTGGCCATCGCCGCCGGCAGCAACCACAGCCTGGCGGTGAAGGGCGACGGCAGCGTGTGGGCGTGGGGTTGGAACAGCAACGGCCAGCTGGGCGACGGCACCATCGTGGACCGAAACGTCCCCGTCCGCGTGACCGGGCTGTCGGCCCGCTCCATCTCCGCCGGCGCCTACCACAGCGTGGCCTCCCGCCCCGACGGCACGGTGGCCTCCTGGGGCTGGAACGGCGTGGGCCAGCTGGGCGACGGCACCACCGTCGAGCGCCACGCCCCGCAGACGGTGGCGGGCCTCACGGGGGTGACGAAGGTCACCGCCGGCGCCTACCACAGCCTGGCCCTCGACGGCTCGGGCGGGGTGCGGGCCTGGGGGTGGAACTACTTCGGCCAGCTGGGCGACGGGACGACGGTGGACCGTCCCCGCCCGACTCCGGTACCGGGGGTGACCGGCCAGGCCATCGTCACCGCCGGCTCGATCCACAGCGTCGTCCTGTAACCGGCCCGCGACCGGCAGCCGCCGGGCCAGAGCATGCGCACGAGCAGGTCGTAGAGGGTGCGGCGTGTCCATCGCCGCCGCCTACGGCGACGTTGAGCTTCTGGGCAACGCCAACTGGTGGATGCCACGGTGGCTCGACCGGTTGCTGCCGGAGGTCCACATCGAGGGCGAAGCCGCCGTCCACGCCGAGCTGGGAACCCTCCTGGCCAGCGAGGAGCTGACCGCCGGACGCCGGTAGTCCGACAGCGGGAGAAGGTGCGGCGGCCTCGGACAGGGCCGCCGCACCTTCTAACCTGAACCCATGGCGCTGACGCCGGTGCAGGTGCGCATCCTCGGGTGCCTCATGGAGAAGGAGCGCACCACTCCCGACAACTACCCGCTCACGCTCAATGCCCTGATGGCGGCCTGCAACCAGACCACCAACCGCCATCCGGTCAGCAAGCTGGAAGAGGCCACCGTCAGCAACGCCCTGCTCAACCTGCGGGGGATGAACCTGGTGCGGATCGTCTACAGCCGTTCGAACCGGGCCGACCGCTTCCGCCAGGTCCTCGACGAGTCGCTGGCGCTGGACGGAGGGGAGGCCGCCGTGACCTGCCTGCTCATGCTGCGGGGGCCGCAGACGGCGAGCGAGCTGCGGGCCCGGAGCGAGCGCCTGCACCCCTTCGCCGACCAGGATGATGTCGACGACGCCCTCCACCGCCTGGCCCGCAGGGACGAGCCGCTGGTGGCGAAGCTCGAGCGGATGCCGGGCCAGAAGGAGAACCGGTGGGCCCAGCTCCTCGGCGGCGAGCTGCCGGGGGCGGAGGCGCCGTCGCTGGCGGTGGCGGCGGTAGCTTCCGGCGGGGCGTCGTCCGGGGGACCGGTAGCCGCGCCCGCCTCGTCGGTGCCGGTGCCCACGTCCGAGCGGCTGGCGGCCCTGGAGGTGGAGTTGGCGGCCCTGCGGGACGAGCTGGCCCGCCTCCGGGCCGACCACGACGAGCTGGTCCGGGAGCTCCAGCGAGGGCCCGGCTGCTACTGGTCGCGGTCGCGACCGCGGTCACGGTCGGGCTCGGGCTGGGCGTGGGCGCCGGGGCCGGCGCTGCCTCCCAGTTCGGCAACGAGCGCATCACCGGCTACGACGTGACGATCACCGTCGAGCGGTCGGGCGACCTGGCCGTCACCGAGGTCATCGACTACGACTTCGGCACCGCCGAGCGCCACGGGATCTTCCGCAACATCCCTGTCCGCCTCCACTACGACGATCGCTTCGACCGGGTCTACCCCCTCACCGTCCGGTCGGTGCAGGGCTCGCCGGGCACGCCCGACCAGTACGAGGTCAGCACCCAGGGCGGCGACAAGGTGCTCAAGATCGGCGACCCCGACGAGACCATCAGCGGCCCGCACCGCTACACCATCGAGTACGTCGTCAGGGGCGGGCTCAACGCGTTCGCCGAGCACGACGAGCTCTATTGGAACGCCATCGGCGCGGAATGGGACGTCTCCGTCGAGCGGGCCACCGTCCGGGTGATCACGCCCGGCCCCCTCACCGACCTGGCCTGCTTCGAAGGGCCAGTCGGCTCCCTCCTCCCCTGCGGGCGGGCCGACCCCGGCGACCGGGAGGCCACCTTCGCCACCGACGAGATCGGCGCCTACCAGGCCCTCACCATCGTGGTCGGGTTCGAGAAGGGCTTCGTCGTGCCCCCGCCCGCGCCCGTCCTCGACGAGCGCTGGGCCTTCGACCGGGCGTTCGCGGTGACTCCCGGCACGGTGGGCGCCAGCACCGCCCTCCTGGCCCTGGTGGTGGGGGGCGTGTCGGCGCTGGTGTGGCGCACCGGTCGGGACCGGCGCTTCGCAGGGTCGCCGGTCGACATCGCCTTCGGCAGCGAGACCGGCACCGAGCAGGCGGTGCCCCTCATGGAGCGACCCCTCACCCCGGTGGAGTTCATCCCCCCGGAGGACCTCCGGCCGGGCCAGGTGGGCACGCTGGTGGACGAGGCCGCCAACACCCTCGACGTCACTGCCACCATCGTCGACCTGGCCGTCCGGGGCTTCCTCCGCATCGACGAGATCCCCAAGGAGGGCTGGTTCGGCAAGAAGGACTGGAACCTGGTGCAGCTGAAGGAGGCGTCCGGGCTCCGGAACTACGAGTCCAGCCTGCTGAACGCCATCTTCAAGGGGCGGAGCGAGGTCAAGCTGTCCGCCCTCAAGAACACCTTCGCCACCAGCCTGAAGAAGGTCGAGGGCCTCCTCTACGACGACGCGGTGGCCCAGGGCTGGTTCGCCAAGCGCCCCGACCGCACCCGCACCCTGTGGACCGTGCTCGGCGTCCTGGCCCTGGCCGGGTCGTTGGCGGTGGCAGTGTTGGTGGCGGTCTTCACCCACGCCGGGCTGCTCGGCATCCCCCTCGTGGCCGGGAGCGCGGTCCTGCTCTGGGGTGCCAAGCGCATGCCCCGGCGGACGGCCAAGGGCACGGGCACCCTCCGCCGGGTGCAGGGCTTCCGCCGGTTCATCGAGGAGTCGGAGAAGGAGCGGGCCCAGTTCGCGGAGAAGCAGCACCTGTTCTCCGAGTACCTGCCCTACGCCATCGTGTTCGGCGCCACCGAGAAGTGGGCCAAGGCGTTCGCCGACATCGACGGCCGCCTGCCCGAGACCGGGTGGTACTCGGGGCCCAACTCCTTCACCGTGTCCAGCTTCTCCGACTCGATGGACGGCTTCTCCACCACCACCGCGGGGACGATCGCGTCCACCCCGTCGGGGTCGGGGGGCAGCGGGTTCTCGGGGGGCGGGTCTTCCGGCGGTGGCGGTGGCGGAGGTGGCGGCGGGTCCTGGTAGCGGCCGGGGCCTACCATGGGGTCTGCGAGCGACGGTTCGAGGGGAGGCGGGATGTTCCGCCGGCTGGGGATGAGGGTGGGGCCATGACGACCCGCGCCTGCCCCGCGTCACCGATGGCGGGCGTCTGATGCCCGGCGTGGGGTCGGAGTCGCGGGCCACCTTCCCCGGTGTCGCCGAGAGCGCGGGCCAGGCCCGCCGGTTCGTGACCGCGGTCCTGTCGGCGGCCGGACGGCCGGAGGCGGCGGAGGCGGCCGAGGTGGCGGTGCTGCTGGTGAGCGAGCTGGTGAGCAACGCCGTGCTCCACGCCGGCACCGAGGTGGAGGTGGTCGTCCGCATCCTGCCCGATCGGCTGGCGATCGAGGTCCACGACGAGGGCGGGGGACACGCGGTCCGGCGCCGGTACTCGACCATGTCGGGGACGGGCCGGGGGCTGATGCTGGTGGAGGAGCTGGCGCGGGACTGGGGGACAGTCCTCACCGAGGCGGGCAAGTTCGTGTGGTTCGAGCTCGACCTGGCCGCCGACAAGCCGGCCCGCACCCGGTGACGAAAGGCGGGCACAGGTGACCCACACCGAAGGGACGGGCGCTGAGCCTCTGGTGACCATCCGCATCGTGGGCCTGCCGGTGCCGGTGCAGCTGCAGGCGTCCGAACACGCCGACGAGCTGATGCGGGAGTTCGCCCTCATCGCCGCCAGCGAGGCCGACGGCGGGGGGCCGGCCGACATCCCCGCCCGCCTCACGGCCGTGGTCGCCGAGCTGCGGGGACGCTTCTCCGGCTTCACCCTGCGGCCGGAGGCCGAGCTGGCCGACGCCGCCGCTAGGGGCGTCGACATCATCGACCTCGAGTACCAGCTGCCGGCGGCCGCCGTCGAGGCCGCGGCCGACCTCGGCGCCCTCCTCGACGAGGCCGACGAGTTCTGCCGGGCCGGCGACCTCCTCACGCTGGCCACCCCACCCGCCGCCCTCGCCTACCGGCGCTGGTTCCTCTCCGAGTTCGCCCGCCAGGCGGTCGGGAAGGCACCGACGGCCTGGTCGGACTGGAAGGGTTAGCCCCGGGGAAGAACCGGGGCATGCCCCTTCACAACCGCGTCCTCGATCCGAGCCCGGTCCGGACCCTCGCCGACTACGTCGACCTCGGCGGCGGCCAAGCCCTGCAGCTGGCCCGCAAGGCGGAGCCGGAGGGCGTCATCGGGGCCCTGGAGGCGTCCGGGCTGCGGGGCCGGGGCGGGGCCGGCTTCCCCACCGGCACCAAGTGGCAAACCGTGTTCGACAGCCGGTCCGACGTCCTTTCGGCGACGGTGGTGGTCAACGCGGCCGAGGGCGAGCCGGGCACGTTCAAGGACCGGGCCATCCTCCGCGGCAACCCGTACCGGGTGCTGGAGGGAGCCCTGGTGGCGGCGACGGTGATGGGGTCGGACACGGTCATCGTGGCCATGAAGGCGTCCTTCACCCAGGAGCTGGCCCGGGTCCGGTCCGCCATCGACGAGATCCGGGCCGCAGGGTGGTGCGAGGGGATCGAGATCGTGGTCGTCGAGGGTCCCAGCCACTACCTCTACGGCGAGGAGACGGCCCTGCTCGAGGTCATCGCCGGTCGGAACCCCTTCCCCCGCATCGCCCCGCCGTTCCGCCACGGCACCGACGAGCTGGCCCGACACCAAGTCGGCGGCCGACGAGGCCATGGCGTCGGAGACCTCCGACACCGCCGCCGCCCCCACCCTGGTCAACAACGCCGAGACCATGGCCAACATCCCCGGGATCGTGGTGGAGGGGCCGGACTGGTTCCGATCGGTGGGCACCGAGAAGTCCCCGGGCACGATCGTGTGCACCGTCACCGGCTCGACCCGCCGCCACGGGGTGGGCGAGTTCCCCATGGGGACGCCCCTGCGGGAGGTCATCGAGACGCTGGGTGGCGGGGCCGCTCGGGCGACGTGCGGGCGGTGATGTCGGGCGTGGCCAACGCCCTCCTGCCCGGCCACCTGCTGGACACGCCCGTGACCTACGAGGATCTGCAGGAGGCCGGCAGCGGCCTGGGCTCGGCCGGGTTCATCGTCTTCGACGACGACGACGACCCGGTGGCGGTGGCGGCGGGCGCGTCCCGCTTCCTCGCCGTCGAGTCGTGCGGACAGTGCACCCCGTGCAAGCAGGATGGGCTCGTGATCGCAGGCCTGCTCGAGCGCATGGGCCGGGCCGCGTCCGACCCCACCGATCTCGACGCGCTGAAGGGAAAGCTGACGACGGTCGCCGACTCGGCCCGCTGCTACCTGGCGACGCAGCACCAAAAGGTGGTGGAGAGCATCCTGGCCCTGTTCCCCGAATCGGTGCAGGCCCACGCCGACCAGACGACGCCGTCGGTGGAACCCGCCCTCATCGTCCCCATCGTCGACCTCGACGGCGACGCCGCCCTCCTCGACGAGGACCACGCCGGCAAGCAGCCCGACTGGACCCACGACGAGGAGTACTCGGGCCAGTCCCCCGCCGACAAGGTCGACGCCACCGAACCCATCGTCTAGCGGCCAAACCGGGGCCTTCCGACGCATAGTCTCGCCTGGCGCCTGCGCCGCGCCGTTGGCGGCGGTCTGGGGTATGAAAGGTTCGCTGAGCGCACCTTTTCCGGCCCAAGAAGTGTTACGACGCTCGGCGGAAGCGGCCTCGATAGGCCACCGCGGTCGTCGCCACCGCGATGCCCAGGATCCCCAGCCCGATGCCCCGGTTCATGCCGGCGGGGTGCCAGGGGGAGACGAGGTAGTGCTCGAGGTAGCCGCCGGCGTAGACCTGGTCGCCGGCCAGGCGGCGCAGGCCCTTCTCCCAGTCGGTGAGGGGGCAGTCGAAGCCGCCGGCGTAGATGGCGGCGGTGCCGACGACCACGACCACGTGGGCCGGGGTGAGCTTCGGGTGACGGCGGGCGACGAACCCCCCGCCGAGGAGGAACCCGATGAGGCCGAGGTGGGAGAGCGCCACCACGTCGGCCGCCCGCTGGAGCACCATCGACCGTCCACGTTACCGCCCCCGCCTCGCCTCGCACCGTTCCGCGGCCCCATCTCGTCGCCAGGCGACGTCTCCGCGCCCCAGAACGCTCAGCCGGTGTTGCGGAGGCCGGCGGCGATGCCGTTGACGGTGAGCAGCAGCGCCCGGCGCAGCATGGGCGGGGGGTCGGCGGACGCCCGCAGCCGCCCCAGCAGGCTCACTTGCAGCCGGCAGAGGGGGTCGAGGTAGGACTGGCGGACGTCGAGGGTCCGTTGCAGCTCCGGCTGGCGGTCGAGGAGCCGCCGCTCCCCCGTCAGCCGCAGGACCTCCTCGACCGTGCGCCTGTGCTCGTCCCGGATGCGGTCGAACAGGTGGTGCAACGACGGGTCGACCAGTGACCGCACGTAGTGGCGGGCCAGGGCGATGTCGGTCTTGGCCAGCGTCATCTCCACGTTGGAGACGAACACCCGGAAGAAGTGCCAGTGCTCGTGCATCTCGGCCAGCACGTCGCCGTACCCATCGGCCCGGGCCGCGGCCAGCCCCGTCCCCAGCCCGTACCACCCGGGGATGATCTGGCGGGACTGGTTCCACCCGAACACCCAGGGGATGGCTCGCATCGAGTCGAGTCCCCCACCGCCCTCGAGCCGGGACGCGGGCCGGGACCCGATGTTGAGGTCGGCCAGCTCGGTGACGGGCGTGGCCGTCAGGAAGTAGTCGACCAAGCCGGGTGCGTCCACCAGCGACCGGTAGGCGGCGTAGGCGGCGTCGGACACGTCGTCCATGGCCACGTCCCAGCGGTCGAGCACGTCCATCGGCTGGCGGGACTCCCGGTGCAGCAGCGACGCCTCCAGCACCGCCGCCAGCAGGATCTCCAGGTTGTGGCGGGCCAGCCCGGGCAGGCCGTAGCGCTCGGAGATGACCTCCCCCTGCTCGGTGAGCTTCATCTGCCCCTCGAGGGTGCCGAAGGGCTGGGCCAGCACCGCCTCGTGGGCCGGTCCCCCACCACGGGACACGGTGCCGCCCCGGCCGTGGGACAGCCGCAGGAGCACCCCGTGGCGCTGGACCACGTCCCGCAGCCGGCGCTGGGCCCGTTGGATCTCCCACTGCGACGTAGTGATGCCGGCGTCCTTGTTGGAGTCCGAGTACCCGAGCATCACCTCCTGGATGTCGCCCCGGAGGGCCACCAGCCGCCGGTACGAGGGGTCCGACAGGAGCTCGTCGAGGATGTCGCCCGCCCGCCGCAGCTCCACCACCGTCTCCAGGAGAGGGACGAAGCCGATGCGGGCCAGGCCGGTGCGCACGTCGATCAGGCCCGCCTCCCGGGCCAGGACGGCGGCGGCCAGGATGTCGTCGGCCCCGCCCGTCATGGAGACGATGTAGCTCTCCACGATCTCGTCGCCGAAGCGATCGAGCGCCTCCCGCAACGCCTCGAACGTGGCCATGGTGGCGGCCGGGCCCTCGGGCAGGACGGTGGTGGGGGCGATCAGCGGCCGCCGGCCGGTGAGCTCCCGGGCCAGCACCTTCATCCGCTCCGGCCGCAGGAGGCGCTCGTAGGGGACGGGCAGGTCCTCCAGCGGGTCGAACAGGGCGGCCAGGGCCTGGTGGTGTTTGGAGGCGTGCTCTCGGACGTCCATGGTGGCCAGGTGGAAGCCGAAGGTGGCCGTCGTCCGCATCATGCGGGCCACGATCCCGGCGGCGGCGGTGCCGCCCCGGTTGGTGCGCAGCGACGTGGCCATCACCGCCAACTCCTGCAGCAGCTCGAACCGGTCGCGGTAGTCGAGACCGTCGGCGTGGGGCCGGCCCTCGGCCGCCCGCCGAGCGGTGTTCTCCAGCCGCTGGCGGATGTAGGCGCACTTGAGCCGGTAGGGCTCCTCGCCGTAGAGGCGGACGGAGCGGTCGAAGACGTCCGGCATCACGATGCGGTCCTCGGCCAGGGTCAGCAGGAGGGCCTCGGACACGGGGGCGATGCGGGTGGACACGCTCAGGTCGCGCACCAGCTCGTCGACCGACCCCATCAGGTCGGCGATGCCCCGTTCATGCTGGATGGAGAGGACCTCGAGGGTGACCTGGGGGGTGACGTTGGGGTTGCCGTCGCGGTCGCCACCAACCCACGTCCCGAAGCGCAGGGGGCGGGCGCCGACGCCCAGGTCGACGCCCAGGCGGGCCAGCTCCCGGGTCAGGTCCTCCAGGATGTCGGGGACGACGGCCCGGCACAGCTCCTGCAGGTGGTACTGGATCGAGCTGGCCTCCTCCGACGGCTCGGGCTTGCCCTGGCGTAGCTCGTCGGTCTGCCACATGAGGTCGACCACCTCGGCGAACCGGCGCTCGATCCGCTCCCGCTCGGCAGGGGCGGCTCCCTGGCGGGCCCGCAGCAGCTCCGCCACCTGGCGCATCTTGGAGAGGACGGACCGGCGGGCGGCCTGGGTCGGGTGGGACGTGAACACCGGCCGCAACTCGAGCCGGCGGGCGACGTCGTCGACCAGGGTCGACGGGATGCCCTCGGCCTCGATGCGGTCGACGGCCTCCGCCAACCGCCCGCCCCGGCCCGCGGTCCGCTCCAAGTTGCGGGCCTGGTGCACCTGCTGGACCACGTTGGCCAGGTGGAACCAGGCCGAGAAGGCCCGGACCAGGAGGATCTCGGCGGGCAGGTCGACACCGGCCAGCACCGCCGCCAGCCGGGCCTCCGCCTTCTCGTCGCCCTCGGCCTCGTCGGCGGCCTGCGTCGCGTGATGGACCTCGTCCACCAGCGCCGACAGGGCCGGTCCCTCCTGGCGGTCGAGGGACTCCTTGAGCATGCGACCCACCCATTCGAGGTCGGCCCGCACCGCCGGCGCGTCGGGGTCGGGCTCGGCGACCGCGTACATCACGCCCGCCCCCGGCGTCGTGGTCATGCCTGGTCGGCCCAGACCTTCATCCGTTGGAGGACCGGAGCACCGTAGGTGGTCACCATGGCCACGTCGGTCGCGTCCCGGCCCCGCCCGATGAGGACCCGGCCGATGCGGCGGGTGTTGTTGCGGGGGTCGAAGGTCCACCACCGGTCGCCCAGGTAGACCTCTGTCCAGGCGCAGAAGTCCATCTCGTCGTAGGGCGGCGGCACGCCGATGTCGGGGAGGTAGCCGAAGACGTAGCGGGCAGGGATGTTGAGGCTCCGGCAGAACGTGACCATGAGGTGGGCGAAATCCCGGCACACTCCCTCGCCCGAGTCGTAGACGTCGCACGCGGTGGTGGTCGGCGTGCTGGTTCCCGCCAGCCACTGCACGTTCTCGTGGACCCAGTTCGACACCGCCTGGGCCCGGTTCCAACCCGGCTCGGTGTGCCCGAACAGCTTCCAGGCGTCGTCGAAGAGGACGTCGGACTGGCAGTACCGGCTGGGGAGGAGGAAGACCAGGGCGTCGGCCGGGAGCTCCTCCACCGGCGCCTGGCGGGCGTAGATGTCGATTGGGTCGGGATGGTCGGAGACCTCGACCACCGCGTCGTAGGTGAGGGTGGTGGAGCCCGCCGGGAGGATGAGGCGGTCGCAGACGTTGCCGAAGGCGTCGAAGTAGAAGGGTCGGCCCATTTCGGGGTCGGTCTCCCACCGGGTGGACAGGATGCGCTCCTCGGGCCGGGCCCGGATCTGCCACACGGACGGTGTCGGCCCCGACGCCTCCCACTCGAACTCACAGCCGACCCGGACTTTCATCGTCCTCCATTCTCCCTCGCGACCGTGAACGGTCGGTTTCCCGGCTGTCACGTCCCGGGGTCGCCCCCGCGATCTACCCTGTCGCGGCGCGTCCCAACGGTGGGTTCCCATGAGTCTCGCCCGGCGATCATCACCCGCGGGGTCGGCGGTGGTGGTCGTGGCCACGCTCAACGTCCGCCACACCGCCGACCGCTGGCGGGCGCGGGCGCCGCTGCTGGCCGAGCAACTGGTGGCCCTCGACCCCGACGTCATCGGCCTGCAGGAGGTCCGCCGCTTCCCCCGCCAGGCCCGGTGGATCGCCAGGGAGGCGACCCGCCGCCGGGGCCGGCCGCCGGCGTGGGAGGTGCGCACCTCCTACAAGACGGGCGTCAAGCGCCTGTGGGAGGGCCTGGCCGTGCTCACCCAGCTGCCGGCGGTCGATCCGGTGCGGCTGCGCCTGGGGGGCGATGCGCGGGTCGCGCTGCGGGTCACGGTCGAGCTCCCCGACGGGCGGCCGCTCGACGTCTACACCGCCCATCTGGCCGACGGCGACCAGGCCGTGCGCTGCGCCCAGGCCGAGCGCCTGCTGGCGTGGATGGAGAAGCGGCCGGACGTGCCCCAGGTGCTGGTCGGGGACCTGAACTCCGCCCCCGGCAGCGGCCCGCTGAAGATCCTCGGCCGGCGGCTGCGCTCGGCCTACGCCCTGGTCCACGGGTCGGAGCCCATCCGCACGAGCGTGGGCGGCAGGGGGGTGGTGCTCGACTACATCCTCGTCAACGACCTGGTCATGGTGCTCGACGCCTGGGTCGCCTTCGACCTGCCCTCGCCCCGGGACCCGGGCCTGCTGCCGTCGGACCACTTCGGCGTGGCCGCCACCCTCAGCCTGCTGCCGCCTCGTTGAGGCGCCGGCGCACCCGTAGCCCGCCGATGACCCCGCCGACGACGATGATCGCCACCGCCACCAGGAACACCGGGGTGGCCTTGGGGTTGGGGTCGCGCAGCTCGGTGGGGCGGGTGAGGTAGGCGTCGAGGAAAGCGACCGTCTCCGGCCACACGTCGTCGCGCAGGGCGTGGCCGTGGCGGCGGCCGGGGACGACCACCAGCTCATGGTCGACTCCGGCGGTGTCGAGGCGGGCGGCCATGGCCTCGGCCTGGTCGACGGGGACCAGCTCGTCGCGGCCGTTGGCCAGGAACATGGGGGCGTCGGTGGGGTCGACGTGGGTCACCGGAGACGACTCCGCCCACCGGTCGGGGCATTCCACCGGCGGGCACGGCAGGAGGAGGGCGGACAGGGGGGACGCCTCACCGCCGACCAGGGTGGAGAGGTCCATCGGCCCCGACCACGACGCCGCCACCAGGAGCCGGGACCCGCGGTCGGGCGGGCCCTCGCCCAGGGTGGCCAGCATGGCCGCCAGGTGGCCGCCGGCGGAGATGCCCAGCGCCCCCATCCGCCCGGGGTCGAGGCGGTACTCGTAGGCGTTGAGGCGGGCCCATTCCACCGCCGCCCGTACGTCGTCGATCTCGGCCGGGAACACCTCGGGTGCGTCCAGCCGGTAGTTGACGGCGAACACCACCCATCCCCGGCGGGCCATCCGGGTGGCCTCCTCGACCACGTTGGGCTTGTCGCCCGTGCGCCAGGCGCCACCGTGGAGGAGGAACACCGACACCCGCTCGGCATTGGTGTCGTCGGGGACGTAGGCGTCGAGGAGGAGGTCCTGGCCCCCGGCCGAGCCGTACGTCACGTCCTTGGTGACGATGAAGGGGACATCCGGCTGGGGCTCGGTCGTGCTGGTGGTCTGGCCGCCGGCGCCGGCGCCGAGGGCGAGGACGGCGGCGACCAGGGCGAGGGCGGCCCGGTGGCGGGGCGCCCTCATCCGGACCGGAGGACGGCCGCCGTCGACCACTTCACCCGGTGGCGGTCGAAGGCGTCCTCCAGCGCCTGGGCCGGGCCCAGGCCCATGGCCCGGCGGACGAGGGCCAGCAGCACGCCGGCGTACTCGCCCCCGTGGGCGGCGAAGGTGACCGGCGTGACGCAATGGGCCATCTCGTGGAGGATCGTCATCTCCCGCCGGGCCCACCGGGGCATCTGCAGGATGCCGTCAGGGCTGGCCGTGGCCCGGGTGTGCCCGTGCCCGGGGCGGACGTCGAACGTCCGGGCGACCCCACCGGTCGAGGAACCACCCGCTGGCCGCCACCCCGTCGACGTAGGCCTGCATGACGGCGACCGTGGGCAGGGCCCGGCCGGCGTCGACCTCGTTCTCCGCCCGGTACAACCGGGCCCGCTGGTTGTCACGCGGCCGATCCACCCGCGGGACCGTACCCGTTGCCTACGACACTTTCGGACACAGCTGGACGACGAGTGTGCAGTTGTTTCGGTATATCCGATAGGACTGCACACCGGCGGTCACCCGGGAGCGACGGGTGTTCCGGTGCCGGAGCGGGGAAACTCGAACCCATGCCCCGACGCCTCCCCGTGGCGACCGTCGCCCTCACCCTCGCCCTCGTCGCCGCCGCCTGCGGCGGAGGGGGCGACGAACCGGGCCCCTCCGCCGTCGAAGGCCGCCCTCCCGAAACGACGACGAGCCTGGCCCCCCCGCCGTCGACGACCACGACCGCCGCCCCCACCCGGGGTGAGGCCAAGGTGGTGATCTCTCCCAACGGGGTCGTCGTCCCGGTGGTGTCCCACACCGACACCGGATGGGTGGTGCGCACCCCTTGCAGCGACACGGCCGAGCTCACCGAGGGCACCCCCGTCGCCGAAGCCACCATCGTCGTCGACCCCGGCCACGGCGGCACCGAGCCAGGAGCCATCTCGGCCAGCGGCCTGCGGGAGGCCGACGTCAACCTTGAGGTCTCCCGCCATCTCGAAGCGGCGCTGGAGGCGGCCGGGGTCAGCGTCCTGCTCACCCGCATCGGTAACTACGACGTCAACCTCGGCCCCGGGCGGAGATCGCCCGCGCCCTCGGGACCAGGGCGTTCGTGTCCATCCACCACAACGCCGAGCCCGACGGGCCGTGGCCCGGCCCCGGTGCCGAGACCTACTACCAGATCGCCTCCCCCGACTCGAAGCGCCTGGCCGGGCTCATCTACGAGGAGGTCGTCCGGGCCTTCGCCGCCTACGACGTGGACTGGGTGGCCGACCGGGACGCGGGGGCCAAGTACCGCCCGGGCGAGCGGGGCGACTACTACGCCGTCCTGCGCCTGCCCCAGGACGTGGTCAGCGTGCTGGTGGAGAGCGCCTTCATGTCCAATCCGCCCGAGGCCGAGCTGATCAACCGCCCCGACGTCCAGCAGGCGGAAGGCGAGGCGGTGGCCCGCGGCATCCTGCGCTACCTGAACACCTCCGACCCCGGATCGGGCTTCACCGAGCCCTACCCCCGCGTCGACCCGCCCGGCTCGGGGGGAGTCTCCCGTTGCGTCGAACCCCGGCTGTGACCGGTCAGCCCGGCGCCGACGGGTGGATGGTGAACGCCTGCCCGGCGTCGCCCCGCAGGACCCGGATGGCGAGCTGGCCGTTGGCCAGCGACGCCTCCACCCCGCCGCCGAAGCCGTCGGGGAGGTCGATCTCGCGCTCGTAGCCGCCGTAGTCCCACTCGTGGACGAGGTAGTGGCGGGGGGCGGCGCTGCGCAGGTGGGCCCAGAACCGGAGGCAGCCCGGCCGCAGCTCGATGGTGACGTCGTCGGCTGTCACCGCCGGCAGGGGCGCCACCACCACCAGGGCGGCGGTGGTCTCATAGACGTTCACCGGCACTTCCTGGGGCCGCATCTCCTCCTCCACCTCAGCGGTGGCGTCGCGGACCTGGTCGGCAGTGGGCTGGTCGATAGGCATGGCTGACCTCCTACCCCTCCGGTCGGCGGGCTAACGGCCGGCGGAGGGGGCGGGTGCCCACGACCAGGAGGAGGGCGCCGAGGGCCAGTGCCAAGGCGGCCGTGGCCGTGGCCGGCGTGGTCGATCCGCCGGTGCGAGGCAACCCCATCGTGGTCGTCGGAGGGCCGGCCGTCGGGGCCGGTCCCGCCGTCATCGTGGTTGTGGTCGTGACGGGGGTCGTCGTCGTGACCGCGGCGGGCGTGGTCGTGGTCGGCCCGGGCACGGCCGTGGTGGTCGTGGTCGGCCCGGGCACGGCCGTGCTGGTCGTGGTCGACCCGGGGGCGGCCGTGGTGGTCGTGGTCGGGGCGGTCGAGGACAACGTGTGGACCGACGAATCGTTGGCGGCCGCGGCCGGCCCGGCCGACGAGGAGACGGCCGCGTTCACCACGTTCAGCCGGGTCTCGCCGCTCGGCGGCGCATAGGCGGTGACGACGAACACGCACGTCGCCTCCTCGCCCGGGGTCAGCGTCGTGCCGATGAGCTGGGGGCACACCGCGTGAGCCAGCGAACCGGGAGGCGACTCGTCGGTGAGCGCCGTGATCTCGACGTCCACCGACCCGTCGTTGCGGACGACGACCCGGAAGTAGACGGTCGCCCCGGCAGCGCCTGCGTTCTCGAGGTCATGGAACGTGCCGTCCCCGTCGGCGTCGTTGGTCTTGTCGACCGAGATGATGGCAAACCCGCCGGGCATCAGCGGTCCCGGCGGCTCGAGCGTGAGGAAGTCCTCGGCCTCGCCGTCCTCTCCGCCACCGGTGCAGTTCGGGTCCGTCGTCGTCGTCACCATCGAGGGCCCGACGAAGCACGGGGGTCGACAGACGGCCGGGTCGGGATCGGCGCAGGGCGCTCCCCCCGTGCCCCCGCCTGAGCCCGGCGTCTGGCCGGTGGCGACCGTGACCCGCACCTTGTCCGCACTCCCCGTCGGCGGGGCACCACCGACCAAGTCGAATTCGCAGGTCACGGACTGTCCCGGCTGCAGGATGGTGCCGACTTCGTTGCAGATGGGGGCCCCGGTGGCGTTCGGCGGGGACGAGTCGGTCAGGCTAGTGATGTACACCGGGACCGTGTCCGTGTTGGTGACGACGGCCCGGAACCGAACGGGGGCGCCAGCGAAGGGGGGCACCTCGGCCGGGCCGAACGAACCGTCCCCGTCGGCATCGACCGTCTTCACGATCGCCACTGACAGGCCGCTCCCGCTCGAGCCGAGTTGCGTCACCGCCACGCCGGCGCCGACACCGAGGCCGACGACCACCACACCGCCCACCACGGCCTTCCGCCATCGGGACATCTCGCCCTCCCCCCGGAGGGCTCCGCCCGCCGGGGCCGGAGTCTGGCACAACCTCCGGCGGCACGCGCCCCCGGGGGGCGGGCGCTAATCCTGGAAGTCGAGCGCCTGCTCGGGCCAGGGCGGGGGGTCGGCCAGGATCAGGTCGTGGATGGACTTGACCTGGATGCGGAACCACTGGTCGAAGGGGTCGAGGGACACGCCCATGCCGATCATGGCCTCATCGAGGTGCTCCGCCTCGATGTAGTAGATCACGAATTCCTCACCCTCGTTCCCGTGGAGGAAGACCTGCTCCCGGGTGATGCCGAGGCGCTGACGAGAATCGACGTAGTCGGGGTTGTCGTCGGTGCACTGGGCCATCAGCTCGCGCCAGGCATCCATCTTGCCCGGGACGATGAGCAGTACGAGGGCTGAAGCCGGCATGCATCCTCCTCACGACAGGGCTCGTAGCAAAGTGTCTGCCGCGACCGGGACCCTAGCCAAACCGCAGCTACCCGTCGGTTTGACCGAGGGTTTCCGGACGCCGCCGGCCATGAGCGCCGCCGTAGGCGGCCTCCAGTGGCTGGCGGCCCGGTGGCCGGCGGCCCGGTGGCCGGCATAGCCGGCCGCCGAGAAGAAAAGCGCCGAGGACGGCCGGCCCCGCCGGCCGCCCGCAGGTCAGCTCAAACTCGCCGAGCAAGCTCCGCTGGCGAAGGCGAAACCACCGGTACGGCCCAGCGGCGCTGGTGGTGATCGGCCCAGTGGTCGACGAGGTTGACCCGGCCCAGGAACTCGTTCCAGCTCAGGCAGGGGATGTGGCGCCAGGCCTCGTTCTCGGGGAACGAGATCACATAGCCGCCCAGGTACACGAACGGCACGTGGATGCCCTCCATGGCCTGGATCCACTCGGGGAAGTGGGCGGCCGCGGCCAGCACCTCGGCCGACGCCGAGTGACGGCCCCGGATCTCGATGGCCCGGGTCCCGTCGACGGGGTCCCAGCCCGCGCCCAGGTCGACCGTCACCCGCCGGATGCCGGGGACGTGCTTGGCGCCCGGGAGGAGCTTCACCGGGCGAGGCCCACCCAGGTGCTGGCGCCAGCTCCAGTTCTCGGGTACTCCCTCCGACGCCACCTCCCACATCTCCTCGAACGTGCGGCGGATGCCGTCGAGCCCGTCCTTCTCGGGGAGGTAGACGGAGACCACGTCGACCATGAGGGGCCGGTCGTGCCGGACGGGGGTGGTGTCGATGGCGGCGAAGTCGGCATCGGTGAAGCCCCAGCCCCGCTCCGCATTCCAGCGGCGGACGTTCTCCAACTGGTCGGCGACGGGGACGAACAGCTCGTCGTTGATCCGGCCCGGGTCGATGGTGTCGATGGCGTCGATGGCGACGAGTGTACGGCGGGGCCTCGTGCTAATCAGGCCGCCGTCCAGCGGCGGAACTGCGCCACCAGCTCGTCCCGGGCGGCGCGGTCGAGGGTCGGGGCGGCCACCCGGGCCAGCGCTCGGACCATCGTGCGCATCTGGGCCAGGTAGGCGGCGCAGTTGCGGCAGGCCCGCAGGTGGTCGTCGAGGCGGGTCACCAGGTCGGGGGTGAGCGCACCCTCCAGGTAGTCGGTGACCAGCTCGACCACCTCCTGGCATCCCAGCCGGCGGGGCCGGGCCACGGACGAGCCCTCAGACCGGGCGCGGGGTCGCGTTGGCGACCGGCACCGAAAAGGCTCGGCACCACACGAGCACGGTGTACTGGCCCGAGGCAACGTCGACCTCGGCCGGGATCGGGTAGTTCTGGCTGCCCTGGTTGCCCTTGAGGGCGCCCAGGTCGTGGCCGTCGCCGGGCGACTCCCGGTCGACGCCGGGCACCAGGTGCACGAAGTAGTCGGGCCCGTTCTGGATGTCGATGTCCTCCAGGCGCACGATGTGGGACCCGTCCACCAGGCGGTAGATGGCGGCCGAGCCCGACGCCCGGTGGTCGATCCCCTCGAGGTCGCCCACCGACAGGAGGACGGGCCCGGCGGCGGCGGTCGGGGTCGGAGCCGGGGTCGGCGCCGGAGCCGCCGCCGGCGCCGCCTGTGCCGTCGTGGACGGTGCGGCAGCGGCCACCTCCACCGCGCCCGGCAGGGGCTCGACGACCGTCTCGTCGGTGAAATAGGGCACGACCAGCAGCCACACCAGCGCCCCGACGGGGACGGCCATGATCAGGCCCCGGACGACGGCGTTGGCCACGAACTGGCGCAGGACCCACGACAGCAGGACCAGGCCGAGCACGATCCCGACCACCCGGACGAGGGCGGCGGGGGTGGTGAGCGTCGCCTTCACCACGTCGCCCCGGAAGAGCAGGACGGCGCCCACCGCGGCCGCGATCAGCCCGCCCCAGGCCAGGTCGGTCGGGCGGACGCCGCGGGACGGTGCGTTCACCGCCGGGTGGCGGGGGCGGTGGGGACCGCCGCCCACGAGAGGTCGCCGGGGAGGAACCGGTACCCGGTCCGGCGCCAGTGGTCGAGCACGTCGTCGGCCGGGCAGCGGCCCCGGTCGACATAGCGGTCGAGGTAGGCCGCCACCGCGTCCACCGTGGCCCGGCCCGCTCCGCCACGCACCAGCGATTCCAGCGCGATCCGGAAGCAGGCCCGGGCGGAGGCGGCCAGGGCGGGGTGGGCCAGGCCGGAGCGGGAGGCGTCCACCCACAGGTCGGCCGTGTCCCAGGCCGCCTGGGCCGCCGCCTCCCCCGCCTCGGCGTCGTACACGAGGGCGCTGGCCACCGCCACCGGCACCCGCCACCAGGGCCGGGGCAGGCTGTCGACCATCCGCAGCTCCAGCCAGCCGCGGGGCCGCACCGGCGGGAACAGGGTGGTGAGGTGGTAGTCGAGGTCGTCGAGGGTGGGGAACCCGAGGGGGTGGCCGCCGTCGACCCAGCCCCCGAAGGTGAGGGGCGTGCGCACCGGCACGCACTCCCCCACCGGAGTCCGGATCAGCATGACCTGGGCGTCCATGACGTAGGCCCCCCACGTCCCCGGCCACGGCCCCCCGCCCGCCGAGCGGGTACGGGACGAGTCGATCCGCCACCAGGTGGCCAGCCGGTGCGACTTCCAGCCGCTCGGTGCGCCGCCGACCAGGGGCGAGTTGGCGAAGGCGGCCGCCAGCGTGGGCCCGATCAGGTGGACCAGGCCCCAGCGGGTGTCGGACGACGGGTTGCGGGCGTCGAGGTCGAGGTTGACCTGGAGGCCGGCGGTGGCGCACATCATGGTGCGGCCGGCGTTGTCCCAGTCCTTGTCGGGACCGGCGAAGTAGGCGTCCATGGCGTCGTAGCGGGACGAGCGGATGACCCGTTCGACGGTGGGCGAGGGGTCGATGCCGCTGCCCACGAGCACGATGCCGAGGTCGGCCAGCGGTCCTGCCACCAAGGCCAGGTCGGCCTCCAGCCGGGCGCAGGCGGCGTCGGCGTCGGCCTCCGGCGGCGTGCTCAGCTCGAGCTGACCGCCCGGCTCGAAGGTGACGCGGGTGCCACTGGGCAGGGGCCGACCGCCTCGACCACGGCCCGCACCAGGTCGTGACGGGCGCGGGTGCCGTCGAGCTCCATCGGGAGCATCTCCAGCTCCACCCCGACCCGGTCTGCCGTCTCCGGACGCGTCGAAAAGCCCCGCCGGACGGCGTGCTCGACTGCGGCGTCTCGGCTGATGACAGCGATCTGGTTGGGCACGGCGGACCTTCCCGGGCGTCTTACCCTCGTCTTCGGTCTGCCATCCCCGTCCGGATGATCCCCTCGAGCGTTACACCCGCATCGGGATGGGAAACTCGATCTGTGGACGCACCTGCGCCTTCGGACGGGTCCGGCGCCTGCCTGATCGGGCGAGAGCGTGAGATCGGCGCCATGGGCAAAGCGTTGCGCCGAACCCGGTTGCTCACCCTGACGGGGCCCGGCGGCGTGGGCAAGTCCCGGTTGGCCCGGGAGCTGGCGGGGCAGCTCACGCCGCGGCCGCCCGATGGGGTTTGGCTGGTCGATCTGGTGTTGGTGCCGTTCGGGTCGGACGTACCGGCCGAGACGGCGCGGACGCTGGGTATTCGCAGTCCCGGCGGGGCCGCCGCCATCGAGGCGCTGGGCCGGTACCTCGACGCACGCCACGCCCTCCTCGTCCTCGACAACTGTGAGCACGTCCTCGACTCGTGCGCTGGGCTCGCCGCTGCCCTGCTCGGCCGGTGCGCTCATGTCCGGATCCTCGCCACCAGCCGCGAGCCGTTCGTTATCCACGGCGAAGCAGTCCGTGAGGTCGACCCGCTGGCGCCGGAGGACGCCAGCCGTCTGTTCGTCGAGCGGGCCCGGCTGGGTGTTGGCACGGCCTACGTCCTGGGGGACGACGATGAGGCGGTGGTGGCGCAGCTCTGCGCCCGGCTCGACTGTCTGCCGTTGGGGATCGAGCTGGCGGCGGCGAGGGTGGCCACGATGTCGGTGGCCGAGATCATGCACAGCGTCGAAACTAGCCTCGGCGAGCTCGACGGGAGGCAGCACCGCCGGTCGGTCCGCGCCGCGGTCACGTGGAGCGGGCGGCTCCTCGAACCCACCGAGCAGAAGGCGTTCCGCAGGCTGGCGGTGTTCGTCGGAGGGTTCGACGCCGCGGCCGCACAGGCGGTCGCGCCCGGGCTGTCGATCGAGATGTTGGGGCGGCTGGTTGACACGTCGCTCGTCACCCTGGCTCCGAGCGCCGGGGGGCGGACGAGGTACCGACTGCTGGAGACGGTGCGTGAGCACGCATGGGAGCTGCTGGTGGAGGCGGGGGAGGCGACCGCGGCCGCGTCGCGCCACCTGCACCACTACGCGTCGCTGGGCGACGACGCGTTCGCCGGCTGGCCGCCCCCCGGCGCGCCACAGCTCGTGGCCGACCTGGAGGACGACTACGCCAACGTCCGCGCCGCCGCCGACTGGGCCGCGACCGCCGATCCTTGTGCCGGGGTGGAGCTGTTGGCCCGCACGAAGGACCTGTTCATCATGCTGGGTCCTGCCGACGGCCTCCGGCTGGCCCGGACGCTGCTCGAGGTGTGTCAGACGAGGGACCGGGCTCGGGTGGTCGTCCAGATCACGGCTGGGCTGCTCGCCACGCTGCTCGCCGGATCGCGGGCCGCCGAGCTCGACCTGATCGAAGCGCGCACGCTGAGCGCGAAGCTCGGCGACGAGCCGCTCGAGGCGTGGGCCCGCTTCTTCCAGGGGGTGGCGGAAGCGTCCGACGGCGCCGTGGCACCGGCCCGGGCGCACCTCGAGGCGGCCCGCACGGGCTTCCGCGCCCTGGGCCTCACCACGGGCGAGGCGCGAGCAACGGCCATGCTGGACCGCGACCTCTGAGAGCGTCGTACTACCGCCGCCGGGGAAGGTGGCGCCGCACCCGGACGAGCATGCGGACCATCTCCTCGGCCAAGTCATCGTTGGCCGCCCGCGGATTGTTGTAGAGGACGTACTCCTTGGCCACCAGGGTGGCGAGGTAGTCGAGGAGGCCGGCCTCGTCGTCCTTCACCACCAGATAGTCCTCGTGGCGGTCGTTGTAGAAGACGATGCCGCTGTCGGCGTCGAACCGGCTGCGGGCGTCACCGGGATCCGGGTCAGGGCACACGGATGGAAGATCGGTGCTTCGGCGACGGTCGGGGCGCGCCTCCCGTCGGGGCGGGCCGGCTGGGCCCGTCGTCGGTGGCGTCCTCGAGCTCCGGCATCTCCGGCACTCCCGGAGGAGCGGTGGCGCCGTTCGATCCGTTTCTCGACGGCCCTGTGCCTTCACGCCTTGGCGGCTCGAACAGACCTCCCTCGCCTGGCTCGTCGCCGAGCGGGCGTGCGCATCGGGTTGTCGAGGTCGGCCAGCTCCTTGAGCACCCGGCCGAAGATCCGTCGGAGCGTTTCCGCCAGGCGGTCGGCCGCCTGTGCGTCGACTTCTCGAACAAGCTTCTCCGCCGCTCGCCGACAGCGCCGGCTCGACGGCCTTGACCGCGTCGACGAACACCGGAAAGGCCTCCCGGTCGCGGAGTACGGCCCGGCGTCCGGCGGTCTGCTGCAAGGCGGCGAAGACGACCTGGCCGGTCACCTGACCGCTGTCCCACGGCGAGAGCGCGAACTCCTCGATCTCGGCGATGTCGTCGACGATCGTCGTGCCGGCGCGGCCGACGACCGCGACCCGGCGGCGGCGCCGGGGATCGGGCGGAGAGACGTAGAGGGCGAACTCGATCCGACCCCACAGCGTCGGCCGAGCGGGGATCTCGAGCTTCAGGCCCTCTCGCTTCTCGGGGGTGACTAGCTCGACCGACCGGCCCTCGACGACCTCGATGCTGTAGTCGCCCCGTGCGAGCGCAGGACCCCGCCGCGCCCGGAGGTAGTCGACGACCTTGCGCTGGGTGAGCACCCGCAGCACGTCCGGCTCCAGGTCGGCAGAGCACGACGGTGGTCCCGGCAACCTGGCGAGCCTTCCTGCGCTCGCGCTCGAGCAGAGCCGTCGCCTTGCCCCGTTCGAGCCGCAGGACCCACGTCTCCTCCGACCCCTCGGCCCTCGAGACCACGTCGCAGCGGTTCCCGAGTTGTTGGAAGGCGAGGATGCCGATCGCCTTCTCGCCGAGCGTCCGGTCGTCGCCGGCCTTGGTGGATTCGAACAGGCTGCGGGCGATCTCCCGGAGCCGATCCGGCGACATGCCGCGCCCGACGTCGTCGATGGCGATGATCGGGTAGCGGCCCTTCCGGCGCAACACCACCCGTATCCGCTCGCCCCGTCGGCCCGCTTCCACGTACTCGTCGGCGGCGTTCGACACGAACTCGTTCAGCGCGTCCTTGGGGTCCTGGTACGCCTGCCCCGATACGAGGACGGCCTTGGCGAGGTTGCCGATCCGCAACCGGACGCGTTCCGCAGGCACCTCCTCATGCTAGGGACGAGCCGTCGACGGCGCAGGGACCGTCGTGTTGTGACCTTCGCCTCTACCGCCGCGGGTCCTCGTGGACCGGCGCCCTGGACGTCCTCACCCGGGCCTGAGGTACGGGAGACGGCCCACATCCGAGCCCGATTCACCCGGCCCTTCACGGGGCTTTCTGAAGCGAAAACGACGGTGGAAGTCGGAAATGCTTCACAAAACGGTCGAGAGGCTGCGCGTTCCGCCACGCCGGCATCGACTGGGGGACCGTGCCTAGCCTTGACGCATGCACGTCGTTGGCTTGTGGCGCTACCCAGTGAAGTCCATGCAGGGCGAGGCTCTCAGCGCGGTTGCGTTAGGGACCTTCGGTGTCGCCGGCGACCGCCGCTACGGCGTCCAAGTCGAGAAGTCCGGGCGGATCCTGTCGGCCAAGCGAGACGGGCGCCTCCTCACGGCTCGGGCGGCGACCACCGACTCGGTGCGGATCTCGCTTCCGAACGGAGACATCCTTGACCGCCCGGGACCGTCCACCGACAGTGCCCTCAGCACGTGGCTGGAGCGATCGGTGCACCTGGTGGAAGCCGGCAACCAGGAGATCCCGACCTTCGAGAGGCAGGCCGACGACCTCGACGACGCTTCCGCCAGCGTCTCCTGGCAGGGGCAGCCCGGGGCGCTCGTCGACGCCAGCCCGGTGCACCTGCTCACGACGGCCAGCCTCCGGGCCATGGCCGTCCAGCGGCCCGACCTCGATTGGGGCGCGGCCCGCTTTCGACCCAATCTTCTCGTCGATGTCGCCGGGTCTGAGCGCGTCGAGGACGCCTGGGTTGGGAGACGCTGCACCGTGGGCGACGTGCAGCTCGAGATCATCAAGCCTTGCCAACGCTGCGTCATGGTCACCCGCCGCCAGCCCGGAGGTCTCGACCATCAGCTGGGCGTCCTAACCCATCTGTCACGGGTGGCGAACGGCTGTCTCGGTGTCTTGGCGCGGGTGGAAAGCCCAGGAACCGTCGCCCTCGGCGCGCTGGTATCGCTCGACTGATTTCAACGACACGACTTCCGCGAGCCGGGCGTCGCCAGCCGGCGGATCTCGTCCAGGCAGAACCTGCTGGGCTCCTACCTGACCTGAGTCACGCTCCAGACGATCGACTCCGAACGGCCCGGCCCGTTACCGACAGCGTTGGAGGCAAGAAGCGGCAGCGCGTTCCCGGGAGTCCTCGGGCCCACGCGCCGTTCGAGTCACTTGTCGAGTTCGGAGAGCACCTCGCCGATGATCTTCGTCATCTGGTGCGCGGGCAGCGGGTCGCCACCTTCAGCCTCTGCCACCTCGGCGGCGAAGTCCTCGACGGAATGGACACCGCCCACGAGGACGTGGCGCAACGCCTCGCCGCTCGCCTCGGGATCGCCCGCGGCCTCGACGGCCTCGGCCACCGCATGGTCGGGCGACGTGGCCACCCCGTGAACGATGGCCATCGCCTCCTGCCGGCCGGTGGCAGTGGAGACCACCGGAGCACGATCGGGATTCTGTTGCAGGTCCCACTCGGCGAGCGCCTCGTCGAAGCCGCCTTCGCCGGGGTGAAGGAGCCGGGTCTCGGGAGCGGCTTCCGTGATCGGCGCCTCGTCGTCGCCACCGACGGAGGACGTGTCGGCACTCTCGTCGCCATCGTGCTGCCGTTCCGGCTTCACGGGCACGACGAGCGTGCCATCGGCGTTACGGACGATGTCCATGGGGTGGCCCTCCTTGGGTAGCGGCTCAAGTCTGACGCACCTCGAGGAGACGCTCCGGAAAGCGCTCGAGGACATCGGTGTGACGATGTACGAGCGGGTGACGTGGCCGAGGCGCTGGGTACTGACCAATCAGGTGGACATGGCGGCGATCAACGTGCGGCTCACCGAGACTGCCGACCTCGAGGTCAATCGGGAGGTGCCCGGGTTCTTCAAGGCGCTACGGACGGGTTGGGTCGCACTGCTCAACGTCCTGCTCGGAGTCGTGGCCATAGTGGGATTCCTCCTGCCGTTCGCACCCCTGGTTGTTCTCGGCTGGTGGATCGTTCGCCGCTATCGGTCGCACCACCCGCGCCGGCCTCGACCGTGGCCTCCCTCCTACCCACCGCCGGGAGCCTCGCCATCGCCAGGCGGCGGCCCGGGTGAAGGCTCGGAGAGTTCACCAGAGGAGCCGACGACCGCGACGGTCCCGTAAGACCACTGCGGCGATACCTGCCGCCGCGCTCGTGGCGGGTATGTGGAACCCGGCATTCTCCTCGACTGCCAGGGTGGTCGTGGCGCCGAGCTCGGCGCTGTGCAAAGCGACCGGGTGGCCCAGATCGTTGCCCCGGATCCCGCGTAGGTTGGTGTGGCGGTGGCAGAACAGTCGAGCATCGAGAGTCCTCAGAGACGCCGAGTGGTCGCCTGGGTGAAGGACGACCCGTTCGGCGTCGAGTTCGCAGAGATCGCGATCGCCGAGGACCACCTCACGGCAGTGGGCGTAGCCATCAATACACGGCCGTTTCCCTACCGGCTCGACTACCAGCTCGAAACCGGCCCAGAGTTCGTGACGACGCGTCTGGGCGTGACGAGCATCGGCGACGGGTGGAGTCGTGAACTCGACCTCCACCGCGACGTCGACGGCGTCTGGCACGCTGCGACGAGCCAGGAAGGGCACCTCGACCTGCCGCCCGCCGGGGTCGACACCGCCGGCTTGGAGCATGCGCTGGACTGCGACCTCGAGCTCTCGCCCGTCACGAACATGATGCCGATCCTTCGCCACGACCTCCTTCAGCGCGAACGGATCATCGAGTTCACGATGGCCTGGGTCTCGGTGCCGGCGCTCACCGTCCGCGCCGATGGCCAGCGCTATGCCCACATCGAGCTCTCGTCCAGGGCGCCACGTCATTCGCTACGAGGCGATCGACGGTACCTTCGCAGCCGATATCACCGCCGACGCCGATGGTGTCGTGATCGACTACCCGGGCATCGCCCGGCGACTACCCACGACCCCACAAGGACTCGGTTGAGCCGGGAGCAGCCGGCCGACGCCCTTCCCCGTACGTCCCCGAAGGCTTTGTGGTCCCGATGTACCACCGCCGCCGGTCAGAATCAGAACGGGAAGAAGCTGCGCCCGTGCTGCACCGAGATCCACTTTTGGGTGGTGAAGGCCATTACCGTCGCCTCGCCGTTCAGCCGGCCGACGCCCGAGGCCTTCTCGCCGCCGAAGTCGACCAGCGGCTCGTCGTGCACGGTGCCGTCGTTGACGTGGAACATGCCCGTATCGATCTGCTTGGCGAAGGCGACACCGCGCTCGACGTCGGCTGTGTGCACAGCGCCGCTCAGCCCGTAGGGGGTGTCGTTGACGATCCGTACGGCCTCCTCCTCGCCATCGAACGGGACGAGGAGCGCCACCGGACCGAAGATCTCCTGGTGCAGGAGGTCGGAATCCGCGGGCAGGCCGGTCAGGACGCTCGGCTCGACGAGGTTGTCGGTGGTGGTGCCGTGCACCAGGACGGTGGCGCCCTCGGCGATTGCCTGGTCCACGACGCCCGAAACAGCGTCCGCCTGCGAGGAGTTGATGAGCGGGCCGATGACGGTCTGTGGGTCGCTCGGGTCGCCGACCTTGAGCGTCCTGACCTTGGCGACGAACTTCTGGGTGAACTCGGCTTCGATGGAGCGGTCCACGAGGACGCGGTTGGCGGCCATGCAGACCTGGCCCTGATGCACGTACCGGCTGAAGACCGCGGCGTCCACGGCGTAGTCGATGTCCGCGTCGTCCAGGACCACCAGGGCGCTGTTGCCGCCGAGTTCGAGGACGGAACGCTTGAGGTTTGCGGCGCAGACCGTGGCGACGTGGCGGCCGACCTTGTCGGAGCCGGTGAAGGAGATGACCTTGGGGACCGGGTGCTCGAGAAAGGCGTCGCCGATCTCTGCGATGTCGGTGATCACGACGTTGAGCAGACCGGCCGGCAGACCGGCGTCCTCGAAGATCTTCGCGACCAGCGAACCACCCATGATCGGGGTGTTCGGGTGCGGCTTGAGGACCACGCCGTTGCCGAGCGCCAGGGCAGGCGCGACGGACTTCAGCGACAGCAGGAACGGGAAGTTGAAGGGGCTGATCACACCGACGACGCCGACGGGGACGAGGTACAGGCGGTTCTCCTTGCCGTCGACCGGCGAGGGGATGATCTTGCCCTCGGGCCGCACCGTCAGGTTGACCGACTCGCGCAAGAACTCCTTGGCCAGGTGCAGTTCGAAGCCGGCCTTCAAATACGTACCGCCGAGCTCCGCGATGATCACCTCGGTGATCTCCTGCTCGCGCTCCTCGACGATCCGTAGGGCCCTCTCGAACACGGCACGACGCGCGTACGGGTTCGTCGCGGCCCATCCCTTCTGGGCACGGGCGGCGGCCTGGTAGGCCTGATCCACCTCGTCGACCGTCGCGATCGTGATCGAGGCGAGCTTTTCGCCGTCGTACGGGTTGAGGTCGATGATGTCCCAGGGGCCGGTGCCTGGGCGCCACTCGCCGTCGATGTACTGCTGAGCCAGGTCGGTGAAGTAGATCGACATGTGGGCCCTCAAACCCTCGCCGCCGAGCCCGTGACCGAGGCCAGGAACGACGCGGTGGCGTCGTGCGAGGAGAGCACCGACCACATCGTCGGCGGGTCGTTGAAGTTGGCGATGAGGGCATCCGCCACCCGTGCATCACCAGCGGCGGCCACGAACGCGCCCACCACATGGTCGGCCGGCGGTCCCAGGGTGGCGTTGGTCCACGCCGTAACAGGACCCGCGAACGCCCACATCGCCTCCTCCACCCGCCGGCAGAAGGCCTCGTCGTACGGTCCGCCGCCGAGTATCGCCTGGGCCGCCACGGCCGCGCAGTGGGACGCGGTATTGGCGCCCTGGCCGGTCACCGGGTCGTTCGTCACCCACGCGTCGCCGACGGCGAGGGCGTAGGTGCCCGAAGGCAGCCGCGTGGTCGCGTGACGGACACGCGGCGTGATCGCGCCTCGGAGCACGTCGAGCGGACCACGGACACCGAAGGTCGTGGGGTCGGCCAGGGCAGCGACGTCGGGGGTGAGCTCGGACAGCAACTCGAACACCCGGGCGTCGTACGCCGCCGGGTCGGTGGCGTAGTCCATGGCCGCCAGCTGGGCGTAGGGGCCGCCCGGGACACCTTCGAACAGCAGGCCCGCGATCTCGCCGTCGAAACTGGTGAACGCCGGTTGGAAGAGCTCACCGACGGCGGGGATCACGTGGTAGCCGAAGTCCGCCCCCTCGAGCGTTCCGAGGCCCTCGACGAACATGGCGCACAACTCGCGCTGCGGCGCGCTGAACGGCGACCGCTCATGGTCGACACCGAACAGGGTGTCAAGCCCCCGCCGCCCGGCGGCCACGACGACCAGATCGAACCGCTCACCGAGCGCGACCAAGGCGTCGTCGTCGAGCACGCCGAGCTCGTAGCGCCCGCCCCGCTCGAGGTAGGCCTCCAGCGCGTCGGCCTGGACGATCCGCATGTCCACGAAGCTCCACGGCTCGTCGATCTCGCCCCGGAACGACAGCTCGGGATTTCCGACCGCCGGGTTGTGGCGCAGCGTGAACCGCACCCCCGACGTCCGGGCGGGCAGGTGCCCCAGGTCGAGCTCCTGTTCGAGGCGGCGGATGCGTCCGAAGCGGGCCACCGTGTTGAGCATCCTTCCGGAGCGCAGGTCGTCCGGCGTCCGGTCGCCATGCAGGACTGGGTCAACCCCTGCCCGTTGCAGCAAGAGGGCGAGATGCAGGCCTGCGATCCCAACCCCGACCACAGCAATAGTCATGCCGAGTCCTCCGCGCTACAGGGTCCGCTCGACTCCGTCGACCGTCATCATCTCCGGCCACCAGCCTCCCCAAAAGGGTGGTACCACCAGTTTTCGACGACCGGACAGCCCAGCCCGCCTACTCGATGTCAGTAGGGTCAGCTGCCGAATCCCTCTGCCAACACGTCTCGTCATCGGCTGCCCGCCGTCCGTTCGTGGAGCGGCCGAGGCTGACGAAACCGAGCGTGCTCGGTCAGGGGCGTGGTCCTCCCTGATCCGACACCGGGGCCAACCGATTGCCGGTTGCGCGAATTGGGCTTTCTCGATGGCAATCGTCGCCCGCATCTTCATCGACTCAGCGGATCAGGACGATCATGACCGTTTGAGCGCTGCATTCGAGGCCCGGCTCGAGGTTTTAGGCGCCCCACCCGACGGACTCATGGTGCATGTCGGCTATCCAGCAAACGGCGGATTCGTGATCGTCGAGGCATGGAGAACCGAGCAGTTGTTCTGGGCATGCCATGACCAGTTGTTCGTACCCACACTTGGGGAGACGGGCCTTTCCGCCAACGTTCCTGAGATCGATCCAGCTTGGTCAATCGCCCGCCCGTAGGCCCTCGCCGTCGCTAGTCGTTTCTAGCCGGAGCCCAGGCCCGTCCGGCCGGCACCGTGGCTCAGTGAGCGTCTCGCGAGTTCCCGGTGGGTGGTGCACCCAGCTTCCGGCGGACCTCCGGAAGGCGCTGGTCGCCAACCCCCACGGCACTCGATGCCTGGAAGGACATCACACCTCTGGCCCGCAATGACGGGCCAGAACCATGCCCTTGTGAGGATCCGGCAATATTATCGGGTTCTCCAGAAAGCTAGCGATAGCCGATTGATCTAGGTCTTTCGAACTCGAATGATGGCCACGTAGGGAACGGATTCCTCGACATAATATGCGATCTGGTAGCCGGAAGGGATTTCGTCTTCGAAGACCTCTGCGCCCCGTAGCGTCCGAGAGTTGAGCCGAGGAGGACCGTTCTCGACCCATGAGAACAAGTCAGCGGATACAGCATCTTTCTGGGCATCGGTCAGACCGGCGAGTGCGGCGTCGCCGAGCACTACGCGCCAACTCACGCTGACTGTCGACGACCACGCTTCAGATGATCGAGGAACTGTGCCCGGTCGTCGAATATCGGCAAGGAGCCGTCAGTCACACCACGCCTGATGGTGTCAACCGCTTCGACGACCGCCTCCTCACCCTCCTCCTCGATCCAGGCGTCCAACAGCGGGGTTCGGGAGTCATCGGGTCCCTGAGGCATCCCCCCAGCGTAGCGGCCGTCTCGGTCAGCGCAGGGGCTGGCCGGGTCCTGGCAGCGAGCGACGTCCGACCCTCAAACAACGGACCGACGAGGCTCGCCTCGCCGTCGCCGGCTTCCTGGCCCGCTACTCCGGTCCCACCCGGAAGAGCTACGCCACCGACCTTCGTCAGTACTTCGCCTGGTGCGCCCAGGTCGGACTCGACGTTTCTCCGCCCGCCGGGCTCACATCGAGTTGTGGGCCCGCGCCATGGAGGACTGGGGCCTTGTCCCGAGCCACCATCGGCCAGCGGCTTTCACCATCGCCGGCTTCTTCCGATTCGCTGTCATCGACGGCGTCATCGAGCACTCGCCGGCGGAGTACGTCCGACGGCCCAGGATCGACACCGAGTCGACCACGCTCGGCCTCGATCGCATGGAGCTGGGCGCCTTCATCGCCCAGGGTGCCGCCGCCGGCGTGGTCGACCACGCCCCGGGCGTGCCTGCTCGGCCTGCTCGGGTTGCGGGTGTCGGAAGCGCTCAACATTGACATCGAGGCTCGTTGACTGACGGGTAGAGCATCAGAGGTCTGTCACTCTGGGTCGGTGATCTATTGCCGTCACGCTGCGGACCATGCCAACCGACTCGAGGGGCTTCAAACGTGAAGGTCGTACCGAAGTCCGTTCTGGGCGCAGCTATTGTCGTTAGCTGGGTATTAATGAACGCTGGCCTTTTGGTTGGGATTCAGCTAGCAAGCCTTGAGGACGAATCAGCTTCGGACGCCCTGCTCGATCCGTTAGTGATCATTCCCTATATCTTGGTAACAGGACTCTGTGGAATGGCGCTCTGGTTCATGTTTCACAACCCCTCGCGGCGCTAGAGGTCGAAAAGGTGGCGGTAACTCGGCGATGCGCCCTGCACCACGCGCCGGACCTTGCTGGCCTGGTGGTTGGCCCCAGTGGCTAGTAGCCCGGCGTCCGGGGCGATACCGGCCGCCGCCCGCAGACGCCTCGTGCGCGAAGCCGGCACTTCCCGTTGGCTGAACCCGACGACCGGTGCCGATGACTGCCAACCCCGCGTAGCCCGCCGGCGGGAAGCTCGCCGGCACCGGCTCCCCGTAGACGAAGCGCTCGGCCGGTCCCGTGACGGTCAACGGCGCCGGCGTGATGGCCAACGTGCCGGTCGCGTAGTCGAAGGTGTAGTTCCCACTGGCTGCGCCGGAACAGGCGATCGTGTAACTCCCGACCCCTTCCACCGCCGTCGTCGGCGCGCACGTCGCCCGCGAGTCCAGCGACGAGGCCGACTCGCCGGGCGCGAAGCCGGCGTAGCCCGGCGTGAAGCTGGCCGGCACCGTGGCTCCGTACACGAAGCTCTCGGTCGGCGCCGTTACCGTCACCACGCCCTGGGTGATCGTCACCGTGCCGGTCGGGTAGCTGAACGTGTAGTTCGGGCTGGCCGCGCCGGAGCAGGCGAGCTCGTACGTCCCGGGGACCCCGATGGTCGTCGTCGGAGCGCAGGTGGCGGGGCTGGTCAGCGAGGTCGCCGACTCGCCGGGCGCGAAACCCGAGTACGCCGGCGTGAAGGTCGCCGGCACCGACGCCCCGTACGCAAGGCTCGTCGTCGGCGCGGCAATCGTCAACGGCGCTGGCGTGATCGTCAGCGTGCTCTGGGCGGGGGTGAACCGGTAGCCCGGCGGTGGCCAGTAGCTGCAGGAGATCGTGTACGTGCCGACACCGCCAACCGTCCCGCTCGGCGCGCAGGTCACCGGGTCGGTGAACGACGCCTCCGTATCCCCGGCAACGAGCCCGGTGATCACGGGCGTGAAGCTCGCGGGGACCACCGCGCCGTAGGGGAGGGTCACCGCCGGGGGAGCGACCGTCAACGGGGCCAGGGCGACGGTGATGTTGGAGAGCTTGAAGGGCGCCGCCGCGTACTGGGCGTTGCCGGCCTGGTTGAACCGGATCTGGCAGAAGCCGTCCAAAAGGAACGAGACCGTTGCGCCCGCGACGGAACAGGTCGTCGGCGTGAACGTCGAGAGCGTCACCGGGTTGCCGGAGCCGCCGCCCGTGGCGCTGAACACGTACGTCCCCCCATACGTGGGATTCGGCTGGCCCGCCGGGGCAGAGATGGTGATCACCTGCGGCGTCTTGACGACGACGCTCCGTTGGTCCTGCGCCCCGCTAATCTTCGGCAACTTGCCGGTGGTGCTGACCTTGATGATGCAGGTGCCGACAGCGGTGAACGTGATCGTCGCCCCGGTCTGGTACTGCCCGTAGGCGAAGTCCGCGCTCTTGGTACAGCCGACGCTGTCCGAAGCCAGCGAGATGACCGCCAGATTGAAGCCCCCGGTGCGGGCGACCAGAAGAAGGGTGTCCCCCGGGACCGCCTCGGCCGGCAGGGTCGAGTCGAAGAGGATGGTGTCGGGGACCGGGCCGATGGCGACGTCCTGCTGGGCGTCGGCCGCGGCGTAGCCGTTGTCACCGTTCTGGTGGGCGAAGATCCGGCAGACCCCGCCCGCCTGCAGCTGGACGATGTTGGTGGCGGTCCCCGTGTACATGCACGGGTCGGCCGAGCTGGTCGAGAACGTCACCGGGTTGCCGGACCCGCCGCCGGTCGCCGACACGGTGTAGTTGTCGCCCGGTTGGGCGCCCACCGGCGGCGTCGAGGTGAAGGTGATGGTCTGCACGATCGCTCCGGCGACGGTCACATCCTGTTGCGCCTCGGACTCGAAGGGCACGGTGGGCGTCGAGTACTGGTGGGCGACGATGCGGCACGTGCCGGCGGCGACGAACGTCACGGTGGCACCCGAGATCGTGCACACCGCGCTCGAGGTGGGGTCGATCGAGAAATGGACGTCCAGCCCGGCCGAGTTGGTCGCCGTCACCAGGTAGGTCGCCCCGTTGGCTTGGGCGCCGGCCGGCGGGCTCGACGTGAAGGTGATCTTCGGGCCGACGCCCTGGTCGACCGTGGCCGCGACCGTCGGGCGAAAGACCATGCCGCCGCCCGACGACCCGCTGTAGGTGGCCGAGACGTGGTTCGTCCCGGCGGGCAGGCTCGACGTCACCAAGGTGGCGGTCGCCGAGCCGTCGGCGTTGGGCACCACGGCCACGTCGCCGAGGTTGGCGTTGCCGTTCCGGAACGTCACCGACCCGCCCGGGATCTGCACCGACGGCACCGGCGTGGTCACGACCGCGGTGACGGTCACCGGCTGCCCGAGCGTCGATGGGTTCGGTGCCGAAGAGATGGCGGTGGCGGTGTCGATGATGGGGTCGATCTTCGGGTCGGCGACGGCGGTCTCGACGGGCAGTGGTCCCTGCAGGGCGTTGACCCCGGGCTGGACGTAGCTCGACCCACCGCCACCGCCGCCCGATGGCTCGGTGTCGTACCCGGTGCCACCCCCGCCTCCGTAGTAGTGACCGGCGCCCCCGCCGCCGCCGCCCCAGCCCGCCTCGCAACTGTTGAGAACGCTTCCGCCGTGGCCGAGACCGCCGGCGCCGCCGGACTGGAAGCCTCCGGCCTGCCCGTCGTTGCCGTTGGAGCAGATGCCGGGGCTGTGGCCGTGGGCGCCGCCGTAGCCCCCGCCGGTGGAGGACGCAGGACCGCCGTGACCACCGTCGACGGCGTCGTTGTCGTCGGCATCCCCGCCGCCGGTCGCACCCGATCCGGCGTCGGCGTTCCCACCGAAGCCGGGGAGGCCACGTTCGCCGTCCTCGAAGCTCGTGCCGGCGCCGGCCCCGCCACCGCCGGCGGCGAGGATCAGCAGTTCGGCGCAGGAGCCGCTGCCGGGAGCGGTGGCCGTCATGTACTGGGCGGCGCCGCCATCGCCGCCGGGTGGGCCCGGGGGCGGGCGCGGGTTGTCCTTGGGATCGGCGCCGCCATGCCGCCGGCGGCCCCGGCCAGCCTCCAGGCCCGGAAGACCTGGCCCGGAGTCACCGAGACGGTGGCGTGGACCGTGCTGCCGAGGCCACCTTTCACGTCGATGGTCGCCCCCGGGGTCGTGTGGTTGCCGGGGTACTCCCTGTGCCAGCCCTCTCCGGGCTCCCCGTTGACCTCGAGGCTCACCTGGGTGACGCCGGCCGCGGGGACGGTGTAGGCGGTACCGATGGGCGTCCCCCTGTAGACCGGGCAATCGGCACTGGCGCTGTCCACCGGGCCCGCCACTCCGACGACGACGGCAGCCAACAGAACGATCGCTCGAACGACGGCGCCCGTCGGCGAACGCTTCATCTGGCCTCGAATTCCCACATCGGCTTGGACGCGGTACGAAGGAACCCGCGGGTTCCAGCGTCAGGGAGAACCATCAACGGCTGGTCGCCGCCGTCCCAACGTTGTCGCAACGTCACCGGGACGGCGACCCGGACACGGCCCCTCTGGTCGTGGGAGAAGCCCGCCCCGGCTCTGCGCCGAGCGGCGCAAGGCTGGGGTGCTTGGTCCCATAGCGTCCCCCGCGCTCTCGGCATGCCTGGTGTCCGACTTGAGCCGTGCTCGGAGGACGGCCGCCCACACCACACCACTCATTTGGAGGGCCTGGCTAAGCGACCGGAAGGTCCAAGCACCTTCTGTCGGCCGTGCTGTCAGGCGGTCCTGCCGCTGCCGCGGTTGAGACGGTCGCCTACACCGTTGAGTCCGAGGTCCGCCGGCCCCTCGTGAGCGCCGGCATCGCGGCATCGAAGTACCGACGAAGGGTATCCACGGCCTGCTCATGCTCTGGCCTTATGTCGTTGCGCGTGCGGGCGACGATCATGAACGCCGTCTTGTAGACGTTGCCGGGCGGCGGCGCTTGCCAGACCTGCGAGGACTCGGGCACGATCACGTCCTCCATACGCGCCGACCGCTCAACGCCCCACATCGACTTGTCGAGAGCGGCGCCGGCAGCCCAGGGCGAGAGCCCGCTTCGATCGACGCGCGCCGTCGTCGCGATCACGAAGTCGCCTGCCGGCGCCGCCGCCAGCAGCTTCGGTGCCCCGTTCGCAGTCGACCAGTCATCGAAGGCAGGAAGGTCCGGGTACCTGCCCGAAGCGTCGAAGTCCTTCCACGGCGTCGAGATGGAGGCGACCGCGCCCAAACGTCTGATTCGGGGCCCGGCAACCGGTAGGTAGCGAACGAGGCGCTCGGGCAGAGAGCTGAGCCCGGAGGTGGTTGACGGCTGCCAAACCGGGGGGTCCACGCTCGTCGTCAAGACGCTCTCGGCGCCGCGCGAGGCAATCTCGAGGTGTTGGAAGTGAGCTTCACAGAGGATCGGCCGCCACGTCTTCACCGCCATCCCGACGGCCTGCGGCCGCTCGCTGACCTGGTGCTCGGCCACCGTCATCCAACTCGACGTGACGGGACCTGCGCTCGGCGCGGGCCAGGACTGCGCCTGCCCCAGGTGCCTGGGCAGCAGATCGGACGTCATCGTCGCCAAACGGGCCTGAAACACGTATGTCGTGCCTCGACGTATGACGCGCAGCGCGATCGCCCGGCTTCGATCGGGGAACGGCCGATTCTCAGGCGCGGCCACCGCGGTGAGCGGACCGCTGGTCCGCTGCACGCCAACGCGCCGATGGTCGGCGTGGAAGCCGAAGTAGTAGGCGTCGTTGAACCCGAACAGGATCAGCAACCCGGCGTGGTACTCGAGGGGCGCCATCAGCCGCGGCTCCATCCAATACAGCCGGTTGCCCTCCCCTGAGAACACCTCCTCGCGGCGCAGCACGCCCATCAGAAGGAGGTCGACGTCGCCGAAGCGTGCCGGCAGATCCATGTTGGGTAGCCCCTGCGGTGAGAGCCTGACCTGGGGCAGCGTCATCGGGTCCCAGCGCGTCAAGCCGTCGGCGTCGCCTCGGCGGCTCCACGGCACGCCGTCCATGCAGGACCCACCCGAGTGCACCCAGCAGCTCCAATGCAAGCCCTGGCGCGCGACGAAGGCAGGACCCCAGAAGCGCGACCCCTCAGTGAAGGCGATGGAGGCGTCGTACCCGTCCATGCCGCGCCCGACCCGCTCAGGATTCGGCCAGAAGTCGGCCGACCGCACGGTGAGGTCCCGGGGCACCATCCAGCCGTGCCCGAGCTCGTGGATCAGAGTCCCGAGCCGCGGGGAGAGCGTCGCCACGTCGGACGCAGTCGGCGGCGAGGCCAACTCCATGATGCCGCGGCGCAACCGCGGGGCGGCCGATGCATCCATGAAACTGTGGTTGGGATTTGCGGCCGACCCCACCTGGTAGGTCGCCCAAAGGTCGTGTGTCCCCCGGCGCACCAGCTGCACTGACCCTGCCCCCTCGAACAGCCCCAAGAGGTTAGTCCGGTAGTCCCCCGTGACCACATCGTCGCCGATCACGAGAAGAACGTTCGGGTAGTTGGCCGACCGCGAGATGGTGGCCATCTCTTAGACCGGGCTGTGGAACGACGCTCCGACGCTCTCGAAGCGTACCTCCGCCTCGACATCGAAGCGGATGAGCATGCAGACGCACATCCCAAGGCTCATCCGATGGAAGCTGCCGTCCGTATTGCGGACGTCGAAGGTGTTCCTTCCGCTGACGAGGTTTCCGCGGAGGTCGCCCGTGATCGACTGATTGTCGATGCGATTGATGTTCGTACCTCCGTCCCAGCAATGAATCGACGTCAGCCGCGCCCCACCTCCGAGGAGGGCAAGTATGAACACGTCATCGACGACCACAATCTGGCTGGCGATCTGAGCCGGGGTCGGGACCGGAGCATGGAACCAGACACTCGATCCGGACTTGCCCCGGTATGTCTTGCCGAATCCCTGTGGCAACCCGAGCACGTCGGTCCAAGGGATCCCCCCGACGTTCGTCATTGGGCCCGGGGAGGAGATGTTCGCCCCGCCGGCATTCTCCGCTACAACGGCCGTTCCGTGTGCGAATAGCGTATACAGCGCCACGAGCACCACCCCTCGCCATCTGCTGATGATCGGACAGAGCCGGGCGCCTTAACCGCTGCTCCCGCCGCTGCCGAGTCGAATCGTAAGGCGACCGGTGACGAGGGTCAAGCGGTCGGGCATTCTGTTTGTTTCCTACGTTTACACGCAGCATTCCGACACGTGGTCCGACTTCATGGCGACGAGACGAAGCCGCCAGTGGAGCCGGGCTCGGCCGACCGCGCACTCCACGCCCCTCGTTTGGCGCCGGTCTGCCACGATCGTGTAACGCACTCGTCCGTCGGGGGACGGTCCAGCGTGAGGGAGCGGGATGGTCGTCAGGAATCCTCGAGCCGAGGCGAGGATCCGCACCGGCAACCGCTACGACGTGAGGGTCCTCGAACCGTCGCCGCCGGCCGTGAACGAGGGGCCGTGGTTCGCCGACGACCCGGTGGCGGGCGGCGAGCTGGTGCCCGTCACCCGTGCCGGCGCCCGCACGTGGGACGACTTCTGCGCCGAGATCGGCAACGCCGAGCTGCGCACGTGGTGCGAGTACCGGTGGCTCGTCCCCCGCCGCCTCGACGCCCTCCCGCCGAAGTTCGCCGAGACCCGCGACGCCCTCCACCGGGTGGCCGAGCACCTCGTCGCCCCCCGCCGCCACCTGGCCAACGGCAAGATCGGCCTCCGCTACACCTACCGGGGCTTCGGCACTCCCTTCTTCGACGACGACCACCAGGTGCGGGTGGAGGACGGCGAGCTGGTCGACCGCAACCGCCGCCACCGGCTCACCACCCTGGCCGCGGCGGCCGACTTCCTCGGCGTCGAGCTCGGGAAGGGCACGGGCGTCTACACCCCCACCACCCCGTGCGAGCCCGACGCCCCCCTCGGCGGTCGACTTCAACGCCGCCCGGGCCCTGGGCGAGTGGTTCGGGTTCGTCACCGCCGTCCTCGAGCAGCTCCGGGAGGAGGCGGACGCCGACGACGACACGCCGTCCCGGGTGCAGCTGTGGCCGGAGCACTTCGACATCGCCCTCGACCTCGGTCCGGACGGCGACCGGGCCAACTTCGGCGGCTCCCCGGGCGACGCCGAGCACCCCGAGCCCTACCTCTACGTCGGTCCGTGGGACCGCCGGCCGCGGGAGGGCGACTTCTGGAACGAGCCGTTCGGGGCGTCGCTGTCGTACTCGGCCATCCGCATGGGAGCCGACCCCCTCGACTTCCTCCGACAGGGAAAGGTGCTGGTCAGCCAGGTGAGTGAGACCAGTGAGCGAGGCCCAATGAGCGGCAACGGTTCGACGACGGCATGGGTGCGCATCGACCCGGGCGGGCTGGAGGAGGGACGGGTCACGACGGTCGTCGCCGCCGGGCGGGCCATCTGCCTGGCCCGCACCGCCGCCGGCTACGGCGCCCTCGACAACCACTGCCCCCACCAGGGCGGTCCCCTGGGCGACGGCCAGATCGCCGACGGCTACGTCATCTGCCCGTGGCACGCCTACGAGTACGACCCCGCCACCGGCAAGCCCCCGCCCGGCTTCAAGGACGGGGCCACGCCCTACGCGGTCGAGGACCGGGGCGCCGACGGCCTGTGGGTCGAGCTGCCGGTGGCCGAGGACCACGTCTCGCTCATGGACCAGATGGTCGACGTGCTGTGCGAGTGGGGCCTCGACACCGTCTTCGGCATGGTCGGCCACTCCAACCTGGGCCTGGCCGACGCCTTCCGGCGGGCGGAGGAGGACGGGCGCATCACCTACGTCGGCATCCGCCACGAGGGGGCGGGCGCCTTCGCCGCCTCCGGCTACGCCAAGGTGTCGGGCCGGCCCGCGGCCTGCCTCACCATCGCCGGCCCCGGCGCCACCAACCTGCTCACCGGCCTGTGGGACGCCAAGGTCGACCGGGTGCCGATCGTGGCCCTCACCGGCCAGGTGAAGTCGCAGGTCATCGGGCCGGGGACGTTCCAGGAGGTCGACCTCGCCTCCGCCTTCAAGCCGGTGGCGGCGTGGAGCCAGACCGTCCTCCGGCCGGAGAACGCCACCGAGCTGGCCGCCCTGGCCATGAAGCACGCCCTGGTGGAGCGCGACGTCGCCCACCTCATCTTCCCCGACGAGGTCCAGGAGCTGCCCGGCGTGGCCACGCCCACGCCCCGGCCCCGCCTCGGGCCGGGTGGCGGCCCGGGAGATCGCCCCGCCCGAAGCGGAGCTGGCCCGGGCGGTCGACCTGCTCTCCGCGGCCCAGCGGCCGGTGATCATCGTCGGCAACGGCGCCCGGGGCTACGGGGACGAGATCGCCGCCTTCGCCGAGCACGTCGACGCCCCCGTGATCACCACGTTCAAGGCCAAGGGCCTGGTCCCCGACTCCCACCCGCTGGCGTGCGGCGTCCTCGGCCGGTCGGGCATCCCGGTGGCGTCGATCCACATGGGCCGCAGCGACTGCCTCCTCGTCCTGGGCGCCTCGTTCTCCGACCACACCGGCATCGCCACCTACGTCCCCACCATCCAGGTCGACTTCGACCCCATGATGCTGGGCAAGTTCCACCCCGTCACCGTCCCCCTGTGGGGCGAGATCGGGCGCACGCTGGCCCTCCTGCAACAGGCGCCGTGCCCGCGGCCGAGCACCCCGCCCAGCGGGAGTCGATCGCCAAGCAGTGGCGGCGGTGGCGGGCGGAGAAGGCGGCCCGCTCCCTCCTGGCCGACGGACGGGGCCGCATGCACCCGGCCCACGTGTTCGAGGTCCTCTCCCGCCTGGTGCCGGAGGACGCCGTCATCCCGGTCGACGTGGGCAACAACGCCTACTCGTTCGGCCGCTACTTCGAGACCAGGCGGGGCCAGACGGTGCTCATGTCCGGCTACCTGGGCTCGATCGGCTTCGGGTTCCCGGCGGCCATGGGCGCCTGGGCCGCCACCCGGGGCACCGGCCGCAAGGTGGTGTCGGTCAGCGGCGACGGCGGGTTCGGGCAGTACCTGGCCGAGATGACCACCGCCGTGCGCCACTCGATGCCGATCACCCACGTCCTGCTCAACAACGACGAGCTGGGCAAGATCTCCAAGGAGCAGGTCGGGGCCCTGCGGCCGGTGTGGCAGACGGGGCTGGTCAACCCCGACTTCGCCGCCTTCGCCCGCCTGTGCGGGGGCCGGGGCTGGCGGGTCGAGCGTCCGGAGGACCTGGAGCTGGCGCTGGCGGAGGCCCTCTCGGTCACCGACGGTCCGGGACTGGTCGAAGTGGTGACGTCTGCCCGGGACGTGTGACATCGTCCGAGGACCCCCTCGGCAACGTTAAGAATGCATGGCCATGGCCAAGGAACGAGCCCCGGGACGTCCGGTCAAATTCGGCACCGACGGCGCCCTGGCTCGGCCGGCGTCGGAAGCCGACCTCGACTTCGTCCGCCGGCCCATGGTGCGATGGCTCGACCCCCACCAGCTCCTCGACACGGCCGGGCGGGTGCTGGCGTCGGGCTTCTGGAGCGCCTACACCGACAACCGGGAACTGCAGGCGATGGTGCCGGCGCACGTCCACGACCGGTCCGAGGCGTCCGAGATGTGGGTCGACTACGTCTCCGACCTGGGCGACGGGTTCAACTCGACCTACACCGTCGCCTACCTGCTGGCCCAGCCCGAGCTGGAGCTCGACGGTGAGACGACCCATCGCGGGCGGATCCTGGTGATGGGCGGCGACCAGGTGTACCCCGTCCCCAAGCGCTCCGAGTACGAGAACCGGCTCCTGGGCCCCTACCGGGCGGCGATGCCGAACGCTTCGGGCGACGGTGGGCCAGGGACCGAGAAGCACGACCTGTTCGTCATCCCCGGCAGCCACGACTGGTACGACGGCCTCATCAACTTCACCAACATCTTCTGCCGGCGGCGGGAGCTGGGGGCCCTGCGGACGAGCCAGACGAGAAGCTATTTCGCCGTCGCCCTCCCCCACCGCTGGTGGCTCTGGGGCATCGACCTGCAGTTCGGCGACTTCATCGACGAGGCCCAGGTCCGCTACTTCTCCGATATCGCCAGCGACGCCATGAAGGAGGGCGACCGCATCATCCTCTGCATGGCCAAGGAGGTCGACAGCGGGCCCAAGAGCGCCGAGGTGTGCTCGGACCGCGACGTCCGGTACCTCGAACGGGAGGTGGTCGGGCCCGCCGGCGGTCGCATCGCGGTCTTCCTCAAGAGCGGCCGCCACTATTACAGCCGCTACGAGGAGGAGGACGGCCGCCAGCTCATCACCGCCGGCGGCGGGGGCGCCTTCGTCCACCCGACGCACCAGCTCCCGGAAGGCAGCAGCCCCCACGGCAACGTCAAGACGAACTACCGCAAGCAGGTGGTCTATCCGTCGGAGAAGGTGTCCAAAGGCCTGCGCAAGCGGGTGTTCCTGCTCCCCGGCTACAACCTGCCCCTGGCCGCGGTGCTGGGCAGTGTCCACGTGCTGCTGGCCTTCCTCCTGCGCCTGCACCTGGAGGACCAGTACCTGTCACTTGGCGTGGCCGACCTGTGGCATGCCCTGTGGGAGACCCCGGCCGCCTTCCTGCTCGTCTTCCTGCTGGTCGGCAGCATCGGCGCCATGGTCCTCCTGGCCCACGACGCCGCCGGCCTGCCCCGGCTGGTGCTGGGCGTCGTGCATTCCGCTGCTCCAGGTGGGCGGGCTGGCCTTCGTCTTCCTGGTGGCGTCGCACGGGGCGGCGACGCTCGGCGCCGACGGGGGGGTGGTGTCCCTGCTCGTCTTCCTCGTGCTCGTGTACCTGATCGGCGGCATCGGGGGCGTGCTGGGGATCGCGGCCTACTTCTGGGCCACCAACATCCTCGGCTACCACGGCAACGAGGTCTACGCCCCCCTCCACCACGAGGACCTGAAGAACTTCCTTCGCCTCCACTTCGACGCCGACGGCAGCCTGACCGTCTACCCGATCGGCATCGAGAAAGTCGGCCGCCACTGGCAGCTGAATCCGGACGGCGCGCGCCGAGGAGCCGTGGTTCGTCCCCCACGGCGATCCGCCGGCGACCCACCTCATCGAGCCACCGATCCGGATCAAGGGCCGGGGATAGGGAGTCCCTGGCCCCACCCGTCGTCAGACGGCTATGCGGACGCCGAGCAGGAGGAGCGGCCACACCAGGATCGCCAGCAGCGCGGAGAGGATCCCGGACAGGGTGTCCAGGTGGTCGAGGTACCCGCGGTCGGCCGCCACCAGCAGGCCGATCACGATCCAGATGACGGAACCGAGGCTGAACCTACCCATGGGGCCCTCCCGTCGGCCCCAGGTCCGCCACCAGAGGCACGTCGAGCGTCGGCCGCTGGATGAGGCGGTCGAGCCACGTGGCCACCCACAGGAACGCCGCCAGACCGACCAGGACCGCGGGCGCAGCCCAGAGACCGACCTTCATCGCGTCGCTCCCGGGCCGCGGCCGAGGCGGTGCCGGCGGCCGATTCGTGGCTCCCACACCGCCACCGCCGGGTCGGCGGCCTGCGTGCGGCCGGGGTCGTCGTCCGGTGCGACGACGACGTCCCTGGCCAGCGAGGCCAACACTCGGAACGGGACCTCCCGCAGGAGGGCGCGTCGGCGTGGAACAAGACCAGGCCTGTGGGCCATGGGACCTCCTGGTGCGGACTGCGGTGATTGCGCGACCAGGGTCCGGAGCAGCGCGCCCGGGAGGGTGCCGGTGACTGTCGGCAGAGTCCGACACGGTGCGGGTGCTCACTCCGTGTCCACGCCCAGGATACACCCGGGCGGTTGCCGCCATCGCGTCTCCGCGGCCGACGGCGAGCGCGATGATGCTGGCCGGCGAGCGATCGAGAAGACGGAGCCGGACAGTGGAGGAGATCGACGACGGCGAGACCCGCTGGCGCTTCGAGGAGTCGTTCCTGCGGTCGAACTGGACGTGCATCTGGGGCCGGGGCTGCCTCGGGATCCGCCCGGAGGCGGCCGAACACCTGGGCCACGGGTGCTGCTCGCTGGGGGCCGAGCTCGACGGGGAGGACGAGTCCCGCAACATCAGCGCCCTGGCGGCCACGTTGGAGCCGGCCCGGTTCGAGCACCACGCCGACGCCGTCGCCGGCGGCGTCTTCGCCGACGAGACCCGCTCGAGCACCCGGATCGTCGACGGGGCGTGCATATTCCTCAACCGGCCCGGCTTCGCCGGTGGCGCCGGGTGCGCCCTTCACCTGGAAGCGCGGCGGGCGGGCGAGTCGGTGGTGGTGTGGAAGCCGTCAGTCTGCTGGCAGCTGCCGATCAAGGTGGAATGGGAGGACGGCGGCGGCGGCGGCGAGGTGGCCACCGTCCGCCGCTGGGAGCGGCGGGACTGGGGGGCGGACGGCGAGACCATGGCGTGGTGCTGCACCGAGGGCGACCGGGCCTACGTCGGCGACCGGCCCGTCGTCGACTCGATGGCCGAGGAGCTGGAGGAGATCGTGGGGACCACCGTGTACGTCGAGCTCCGCCGCCGGCTGGGCCGGTAGCCGACGGGTTCAGCTGCGGACGAATGTCACCTTCTTGGCACCGTCGGTGCACTCGTAGGTCGATGTCGGCAGGGGGTCCTGCTGACTGGCGACCCGGACGCAGTGGAATCCTTCGACGTCGAGCTCCGGGGGACCGCCGGAGCTCGTCAACCGGCCGGCGACCGTGACGAACGCCTCCGCCTCCTCGCACGGCAGGCCGGTGGCCCGGATGTCGCTGGCCCCGTCCTCACTGTTGGGGGTGAAGACGACCTGGTCGCACAGGGCGGTGGTCGGGCCGTTGCTCCCGCTGTCGTCGGTGCATCCGGCGAGAGCGAAGGTGAGGACGACCAGGAAGGAGGCGGCGCGGCGCATGGAGAAACGGTACCGATGGGGCTTGACCTCGGCACGTCGTAGGGCGTAGCTACACAGTCAGTGGACGAGGACGAGCGGGCGTGCCTGGAGATCGTCAGCACGTGTGCCTGCGAGGCCCTCCGGCGGACGTCCCGCTCGGTGACGTCCTACTTCCAGCAGGCCCTGGTCGGCACCAGCGTGCGGCCCGCCCAGCTGCCCATCCTGGTCGCGGTCCGGATCACCGGGCGGGTGCCGGTGACGGCCCTGGCCGAGGGGCTGGGCCTGGACCGGACGACGCTCACCCGCAACCTCGCCGTCCTCGAGGAAGGCGGGCTGGTCGCCATCGAGGACGACGACGACCGCCGGCTCCGCCTGGTGGTGCTCACCGACGCCGGCCGGGAGGTGCTCCGTCCCGCCTACCAGGCGTGGCGTCGAGCCCAGGACCGGCTGGTCGACGGGTTCGGGGCGGAACGGATGCAGGCCCTGATCGCCGAGCTGGCCGCGTTCGACGAGTCCACCCGGTGACCTGCACGCATGCCTACGGCGGAGCCGGGGAAAGTCTCAAGGGCGGGCCGATACCGGCCCGAAGCTGAGGCAAGGGAGGTTCCCGTGACGGACGACACAGACCGCTCGAGCAAGCTGCAGGGCTTGATGGAGAAGGCCAAGGAGTTGGTAGGCAAGGCCACCGAAGCGGTGTCGGGCCTGGTGAAGAAGGACGACGGCGAGGCCGGCGGCACCATCCCCACCCCGGCCGATCGCGAACCGACCGAGCACTCGCAGCAGATGAAGGCCGCCGTCGAGGCCGCCCGCAAGGCCCAGGACGACGCCTGACGTCCAGTCCGGGGGCATGATGCGCCCATGACGCTCACCATAGGAACCGGTCCCTTCGGGGATCGGCCGGCGGGGATCTTCAACTTCGAGCCGCCGGAGCACGTCACGCTGGTCGAACCGGTCCCCCGGCGCATCCGGGGGGTGAGCGGCGGGGCGACGGTGGTCGACAGCGAGCGGGCCATGCTCGTCCACCAGAGCCGGCGCCTGCCGTACTACGCCTTCCCCCAGGAGGACGTGTCCACCGGCGGTGAGCCGGAGCCGCTGGTGGAGGGCTACGTCACCGTCCCCTGGGACGACCTCGACGAGTGGTTCGAGGAGGACGACAAGGTGATCGTCCATCCCCGCGACCCGTACCACCGCATCGACACCTTCGCCACGTCCCGGCAGGTGAAGGTCTCGGTCGACGGACACCTGCTGGCCGAATCGAACGAGGTCAAGGCCCTGTTCGAGACCGGCCTCCCCGTCCGCTACTACTTCCCGTTCCGCGACGTCCGCCTCGAGCACCTGGTGGCCAGCGACACCGTCACCCAGTGCGCCTACAAGGGCACCGCCACCCACTGGTCGGCCCGCATCGGCGACACCGTGCACCCCGACGTGGCGTGGACCTACGAAGGCGACGGCGTGCAGCGCGACGGAGAGCCGATCCGGGGCCGCATCTGCTTCTACAACGAGCGCACCGATATCGACATCGACGGCCTGGGGCAGGCCCGGCCCCAGACCCCCTGGTCCCGGAGCGCCGTCGAGGCCTCAGCCGGGGGACTCCGTCCCGTCGCCCGCCTGCCCGAGGAGCCAGCTGCACCACTCGTCGAGGCCCTCCCCGGTGCGGGCGCTGGCCTGGATCACCCGGGCGGTGGGGTTGACGTCGTGCAGGTTGGACAGGAACTTGGGCAGGTCGAAGTCGAGGTACGGGAGGAGGTCGATCTTGTTGACCACCACCACGTCGGCGGCCCGGAACATGACCGGGTACTTGAGCGGCTTCTCCTCGCCCTCGGTGACGGCGTACACCATGGCCACCGCGTGCTCGCCGACCTTGAACTCGGCCGGGCACACCAGGTTGCCCACGTTCTCGATCACCAGCAGGTCGATGTCGTCGAGGGGGAGCCGGCGCAGGCCGGAACGCACCATCACCGCGTCGAGGTGGCACTCGCCGCCGAAGCCCTTGCTGGTGTTGACCAGGGCGATCTCGGCCCCGTAACCCTCCAGCTGGTCGGCGTCGATGCTGGTGGCGATGTCGCCCTCCAGGATGCCGATGCGGACGGTGGGGCTGAGGGCCGCCAGTGTCTTCTTGAGCAGCGACGTCTTCCCCGCGCCGGGCGACGACATGAGGTTGACGGCCCGCACGCCGGCCGACGCCAGGGCCTTGCCGTTCTCCGCCGCCACCCGGTCGTTCTCGCCCAGGATGTCCTCCAATACCGCCACCCGGGACCGGCCGGTCTCGGCGTAGCCGCTGTGGTCGCCGACATCCCTCGCCCCATCAGTGTGATCGTGCAGGTGATCGTGGTCGGCGCCGTTGTGATCGTGCTCGTGCTCGTGGGCCGGGTCGAAGGAGCCCAGGGGCGCGTCCTCGTGGTCGTGATCGTGGGTGGTGCCGTCGGAATGGCGGTGGAACCGGCCCATTCAGTCCTCCTCGATGTCGAAGGAGTCGATCCGGAACTCCTCCCCACTGATCATGGTGACCTTGTCGCTGCCGCAGGCCTCGCACATGAGGATCGGCATGTCGAGCGTGGTCTCGGCCCCACACTTTTCGCACTCGATAACAGCCGGGATCTGCTCGATGACCAGCTTGCTCCCGCCCAGGTTGGTGCCCTCGGTGAGCATCTCCCAGCAGAACGAGAGGGCGTCGGGGACGACCTGGCGGAAGTGGCCGACCCGGATGGACACGCTCGTCACGGTGCCGCCGTCGGCAAGCTTGGCCACGGAGGACGCGATGGCCTCACACAGCGACATTTCGTGCACGAAGCCCCCCTCCCTCATCTCCCCAGCGACCCTACCGACACCAGCGACGGTACTTCAGCAGGATCCGGCCCCTGGCCCTCCGGTTCTCGGCCCGGGCCTACGGCCGCGCCACCTCGAACCACACCGCCTTGCCCGCCCGGCGGGTGGTGACGCCCCAGGCCAGGGCCAGGGACTCCACCATGGCGATGCCTCGTCCCGAGCTGCCGTCGGCGGTGAGCTCACGGCGGCGGATCCCCTCCGAGGACTGGTCACACACCTCGATGCGGACCCGGTCGGAGAGCAGCTGCACGGAGACGTCGACGTCGGAGCGGGCGTGGATGACGGCGTTGGTCACCAGCTCGCTGACCAGCAGCTCCACTGTCTCCAGGAGGTCGTCGCAGTTCCACCGGCGGAGGGTCTCGTCCACGAAGCGGCGGGCCTGGCGGGCGCTGGGCGCCTCCGGAGAGAGGCGGGCGCTGGCGGCGTCGACGGTGCGGCGGACGACGCCCACCATCCCCGCCAGCAGGACGATCTCGTCGATCAGCCGGCTGGGCGGCACCGCTTTGGAGAGGTGGCCGAGCACCCGGGCCGTCCCGCCGCCGGCCAGGCCGACTTCCCGGTCGGCGAAGGCGGACGTGCCCACCACCGCCGCATCCGGCGCCGCCTGGAGCACCGCGCCCACGAGCGCGCCCCGCTCGTCGCCCGCCAACAGGAGGTCGACCAGGACCAGGTCGGGGTCGAGGCGGCCAGCGGCCTCGGCCGCTTCGGCGGCGGTACCGACGTCGCCCACCAGCTCGATGTCGGCCGAGCCGGCCAGGGCCAGGCCCACGACCAACCGGTAGTCGGGGTCGTCGTCGACGAGGAGGACGCGCACCCCGCGCTACCCGGCGGGCTCGGGCGCGACGGGGACCGTGAAGCAGACCTTCGTGCCCCGTCCGGCGACCGACTCGGCCCAGATGGTGCCCCCGTGGCGCTCGACGATCCGCCGGCACACGGCCAGGCCCGGCTCGCCGTCGGCGTGGGCGTCGGCGAAGCTGGCGAAGAGGCGAGCGGCCTCGTCGTCGTCGATGCCCGGGCCGTTGTCGTGAACGCTGATCACCCAGTCGTCGCCCCGGCGGCTGAGGCCGACGTCGACCAGGGGGTCGACCGACGACCCGTTGCGCACGGCGTGGTCGACGAGCTGGGAGAACACCCGGCTCAGCAGCCACTCGTCGCCGACCACCCGGGGCAACGGGTCGGCGCGGACGGTGGCGGCCGACTCCTCCAGCAGCGGGCTCAGTTCCTCCAGCGCCCGTCCCAGCACCCCGTCGAGGTGGATCGGTTCCAGCCGCAGGGGCTCCACGCTGCCCCGGGCGTCGGAGAGCAGGTCGTCGATGCGCTCGGTGAGGCCGGCGGTCCGGGCCCGGCCCGGTCGACCAGCTGCCGGCCCTCGTCGGCCAGGTCGCGGCCGTGGCGGTCGGCCAGGACCTCGAGCATGCCCCCCACCACGTGGAGGGGCTCGAGCAGGTCGTGGCTCACCACCGACGCGAACCGGTCGAGGGCGGCATTCGAGCGTTGCAGCTCGGCCGCGTGGCGGCCGAGGGCGGCCCGGGCGCGGTCCCGCTCCTCCAACCGCTCGGCCAACAGCCGGTTCTGGGCCTCGATGGTGCGGGCCTGCTCGTGCAGGGCCATGAACACCGCCACCTTCGAGCGCAGCACCTCGGGGTCGAAGGGCTTGGCCAGGTAGTCGACCGCCCCCGCCTCGTACCCCCGCAGCTGGTGCTCCGTCTCCCGGCTGATGGCAGTGAGGAAGATGATGGGGACGTTGGCGCTGCGGGCCCGGGTCTTGATCAGGCGGGCGGTCTCGTAGCCGTCCATCCCCGGCATCTGGACGTCGAGGAGGATGACGGCGAAGTCCTCGTTGAGCAACTGGCGGAGGGCGTCGGGGCCGGACTGGGCCTGGGTGACCTCGACGTCGAGCGGCTCGAGAGTCGCCTCCAGGGCGAGGAGGTTGTCGGGCCGGTCGTCGACGATGAGGACCCGGGCGCCATTGCCACTCACTCTGGTCCCATCATGCAGGAATCGCCTCCGCACCGCACAGGCTGCCGATGTACGGACCGATCTCGGCCAGGGGCAGCACGTGGGCGGCGATGCCGGTGGCGAGGGCGGCGAGGGGCATGGCCGACCGCTCGGCGGACGCCGGGTCCTGCACCACGGCCCGCCCGCCCCGGGCCACGACGGCGGCCAACCCGGCCGCCCCGTCGTCGTTGGTGCCGGTGAGCACGACCCCCACCACCTCGTCCCGGTAGGCGGAGGCGGCCGACTCGAACAGGACGTCGATCGACGGCCGGGCGAAACGCACCGGGGCGTCGGTGGAGAGGGCCAGGTGGCCGGGCCGCTCGACCAGCAAGTGGTAGCCGGCGGGGGCCAGGTAGACGATGCCGGCCGACATCGTCTCCTTGTCCTCCGCGTCGCGGACCGTCCACCCCGTTTGGCGGGTGAGGAGGCGGGCCAGCATCGAGGGGGCGTCGCGCCGGTGCTGGGCGACGACGACCGGCGCCACCAGGTCGCGGGGCATCCCGTTGAGGAGGTGAGCCAGGGCGGTCACCCCGCCCCACGAGCTGCCGACGACGACGATCCCGCACCGCTTCTGCACTCAGCGGCCCGCTCGAACCGGCCCCGGGCGCGGCCGCCCTTGCGATAGATCCGTTGCGCCTCGTCGAGGGACTGGTAGTCGGGCTCGTGCGGAGTGAAGGCCACGGATTCTTTCTGGCCCAGGGCGAGAATCCCGAAACGGGCCAGGCTGTCGTAGAACAGCCGGTGGACCCGGTCCTGCAGTGACTTGTCGAAGTAGATGAGGACGTTGCGGCAGATCACCACGTGGAACTCGTTGAACGAGTGGTCGGCCACCAGGTTGTGCTGGGCGAAGACGACGTTCTCCACCAGGCCCGGATCGAAGCGGGCCCCGTCGTAGGCGGCGACGTAGTACTCGGAGAAGGCCCGGGTGCCGCCGGCGGCCAGGTAGTTCTCGGTGTACTCCCGCATCTTGTCGAGGGGGAAGACCCCGTCCCGAGCCCGGGCCAGCACCGACTGGTTGATGTCGGTGGCGTAGATGCGGGTGCGCTCGAGCAGGCCCTCCTCGGCCAGCATGATGGCCAGGGAGAACGTTTCCTCACCAGTGGAGCAGCCCGCGTTCCAGATGCGCAGGAAGGGGTACGTGCGCAGCAGGGGCACCACCGCCAGGCGGAAGGCCCGGTAGAACCCCGGGTCGCGGAACATGGCGGTGACGTTGATCGACAGGTCGAGCAGGAGCCGCTCCATGCAGTCGGGGTCGTGCAGCAGCCGTTCGAGCAGGCCGGAGAGGGTGGCGATGCCCTCCAGGTCCCGCCGCCGCGACAACCGCCGCCTCAGCGACGCCCGGGCGTAGTTCCGGAAGTCGAACCCGTACCGCCGGTAGACCCCCTCCAACAGGAGCTCGATCTCGACGTCCTCCAGGTCGGCGTCGCGCCCCTCGGGCACGGGCGAGAGGCTCATGCGTAGAGCCAGACCCTCATGAGGGAGAGGAGCTGCTCGACGTCGACGGGCTTGGTGATGTAGTCGGAGGCGCCGGCGGCGATGGACTGCTCCCGGTCGCCTTTCATGGCCTTGGCCGTGAGGGCGATGACGGGCAGGCGGGCGAAGCGCGCATCTCCATTGAGCGGGACCCGGATGTGGCGCATCGTCTCGTAGCCGTCCATCTCCGGCATCATCATGTCCATCAGGATGAGGTCGGGGGCGGATTCCCGGCCGAGGAGGGCGAGCGCGTCCCGTCCGTTCTCGGCGAACAGGACGTCCATCCCCAGGCCCTCGAGGGCGCTGGTGAGGGCGAAGACGTTGCGCACGTCGTCGTCGACGATCAACACCCGCTTGCCCCGGAAGACGGCGTCGGCCGAGTGCAGCTGCTCGATCATGCGCCGCTTCTCGGCCGGCAGCTTGGCCTCCACCCGGTGCAGGAAGAGGGCCGTCTCGTCGAGGAGACGCTCGGGCGAACGCACGTCCTTGACGATGATCGTCTCCGCGTACTTCTTGAGGCGGGTCTCCTCCCGGCGGGTCAGCTCCTTGCCGGTGTAGACGATCACCGGCAGCTGGGAGAACCGGTCGTCGGCCTTGAGCCGCTCCAGCAGGGCGAACCCGCTGGTGCGGGGCAGCTTGAGGTCGAGGACCATGCAGACGAAGTGCTGCTCCTCCAGGGCGGCCAGGGCCTCCTCGCTGGAGCCGACGCCCACCACCTCGATCCCCTCCTGGTCGCTGCCGACCAGCTCCACGATGCTGGCCCGCTCCCGCTCGTCGTCCTCCACCACCAGCACCCGGCGGGTGGCCGTCTCGATGAAGCGCATGAGCTCGGCCACCGCCTGGTTGAGGTCCTCGGGCGACACCGGCTTCTGCAGGTACGCCAGGGCCCCGGCCGACAGCGCGCTCTGGCGCTGGTCGCCGGCGGAGATGATGTGGACGGGGATGTGGCGGGTCGGGATCTGGCCCTTGAGCTCCTCCAGCAGGGCCAACCCGTCGATGCCGGTGAGGGCGGTGTCGAGGACGATGGCGTCGGGGTGGTGTTCCCGGACCAGGGCCAGGGCGACGTCGCCCCGCCGGGCCACCAGCACCCTGAACCCGCTGGCCCGACCCAGCTCAGCCGACGTGTCGACCAGGTCGTCGTCCTCCCCCACGACCAGGAGCACACGATCGCCCGGCTGCAGCGACTCCCGGTCGTCGGCCTCCTCGTCGCTGGCGGCCACCCCCACCGGCTGCGGCACCGGCGGCGCGGGCGGCGGGAGCAGGGCCGGTGGGGCGGACAGAGTCCCGGCCGGGGCCCCGCTGGGGAGACTGGCGGGCACGTACAGGGTGAACGTGCTGGATCGTGCTGCCGATCCCGGGCGCGCTCTCCACGTGGATCTCCCCGCCCAACAGGCGGGCGATCTCCCGGCCGATGGACAGTCCGAGGCCGGTGCCGCCGTACTTGCGGCTGGTGGTGCCGTCGGCCTGCTGGAAGGCCTCGAAGATCATCATGTGCTTGTCGGAGGGGATGCCGAGGCCGGTGTCGGTGACCCGGAAGGCGATCACACCACCTGGCACGTCGGCGGCGGCCCGCAGCCGGGGCTCGTGGAAGACGGCCCGTTTCGAGGCGGGGCGCACGTCGAGGGTGACCGAGCCGCCGTCGGTGAACTTGACCGCGTTCGACAGCAGGTTGTTGAGGACCTGCTCCAGGCGCTGGCGGTCGGTGTCGAGCCGGACCGGTGCGCTCGGGTCGACGCTGACCGTCAGGGCCAGTCCCTTCTGGTCGGCGAGCGGTCGGAACGTCGCCTCCAGGTCGACGGCCAGGTCCGCGAGGGCGAACGTCGACGGCGCCAGCTCCATCTTGCCCGCCTCCACCTTGGACAGGTCGAGGATGTCGCTGATGAGGGCGAGCAGGTCGGCGCCCGCGCCATGGATGCTCTTGGAGAACTCGACCTGCTTGTCGGTGAGGTTGCCGGCCGGGTTGTCGGACAGGAGCTTGGCCAGGATGAGCAGGCTGTTGAGGGGCGTGCGCAGCTCGTGGCTCATGTTGGCCAGGAACTCGGACTTGTAGCGGGAGCTGATGGCCAGCTGCTCGGCCCGCTCCTCCAGCGCCCGCCGGGCCAGCTCGATCTCGGTGGTCTTGACCTCGATGGCCCGGTTCTGCTCGGCCAGTTGGGCCGCCTTCTCCTCCAGCTCGGCGTTGGTCTGCTGCAGCTCCTGTTGCTGGACCTGGAGCAGCTCCTCCGACGCCTTCAGCGACTGGGCCTGGTCCTCCTGTTCCAGGTTCGACCGTCGCAGCTCGTCCTGCTGGGACTGGAGCTCCTCCGACTGGCTCTGCAGCTCCTGGGTGAGGCGCTGCGACTCCTTGAGCAGCTCCTCGGTGCGGGTGTTGGCGATGATGGTGGCCACCACCACGCCCACCGTCTCCACGATCTGCTCGAGAAAGGCCTGGTTGACGGAGGTGAAGGGCCGCACCGAGGCCAGCTCGATCACGCCCAGCACCTGCTCCTCGAACACCACCGGGAGCACGACCACGTTGACCGGCGGGGTCTCGCCCAGGCCGGAGGCGATGCGGATGTAGTCCGGCGGCGCCTCGGTGATGAGAATGACCCGCTTCTCCAACGCCGCCTGCCCGACCAGGCTTTCCCCCAGCCTGAAGTGGTTCTTGACCCCCTTGCGGGCGGTGAAGCCGTAGCTGGCGATGAGGCGGAGGTCTGTGTCGCCCGCCGCGTCGGGGGTGGCGAAGAAGAAGGCGCCGTGCTGGGCGCTCACCAGGGGCGTCAGCTCGGACATGATCATCCCCGACACCGTCTTCAGGTCGCGCTGGCCCTGGAGCATGGCCGAGATGCGAGCCAGGTTGGACTTGAGCCAGTCCTGCTCCTCGTTGCGGCCGGTGGTCTCCTTGAGGTTGCCGATCATCTGGTTGATGGTGTCCTTGAGGTCGCCGACCTCGCCGGTGGCGTCGACCGTGATCGACCGGGTGAGGTCGCCCTGGGTGACGGCGGTGGACACCTCGGCGATGGCCCGCACCTGGGTGGTGAGGTTGCCGGCCAGCTGGTTCACGCTCTCCGTCAGCCGCCGCCACGTGCCCGACACGCCCTCGACCTCGGCCTGGCCGCCCAGCCGGCCCTCGGTGCCCACCTCCCGGGCCACCCGGGTGACCTCGGTGGCGAAGGACCCGAGCTGGTCGACCATGGTGTTGATCGTGTTCTTGAGCTCGAGGATCTCGCCCCGGGCGTCGACGGTGATCTTCTGGGACAGGTTGCCGTTGGCCACTGACGTGGTGACCTGGGCGATGTTCCGCACCTGGTCGGTGAGGTTGTCGGCCATGGAGTTCACCGAGTCGGTGAGGTCCTTCCACGTACCGGCCACGCCCCGCACCTCGGCCTGACCGCCGAGCTTGCCTTCGGTGCCGACCTCTCTCGCGACCCGCGTGACCTCGTCGGCGAACGATCCGAGCTGGTCGACCATGGTGTTGATCGTGTTCTTGAGCTCGAGCAGCTCGCCCCGCACGTCGACGGTGATCTTCTGGGACAGGTCGCCCTTGGCCACCGCGGTGGTGACCTGGGCGATGTTGCGCACCTGGCCGGTGAGGTTGCCGGCCAGCTGGTTGACGTTGTCGGTGAGGTCCTTCCAGGTGCCCGAGACGCCCCGCACCTGGGCCTGACCGCCGAGCTTGCCCTCGGTGCCCACCTCCCGGGCGACCCGGGTGACCTCGTCGGCGAAGGACCCGAGCTGGTCGACCATGGTGTTGATGGTGTTCTTGAGCTCGAGGATCTCGCCCCGGGCGTCGACCGTGATCTTCTGGGACAGGTCGCCCTTGGCCACGGCCGTCGTGACCTGGGCGATGTTGCGGACCTGGCTGGTGAGGTTGCCGGCCAGCTCGTTGACGTTCTCGGTGAGGGCTTTCCAGGTACCACTCACGCCCCGCACGTCGGCTTGACCGCCGAGCTTGCCCAGGGTGCCCACCTCCCTCGCCACCCGGGTGACCTCGTCGGCGAAGGACCCGAGCTGGTCGACCATGGTGTTGATGGTCGACTTGAGCTCGAGGATCTCGCCTTTGGCGTCGACCGTGATCTTCTGGGACAGGTCGCCCTTGGCCACCGCGGTGGTGACCTGGGCGATGTTGCGGACCTGGCTGGTGAGGTTGCCGGCCAGCTGGTTGACGTTGTCGGTGAGCCCCTTCCACGTGCCGGAGACGCCGGGCACGTCGGCCTGACCGCCGAGGCGGCCCTCGGTGCCGACCTCGCGGGCCACCCGGGTGACCTCGTCGGCGAAGGCCGACAGCTGGTCGACCATGGTGTTGATGGTGTCCTTGAGCTCGGCCACTTCGCCGGAGGCGCCGACGGTGATCTTCTGGGACAGATCGCCCTTGGCCACCGCGGTGGTGACCTGGGCGATGTTCCGGACCTGGGTGGTGAGGTTCCCGGCCAGCTGGTTGACGTTGTCGGTGAGGGACTTCCACGTGCCGGAGACACCGGGGACCTCGGCCTGACCGCCCAGGCGGCCCTCGGTGCCGACCTCCCGGGCCACCCGGGTGACCTCGTCGGCGAAGGCCGACAGCTGGTCGACCATGGTGTTGATCGTCCGCTTGAGCTCGGCCAGCTCGCCCCGCACGTCGACGGTGATCTTCTGGGACAGGTCGCCCCTCGCCACCGCGGTCGTCACCTGGGCGATGTCCCGCACCTGGTCGGTGAGGTTGGACGCCATGAAGTTCACCGACTCGGTGAGGTCGCGCCACGTGCCGGAGACGCCCTTGACCTGGGCCTGGCCGCCGAGCTTGCCCTCGGTGCCCACCTCCCGGGCCACCCGGGTGACCTCGTCGGCGAAGGCCGACAGCTGGTCGACCATAGTGTTGATCGTCGACTTGAGCTCGAGGATCTCGCCCTTGGCGTCGACGGTGATCTTCTGGGACAGGTCGCCCCGGGCGACGGCGGTGGTCACCTGGGCGATGTTGCGGACCTGGCTGGTGAGGTTGCCGGCCAGCTGGTTGACGTTGTCGGTGAGGTCCTTCCACGTGCCGGAGACGCCCCGGACCTGGGCCTGACCGCCGAGCTTGCCCTCGGTGCCCACCTCCCGGGCCACCCGGGTGACCTCGTCGGCGAAGCTGCCGAGTTGGTCGACCATGGTGTTGATCGTCGACTTCAGCTCGAGGATCTCGCCCCTGGCGTCGACGGTGATCTTCTGGGACAGGTCGCCCCGGGCCACGGCGGTGGTCACCTGGGCGATGTTGCGGACCTGGCTGGTGAGGTTGCCGGCCAGCTGGTTGACGTTGTCGGTGAGGGCCTTCCACGTGCCGGACACGCCGGGCACGTCGGCCTGGCCGCCCAGGCGGCCCTCGGTGCCGACCTCCCGGGCCACCCGGGTGACCTCGTCGGCGAAGGCCCGCAGGGTGTCGGTCATGGAGTTGATGGTCTCGGCCAGGGCGGCCACCTCGCCCTTGGCCTCGACCGTGATCTTCTGGGAGAGGTCGCCCCTCGCGGCGACGGCCGTCGTCACCTGGGTGATGTTTCGCACCTGGCTGGTGAGGTTCCCGGCCATGAAGTTCACCGAGTCGGTGAGGTCCTTCCACGTGCCGCTGACGCCGGGGACCTCGGCCTGGCCGCCGAGCTTGCCCTCGGTGCCCACCTCCCGGGCCACGGTGGTGACCTGCTCGGCGAAGACCCGGAGGGTGTCGGTCATCGAGTTGATGGTCTCGGCCAGGGCCGCCACCTCGCCCTTGGCCGCGACCGTGATCTTCTGGGAGAGGTCGCCGCGAGCGACGGCCGCCGACACCTGGGCGATGTTGCGGACCTGGGTGGTGAGGTTGCCGGCCATGAAGTTCACCGAGTCGGTGAGGTCCTTCCAGGTGCCGCGACACGCCCTTGACCTGGGCCTGGCCGCCGAGCTTGCCCTCGGTGCCCACCTCTCGGGCGACCCGGGTGACCTCGTCGGCGAAGCTGCCGAGCTGGTCGACCATGGTGTTGATGGTGTTCTTGAGGGCGAGGATCTCGCCCCGGGCGTCGACCGTGATCTTCTGGGACAGGTCGCCCTTGGCCACCGCGGTGGTCACCTGGGCGATGTTGCGGACCTGGCTGGTGAGGTTGCCGGCCAGCTCGTTCACCGAGTCGGTGAGGTTCTTCCACGTGCCGGAGACGCCCTTGACCTTGGCCTGCCCGCCCAGCTTGCCCTCGGTGCCGACCTCTCGGGCCACCCGGGTGACCTCGTCGGTGAAACGAGCCGAGCTGGTCGACCATGCCGTTGACGACGGTGCCGATGCGGGCGAACTCCCCCTTCACCGGCTGGCCCTCGATGGTGCGGGACATCTTCTGGGTCAGGTCGCCCCGCGCCACCGCCTGGAGCACCCTCGCCACCTCGTTGGTGGGGCGGACGAGGTCGTCGATGAGCCGGTTCACCGAGTCGACCGAGTTCTCCCACGAGCCGCCGGCCCCTTCGAGGTTGAGGCGCTCGGTCATGCGCCCCTCCCGGCCGACCACCCGTCCCACCCGGCTCAGGTCCTTGCTCAGGCGGGCGTTGAGGTCGGCTACCCGGTTGAAGGCCTTGGCCACCTGCCCCGCCCGCCCGTTGCTGCGGGTCGGCAGGCGCACGGTGAAGTCGCCCTTGCCCAGCGCGTCGAGGGCCTCCAGGACGTCGGCGAGGAGGGCGTCGTCGCTCGTCGCTCCGTCCGTTGCCATTCCCTGCCGTGGCTCGACGCGCCTGGACCCCAGTCGAAGCGGGCATTCCGCTACCTCCACTCCCCAAACCCCTGGCGCGCAGGTCGCGCCAAACTGCCCGCTCCTACCCGCTGGCGGCCGCCCTCAAACGGCGGGACCGCGAAGCGCGACCGCGTCTTCAGGCCGACTCCGGTTCGATCGGGCCGCGGTCGCCTTGGCGGCCGTCGTTTTGGCTGGCCGTCGTTTTGGTCGGCCGTCGTTTTGGTGGCCGTCGTTTTGGTGGCCGTCTTCTTGGCCGGCGTCCTCTTGGCCGGCGCCTTCTTGGCCGGCGCCTTCCTGGTCGCCGGCGCCTTCTTGGTCGCCGACGCCTTCCGGTCGGGCCCATCGGACTTCGACCCCTCGTCGTCGTCCGCCGCTTCCTCGGCCTCCTCGGCCAAGCTCCTCGGCCACCTTGGCCAGCTCGCGCCGAGCAGCTTCGCCCGCCGCCCTTCGGGCCGCGGCCAGGCTCGCCTCCAGCGCCTCCATCAGGTCGAAGACCTTGCCCTCGGCCGGCGGCTGCCTCCTCGACCACGATCTTCTTGCCCTTGGCCTTGGCCTCGATGAGGTCCTTGAGCTCCTCGGTGTAGGTGTCGTGGTAGCGGTTGGGTCCCAGTCGGTGGTCAGCGACCCGATGATCTGCGAGGCCAGCTTCAGCTCCTTGGCCTCGGGCTTCGGTCCCTTGCCGGGCAGGGCGTCGATGTCGGACTGGGGGACGACCTCGTCGGCGAAGCGCATGGTCGACATGGCCAGCGCGCCGTCGAGGGGACGGATGGCGGCCAGGTACTGCTTGGTGCGCATGACCACCGAGCCGATGCCGGCCTTGCCCTCGGCCTCCATGGCCGCCAGCAGCAGCCGGTACGGACGCTCGGCGGCCTCGCCGGCCGGCGCCAGCCAGTAGGTCCGCTCGTAGTAGATGGGGTCGATCTCGGCCAGGTCGACGAAGTCGGCCACGTCGATGGTCTTCGTGGTGCGGGGCCGGAGGTCCTGGATCTCCTCGGTGTCGACCACCACGTACTTGCCCGACGACACCTCGTAGCCCGACTCGATGTCGTCCCCGCTGACCTCCTTGCCGGTCTTGTCCGACACCTTCTGGTAGCGGATGCGGGCGCCCGTGCCCTTCTCCAGCTGGTTGAAGTGCACGTTGTGGTCGCGGATCGCGGCGTAGGCCTTCACCGGCACGCTGACCAACCCGAAGCTGATGGACCCGGTCCAGATCGCTCTCGCCATGCCGGAGTGCTACCCGGGCGTCGCCGCATGCGAACTGGTGACGATCGCGGGGCCCTGTGGCCCCGAAAACGTCACCAGTTCGGCCAGAGAGCCAGGTCCTACCGGGTGTCGACGGCGGCGGCCAGCTCCTGCTTGCTCATCGACGAGCGGCCGGCGATCTCCTGCTCGGTGGCCAGCTCCTTGAGCTGGTCGACGGTGAGCTGCTCCCGCTCGCTCGACCGTGGGGAAGCCCATCCGGGCCCGGTGGGCGTCCATCTTCTGGCCCAGCTGCTCGCGGAAGTCGGCGTCGGTGGCCGTAGCGGATCGACGGGAACAGCTCCGCCTCCTCCTCGTCGATGTGGTGCTCCACGCTCTCGATGAGGACCGTGCCCTTGGCCACCCACGCCTCGTCGCCCGGCGTGAGCGCCTTCATCTCCTCCACCAGGACGTCGGCCACGTGGTGCTCCTGGAGGCCCTCGTCGATCGTCTCGCCGATCTCCTCCGACAGGTCGTGGGTGGCGGGGTAGAAGATCCTCCTCCTCGATGGTGGTGTGGATCACCAGGTCCTGGGCCAGGTGGTTGAACAGGCTCGACATCTCGGCCACGTTCTCGGCTCTCGTGCGCCTCCCGGAAACGGGTGAACGTGCCCCGGAAGCGGTTGTGGTCGGCGATCAGCAGGTCCAGGCAGTCCATCGTGATGCTCCTCCTCGGTCGGTCGTCGTCACGAAGCGGGCTACCCAGAAGCGGCCGGACGCCATGCGGCTAGCGTCACTCCGAGATGTGGCACGACCGCACCGTTTCGGTCGTCCTGATGACCTACGCCGAGAAGGACTCCATCCGCGCCACCATCGAGGGCTTCCTCGCCACCGGCGTGGTCGACGAGGTGGTCGTCGTCGACAACAACGCCGAGCCCGGCACCCACGAGCAGGTGGCCGCCACCGCCGCCCGGGAGGTGCACGAGCCCCGCCAGGGCTACGGCTTCGCCACCCAGCGGGGCCTGGCCGAGGCCACCGGCGACCTCATCGTGCTGTGCGAGCCCGACGGCACGTTCATGCCCGACGACATCTTCAAGCTGCTCGTCTACAGCGACGACTGCGACGTGGTCTTCGGCACCCGCACCACCCGGGAGCTGCTGTGGCAGGGCGCCAACATGGGGTTCTTCCTCAAGTGGGGCAACTGGGGGCTGGCCAAGGTGATCGAGGTCCTGTTCAACACCAGCCACCTGAGCGACGTCGGCTGCACCTACCGGCTGCTGCGGCGGGAGGCGTTGGAGCGGGTGCAGGACCGGTTCCGCGTCGGCTCGGAGCACTTCGGGCCCGAGCTGATGCTGCTCTGCCTCACGTCCGGGCTGCGGACGGTGGAGGTGCCGGTGAACTACCTCCCCCGGGTGGGCGTGTCGTCGGTGACGGGCGACTTCGGGAAGGCCTTCCGCCTGGGCCTGCGCATGGGCGTCTACATCGTCGGCTTCCGGCTGCGCACGCTCGGCCGCAAGCAGCGGGTGGACTGGAAGATCGGCCGACGACGAGGCGGCGCCGTCGGACAGTCGGGGACGGGCGCCGGCGGGAGCGGACGGCGCGGACGGCGGCGGCGACGACCTGCTCGGAGGCGGGCTCGTCGGCGTGAGCCGCACCGCCACCCGCCGGTTGAGCTCCCGCCCCGGCTGGCCCGCTTCGGGCCGGTGGCGGCGGTGGTCGTGGCCTACTGCCGCGACGATCGCCCTCCTGCCCCGGGTCGACGTCCCCGTCGGCGACGACTGGGTCTACGCCCGCACGGTGGAGCGGTTCATCCACGGCGACGGGTTCCGCATCCTCGACGCCACCGTGGCCACCCTGGTGCTCCAGGCCCTGTGGGGCGCGGCGGTGACGTCGGTGCTCGGGTTCAGCTACGTGACCCTGCGCCTGTCGACGGTGGCCCTGGCCGCGGTCGGGCGCGGTCGGCCCTCTACGGGCTGTGCCGGACGCTCGGGGCCAGCCGCCAGTGGTCGGCGGTGGCCGCCGCCGCCTGGCTGTTCAACCCCCTGGCCTACGTCCTGTCCAACAGCTTCATGAGCGACGCCGTCCTTCGCCGGCCTGCTGGTGCTGGCCACCCTCCTCTACGTCCGGGGCCTGTGCGGCGGCGACGGGAGGTGCCCCGGCTGGTGGTGGCCGGCTCGGCGGTGGCCGCGGCCGCCTTCCTCTTCCGCCAGCAGGGGGCGCTCATCCCGGCGGCGGTCGTCGGCTTCCTGCTGGTGACCGGCCGGGCCCGGCTCGACCGGGCCGGGCGTGCGCACCCTGGCCCGGGTGGTGGCGGTGCCCGCGGCCACCGCGGTCGTCTACTTCCTGTGGCTGCGGCTGGTCCACGGGGTGCCGACGTCGCAGGCGATGTTCACCGAGGAGCTGGGGCTGGTGTGGCGGTCGGGGACGCCCCGGCTGCTGGTCCAGCTGCTGGCGGTGATGGTCGTGTACTGCGGGCTGTTCGTCGTGCCGGTGGCGGCGGCGGCCGTCGGGCGGCTGCCGGCGCCTGGTGCGGTCGTTCCCCCGGCGGGGATGGCGGGTGGCGGGCCCGCTGGCGGCGGTGGCGGTGGTCGGCGTGCGTCGGGTTCGCCGCCGACGGCCGGCTCATGCCCTACGTCCCCCAGTACCTGGCCGACTGGGGCATCGGGCCGGCCGACCTCCAGGGGGGACGGCCCGCTGGTCGCCGGCCGGTGGCTGTTCGTGGGTCCTCACCGTGGTGGCCGGCGCGGCCGCGGTGGTGGCCGCCGTCGCCCTCGGCCGGCGGTACGGCCGAGACCCGGGCCGAGGCGCCGGCAGCGGCAGCGACGGTGGCCGGGGCGGGCCGGGCGGGCGGCGGCGGGGCTGGTGTTCGCCGTCCTCGTGGGCCAGGCGGTCGGCGTGCTGCCGCCCACGTTCCACTTCCAGAACCCCGTCCCCGGCGCCATCCTCACCATCACCCTCGACCGCTACCTCCTGCCCCTGCTCCCGCTGGCCCTGGCCCTGGCGGTGTGGGCGGTGGCCGGGATGCGGCTGCCGTCGTGGCCGGCGTGGGCCGTCACCGCGGTGCTGGCGGTGGTGTCGGTGGCCGGCACCCACGACTTCCTCGTGTTCCAGACGCTCGACGTGGGACCTGGCCGCCGCCACCAACCGGGCCGGCGTCGACCTCCACCACCTCGACGGCGGCGCCCAGTGGGACGGCGTCCACCTCTACCAGGACGGCGTGGAGGTCCCCGAGCCCCGGGCCGACCGCCCGTGGTGGATCAACCTCTTCGCCTGGACCAACGACTCCACCTACGTGGTGTCGACCACCCCCCTGCCCGGCTACGTGGAGGTGCGGCGGGTGCCCGTACGACACCTGGCTGCCGCCCGACGACCAGGCCCTCCTGCTCCTGCGCCGGCCCGGACGCCCGCCGTGGCCCCGCGTCGAAGGCGCGCCGGCGGTCAGGCGCCGGTGTGCTTGGCTCGGTTGACCAGGTCGGCCAGGTCGGCCAAGGGGGCGGGGCGGAACGACGCCCTCGACCGCCACCCGGGGCTTGGTCAGCAGGGCCCACGGCCGCTCCGCGTCCCACCCCTTGAGGGCGAGGTGGCCGCCGTCGGCGGAGCCCTCGGCCCGCACCCAGTCCACCTGGTCGAGCAGGACCCGCCACACCGCCACCCGACCGGCCGCCGGGTCGAGGGGGCCGGTCGCGCTCTCCCCCCGGGCGCACACGCCGAGCAGGCGGGATGACGTCACCAGCAGGGTCGACGTCCCCCGGAAGACGGGCGTGGCCCGCCGTCGTCGAACATCGCCATGGACACCAGGTAAGCGCCGCGGACCTGCTCCCGGCCATCGAGGACGGGGAACCACGAGGTGGCGTCGAACCGGATGCCGAGGTCGGGCGCGATCTGGAGTCCCGTCGGCCGGCCGCGGGGTCGACGACGACCACCTCGTAGCGGCGGGGGTCGGACCCGCCGACGTTCAGGGGGCCAGAACCCGGCCGGCGGGCGGATCGAGCAGCCATCGGCGGCGGGAGGACCGGCCGCGGGCGGAGGGCGGGCGAGCGGCCGCGGGTGGCGTGGGCGGGCCGGGCGGGGCGGGCGGCGCCGGCCGCGACGGTGGGGGCGGGGGCGGCGGACCAGGGGCGGAGGGCCGGTCGGCTCCGGCGGCGAGAGCGGCGGCGGTGGCCGTTGCGGTGGCCGTGCCGACGACGGCGGCGGGGAGTCGGGGGCGGTGGTGGGCGACGGGGACCGGCGGTCGGGCGGGTGCGGGGAGTACTCGTCGTCGTGGTCGGTGACGTCGGAGTCGCCGTCGCCCGCCCGCCGAAGAAAGCCTGGCTCTCGGGGGGCAGCCACAGCAAGTCCGACCACGGCCAGCGCCAGCCCAGGGGGATGAACAGGGGCCCGGTGAACGCCCCCTCGTTGCCCAGCACGAGGGCGGCCAGGTTGCCCGCCATCAGGCCCGACACCAGCGTGCGGGCGGCCGGGTCGCCGGTCTGTAGCCGGCCGCCGGACCTTGAAGCAGGCGAAGAGATCCCGACCAGGGCCAGGCCGACGAAGGCGTACTTCGCCTCCACCGACGCCACCAGCAGGAAGGCGAGGCCGATCGGCCAGCAGGAGGGCGCACAGCAGCAGGACGACCGCCTCGGCCGCCACCACCGCGGCCGGCGCCGTCCCCGTGGCTCGGCCGGCGAAGAACTCCCGGGCCCGGGGCGGGACGGTAAGGCACCCGACCACCGCCACCGAGCACAGCAGGGCGACCGTCCCCCAACCGGTGTCGAGGCCGTCGCCGACCAGCAGTCCGAAGGCGAGGCTGCCGCTCACGACGACGGTGATCACCCGGGCCACCGGGTCGCTATGGGTCAGCTGCCAGGCGAGGACGAAGCAGGCGACGGCGTAGAGCAGGAGGTCGACCACCAGGACCACCACCAGCAGCCCGAACGACTCCCACAGGCCGCCGTCGGTGAGCAGCTCGAAGGCGTCGGGGAGGTTCTGCAGGGCGGGGATGCCCGGCACAGGCCGGCGACGCCCAGCAGGCCGACGACGGCCAGCAGCTCGGGCGGCAGGCCCACGGGGAGGGCCGGGAGCGAGCGGGCGGGCCGGTTCACGACCGCCGTTCGCGGGGCGGGGCGTCGTCGGGACGGCGCCGGGTGACGGTGTTGACGGTGGCGGCCAGCTCCTCCGGCGTCACCGGCACCAGGCTCCCCGTCGACCACCCGGTGGACGGAAGCCAGGGTGATGCCCCCCACCAGCCGGTCGGTTGACCGCACCGCCACCAGCGGTCCCCCGCCGGCGTTCACCACGCCGGCCGCGTCCACGTTGCGGAGGGGGAACGTCCAGGCCACGACCGTTCCCCGCTCGTAGTCGACCGGCCCCGACACCGCGTCGCCCCGGGGCAGGATGCCGGCTATGCGGCCGGTGGTGAGGACCACCGTCGACCAGCCCCGAAAGGCAGGGACGAGCCGGGACTGCTGGCGGCCGTGGGCGGGGGTCAGCATGGGGTCGAGGCCGATGTGGGCCGTCACCCTGGCCACGAAGCGGCCCTCGGCCGGCTCCTGGCTGGTGACGAGGGGGAACCACGAGGCCCGGTCGGGCGCAAGGTCCAGGGCCGCGAGGGGTGCCGTCGACGACGGGCCGCCGGCCACGATGGCGAAGTGGGGCAGGAACTCGGACGACCGGGAGAGGATGCGCAGCACGTCGGCCGGGGCCAGACCCCCGACGCTCATGGGCGAGGGCGCAGCGCCGGCATCGGCGGAGTGTAGAGCGCCGCTCCCGCCGTCTGGCGGTTGGTCAGGGCAGCTCGGACAGCTTCTCGGCGAGGGGGTCGAGCAACACGAAGAGGAACTCGGAGATGGCGACCACCTCGGGCGAGGGCGGAACCCCCTCTTCGCCGTCGGCGTCGTCGTCCATGAGCTCGACCCAGGCGTCGAGAAGGGCCTTGGCCTGCGCCACCGTCATGGCCACGCCGAACAGGGCCTGGTCGCCGACCACCCGGGCTGCTCCCTGGCCCCGGGGGATGGTGAGGGACTGGTCGACCACCTCGCTCACCCGCCCGGCGATGCCGCTCCGGTAGCCGAGGGGAACCGGGGGCGGACCGGCGGGCGGTCCGGCGGACGCGCACGCCGGCCTGGGACACCTCGACCGGCTTCGTGATGGCGGCCGCGCTCGGGTCGGACGCCAGGTCCTGGAGGATTCGGCTCTCGGCCGCCTCCAGCTCGGACTCCAGGGCCTTCAGCTCGTCCGAAGCCGCCAGGTCGCGCCACGCCGGGCGCCAGCCGCTCTTCGAGTTTCCGTTCATGGCGGCGCTCACTTTCTTCCTCGGCGGGTCCGGGACCAAGGTGTGCGGGACACATAGATGACGTACCCGTGAGTGAGCACCCTGAACCGCCAGGAGGACCAGGGCTACCGGCGCCCGCCCGAGGAACGCCTCAACTGGTCCCGAGCGTCTTCCGACCGGGGGCTTGGTGGACGAGCCGGGCCCAGGCAGCAGGGGTCGGTGCCGCGGTCGACGCAGGTCTCGCACTCCAGCTCGAAGGTGGCGTGGGTGATGGAGAACCGCTCGGCGATGGCGACCTTGGCCGCCTGGGCCACCGCCTGGGCCTCGGCCAGCGACGGCTGTCCCGGCGAGGACCAGGTGGGCCGACACCGCCCGCACGTCGGGCGACAGGCTCCACGCGTGGACGTCGTGGACGTCGTCGACCGATCCCAGCGCCGACGATGGCCGTCGACCAGGTCGTCGACGACCAGGCCGGGCGGGGTGGACTCGAGGAGCAGTTGGTGGTCTCCCCCACCAGCCGCACCGCCTGCACCGCGATGAGCCCGGCGATGACGAGGGACACCGCCGGGTCGAGCCACTGGAAGCCGCCGGTGACGAGGATGACGACGGCGGTGAGGGCGACGCTGGCCGAGGTGGCCGCGTCGCCGACCATGTGGAGGGCGGCCGAGCGCATGTTGAGGTCGTGGCGGGTGGCCGTGGCCGAGCATCCAGCCGCGGCGGCGCCGTTGACGACGGCCGACACGACCGCCGCCGCCAGCACCCATCCGCCCTCGACGTCGGGCGGGTGCATGAGGCCGCGGACGCCGAAGTAGGCGATGAGGCCGGTGACCACCAGGAGGGCGGCGGCGTTGGCCTGGGCCGCCAGCACGGTCGAGCGGTGGAAGCCGTAGGAGTGGCGGACGGTGGCCGGGCGGCGGGTGAGGCGCACCGCGTAGAGCGACACCGCCACCGCGGCCACGTCGGTGAGGCTGTGGCCGGCGTCGGCGAGCAGGCCGAGGGAGTGGGCGACCACGCCGACCACCGCCTGGGCGGCCACGATGACCAGGTTGAGGACGAGCACGACGAGCAGCCGGCGCTCCCGCCGGGCGGCGACATCGGGCGGCGGCCGGGGGTCGTGCGGGGCCGGGTGGTCGTGGCGGACATCGTCGCCCGTGGGCGACATGGCGCTCGTGGGCATCGGTCATCGGTCGTCGCCGCTCGTGCTCGAGGGCGACGTCGAGGAGCATCCGGACGTGGCCGTCGGTGAGGGAGTAGTAGGCCCGCCGGCCGGCGCGGCGCACCTTCACCACCCGGTGGGCCCGGAGCAGGCGCAGGGCGTGGCTGGTGGCCGACTCCCCCAGCCCGGCGGCGGCGGCCAGGTCGCACACGCACAGCTCGCCCCCTCCAGCAGGCCGAGCAGCAGGCGCAGCCGGTTCTCGTCGCCCAGGAGGGCGAAGACCTCGGCGACCGAGGCGATGGCTCGGGCCGCGGGAGGGCGCGCTGGACGGCGTCGACCCGCTCGGGGTCGACCACCCGGACCTGGCACTCGTCGAGCGTCGCCGGCTCCACCAGCATCCCCCCGTCTATATCTGAACATATGCTCAGACGTCAAGTGGACCGGCGGTCACGCGGTGCGACCTCGACGATGCGCTGCATGCCGGCCTCGTAGTGGCCAGGCTCGTGGCAGCCGATGAGGACCTGTCCGGGGCTCGTCGAAACGGTAGACGAGGCTCTCCGTGCCGCCCGGCGCGACGTCGACCGCGGCCGCGCCGTGGACCTCGTGGCCGCCGAGCGGCTCCGCCTGGGCGGCGCGTCGCCGATGACCGCCTCGTGGAGAACGACCCCGTCGTTGTGGAACACGAACTCGCACCTGCTGGCCGGCGTCCACGGTGAGGGCGGCCGGCGCGAAGGCGAACTCGGACATCGCCATCTCCACCACCCGGTCGACCGGCCCGGGCGTCGCGTCGCCGCCGCCGGCCGGGGTGCGGTTGGCCAGCGACCACCGCCACCAGGGCCAGGGCCAGGGCCGGGACGGTCCAGGCCAGGGCCAGACTGGCGCCGCCGCCGCCGGCGATCGCCGGGGCGGCGGCGCGCGGTGCCGTCGCCGGCCTCCGGCCGAAGCGGTACAGGCGGAGGCTGTTGGCCACCACCGACACGCTCGACAGGCCCATGGCCGCCGCCGCCACGACCGGGTCGAGCACGCCCGAACGCGGCCAGGGGGATGGCGACCAGGTTGTAGCCGAAGGCCCAGCCCAGGTTCTGGAGGATGGTGCGGTAGGTCGCCCGGGCCAGGCGGATGGCGTGGCCACCCCGGCCAGGTCGGACGACAGCAGGGTGATGTCGGACGTCTCGATGGCGACGTCGGTGCCCGTCCCGATGGCGATGCCGAGGTCGGCCTGGGCCAGGGCGGGGGCGTCGTTGACCCCGTCGCCGACCATGGCCACCACCCGGCCCTCGGCCTGGAGGCGGGCGATCTCGTCGACCTTGTCGTCCGGGAGCACGTCGGCCAGCACCCGGTAGATCCCGACCTGGGCGGCGATGGCGGCCGCGGTCGGGCGTTGTCGCCGGTGACCATGGCCACCTCGATGCCCATCGGCCGGAGGTCGGCCACGGCCGCCCGGGCGCCGGGCCTCACGGTGTCGGCCACGGCCAGCACGCCCCGGGCCTCGCCGTCCCACCCGACCAGCACGACGGTGCGCCCCTCCGCCTCCAGGCGGGCGGCGGCCGCCTCCAGCTCGGGCGCGACGGGCCAGCCGACGGCCAGGAGCCGGCGGTTGCCGACGACGACCGGCGACCCGTCGACGTCGGCCCGGACCCCGTGGCCGGCGACGGCCGAGTCGAAGCCGGTGGCCGGCGGCGATCTGCCGAGTCCCCGGCTGCGGGCGCCGGCCACGAGCCCGCCCGACCGGGTGCTCGGAGCCGGCCTCGGCCGCCGCCGCCCGGGCCGGAGCGACGTCGGCGGTCCGCCCATCGACGTCGGTGAGGGCCATCTCGCCCATCGTGAGGGTGCCGGTCTTGTCGAACACGACGGTGTCGACGCGCTTGCGACCGCTCGAGCACCTCGCCGCCCTTGATGAGGACGCCCATGGCCGCGCCCCGGCCGGTGCCGACCATGATGGCCATGGGCGTGGCCAGCCCGAGGGCGCAGGGGCAGGCGACGATGAGGACGGCGATGGCGGCCAGGAGCCCGTCGAGGGGGCGGTCGGCGACGACGGTCCAGCCCGCGAAGGTGACCGCGGCGACGCACCAGCACGACGGGCACGAACACCCCCGCCACCCGGTCGGCCAGGCGCTGCACGGGCGCCTTCGATCCCTGGGCCTCGCCACCAGGCGCACGATCCGGGCCAGGGCGGTGTCGGCGCCGACGGCGGTGGCCCGCACGGTGAGCACCCCCTGGCGGTTGACGGTGGCGCCGGCCACCGTGTCGCCGGGCGCCTTGTCGACGGGGACGGACTCGCCGGTGAGCATCGACTCGTCGACCGCCGAGGCCCCGTCGACGACGACGCCGTCGACCGGGATCTTCTCCCCGGGGCGGACCCGGACGAGGTCGCCGACCCGCACCCGCGCCACGGGACCCGGTGCTCGCCGTCGGGGTGGGCGGGGTCGAGGAGCGACGCCTCCTGGGCGCCGAGCTCGACCAGGCCGGGATGGCCCGGGTGGCCCGGCCCTTGGCCCGGGCCTCCAGCCACCGGCCGAGGACGAGGAAGGCGACGATCAGGGCGGCCAAGTCGAAGTGGAGGTGCCGCCGAGGAGGTGGTCGGCGCCGACGGCCTCGGCCGCGTGGCCGGCGCGGGCGCTCGCCGGCGTCGCCGAGAGCAGTCCGACCACCGACAGGCCGAAGGCGGACAGGGTGCCGATGGCGACGAGGGTGTCCATGTTGGCGGTGCCCGCCCGGGCCCGGACGGCCGCCCCCCGCAGGAACGGGAAGCCGGCCCAGAACTGCACCGGCACGGTGAGGACGGCGGCCGCCACCGGGCCCAGTCGTCCGCCGGGCCGGAAGGTGGACAGGGCGAGCACGGCGAGCGGTGAGGGGCCAGGCCACCACCGCCCGCCGCCACCAGGCCGCCTGGCTTCGCGGGGCATGGGGCGTCGGCGCCGCCTCGCTCCGGGACGGGACTCGGCGGCACCAGGCCGTAGCCGATCCTCGCCACCGCCTCCGCCAGCTGGTCGACGTCGACCGTGCCGGGTCGAAGTCGACGGCCGCCCGGCCGGTGGCGAAGTTGACCCCCGCCTGGCTCACCCCGTCCTGCCGCCCGAGGACGCGCTCGACCCTGGCCGCGCACGACCCGCAGGTCATGCCGGTGACGTCGAGCTCGACGTGGGTCGTGGCCTCGGTCAATGGCAGCCCTCGACCTCGGACCGGGCCGGGCCGGTCGTGAGGCGGTCGAACCGAAGCGCCTGCATCAGCTCGTCGACGACCTCGGTGGTGCGGCCCGACCGCATGGCCTCGGCCACGCACGTCTCCAGGTGGTTGCGCAGAATGGTGCGGCTGGCCGCCTCCAGCGAGCCCTGCACCGCCGACAGCTGCTTCATGACGTCGACGCAGTAGGTGTCCTCCTCGACCATGCGGATGACGGCGTCGACGTGGCCGCGGGCGCTGCGCAGCCGGTTCACCAGAGCCTTCTTGTCAGCTTCCCTCATGCTGGTAGGGTACCCCACCTGGGGAGGGGTCCGACCTCCCCCGAGGAAGTTCTCGGTAGCTAGGAGCGCGGTTTCCGCCACCACCGCTACCGAGAACCGCAGGGGCGGGGAAGGAGAACGGTTCCGAACATGCAGGTCCGCACCTACTCGGTGCCCGCCATCTCGTGCGGGCACTGCAAGTCCGCCATCGAGGCGGAGGTCGCCGCCGTGGCCGGGGTGACCGCGGTCGAGGTCGACATCGAGGCCCGTACCGTGCGGGTGGAGGGCGACCCGTCCGACGACGCCGTCCGGTCCGCCATCGACACGCCGGCTACGACGTGGCCGGCGTCGTCCCAGCCGGCGATTGATCCGCGCAAGTACACCGCCGAGGGGGCAACTGCGCGAGGTGGTCGGGTCAGGCCACCGTCGAGGGGTCGAAACCGAAGGGGAGCGACAGCCGGTTGGCCGCCATGAGGTCGGCGTCGGACAGGATCTCGCCGGTCGGGCCGTCGGCGACGATCACGCCGTCGTTCATCACCAGGGCCCGGGGGCACAGCTGGAGGGCGTAGGGCAGGTCGTGGGTGACCATGAGCACGGTCAGGGGCAGGGACTTCAGGATGTCGGCCAGCTCCTGGCGGGCGGCGGGGTCGAGGTTCGACGACGGTTCGTCGAGCACCAGGATCTCCGGCTCCATGGCCAGCACGGTGGCCACCGCCACCCGCCGCCGCTGGCCGAAGCTCAGGTGGTGGGGCACCCGGTCGGCGAAGGCATCCATGCCGACGGCGGCCAACGCCTGCTTCACCTGGAGCGCCAGGTCCTCGCCCCGCATGCCCATGTTGGCCGGACCGAAGGCCACGTCGTCGGCCACCGTCGGCATGAAGAGCTGGTCGTCGGGGTCCTGGAACACGATCCCCACTCGCCGGCGGATCTCCTTGAGGTTCTCCTTCACCACCGGCAGTCCGCCCACGATCACCTCGCCCGCGCCCGCGGTGTGCACGCCGTTGAGGTGGAGGACGAGGGTGGTCTTGCCCGCCCCGTTGGGGCCGAGCACCGCCACCCGCTCCCCCCGCTGGACGGTGAGGTTGCAGCCGAAGAGGGCCTGGCGCCCGTCCGGGTAGGCGAAGGCGAGGTTGCGGACCTCCAGAGCCGGCGTCGGCGTCGGCGTGGTCGGGAGGGGCGACCCGCTCATGCGTGCGTCACCCACGCCCCCACCGCGATGACGGACGCCGCCGCCGGCAGCGACAGGGCCGCCAGCCACTCCGTCCTCGAGGCCCCCACCTGGCCCCCCACCTGGCCCACCGCCGGCATCGTCCCCGAGTAGCCCCTCGACACCATGGCCAGGTGGACCCGCTCCCCCCGCTCGTAGGCCCGGATGAACAGCGACCCCATCGACGAGGCGACGGCCTTGGCCTGCCAGATCCACCGGGGGTCGTAGCCCCGGGACAGGCGGGCGATCTTCATCCGCCGCATCTCCTCCGTGATCACGTCGAGGTAGCGGACCATGAACCCGGCCACCGACGTGAACGCCTTCGGCACCCGCAGCCGGTCGAGTCCCTGGAGCAGTTCGGGGATGGGCGTGCTGGCGGCCAGGATGACGGTGGTGGCCACGCCCAGCGTGCCCTTGACCAGGATGTTCCATGCCCCCCACAGCCCGGCGACCGACAGGGACAGGCCGAACACGTCCACCCGTTCGCCCTGGCCCACGATCGGGAGGAAGAAGGCGAAGGCGACGAAGGGCAGCTCGATGGTGAGCCGGCGGAGGAGGAGCCGGAGGGGGACGTGGGCCTGGCGGGCGACCACGGCCAGCACTGCGGCGTAGGCCGCGTAGGCCCAGAACGTCTCCCGGGGCGTCGCCACCACGACGAGGACGAAGAGCACCGCGGCCGCCACCTTGCACTCCGGGCGCAGGCGGTGGACGTGACTGTCGGAGTGGACGAAGAGGCTGTGGACGTGACTGGGGCCGCCGGCCACCTCAGGGCGACGCGGAGGCTGAGGACTTCCGCCGTACCAGGTAGAAGAGGCCGAAGCCGAAGGCGAAGGTGACGGCCACGCCGATCACACCGGCCAGGCCGGTGCTCAGGCGGTCGTCGTCGACGCCCTCCACGCCGTAGTCGGCGAGGGGGCTGTCGGCCAGGTCGTGGGTATCGGCGGCGTCGATGAAGCCCTGGTCGATGGCGACCTTCTCCAGCCCGTCGGGCTTGCTGCTGGCCTGCGGGCTCACGAGGAAGGCGAGGAGCAGGGCGACCGCCAGCCCGGCGCCGACGAAGAGCGAGAGCTTGACCCGGCTGGTCATGCGGGGCTCCGCAGCTCGAGGCGGGGGACGAGGTCGGTGGCGCCCCACACCAGGTCGGGTCGCACGGCGAGCACGGCGCCGATGGTGAGGGCGGTGATGACACCCTCCCCGATGCCGATGAGGAGGTGGGTGCCGACCATGGCGCCGGCCACGGTGCGGAGGGAGGCGCCGCCCTGACCGCCGAGGGCGTACTCCACGGTGAAGGCAGCGGCGGCGAGGACCACCCCCAGACAGGCAGCCACGCCGGAGGCGGTCATCACGCCCGTCCGGCTCTTCGGGAGCACCTTGCGGAGGGTGGCGTAGACCAGGTACCCGCCGAAGGCGGTGACGATGGCCATGTTCAGAACGTTGAGGCCGAGGGCGGACAGTCCGCCGTCGGCGAAGAGGAGGGCTTGGACGAGGAGGACCACGGCGACGCACACCGCCCCCGCCCATGGTCCGACGAGGACGGCGGCGAGGACTCCACCGAGGAGGTGACCGCTGGTGCCGCTGGCGACAGGGAAGTTGAGCATCTGGACGGCGAAGATGAAGGCCGCCACCAGTCCCGCCATGGGGGCCTGCTTCTCCTCCAGGACGTCGGCCGTCTTGCGTACGCAGACGGTGAGAGCCCCGACGGCGGCGACTCCTGCTCCCACGGACACACCGGTGTTAATGAACCCGTCGGGAATGTGCACGCCTCACCTCTCAGGAGCCGACTGCTTATCTGGATGCTACCGCTCCCAGCGGCTCGTTGCCTAGAGGTCGCAATAGCATTGCAGGCGCGTGAAGTTGCAGGTGCGAACGGTTGCACGTGCAGCTTTCAGGCGGGGAGACAGTTGGCGCAGCGGCCGAGGACGGCGAAGTGCCGGGGCCGGATGGCGAAGCCGTAGTTCGAGCGGAGGCTGGCCGAGAGCTCGGCGAAGACCGCGTCGGGGACCTCGACGACGGTGCTGCACACCTCGCACACCAGGTGCTGGTGAGCCTCGTCGGCCAGGTGGTAGACGGCCCGACCGTGCCCGAGGTGGACGTGGTCGATCACGCCCAGCTCCTGGAGCGTCTCCAGGCAGCGGTAGATGGTCGACAAGTGGATGTCGGGGAAGTTGGCCTGGATCTCGGATGTGAGCTCGTCGGCGGTGACGTGGCCGCCCGAGCGCAGGAGCGAGGTGATGATCGCCCGCCGCGACGTCGTGACCCGCCCGCCGCGATCCCGCAACATGGTGAGGATCTGCTCCAGGCGCTCGGCGGTGGCCGTCACGGTTGCGAGCGTACCGGGGCCACGCCCCTACGCACTCCGACCTGTCGCAGCGGTTGCGTAGGGTCGGCTCGTGACCGCGCCGGGACCGCCCGCCCTCGGACGGGGAGTCGTCGTGATGGCCGACGGCGAGATACCGCCGGACTGGGCGGGGTCGCCGGTGGTGATCGTCGACGAGGCCGTCCTCGCCGAGCCGGACCCATGCGTGGCCGAGTTGCACGAGGCATGGGCCGCCCGCCGGCCGATCGTGGTCGCCCTGGCCGTCGACCCGGCCCGCTTTCGCGAACCCGAATCGTGGGCGGTGGAGCCGTGGACGGTCGGCCCCGCCTTCGAGGTGTGGCTCGACCGCCTCCACTTCCTCGTGTGGGCCAACACCTACGACGGACGCAACCCTGGCGACCCGGTGTGGTGGTGGGGACGGAAGGCGGAACGCCTCGGCGCCCGGGCGGGTGGCACGGGCGACGCAGGCTCGGCCGACGTCGTCCTTCCCGACGGCCGGCCGGCGTGGGTCGACGGCGGCCCGCGGGGGCCGGTCGACCCCGGGGACGGGTCGGCTGTCGTGCACGTGGAGTCGGTGGCCCTCGGACGGCTCACGCCCGTACCCCCGCCGACACCGCCATCGGCCGTCCTCGCCCCCGACCAGTTGGCGGCGGTGGCCCACGGCGCCGGCCCGGCCCGGGTCATCGCCCCCGCTGGGTCGGGCAAGACCCGCGTCCTCACCGAGCGCCTTCGCCACCTGATCGTCGACCGCGGCATCGAGACCGACACCGTCCTGGCGGTGGCTTACAACAAGAAGGCCCGGGAGGAAATGGAGGAGCGCACGTCCGCCTTCCGGCCCCGGGTGCGCACCCTCAACGCCCTCGGCCTGGGCCTGCTCACCGAGGCCAGGGGTCGTCCCCCCGAGGTCCTCGAGGAGCGGGACCTGCGTGACCTGGTCGCATCCCTCGTCCCCCGCCCCCGGAGGCGGGTCAACACCGACCCCATCGGCCCCTACCTCGACGGCCTGTCCCTCATCCGCCTCGGCCTGCGCGACCCCGTCACGGTCGAGGACTCGCGCGACGACGTCCCCGGGCTGGCCGAGGCCTTCGCCCCCTTTCGCCAGCGGCTGGCCGCCCGAGGGGCGGTCGACTTCGACGAGCAGGTCTACGCCGCCATCGAGCTGCTCCTGGCCGACGGCGACTTCCGCCGCCGGGCCCAGGCCCGGTGCCGTCACCTCCTGGTCGACGAGTTCCAGGACCTGACGCCGGCCCACGTCCTGCTCCTGCGGCTGCTGGCCACGCCGGGCCTCGACGTCTTCGGCGTCGGCGACGACGACCAGGTGATCTACGGCCACGCCGGCGCCGACCCCGACTTTCTCGTCCACTTCGATCGGCTGTTCCCGTCCGCTGCCCACCATCCCCTCGAGGTCAACTACCGCGGCCCGGTGGAGGTGGTCGCTGCCGCCCGTCACCTCCTCGCCTACAACGACCGGCGGGTGGCCAAGGAGATCCGGCCCGGCCCCCACGCCGACCCCACCGGTGGCGCCCTCGCCGTCCGCCTCCACGCCCCCGACGCCGGCGGGGCTGCGGTGGCCGACACCGTCACCGCCTGGCTGGCCGAGCCGGGCGTCGACACCGGCCACATCGCCGTCCTGGCCCGGGTCAACTCCCTGCTCCTGGCCCCCCAGGTGGCGCTGGCCGAGGCGGGTGTCGCCGTCGACTCGGCCCTGCGGGCCAGCGTCCTCGACCGCACCGGCGTGCGGGCCGCCCTCGCCTACCTGCGCATCGGCGCCGACCCGGACGACATCGACGGCGACGACATCGTGGAGGTCTACCGGCGACCGTCCCGGGGCTTCCCCCAGTGGTTCCCGAAGTGGCTGCGGGGCCGCCTGTCGATCGACCGGCTGACGGCCATGGCGGCCAAGATCGACGACGTGAAGGTGGGCCAGAAGGTGGGCGAGCTGGCGGCCGACCTCCAGCGGGTGGCGGAGGCCGTCCGCACCGGCTCCACCGCCACCGCCCTGGCCGTGGTCCGGGACGACATCGGCCTGGGCGGGGCCATGGGCATGCTCGACTCGTCCCGCGCCGGCGAAGGCGGCTCCAGCCACCTCGACGACCTCGAGGCCCTGGCCCAGGTGGCCGCCCTCCACCCCGACGCGGGATCGTTCGAGCCGTGGCTGCGGGGCGTGCTCCGCCGCGAACCCACCCCCGGCGGCGTGACCCTGTCGACGGTCCACCGGGTGAAGGGCCGGGAGTGGGACCGGGTGGTCGTCTTCGGCGTCACCGCCGGCCTGGTCCCCCACCGGCTGACGGAGGACGTGGAGGAGGAGCGGCGGGTGCTCCACGTCGCCATCACGAGGGGCCGCCATCGGGTGGCGGTCCTCGGCGACGCATCCCGACCGTCCCCGTTCCTGGCCGAGCTCGACGGGACCGCCCCCCGCGACCATCTCAAGGCGGCGCCTCGGATTGCGACCATCGCCATCCCCGGCGCCGGGCCGGGGACCACGGGAGGCACCCGTCCTGGCACCCCTGCCGGCCGACGCCGAAGCCACCGAAGCCGCCCTCCGCACGTGGCGGTCGGAGCGGGCCCGGCGCGACGGCGTGCCCGCCTACATCGTCCTCAGCGACAAGTACCTGCGGGGAGTGGCCGTGGCCCGGCCCCGATCGCTGGTCGGCCTGCGGACGCTGCCCGGCATCGGCCCCACCAAGCTCGAGCTCTACGGCGAGGAGATCCTGGCCGTCATCGGGGCGGCCGACCCCTCCTAGGCCTGGTGGACGTAGGTCCCCGGCGCGTCTCCCAGCGGCGGATGGGCCGGGCTCCCGAGCGGCGGCGGTGCCGCGCGCTCCCCGCCCGCGACCCGATCCATTCCGCCCAGTCCGACCACCACGAGCCCGGGTGCTCCTCCGCGTCCGCCAGCCACTCCTCGGGACCACCGTCCACCGCCTCGTTGGTCCAGTGCCGGCGCCGGGACGGGCCCGTGGGGTTGACGATGCCGGCCACGTGGCCCGACGAGGTGAGCACGAACCGGACCTCCCCGCCGAGCAACCCGACCGTGGCGTAGGCCGACGTCCACGGGGCGATGTGGTCCTCCTTGGCCGACAGCACGTAGGCGTCGGCCTGCACCAGGGCCAGGTCGAGGCGGGTACCGGCCAGGGTCATCTCGCCCCTGGCCAGCTGGTTGTCGACGTAGCAACAGCGCAGGTAGAAAGAGTGCATGTCGGCCGGCATACGGGTGCCGTCGGCGTTCCAGGCCAGGATGTCGAAGGCGGGGGCGGCTCGCCCATCAACCACCCGCTCTCCACGTAGTTCCAGATGAGGTCGCGGGGCCGGAGCAGGTCGAACATGGTCGACATCTCCGACGCTTCCAGATACCCCCGGCGCAGCATCTGCTCGCTCAGCCGCTCCACCGACGCCCGGTCGAGGAACTGGCCCATCGGCCCCGGCTCGGAGAAGTCGACCAGGGTGTTGAGCAGGGTCGCCGACCGGACCCGTACCGGGTGCTCGCCGACCCCGCCAGCCGCCATGTGGGCCAGGAGCATCGTCGTCAGGGTGCCGCCCAGGCACAGCCCGACCACGTTGACCGCGTCGGCGCCGGTGATCTCGCCGATCACGTCGAGGGCCTCGTACGGCCCCCGGAGCAGGTAGTCGTCGAGGGCGACGCCGGCCATCGAGGCGTCCGGGTTCCGGTAGCTGATGGCGAACACGGTGTGGCCCTGGGCCACCGCGAACTCGGCGAAGCTGCGGCCCGGCGCCAGGTCCATGATGTAGTACTTGTTGATCCACGGCGGGCTGAGGAGCAGCGGCACCTCGAGGACAGTCTCCGTCGTCGGCGAGTACTGGATCAGCTCCATGAGGTCGTTGCGGAACACGATCTTCCCCCGCGTGGCGGCCAGGTTCTCCCCCACCCGGAAGGCGGACGAGTCGACCTGGCGGGGCCGGCCCCCGTTCGTCTCCACGTCCCGGAGGAAGTTGGCCAGCCCGCCGATCACCGACCGTCCGCCCGTTCCGAAGGCTCGCTGGAGGGCAGCCGGGTTGGTCCAGAAGAAGTTGGTCGGGGCCAGGGCGTCCACCATCACCTCGACGGCGAAGCGGGCCTTGCCGGTGGTGGCCGCGTCCAGGCCGGCCGCGTCGACGAGCTCGAAGACGTACCGCGACCAGGCCAGGTACCACTGCCGCAGCCCCGAGAAGAGGGGGTCGGCCTCCCAGGTCGGGTGGCGGAAGCGACGGTCGCCCGGCTCCGGCCGCAGTCCCCACGCCCCGCCGGCCAGGGCCATGCCGTAGCGGGTGGTCGGGGCACCACGCCAGGTAGGGCCGACGCTGCAGCGCGCCGGCGACGTCCCCCAGGGCCCGGGCGAAGCCGGACACCTCGAGACCGGCCAGCAGCCCCGCCTCGGGACCGATGTCGTCGGTGGCGGCGAGGGCCGCCTCAGCCGCCGCGGTTGCTGGCGAGGTAGCTCCGGTAGACAGAGAGCAACGCCTCCTTCTGGTCCGGCGTCAGCTTGGGGTCCCGACGGATAGCGGTCTCCGTACCCGCGATCGACGGCTCGTCGGTGGCCGCGGGCTCCTCCTCCTCGAACAGCCCGGCCTGGGCCAGCATGGCCTCGGCCGACAGGTCGAGAGCCTTGGCGATCGAGCGCAGCACGCGCACCGAGGGTGCATGCATGCCGCGCTCGATCTGGCTCAGGTAGGCGTTGGACACCTTGGTCCGCTCCGCCATGTCGCGCAGCGAGAGGTTCGCCAGGCGGCGCTGGGCCGGAGGAACGAGCCGAACGCCTCCCGCTGCGACGCCCACGGGTCGCCCGGTTCCTCGGGTTCGGTCACGCCATCAACTCTGGCACCCGACGCCGCCCGGCGGCGTCAGCCGACCCCGTCGTTCTCGGTAGCCAGGGGTGCGAAAAGCGCACCCACTGCTACCGAGAACCAGGGCCGGACTACGGCTTGGGCTTGGGCGGGACCGCGGAGGCAGCCGCCTTGGCGACCGGCATCATGGCCTCGAACAGCTTGGTCGTGAAGTCCTGCTGGCTGGCCATGACCTTCTCGGTGAAGGCGACCGTCGTTTCGAACATCCTGGTCGGCTTCACGGGCTCGGCCGTCATCAGGTCGGGCAGCTTGGCGTAGATCGTCTCGACCGTGTCGGCCCAGACCTTCACGCCGTCGAGCATCGCCTTCTGGCCGAACTGCAGCGCAGAGAACATCTTGTCCTGGATAGCCGTGCTGGCTTCGAGTGCGGTGGCCATGGGGCCTCCTTCCGTTGCTCTGCGTACTTTACCACGCACATGCGCAGTTTCAAACGCCGAGCCGGGGCAGCTTGACACCACCGGTTGAGGTCGATAGACCGGAGAGAGGAGTTCGGCCCGGAGGTTCCGTCCCCGGCGGCACGACCTTCCAGCGAACTTCACACTTTCGCCACCCAGCCTTCTCACCCAGGGAACCGGCACGTAACCCGTCGAGCCCAGGATATGCCCGAGGGACGAACCCGCAGGGCGAACCACACCCGGCTGCGGCGCTCCGCCGTGACCCTGGCCCATGAGCCAGCCAGCCCCAGACCGACGAGGGCCTGTCCCGTCCTCCACCGCCGTCTCCAATCGAGGGAGCAAGCAAGAGGGAGCAAGCAATGACGCCCATTCCCCCCGTTCTCGACCCCACCGCCATCCACATTTCCGACCTGCCCACCCGGGCCGGCGAGGTCCTCGGCCACAGCGCCTGGCGGACGATCTCCCAGGACGACGTCGACACGTTCGCCCGCCTGACGGGCGACGAGCAGTGGATCCACCTCGACGTCGACCGGGCCAAGGCCGGCCCCTTCGGCGGGACCATCGTCTACGGCTACCTCACCCTGTCGCTCACCACCCTGTTCCTCGACCAGGTGGTGACGGTGGAGGGCGCCGGGCTGGTCCTCAACTACGGGTCGAACCGGGTCCGTTACCCATCGCCCGTCCCCGTCGGCTCCAACGTGCGGGCCGAGGTGACCCTGCTGTCGGCAGACGCCATCGACGGTGGGCTGCAGACCACCTTCCGCCTGCTCTTCGAGGTGGAGGGCCAGGCCAAGCCCGGCTGCGTGGCCGACATCGTCTACCGCTACTACCAGGAGTTCCCCGCATGAGCCCCGACACGGTTTCCTTCGGATTGGCGCTGGCCGAGCTGGGCGCCGAGATCGCCCGCCACCCGGAGCGGGCCATCGACGCCTGGGCCGAGTTCTCCGCGGATCTGGCCGCGGCCGCGTCCGACACGGTCGACAAGGCCATGGGCACGGTCGGTGTGGCAGGGGATGAGGCCCCGGCCGGCCTCGCGCCCGCCCCCAAGGACCGGCGTTTCGCCGACCCGTCATGGGCCGAGAACCCGTGGTTCTTCGGTCAGCGTCAGGCCTATCTGGCCTGGTCACGGTTCATGCACAACCTCGGAGGGGCGGCCGACCTCGACGAGCGCACGGCCCAGAAGGCGGCGTTCGCGGTGGGCATGATCGTCGACGCCATGGCGCCCACCAACTTCGCGGCCACCAACCCGGAGGCCATCCGCAAGGCGTTCGAGACCGACGGCGAGAGCCTGCGCCGGGGCCTGGAGAACTTTCGGGCCGACATGGCGGCCAATGGCGGAAAGCCCCGCCAGGTCGACTCCTCCGGCTTCGAGCTGGGAGTCAACCTGGCGGCCACGCCCGGCCAGGTCGTGTTCCGCAACGACCTGATGGAGCTGATCCAGTACTCGCCGCGGACGGAGACGGTGCACGAGGTGCCGCTGCTCCTCAGCCCGCCGTGGATCAACAAGTACTACGTGATGGACCTGGCCCCGGGTCGCAGCTTCGCCGAATGGGCCGTCGACCACGGCCACACCACCTTCGTCATCAGCTGGCGCAACCCCGACCCCGATGGCTCGATGCGCGACATCGCCCTCGACGACTACCTGCTGCGGGGCCTCGGCACCGCGGTCGACGTGGTCCGGGAGATCTGCGGCGTCCCCCAGGTCAACATCGCCGGGCTGTGTGTCGGCGGCACCCTGGCCGTGATGCTCCTCGCCTGGCAGGCCCAGCCGGCCACATGCGACGGCGACGGCGACGGCAACGGCGACGGCAACGGCGACGGCAACTCCGACGGCGACGGCGGCCTCCCGCCGGTCAAGTCGCTCACCCTGCTCAACACTCTGGTCGACTTCAGCCAGCCGGGTGCGCTGGCCGCCTTCACCGACCGCGATTCCATCGAGCGGCTCGAGGAGCGGATGGCCGAGCGGGGCTATCTGGAAGGGTCGGAGATGGCGGGCACGTTCGACGCGCTTCGCCCCAACGACCTCATCTGGAACTACGTGGCCGGCAACTGGCTGATGGGACAGACGCCGCCCGCCTTCGACATCCTGGCCTGGAACGCCGACGCCACCCGGATCCCGGCCGCCACCCACTCCGCCTACCTGCGGGCCTGCTACCTGGAGAACCGCCTGGCCACGGGCGGGATGACAATGGGCGGGCGCCTCCTGAGCCTGGACGACATCGAGTCCGACGTCTACGTGCTGGCCGCCAGCGAGGACCACATCACCCCGTGGAAGTCGTCGTACGCCACCGTCGGGCTCATCCCCTCCCCCATCCGCTTCGTGCTCAGCTCCGCCGGCCACATCGCCGGCATCGTCAACCCGCCCGGTCCCCGGCGGGTGCACTGGACCAACGACGACCTTCCCCTCGACCCCGATACCTGGCGGGCGGGCGCGACCGAGGTCCCGGGCACCTGGTGGAACGACTGGACCGCCTGGATCGACGCCCGGGCCGGCGGCCACCGCCCCCCACCGCCAACCGGATCCCCGACCCACCCCGCCCTCGACGACGCACCCGGTACCTACGTAGGAGGTAGCTAGTGAGCGAGCTCAACACCACCGAGATCAAGCAGGTCGGCATCGTCGGATCAGGGATGATGGGTTCCGGCATCGCCGAGGTGACGGCCAAGGCGGGCTACGAAGTGGTCGTCCGGGGCCGGTCCGAGCCCAGCGCCGACGCCCTCCTCCTCCGGCTCGACAAGTCCCTCGCCATCCAGGTCGAGAAGGGCAAGGTCTCCCGGGAGGCGGCGGACGACGTCCTGGGCCGGGTCCGCACCACCACCGACCTGGAGGACCTCGAGCTGTGCGGCATCGTGGTCGAGTCGGTCGTGGAGGACCTGGAGGTCAAGCGCCAGCTCTTCCGGGAGCTCGATCTGCTGTGCGTGGAGGAGACCATCCTCGCCACCAACACGTCGACCCTGCCGGTGATCGAGCTGGCCATGAGCACGGCCCGGCCCGACCGGGTGCTGGGGGTGCACTTCTTCAACCCCGCCCCCCGCATGCCCCTGGTGGAGCTGGTCCCGGCGCTGACCACGTCCGACGGCACCCTGGCCACCGCCCGCGCCTTCGCCCTGGCCTGCGGCAAGGAGCCGGTGACGGTGAGGGACAACGCCGGCTTCATCGTCAACGCCCTGCTGTTCCCCTACCTGAACAGCGCGGTGCGGATGCTGGAGAGCTCCGTCGCCTCCAAGGAGGACATCGACGCCGCCATGCGGGGCGGCTGCGGCTACCCGATGGGGCCGCTGGAACTGCTCGACCTGGTCGGGCTCGACACCAGCCTGGCCATCCTCCAGGCCCTCGACGAGGAACGTCACGAGGTCGCCTGCACCCCCGCCCCGCTGCTCAAGCGGATGGTTACCGCCCAGCACCTGGGCCGCAAGGTCGGCCAGGGCTTCTACACCTACCCGAAGGCGAGCTGAGCATGGCCACCGGAACTGCATCCGCATCTGTGATCGTCGGCTACGCCCGGACGCCGATCGGCAAGCTCTCCGGCGTCGCTCTCGTCGCTGACCGCGGCCGAGCTGGGCGGTCTGGCCATCGCCGCCGCCCTGGAGCGGGCCGGCGTCCGCCCCGGGCTGGTCGACCGGGTGGTGATGGGCAACGTCCTCCAGGCCGGTCAGGGCCAGAACCCGGCCCGCCAGGCGGCGGCCAAGGGGGGCGTCCCCATGGACGTTCCCGCCGTCACCGTCAACAGCGTGTGCCTGTCGGGCATCCACGCCATCCACCAGGCCGACCTCCTCATCCGCTCGGGCCACGCCGACGTGGTGGTGGCCGGGGGCATGGAATCGATGAGCCAGGCCCCCTACCTGCTGCCCGGGGCCCGGGCCGGCTTCCGTCTGGGCGACGTGACTGCGGTCGACGCCATGATCCGCGACGGCCTGTGGTGCGCGTTCGACGACGTCCACATGGGCGCGGGCACGGAGGCCTACACCAAGGCGGCCGGCATCTCCCGCGCCCGCCAGGACCAGATCGCCGCCGCAGCCACGAGCGGGCGTGCGTGTCCACCAAGGAGGGCCGGCTGGCGGAGGAGATCGTCCCGGTCACGGTCCGCCAACGGCGGGACGAGCTGGTCGTCGAGACCGACGAGGGCATCCGCACCGACACCACCGTCGACGGCCTGGGCCGGCTCAAGCCCGCCTTCTCCCCCGACGGGTCCATCACCGCCGGCAACGCGTCCCAGATCTCGGACGGGGCGGCGGCGGTGGTCGTGATGAGCCGGGCCAGGCCGACGAGCTGGGCCTGCAGACGCGGGCCGAGGTGGGCGGGTTCGGGCTGGTGGCGGGGCCCGACCCGTCCCTGCTCACCCAACCCTCGAGGGCGATCACCCAGGCCCTGGCCCGCACCGGCCGCACCGTGGCCGACGTCGACCTGTTCGAGATCAACGAGGCCTTCGCGGCGGTGGCGGCGGCGTCGATGGACGACCTGGGGATCGGCGACGAGGTGGTCAACGTCAACGGCGGGGCCATCGCCCTCGGCCACCCCATCGGCATGTCGGGCACCCGCCTGGTGATCACCCTCGTCGAGGAGCTGCGCCGGGGCGGCGGCGGTCTGGGGGCGGCGGCCCTGTGCGGCGGCGGGGGCCAGGGCGAGGCGGTACTGGTCGTGGTCGGTACATGACCCTGATCGACGGCGGCTGGACCCGCCAGCTACCCGAGGTCGACCCCGGCCTCACCCGGGAGTGGCTCGACTCCCTCGACGACGTCGTCGACGCCCACGGCCCCGCCGCGGCCCGCCGCCTCGTCGCCCACCTGCTCGAGCGGTCGGGCGGCAAAGCGGCGTCGACGCCGTACGTCAACACCATCGCCGCCTGTGACGAGCCCGCCTATCCGGGCGACGTCGCCGCCGAGGCCCGCATCGAGGCCCTGGTGCGGTGGAACGCGGCGGCCATGGTGACCAGGGCGAACCTGCGCTCGGACGGCATCGGCGGCCACCTGTCCACCCCCGCCTCGGCCACCAGCCTCTACGAGATGGGCTACAACCACTTCTTCCGGGGACGGGAGGACGGTCAGCCTGGCGACCAGGTCTTCTTCCAGGGCCACGCCACCCCCGGCATCTACGCCCGGGCCTTCGTGGAGGGACGGCTGGGCGAAGACGAGATCGACCGCTTCCGGCGGGAGCTCGGCGGGCCGGGCAAGGGGCTGTCCAGCTACCCCCACCCCCGGCTGATGCCCGAGTTCTGGGAGTTCCCCACCGTCTCCATGGGGCTGGGGCCGATCAACGCCGTCTACCAGGCCCGCTTCAACCGCTACCTGGCCGCCCGGGGCATCGCCGACACCAGCCGGTCGCACGTGTGGTGCTTCCTGGGCGACGGCGAGTGCGACGAGCCCGAGTCCCTCGGTGCCCTGTCGATCGCGGCCCGGGAGGGACTCGACAACCTGATCTTCGTCGTCAACTGCAACCTCCAGCGCCTCGACGGGCCGGTGCGGGGCAACGGCAAGATCATCCAGGAGCTGGAGTCGGTGTTCCGGGGTGCGGGCTGGAACGTGGTCAAGGTCATCTGGGGCTCCCGGTGGGACGACGTGCTGGCGGGCGACGTCGAGGGGGCGCTGGTCGAGCGCATGAACGTCACCCTCGACGGCGAGTTCCAGAAGTACGCGGTGGAGGGCGGGGCCTACGCCCGGGAGCACTTCTTCGGGAGCGACGCCCGCCTGCTGAGGATGGTCGAGGACCTGGCCGACGACGCCCCCCTGCTCACCCTCCCCCGGGGCGGCCACGACCGGAACAAGCTCTTCGCCGCCTACTCGTCGGCGGTGGCCCACGAGGGATCGCCCACGGTGATCCTGGCCAAGACGGTGAAGGGCTCGGGCCTGGGCGCGGGGATCGAGTCCCGCAACGCATCCCACCAGATGAAGAAGCTCGGAACGTCCCAGCTGGCGGCCCTGCGGGACCGGCTCGGCCTCACCGACCAGGTACCGGACGAGGCCCTGGACGCGGGCCTGCCCCCGTACCTGCGCCTGCCCGAGGGGTCGCCGGCGGACGACTACCTGCACGGGCAGCGTCGTGGCCTCGGAGGCGCGGTGCCCCGGCGGACCGTGACCGCGACGCCGACCGGCCTGCCCGCGGCGGCCGTCTTCGACGACCTCCTCTCCGGTTCCGGCGACCGGGGCGTGTCGACGACGATGGCATTCGCCCGCCTGCTGCGATCACTGCTGCGCGACCCCACCGTCGGGCGCCGCATCGTCCCCATCATCCCCGACGAGGCCCGCACGTTCGGGCTCGACTCCCTGTTCGGCGAGGTCGGCATCTACGCCCCCGGCGGCCAGCGCTACGAGCCGGTCGACGGGGCCATGCAGCTCGCCTACCGGGAGAGCAAGGAGGGCCAGATCCTGGAGGAGGGGATCTCGGAGGCGGGGGCGATGGCTTCCTTCACCGCCGCCGGCACCGCCTACGCCACCTGGGGCGAGCCCATGATCCCGTTCTACGTCTACTACTCCATGTTCGGCTTCCAGCGGGTGGGCGACGCCATGTGGGCGTTCGGCGACATGCGGGGCCGGGGGTTCCTACTCGGGGCGACCGCGGGGCGAACCACGCTCAACGGCGAGGGGCTTCAACACCAGGACGGGCACAGCCTGCTGCTGGCGTCCACCGTCCCCAACCTGGCCGCCTACGACCCCGCCTTCGCCTACGAGATGGCCACCATCGTGCGGGACGGCATGGCCCGCATGTACGGCGACCAGCCCGAGGACCTCTTCTACTACCTGACCCTCTACAACGAGAACTACCCCATGCCGGCCATGCCCCCGGGCGCCGATGTCGAGGAGGGGATCCTGCGGGGGCTGTACCGGTTCGCCGCCGCCCCCGAGGGCCCGAGCCGGCCGGCCGTGATCCTGTTCAGCGGCACCGCCCAGGGCGCGGCCCGGCAGGCCCAGCAGCTTCTGGCCGACGACCACGACGTGGCCGCCGAGCTATGGAGCGTCACGTCCTACAAGGCCCTGCGGGAGGACGCCCTGGCCGCGGTGCGGTGGAACCGGCTCCACCCCACGGAGCTGTCCCGGACGCCCTACGTCACGGAAGCCCTGGCCGACACCCATGGGCCGTTCGTGGCCGTCACCGACTTCATGAAGGCGGTGCCCGACCAGGTGGCGCGGTGGATCCCGGGCGCCATGATCACCCTCGGCACCGACGGCTACGGGCGGTCGGACTCACGGGCCGCCCTCCGCCGCCATTTCGAGACCGACGCCGCCCACGTGGCGGTGGCGGTGCTGTCCGCCCTGGCCGGCACCGACGACGCCAAGCCGGAAGAGGTCGCCGACGCCATCGCCCACTACGGCCTCGACCCGGACACGGTCGAGCCGAGGCTGGCGTGACGCCGGGCACCTCGATCACGAGGGTGGGCGTGGTCGGCTGCGGGCTGATGGGGTCGGGTATCGCCGAGGTGTGCGCCCGGGCCGGCCTCGACGTGATGGTGCGCGAGGTCGACGCCGACGCGGTGGCGGCCGGCAACGCCCGCATCGACAAGTCGCTGGCCCGAGCCACGCGCAAGGGCAAGCTTTCCGACGACGAGGCGGGGGCGGCGGTGGCCCGCATCCGCTATACCACCGACTTCGCCGACCTGGCCGATCGCCAGCTGGTGCTGGAGGCGGTGTCGGAGTCGGAGCCGCTGAAGATGGAGGTCTTCGCCACCCTCGACAAGGTGGTGGCCGACGACGCCATCCTGGCGTCCAACACGTCGGCCATCCCCATCATGAAGCTGGCCATGGCCACCGGCCGGCCGGAGCAGGTCGTGGGCCTGCACTTCTTCAGCCCGGTGCCGGTCCTCACCCTGGTGGAGCTGGTGTCATCCCTGCTGACCAGCGACGAGACGGCCGACGCCATCCAGGCCTTCGCCGAGGACGTGCTCGGCAAGCGGGTCATCCGGGCCAAGGACCGAGCCGGGTTCATCGTCAACGCCCTGCTCATCCCGTACCTGATCTCGGCCATCCGCATGCTCGAGTCGGGCTTCGCCACCGTCGAGGACATCGACACGGGCATGGTCCTCGGCTGCAACCACCCCATGGGCCCCCTGGCCCTGGCCGACTTCATCGGCCTCGACACGACCATGGCCGCGGCCGAGAGCCTGTACGAGGAGTTCAAGGAGCCCCTGTTCGCGCCGCCGCCCCTACTGTCCCGGATGGTCGAGGCCGGCCTCCTCGGCCGCAAGACGGGCCGAGGGTTCTACGTCCACAACGGGACGTGGCCGTGAGCCGCGGCCACCACGGTCGATCCGACCGAAGAGATCTTCGAGCGCCTGGCCCGGTCGGGGGAGATGCCGCCGTACCTGGCGGACGTCGCCACGGCCGAGGCCGCGCGCCGAGGTCGCCAGGTGGACCCTCCCGCGGCCACAGGCACCACCGACGCCGGGAGGAGCCGCTGATGGCGGCCGGCCGGACCAGGATCGTGTGCGCCCTGGGCCCGGCGACGAGGTCGTTCGAGGCCATCCGGGCCCTGGTCGAGGCGGGCATGGACGTGGCCCGCTTCAACTTCCCCCACGGCAGCCACGACGCGCACGCAGCCGGATCGTAGGACCCTGGAGGTCGGCCAGGACCCCGACCGAGGAACGCGGTCGGCCGCACCGTCCCGTGCTGGCCAAGATCGAGAAGCCGGAGGCGGTCAACCGACCTGGCCGCCATCGTGGACGCCTGGCCTCGGTGTACGCGGCGAGCGCCTGATCAGTCCTAGACCTTCCTGTGCACGAGTTGAGGTGGCACCGGGGGTCCCCCAGTGAGGGGGTCACGGTGATGAATCCTCTGGTTCCTTCCAAAGAACTGGAGACCACCACCGTGACCCTTGACGAGATCGTCTATCACCGACGCGTCCGTGTGCTCGACCACGCCGGGCAGACATCGATCACCGAGGCGTGCCAAACCTTCGGGATCAGCCGCACCACCTACTACCGCTGGGCCGAGCGGGCCCGTCTCTACGGCTTGGCCGCGCTCATGCCCAAGGGCCGGCGCTCGCCGGCAATGCCGAACTCGGTCCCACCCGAGACCGTCGAGGTCGTTCTGGCCGAGGCCATCGCCCGCCCCACTCTCGGCGCCCGCCGCCTGCTCGAGCATCTCGAGGAGCGCAGCGTGGTCCTGTCGGCGTCGGGGGTGCAGAAGATCCTGGTCCGCCACTGCCTGGGCCGTCGCAGCCAGCGCCTGGCGGCCCTGGCCCAGATCACCGCCATGGACACCGGGCTGGTCACCCAGGCGGCCAAGGAGGGACCGTTCGGGTTCTGCCACTTCGCCGCCCGACCTGGGGATTTGCTGGCCCTGGACACGTTCTACGTGGGCAAGCTCAAAGGGGTGGGCACCGTGTGGCAGCTCACCGCCGTCGACACCGCCACCCGATGGGCGATCTGTCGGCTCTTCGTCGGGGACAAGACCGCCCAGGCCGCGGCCGACTTCGTCGACCACGTCATCGTTCGTCTGGCCGAGATCGGCGTGGAGCTCACCGGGGTGCTCACCGACAACGGCCCCGAGTTCACCGGCAAGGCCTTCACCAGCCATCTCGGCGAGATCGGTGTCGGCCATGTCCGCATCCCACCCCGGTCGCCCAACCACAACGCCGTGTGCGAGCGCTTCCAGGGCACGGCCCTGCAGGAGTTCCACCGGCCCGCCTTCCACCGTCAGCGCTTCGATGGCCTGGCGGAGCTGGACGGCCAGTTCCAGGGCTGGATCCACCGCTACAACACCCACCGCCGCAACCACGGCGACTTCATGCGCGGCCGCACCCCACAGACCGTGCTCAACTCCCACCGATGACCACTCGCCAGCGGGTTCATCTGTCACCTCGACTCGTGCTCACGAAGTCCTAGACGGGCTTCCTGAGAGGAAGGAGGTGCAGGTTGTCCTTCACCGAGCCCCCGACATCTCGAAGGTGAACAACCCCGTCGTCACCGACGTCGACGATCTCTGCGACCGCAATGGCGTTGCCCCGGCCGGCGATCACAAAGGCGCCCGGCACGATCTTGCTCGGGTCGGTTGCCACGTCGACGAACGTCCACGGCAGACCCGTGTCGTCCATAGTGTTCCAATCGACGTCGATGTCGATGGCGCGAATCATCAGTCTGCCTCCTCTCGGCGGAAGTATGGGTTCGTCTGCTCCTCATTCTGGCACCGGAGGAGTCGATCGATGTCGGCGATCGGGTCCGGCAGCATCACGGTGCAGTGGGGACGACGGAAGCACCCGGAGGGGGCTCACGACGAGTCCGGAGCGATCACCTCGCCGATGTGTTGGCCGGCGAAGCGGTGCAGCCAGGACCCACTTTCCCGCTGGCGCTGAACCTCAGGCTCGCCTACCTCCACCCACCGCACGAGGCCCAAGCCTACGTGTCGTACATCCTGGAATGAGACTCGATGCCTCCGCTGAAGACGCAGACCGGAGCAGCGTAGGGCGGGCCGGTTGGCTGAGCGCGCTACTCCCGAGGGGCGATGTTGTTGTTGCGGCGGAAGAAGTTGTCGGGGTCGTAGGTGGCCTTGACCTGGGCCAGGCGGGCCAGGTTGCGGCCCAGGGCGCTGTCGACGCCGGTGTCGGCCGCCTCGTCGGACAGGCCGGTGAAGTTGAGGTAGGTCGAGCCGTTGCCGAACTCGCCGATGCGGTTCCACGCGGCCCGGACCCAGCCCACGACCAGGGCGTCATCGGCCGGGTCCTGCCAGTTCCCGTCGATGGACACCATGAACGGCGCCGACCGTTCGGCGAAGGCGGTTTCCTCCGCCCCCACCCGGGCGATCGCCCCCCCGTGGTGCCAGATGTTCATGAGGACGAGCGGCTGCGGCCGGTCGAGGGCCAACTCGGCGAACGCATCGATGGCGTCGTCGGTCAACTCGTCGAGGTACTGCGACTTCCAGTACTGGCGGAACTCGCCGCGCGGCGTCAGGGCGTCGAAGGCGGACTGGACGAAGGTGAACGGCATGGGTTGGGTGAGATCGAAGACGGGTGTCCCGAGCTGGCCGAGGGGCGCCAGGACCCGCAGGCCCTCCTCGACGTCGCCCACGAAAACGCCTCCCGCCACGATGCACGTCTGCCCCTGGACGGGCGGCGGCACGTGGGGATCCACAGGGAACGTGATGGCGACCACCAGCGACGACACCTCGTCAGGGGCGTCGGCCAGGAAGGCCCGCCAGTTGCGCAGCACCTGCGGCGCGTCCTCGATGGGATAGAACACGCCGGCGAAGGCGACGATCGGGCCGTGGGGGTGGAGGCGGAAGGTGAAGGAGGTGACGATGCCGAAGTTGCCGCCGCCACCGCGGAGGCCCAGTAGAGGTCGGGGTTGGAGTCCGCCGACGCGGTGCGCACCTGGCCGTCGGCCTCCACCACTTGGGCCTCGACGACGTTGTCGCACGACAGCCCGTACTTGCGGCGGACCCAGCCGTAGCCGCCGCCGAGGGTCAGGCCGGCAACGCCGGTGTCGGACACCACGCCGCCCGGCGTGACCAGTCCGAACGCCTGCGCCTCCCGGTCGACGTCGGCCCACAGGGCCCCGCCCTGGACGTACGTCAGCCGCCGCTCGGGGTCGACCATCACGCCCCGCATGGGAGACAGGTCGATGAGCATGCCCCCGGCGGTCGACGAAAGCCCCGCCACGGAGTGACCACCGCCCCGGACCGTGACGGCCAGGCCGTGGGCCCGGGCGAACGTGACGGCGGCGACGACGTCGGCCGTCCCCGAGCAGCGCACGACCAGGCCCGGCGTGGCTGCGTGCATGGCGTTGGCCGCGGCCCGCACGGAGGCGTAGTCGGAGTCGGCCGTGGTGAGCACCTCGCTCCCGACCGATGCCCGCAGGTCGCCGAGGGCCTCGTCCGACACCTCCGTGGTACCGCCGCCGAGCGCATTGACCGTCGTGGACACGATCGTTCCCCTTTCGCAGACAAGCCTGCCGTCCCCGCCATGGGCATGGCCGTTACATCACCCGGGGCGGATGTTCTGGTTGAGGCGGAAGAAATTGGTCGGGTCGTACCGGCGCTTGACCGCCTTCAGCCGGTCGTACTTGGCCGCCCCGTAGGCCTGGCGGACCCGCTCCTCCCCCTCCTCCATCAGGAAGTTCACGTACACGCTGGTGTGGTGGGGCGCCAGGGCCGTCCAGAAATCACGGGCCCATTGGCGCTGCGCATCGAAGCCGTCGGCGGTGAAGCTGTTCCCGTTGATATTGAACGTGAAGCCGGCGTGGCGGCCGTTGAAGGCGGTCTCGTCCTCGCCCACCCGAGCCACCGCCCCGCCCATCTGCCACAGGGCCAGGCTGGAGACGGGCGACGAGATGCGCATGCCGTAGTCGACGACGATGTCGATGACCTCGTCGCTCAGGGCGGCCACGTCGCAGGACCGGACGTAGTACCACCAGCCGTGGGGGAACGACGGGTCGAGCATCCGCTGGTGGGCCAGGAACGGTTTGGGCTGGCACAGGTCGAGCAGCGGCGAACCGAACTCCTTGAGCGGGCGCACGAACCGCTCCCCCGTCTCGAGGTCGCCCGACCAGCACACGACGACGCCGAGCGCCCGCTCCCCCACCAGCTCCGGCGGGACGATGGGCAGGGGCGGCAGCAGGCGCTGGGTGACGATGGTCATCAGCTCGTCGGGGCAGTCGGCCAGCCACTCCCGGTAGAAGCGGAGGACCTCGGCCGCGTCCTTCATCGGCCAGAAGACCGGTCCCGCCACCACCTGGGGGCCGAGTGGGTTCAGCCGGAACTCGAAGTCGGTCACGATGCCGAAGTTGCCGCCGCCACCCCGGATGCCCCAGAACAGGTCCGGGTTCTCGTCCTCGCTGGCCCGTACGAACTCGCCGTCGGCGGTGACCATGTCGACCGAGAGCAGCTGGTCGATGGTGAGGCCGTACTTGCGCATGATCCAGCCGATGCCGCCGCCGAGCGTCAGCCCGGCCAGGCCGGTGTGGGTGACGATGCCGGCGGGAACGGCCAGGCCGAACTCCTGGGTCTCCCGGTCGAGCTCGCCCAGGAGGACGCCGGCCTGGGCCCGCACCGTCCGGGCGACCGGGTCGGCCCGGATGCCGCGCATCTGTCCGAGGTCGACGACCATGCCGTCGTCGCACACGGACAGTCCGGGGAAGCTGTGCCCGCCCCCTCGCACCGCCACCAGGAGATCGTGCTCCCGACCGAAGCGGACGGCGGCCCGCACGTCGGCCACCCCCCGGCAGCGGGCGATGAGGCCGGGACGGCGGTCGATGGAGCCGTTCCACACGGCGCGGTGCTCGTCGTAGCCGGCATCTTCGGGTCGCACGAGCTCGCCGCCGAACGACCCCGCCAGCCCCTCGACCGCCCGTGCCAGTGCCGACGCCCGGGTCACCTCCCCGTCTTAGCTCCCGCTCCCGCCCGCGTCCAGGACCTTCCCCATCGGAAACGCACCCCCTGCTACCGAGAACGACGGGCGACGACGGTTAGGGCGCGGCCAAGACTGCGAACGTCCGAGTCACGGTCACCCGCGGACTGAAGGGCGCATGGTCGCCGGCGACGAACTCGGCGACCACCTGGTGGATGCCGGGACTGACCTCCACCTGCTGCTCGAGGCCGTAGGCCATCGACACCAGCCTGCCGTCGAGGGTGAGGTGGACGTGGCCCTCGTCTGGCCGCAGGACGGTTGTGGCGGCGTCCACGATGCGTGCCCCCTGGAGGTCGAGGCGAACGGTCATCGGGCCGGCGGGACGGTCGCCTCGTTGGCCGGATCGACGATGGCGAGGACGGCCGTGGACGACGGCCGCCCGCTCGAGGGAGTGTCACCCTGGTCGCCGCCACTGCCCCCGCCGCATGCGGCCGTGACCAGGGCGAACACGGCGGCGACCAAGAGTGTGCGGGTTCTCATCGTTCGATCTCCAGGGTAAGGGGTGCGTACAGGTAGTCGCCGCCGGGGGTGATGCCGGTGACCTCCACCGGCCAGGCACCCGCCGTGGCGTCGACGTCGGCGACGAAGTGACCCGGCCCCAGCCGCCGGGGCGTCGTGGCCTGGCCGTCGGCGGTGACGGTGGCCACGTCGACGGGCTCCTCGGCGCCGGCGGCGGAGAAGAAGGTGGCGTGCAGCTCGGTGGCGCCTGGTGCCTCCGGATCGGCGTACACCTGCACCATGCGGCCCTGACCGAGGACGACGCTGTAGATCGTCGGCTGCCCCGGGGTGACCGTCACCAGTCCCGGCGGCGCCCGGGTCACCAGGTCGACGGCGAGCTCCAGAGAGTCCGCCCCCCGCTCGACGACCAGCGTCACCCGCCAGCGGCCGGGAAGGGTGAGGTTGGTGCCGGATGAGGCGAAGGTCCCGGGAGCGGTCGCCGGCAAGTCGAGGGTCGACGGGCTGACGCTGCTGTCCGCGGGCAGGACGAACCGGGCCGTGACCCGGGTGGCCGCCACCGGCTCTCCGGTGTCGTAGTCGGTGAGGCGGACGGTGAACCGGTTCTGACCGGCCTGACCCGGCGACGCCGTCAGCCGGGCCCGGAGGGTGGTGCCGAAGTCGGAGGCCGTGACCACCACCGCGGACTCCGTCACCTTGGCCGTAACCGGCGGCGGCGACGTGGTCAGGAAGCCGGTGACGAAGAACACGACGACGGCCACCGTCACCTCCGCCGTCCCGACGCGGCGCAGACCGGTGAGCGACCTGCCGGCGGCGGGCACGTGGCGGTAGCGGTTCACCGCTCCCAGGGCGGCGATGACCACCAGCAGCGCGCCCTTGACCAGCACCAGCCGTCCGTAGCCGGAGTCAACCAGCGGCCGCCAGCCGTCCACCTCGTTGACGGCCCGGAGCACACCGGTCACGACGAGGACGGCGACGGCCACGACCGCTACGGCCGAGAACTTCCTGGCCGCCGGCTCTGCCGCCGGGTCCTGCCCGCGACCGATACCAGCCAGGAGCGCAGCCAGCCCGCCGAGCCACACGGCCATCGCCACCACGTGGACGACCTGCAGACCGATCGCCAGCGACGCCGGTGAGGCGGCGGCCGCGTGACCGGACTCGACGTGCGCCACGATCGTGCCCACGGTGCCCGCCGCCACCAGCGCCAGCCCCTGCCGCCAGCGGCGCCAACCCACAGCCAGGGCCACCCCCCCGGCCGCCACCACGAGCCCGTCCAGCCGCCACAGCACCGACTGGCCCAGGTGGGACTGGAGGAAGTCGCCCAGCGAGGCGCCCGTCGTGCCGCGCTGGGCCAGGCCCAGGGCGAACACACCCGCCACTGCGGCCACCCAGCCCGCGGCCAGCAGCACCACCAGTCCCCGCCGGCGGTCGCGGAACAGCAGGCCGCCGACCCACACCGTGCCCAGGAGGCAGGCCAGCCCGGTGTAGAGAAGGGCCCGTCCCCCGACGGCGGCCACCGATCGGTTGGTGGGCAGCGACGCGCCCTCAGCAACCGCGGCGGCCGCATCGGCGGTCACCGGCGTCTGCACGCCGAAGGCGAACGACCCCGCGGTGAGATGGCCGTCGACCCGGGAGACGATCCGCCAACTCACCGTGTAGATGCCCTTGGGCAGCGATTGGAGCGCCTGGGTGACCGTCTTCGGGTCGCCGGCCACCGGCCGCAGCTCGCCCGCGCCGAACGAGCGGCCGGTGCCGTCGAGGACTTTCACCGACGAGAAGCCCAGCTCGGGCGCCTCGGTGAAGCTGAGGGTGACGTTGGCCGGCGACTGGTCGACGACAGCGCCCGCGCCCGGGTCCGACGCCCGCAGCACACCGTGGGCCCGGCCACTTGCGCCGGGCCCAGAGCGAGCCCGGTCACCACGGCCAGGGCGACGAAGGCCGCCCTGACCGAGGTGCGCTGGGTAGAACCCGACACCGGCTAGGCCTTCGACCCCTTGCGCAGCATGATGGCCAGCCCGAGAGCGACCACCGCCAGGGCCAGCCCGGCGGCACCGAGGGCGGTGGCCGTCGAACCCTTGCTCTTGGCGTCGTCCGCCGATTCGGCCGCCGCCACCGCCCGGGTGTCCACCCGCTCGACCCGGCTGGCCAGCTCCGCCGGGCTCGGGTCCTTCACCGGGAACTCGATCTCCGACGTCTCCTCCGGCGTTGCGAACGTGGTGTCCGACGAGGTGAACGTCTCGTCGATTGCCTGGCCTTTGACCGTCCCGACGAAGCGGAAGGCGTAGACGCCGGCCCGTGTCGGCACGAGCGGGGCCTGGTACTCGCCGGGCGAGTTGAACACGGTGTCGAGGTCCAACGGGCCCACTTTCTGGTCGCCGAAGACGACCTCGACCTTCAGGGTGTTGGCAGCGTCGGTGACGGGTGCCGGATCACCGCCGCCGGATGTGTCCCGGATGGTGATCTGGACGCCATTGAGGTAGCCGGTGAAGGTCGGCTCGACACCCCATCCGACGACGAACTGGAGCGGGCCGACGGTGCGGCGCTCATGGGCGAAGGCGGCGTCGGCCAGCGGTCCGGTCAGCGCGGCCAGCACCAATCCAGCCGCGGCCAGCCGCGGGAAATGCGTTCTCATATTGAATCTCCTCGTTGTCTGCCACCCCGCGTCGGGGTGATCGGTCTCTTCGGCTCAGGCGAGAACGAGGCGCGGCGGCGGGCCGCGGGCCGGAGGAGGGCCGCCTGCGGGCTGGGCAACGGGCGGAAGGTCGGCGAGCGGGCGCCAACCGGGGCTCGGCCGGCGGCGAGCAACCGGCGGGCGGGCGGCCAGCGCTCGTCCCAGCCGGGCGCCGGCGCGGGCCGCCGCCGCGAGCACCCAGGCCCCCGCGATGCCCGCCAGGACCTGCAAGGGCAGGCCGAGGACGAGCACTGGTCCCAGGTCGGCGAGGGACGCGCCGACGGCGACCCGCTCCGCCACCTCCACCACCACGAAGGCCAGGACCTGGGCCACGGGGAGCAGCCGGGCCCAGTCGCGCCCGGCGGCGGGCTCAGACCGGCGGGCGCGGGCGCCGGCGCCGAAACCGCGCAGGAACACGACGGCGACGGCGACCGCGGCCAGGAAACCGACGGCACTCAGGACGGATGGCAGGTAGTGGTGGCCGGAAGTGGCCAGCACCTGGGCCCGGTGGCGCGCATCGGGCACCAGGGCCAGGTACTCGAGGACGTGGGCCAGTCCGAGGCTGGCGAGGCCGAGGGCGGCCACCACCGCCACACCGGCGCGGCGGGGCGGCGTCCTCATGACAGCCCGAGGCTACGCCTCCCGGGCGGATCGGCACAGATCGCGGCTATCGACGACCTCCTGACACCAGTGGCGGGCCACGACGAGGTCGTGGGTGATCAGCAGCACCCCGAGGGAGGACGCCGCCTGCTGCTCGGCGATGACGGCCAGCAGGGACGCCTGGGTGGACACGTCGAGCATCGACGTGGGCTCGTCGCAGAGGAGGAACCGGGGCGACACGGCCAGGGCGCGGGCGAGGCAGGCCCGCTGCAGCTGGCCGTCGGACACCTCGTGCGGTTGGCGGCGCAACAGGTCGGACGTGAGGCCCACGTTCTCGGCCAGCCCCACGGTCAGGTCCCAGCAATCGGCCGCGGTGTCGGGGAGGCTGCCCTGGATGGCCAGGGGCTCGAGCATGATCTGCTGCAGCGTCATCCGGGGGTCGGCCGCCTGGCGGGGGGACTGCCACACCAGCTGGACCTGGCGGCGGATGTGGCCGGGCACACCCAGGCCCCAGCCCGCGATCGGCGTCCCGTCGACGAGCACCCGCCCGCCGTCGGGCCGGAGGAGCAGAGCGAGGACGGCGGCCAGCGTCGACTTGCCGCAACCGCTCGGTCCGACCAGCCCGACCCGCGCCCCAGGCGCCAGCGAAAGGTTGGCGCCGTCGAGCACGGTGAGGCGGCCATCCGGGCCGTCGAAGGCCTTGACGACGCCGTCAGCGGTGAGCATGGAGCACGCACCTCGCCCATCCGGTGTCCACTGGGTGCCCGGCGGGCATCGACAACTGGCACTCCTCGAGCGCTGACGGGCATCGGGGAGCGAACGGGCATCCGGGGGGCAACGCCGTCAGCTCCGGTGACAGGCCCGGGATGGGCACACCGCCCCGCTCGATCAGCGCCCCCAGCAGTCCCCGGCCGTAGGGGTGGGCGGGACCGGCGAAGAAGGCGGCGGACGACCGGAGCTCCACCAGCCGGCTGGCGTAGAGCAGGGCCAAACGTCCGCCCAGGCGCTCGGCCAGGCGCAGGTCGTGGGTGATGACGAGCAGGGCCGAGCCCTCGGCGGCAACGGCCAGGAGCTGGTCGGCGGTGGCGTCGACCAGGTCGGCGTCGAGGCCGTGGGTGGGTTCGTCCGCCAGCACCAGGTCGGGGGTGCTCACCAGGCAGCCGGCGTTGACGACCCGCTGCTGCATGCCGCCGGAGAGCTGGTGGGCGTAGCGGGGAGCGACGGCGTCGAACGAAAGGCCGAGGCCGGTGAGGCGACGGTCGAGTCGGGACCGGGCGTCGGCGCCGTCGATGTCGCGCAGCCGGGCCCATTCGAGGAGCTGGCCCCCCACCCGGCGGACGGGGTCGAGGGAGGTGCTCGCGCTCTGGGGGATGAGGGCGATGCGCCGTCCTCGCACGGCTCGCATCTGGCGCTCGGACAAGGTGAGCAGGTCGTCGTCGTCGAAGCGCACGGTTCCCGTGACCTCGGCGTTCATGGGCAGGAGCCGGAGGATGGCGTGGGCCAGGACGGTCTTGCCGCTCCCGCTCTCGCCCACCAGCACGACGACGTCGCGGGGCCAGATGCGCAGGTCGACGTCGGAGAGGGCCCGGACGACACCGTTCGCCGTCCGGAACCGCACCGACAGCTGGGCGATGTCAACGAGGGGCTCGACCGGCCCGTTGTCGGCACCGGTCGGGACCGGCTCCGTCACGGTCGCCGTCACAGCTCCAGCTCCGACCGCCAGCGGGGGTTGCGGCGGTCGCGCCACCACTCGCCGAGGGTCCCGACGGCCATCGACCCCACGAGGATCACGACCCCGGGGAAGAAGCTGGCCCACCAGCCCCCGCTGAGCAGTGTCGACTGGCTCTCGGCCAGCAGGTTGCCCAGCGACGGCGATGTCGCCGGCATCCCGAGGCCCAGGAACGAGTACCCGGCCTCGTGGAAGATGGCGTGGGGGACCAGGAGCACGAAGCCGAGGCCGATGGCCGGGAGCACGTGGGGCAGGTAGTGGCGGCGGGCGAGGTGCCGGCGGGTGGCGCCCGCGTTCACCGCCGCGGCCACGAACTTCTGCTCCCGGAGGGCGAGCACCTCGGCCCGCACGATCCGGGCCACCGACGTCCAGTGGGTGAGCCCGACCGACAGGAAGATCGCCCCTGCCGCTCCCAGCCGTGGCCGGGTCATCACCAGGATGAGGATCCCGAACAGGAAGTGGCTCTGCGACGAGGCGATGTCGATGAAGCGCATCAGCACCGAGTCGACCCGGCGCCCGACCGAGCCGGCCACGACGCCGATGGACGCCCCGATGGCGGCCGCGCACACCGCCGCCAGCAGGCTGACGCCGAACGACACCCGCATGCCGTGCAGGACCCGGGTGAACAGGTCGCGGCCGACGGAGTCGGTGCCCATGGGATGGTCCAGCGACGGGGACTGGAGCGCCTGGTCGAAATGGACCGACCGGCTGTCGAAGGGCCGCAGGAACACCGCCCCCAGCGCCAGGAGGGCGAGGACGGCGATGACCACGAGCGACACGACCGCCGACGGCGGCAGGCGCCGCACCCGGCCCCGGCGGGCACGGGGAACCCGGGGCGGGCGACGGTCGAGATCGACGGGAGCGGTGACAGTGGAGGTCACGCGCCGGCCTCCCGCACCCGGGGGTCGACGACCCGGTAGAGCACGTCGGCCACCAGGTTGCCCAGCACCACCAGGACGGCGCCGGCCAGCACGATCGCCATCAGCAGGGGCATGTCCACGGCTCGGGCCGCGGCCACGGTCAGGCTGCCCAGGCCGGGCCAGCCGAAGACCGTCTCGATGAGCACCGAGCCCCCGATCAGCTCGGGGATGTGGGTGCCGATGAGGGTGACGTAGGGGATCAGGGCGTTGGGCAGGGCGTGGCGGAAGAGGACCGAGGTCTCGGTGGCCCCCTGGGCCCGAGCGAAGCGGACGTGGTCGTCGCGCATGACCTCCAGCACCGTCGAGCGGACGTAGAGGGTGAACACACCGTGCTGGGTGAGGGCCAGGGTGACGGCGGGCAGGACGAGGTGGCGCAGGTCGACGCGGGCGCCACCGACGGAGCGCAGATCGGCCGCGCCGGTGGCCGGCAGCCACCCCAGCCACACGGAGAACACGTAGATGGCCAGCAGCGCGACCCAGAAGGAGGGAGCGAAGGCGTTGGTGTACGACGCGGTGCGGATGAGCCAGTCGAGCCACGAGTCCCGGAACCGGGCCGCCAGCACCCCCGTCACCAGCGAGCCCACGAGCACCAGGACCAGGGCACAGAACACGAGCACGGCCGAAGCCACCAGCCGGCTGGCTATCACGGTCGAGACCTTCTCCCCGGGGACGAGCCGGGAGACCCCCAGGTCGCCGGTGGCGACGTTGCCCAGCCAGCGCCCGAACTGCGCCGGAACGGGCGCGTCGAGGCCCCAGTCCTTCTCGTAGGCGGCCTTGAGCTCGGGGGTGACGGCGGCGCCCGCGCCCGGTCCGGCGATGCTGGCCACGTAGCTCTCGGTCGGGTCGTAGGGCGATGCCCAGGCCAGGCCCCAGGTCATCGCCGCGATCAGCAGGAGCATGGGCGGCAGCGCCAGCAGCCGCCGCCCGGTCAGCGTGAGAACGCTCACGTCGTGACGAAGTGCCAGCGCTCGAGGTTCCAGGAGATGCCGCGGGCGAAGTTGTGAGCCCCGCCCTGGGCCTGGACCTCAAGGCCCCGGACGTCGGACGGGACGACGATCGTGTGGTCACCCACGCCCAGGTACACGTAGGCGCCGTCGTCGAGGAGGGCCTTCTGGAGGTCGTGGTAGGCGGCGGTCCGCTGCTCGGAGGAGGTCGAGCTGCGCCCCGCTTCGAGGGCGGCGTCGACCGCCGCGTTTCGCAGTGCGGCCGGGTTGGTTCCCGGGTCGCTGTCGGCGGCGAACTTGGAATGGTAGGTGCCGTAGAAGATGGCGTCGGGGTCGTAGGGATTGCCCAGGTTGTGCAGCCAGGCGTCGGTGGCCAGGCGGTCCTTGTAGAGGGCGCTCTCGACGGTGTCGACGGTGAGGTCGATGCCCACCTGGCCCAGGTCGGAGCGCAGGGCGAGAGCCAGCTCCCGGTGCGTGGTGATGTTGGGCAGGATCATGACGGTGAAGGCCAGCCGGTTGCCGTCCTGGGCGCGGAAGCCGTCACCGCCCATCGTCCAGCCCGCCTCGTCGAGGAGCTTGCCCGCCGCCAATTGGTCGAAGGTGACGGTGGCCGACGGGTCGTAGGCCCACGCCCCTTCGACGAATGGGGAGGTGGCGGCGGCGCCCTTCCCGGCGTAGATCGCCCTGGCCGCCGTGTCCCGGTCGAAGGCGAGGGCGATGGCTCGCCGCACCCGGGGGTCGGACATGACCGGGTTGGCCGTCGGCAACGCCATCTGGTCGACGGCGGCGCTGGGGACGGTGACCACCTGCAGCCGGGAATCGGTCTCGAAGCCCCGGGCCAGGCGGGGTGGGAGCCGGGCCACGTCGATCGACCCCTGCTCGAGGGCCGCCGCCCGGGCGTTCTCGTCGGGGATGAAGGTGTAGACGACCCGCTTGATCATTGGGACGCCGCCGTAGTAGTCGGGGTTGGCCTCCAATACCATGCGCTCCCCCGGTCGGCGCTCGCCCAGCGTGTACGGCCCGGTGCCGATCGGGTTGCGGTTGAAGTCGGTCTTGGCCAGGTCCTGGCCGGCGAGGACGTGCTCGGGCACGATGCCCACATAGAGCTTGTCGACGAAGGCGGGGTCGACCCGTCCGAGGCGGAAGCGCACCGTGTGGTCGTCGACCGCCTCCACCGACTCGACCAGCCCGGCCAGGTCCCACGTGCGGTAGAGGGGCGAGGCGAGGGCGGGGTCGAGCAGCGCCTTCCAGGTGAAGACCACGTCGGAGGCGGTGAAGGGCTGGCCGTCATGGAACTTCACGTCGGTCCGCAGCTTCACGGTGACGGTGCGACCGCCGTCGGTGACCGCCGGCAGCTCCGCGGCCAGGTCGGGGACGAGCCTGAGGTCCTTGTCGTACTGGACCAGGCCGCTGAACACCTTCCAGTTGCCGGTGTTGACATCGAGGAAGAGAGGGCTGAGGTTGGCGGGGTCGGCGTTGATGGCGACGACCAGCGTGTCCTTGCTGGGATCCACCGCCTCGTCGCCCGCGGTGGCCGCGCTCCCGGCGCTCGTCCGGTCGTTCCCTCCGCCGCACGCACCGGCCACCATGGCCAGCGCCAGCGCGGCCGTCGTCACCCACCGTCGTCTGCCCCCGCTCGTCATGCCGGCTCCCCTCACAGGTCGGCGCCCTGCCGACTGCGGCCAGAATGTAATTGCGACCTAGAAGCAATACAAGCGATGCAAGTCGATGTCTTGCTCTGTTGCCGGTGAGGGGTGCGCCTCGCGGGCCGACCGTTCTCGGTAGCGGTGGGTGCGGAAAGCGCACCCCCTGCTACCGAGAACGACGGTCCGGGTGTGGCAGCCCCAACGGGATTCGAACCCGTGTCTGAACCTTGAGAGTGGATCGACCCCGCTGCGCCCACGGCGCGAAAGACCAGGTCAGGGCGGAATCCTTGCCTTGGAACCACCGTCTTGGCACAATTGTGGGCACAATCCGTCGAGCCCACGGATTTTGTCTGTTTGGCGCGCTTGGGCTTCCTCCAGTGTTCTCTTGTCGGAGGAAGAGCCATGGGCAGAGGTCCTCAGCCTCAGCGATACCGGAAGAAGCCGTTCGCCGTTTTCGAGCACGGGACGCGCATCTACGCACCGAGCGCCGGCGAGGATCGCTTCCGCGTCGTCGCTAGCGACGCCGCAGGTGGCCGTGTCTCGTACAAGTTCAGGAGCGAGCCAGAGGCCCGTGCCAAGGCGCGGGAGATCGAGTCGTTCCTCGCCGCTCAGGTGCCGCTCCGTGCCCGTCCCGACCAGCCTCGTACGGTGGGCACCCTTGGCGCCGCGTACCTCGGGCACATCGAGGGACGGTCGCCCGGCTATCGGGATCGGCAGGCGTCGATCCTCCGCTCGTGGCTGCTCCCCCGGCTGGGTGACGTCACCGTCGGAGAGTGGACGCCCGCGATGTCAGAGGTTGTGCTCGCCGACGCCCGACGACGGTGCGCTCCGAGCACCGTCCAGAACATCGGCTCATGCATGCGGGCGCTCGTGACCTTCGCGCACAAGAGTCGTTGGCTACCGAGGGATGCCGATCCGATGTGGCTCGTCTCTTACTCGTTGAAGGCGGAGTTCCAGGGGGAGGCGAGCGGCTTTGTCCCTCGCGATGCGCTTCCGGACGACGAGCACTGCACACAGTTCTTCGATGCTCTGGTCCAACTCGGGCAGCCGACCTGGGCGCTCGCCATGAGGCTCAAGCACCGCTCCGGTGCGCGTTGGGGAGAGCTCATCGGGCTCCGCCCCTGCGATCTCGAGTTCGAGCCGCACCGAGTCGTCCGGATTCACAGGGCGGTGGTCCAATCGCGCCTTGGGCGGTCGATCGCGACTACCAAGAACAAGCAGAAGCGCTCATCGATCTTCCCAGCCAGCCTAGTGGCCGACCTGCTAGGCCATTCGGACCATGTGCGGCAGTCCCGGGGGGACGAGGCCCTTCTCTTCGAGAACGGCGATGGCCAACCAGCGGAGCATCGCAAGTTCCACCGCCTTTGGGTCCGAGCGGCGAAAGAGGCGGGGTGGCCGATGAAATCACGGACGGTCGCTCAGTGGCATCCGCACGACCTCCGCCATGTCGCCGCCTGCTGGATGCTGTTCGACGTTCGCCTCGATCCAGCGGTCGTAAGCCGCATGCTCGGCCATGCCAATCCTGCATTCACACTCTCCCGCTACGTCGGCGTCCGTGTCGGTGCCGACGCCACGACCCACGCTCTGACGGATAGCTGGTAACGCAACGTCGCTTCCCGCCGCCACGCCCGAGCGCGGAGACTCATCAAATTTTCCTCGGGTATGAGCCCTAAGCGAGCCGTCTACGCCATATCTTCGACTGATCGCCAGTAGCAGGATGTGCAGGTTGACCTGCACGTTTGTCGTGCGGGGGACTCTGACCAGATCGCGGTCGCGACACGCTTTCGCGGGTTATACGGACAGAGTAGGGACGACGTGAGCCGTCGAGCTTGGGACGAACCGCCGGGCGAGCCGACCGGTTCGACCCGCCAGCACCGGGAGGGAGCACGATCCTCGCCGACGCTGTGCGGGCGGTGTCAGTCTTCGCGATACATGTCGAGGATCCGCTCGACGACGGTGACACCGGCACCACGCACGAGCACGCCCAGCTCGAGGTTGTGGCCGGCCAAGCCGGCACCTGTCACGTTGGCGCTGCCGATGTACGCGGCAAGCGAGTCAGCGGTGAGCACCTTGAGGTGCGCCCATGGTGCATCGGACCGTAGCCGCGACACGGTGAAGTTGGCCGGCGCGCCGGACGTGCGGATCGTCAGCTCCAGCTCGCCCAGCGCGTCATCGGCGTGCGTCGACCTCGTCGGCAGGAGGATCTCGAGCCGGACGCCTCTGCTCGTCGCGGCTGCGAGAGCGTCGCCGATGAACCCGAGGCCCGGCCCGTCGATGAAGGGTGCCGCGAGTCGCAATGTCCGCGTTGCGCCGACCACGAGTTGCACGAGCGTCTCCCCCGTCGTCCGACGGAGCCCCAGCGGCAGACGCGATCCTCCAGGAAGGGAAGCGACGAGGTCCCATGGTTCGGTGACGACGATCGATCGGCGGCCGAGGACCCATGCCGCCGCCTCCTGGCAGAGCAGCGCAGCGCGATCAGCGTCGAGGGTCAGACGGTTGCGCAGGACGTCGACCAGATCCGGGTCGAGGCCGGCGCGCACCGCGGCGCGTCGATCCGACGTCCGCGCGGCGAGCAGCGCCGCGAGTTCGACCGCGCTCGCCCGTGGCTCGGCGCAGTCGACGAGGACGCCTCCGATCAACTCGGCGTCGTCCACCTCAGTGCACCGGCGAGAGGAAGCCGTTCGCCCCAAACAGCTCGGAGCGGTCGAGGAAGCGATTGAACCAACGGCATGACGGCTCACCGAGGTGCAGGCACGCCATGCACGCGCCGCCGCCGCTCCGACACCCCGGGTCGAGCGCGCATCGCGACTCGCCCTCGACGAGGTCGGCGAGGAAGCGGTGCAGTGAGGTCTCGTAGACGGCCTGGAGCCCGCCGAGGACGAAGTCGCCGCGCGACGCGGCGTAGACCACGAAGGAGAGGTGGTGCGGGAGGAGGTACTCGGCGAGTCCGTCGCGCTCGATGCCGGCGAACGATGCGAGGCGGCGGATCGTGCGGTGCGCGAAAGCGTGCACGAGCTGGAGCAGCGCACCGCCGAGCGGTTGGTACTGCTCCTGGGTCGGATAGGGCAGGTCCATGCGTTCGAGCAGTGCGATCCGCGCCGCACGCGGGCCGTCTACATCCGGCAGCACGTGACCGCGAGCGACGAGGTGCCGGTACACGTGCATCGGGTCGAGACGGAAGAGCAGGGCCTCCGTCCTCGACAGCGAGCCGTACGCGTGGACGTGCCCGCGCTCCCGGAAGGGGACCAACCGCGCTGCGCCGGGGGACATGTCGCCGCGCGTGTAGCCGAACGAGAGCGTCGCCACCGGGAAGTTAGCCAGCAGATCGACGCCCGCGAGATGGGCGTCGCGCATCGCATCGCCGTACGCGCCCTCGTAGAGCGTCCGGAGTGGCGGCGTGGTGCCGGCGACCATGTCCGCGACGCGGGTGCGGCCATCCCGCACCGCGGACGCGAGGCTGAGTGCTTCCTCGTGGGCTTTCTCCCGCACAGTGTCGGGCAGGACGACGCCACCGCCATGGCCGGGGTCGACCTCGCCTCGGTCGAGGGCCGCCTGCGCGAGTACCTGGGCCGTCGCGTCAGAGAGACCGGCCTGGCGGAGGGTTTCGAGGAGGCCGGCGTAGGTCTGACGGCCCTGGGTCGGATCATCGGCCGCCATGCCGTCGAGAACCCACTCGAGCGCGCGAGCGCCGCCGCCCGCGGCGCGGAGCTGGGCGGCCACCGCCGGATCGGGTGGGTTCACGAGGACGGCGAAGCGCGGCGAGAACACCACGGCGGCGCGATGGACGGTCACCGACATGCCGCCGTTGCCGCAGTTGCACACCTGGAACGGGAAGCCTCCCGGCGTTAATGCCCGCTGACACTGCGGGCAAAAGATGCGCAGCTCGCGCGCGGTCGCGGTCCCCGGCAGCCGGATGGCGACGGCGTTGTGGGTGGGACAGCGCGGGATCTGAGGCTCTCGTGCCGCACCGCACGTGTGGTACGCGATGAACTGCATCTGGGCTCGCGCGCGGCCGCCGCAGTTGCAGCGATCCTCGCGATTGCGTGCGATCGACCCGCACGTCTTGCAGCGCCACTGTTGGGGGTACGGCTCGACGAGGACACCGCGGTCCATGTTGAGCCCGACGACCTCGACGGTGGCGCGCGCCCGGAGCGCGGCCTCAAGCCCGTCGTCCATGCCGGTCGCAGACCAGGGCGCGATGGACCCGAGCAGCGCAGCACGGACTGCGTCCTGGTCGAGGGCGAGCGGCACGGGGTCGATCCAATGGGCGACGCGCCAGATCTTGCCGTCGAGGTCGGCGGTCTGGCCCGGCAGGAGTCCGAAGAGGATCTGCGAGGCGCCGCGCTCGACCCTCATGCCCGGCCGCCTCGGGTGATGACGGGAGCTTGTTCCTCGACGTCACGGAGCGATCGCATGGGCTCGCCCGTGGGGAATAGCTCGCTCACCCACTCAGCCGAACTCGCGGGATCGTTGAGGGCTCGGTAGAACTCGCGCAGGTAGTCGCCGAGGTCGCGTCGCAGGTTCTCGTCGAGCGGACCGTCGAAGTCGAGCATGTCGATGAGCGCGTGAAGCTCGGTCTGTTCGAGCACCGGCAGGCGACCGAAGGCTGTACGCACGGGTCCCGGCTTAGTCAGCTGTCGCAACCCGGCCGCGATCGCGGCCGGCTCGTGGATGCCGTAGAGGCGCGCTTGCACAAGCCCGGCGAACGTCAGCTCGAGAACGCGACGGCTCTTCGCCGTGATGGGCACCGGGTCGATGAGCCGGTCGGCATGACCGACGAACGACGGGAAGTTGCGGTACACGGCAGCGTCGCGTTCACGGCCGATCTTGTGCAGGACGATGACAAGGCCGGGATGGGTCCGGCCGACGCGCGACGTGGTCTGGATGAACTCAGCCGTGGACAACGGCAGGCCGAGCATCACCATGACGTTCAACCGGTTGATGTCGACACCGTGGGAGAGCATCGATGACGCGGCGATCAAGTGGACGCGGTCGTAAAAGTCGGGTTCCGGTTCGACGAGCCTCTCCAGGGTGGTGCGAACCTCGTCGAGGGGTGTGCGGCCGGTGAGGGTGGCGGCGTTGACCGGCCGGTCGAGCTGGATCTGCGTGTCGAACGATCGCGCGACCGCCTCGACGTCCTTGAGGTTCGACCCGTAGAGGACGTCGACGCCGTAGTTGTCCACGAGTTCCGGCACGACCGACACGTCGACGCCGATCGCGGCGGCGAGGCCGGCCGGGTCCTCCACGGCGCGCCGAGTGACGCGCTGCAGTGACTCCGTCAGCTGGTCGGTCGCATACTCGAGGGTGACGCCTCGGGGCGCGAGCCCTGCGAAGCGCCGAGCGAGCGCGTCGGTCATGCGCGACCAGAACGACCAGCCGGCTCGCGGTCCCGGCAGCGGGAAGGTGCGTCCATCGCGGCGGTACAGGGCGCGGACCTGCTCGTCGTGACCGGCGAGCGTCGCCGACGACGCGATGATCTTCGGAGCCGAGCCGTAGTGCGACTGGAGCGCGTCGAGGAGCGCCTCGTAGTGCGAGTCGACGGCGCCGAGGCTGTCGCGGAGCAGGTGCAGCTCGTCCTGCATCCGGACGGTCGGCGCGTACATGCTGGTCGCCTGGTCCAGTGGACCAGTCGCGGAGTTGCAGCCGGGGAAGAGACAGCCACCTTGCGAGCCGCTGCGCGGCGCGTAGGTGAACCCGTGACCCTGCACGGGACAACGCCCGGACGGCGCGCCGTAGAAGCCGCGCATTGCTGCCTGGACGGCGATGCTGGCGGCCTTGTCGAGCGTGCCGAGGACAACTGTCGGCAAGGATCGGTAGATCTCGTCGTCGACGACACGGAACGGCAGTGGACGCCCGCCCCACGGACAGTCGGACGAGCTGCACACGTGGTCAAGGGTCCACAGCCTCTGGTCGAAGGCCATGCGCAGGCCACCGCCACCGCAGAACGGGCAGCGCAAGAGCACTTGGTACTTGGCCGGCATGTCGGTGTCGGTGGGATCGTCGGGCGACGTGAAGTCCGGCGTCCGCTTGATCTTGTTCGGGGTCCCCTGCTTGCCGACGAAGAAGCCCAGCGAGAACCCGCGACCGGCGATATTCTCGTCGTGTCGGACCAACTCGGCAGCGGCGACGACGTCGGCGAAGCGTTGCGTCTGCTGGAGCGACAGCATCCGGAGCGGGAATCGTCCCCACGACGTGATGCCTTCCCTCTTGCCGCGGAGCCGGTCGTAGAACGCAGCCGTGACGACGTAGAGGAGGTAGGTCTCGGTCTTGCCGCCTCCTGTGGCGAACCACAGGGTGTCGACGACGGCGCGGTCGCCGTCGCGGTCCTCGTCGACGATCGATGTGACGTTGGCGAGTATGAAGCCGAGCTGGAACGGCCGCCAGTGGGTGTGCGGCAAGACCGGAGACTCGTGGAACGCGCGGTTCGCGAGCATGAAGCTACGACGCAGGTCGTCGTCGGCCGAGAGCAATGTGAGCCCTGCGTGCAGTCGACCCAGCTCCTCCGCGAACTGCGCCGCCGCGGCTGCGGCCTGGTCCTGCATGCCGGCGTCCCAGCCCTCGTCGGCAGCGCGCCGGGCGAGGACGTCGGGCGCCCAGTGCGTGACGCCCCAGCGTTCACACGCGGCGACGAGATCAGCCAGAGCCGGGAGCGGATCCGCCGCGAGGGTCGCGAAGCTGATGTCGGGTATCGGGCCGACGTCGTCGTCCCAGTACGTCGGTCGCGGTTGGTCGTACGTCGCGACATCGTTCGTCCGAAAGGCAGCCGCACCAATCTGCTCGACGCCGCCGTTGACGCCGTACGCCACCACGGTGCGGTCGTACCGGAACGAGTCGGGCAGGTTGTCCAGGGTGAACGGCAAGGTCGCTCCCGCCTCCACCTCGAGGCGCGCTTCGTAGATGGTGGTCTCCCAGTGCGGCACCTCCTCGGGTGAGATGTTCACGAGGGTGACGACGAGTTCGGGGCCGTCCTTGCCGGTCTCGAGCTCCGCGTGGAATTCGCACTCCAGCCCGTCGGCGCCGACCGCGCGGAAACCATCGGCGAAGGCGCTGCGACCCACGGACTCGATCTGACCGACGGCCGTCGGCGTGGCCAGCTCGGCGGCGACCTCGATCGGGTCGGTCTTGCGCCACCGCGGTGCGTCCGGTGCATCGCCCCCGTCGAACTCAACCCACGCCACCACGCTGGCACGACAGGTGACGGTGCGGCCATCGACCTCGGCCGGGCGGAACCGGACGCCGACCTCGCACGGCTCGAGTCGCTCGCTCCGCTCCCCCAGGCGGCTGTTCTGTACCAGGATCTCGGGTGCGAGCCGACCGAGCCAGAGTCGACCCTTGGGTGCGACGGGGAGCGTGGCCATGTGGTCCCCGCGGCCTTCCGCGACGACGCCGTCCAGCATCCACGTGAGGAAGCGGGTCGCGTCGTCGGTGCGGAGCGTCATCCATCCTCCAGGGTGCCGAGGAGTGTCAGGGGTACTAGATCGTCGCACGGCGTGACCTCGAGCACGACCGCCTCGACGACAGCGTCGCGTAGGTCGGCGATCGATAGCCCGGTCTCGGAGTCGATGGTGTCGGCATCAGCGACGATGGTTGCGTCGCGCGCCGCGGCGGCGAGTGCACGGCCTGCGGCGCGCCGGAAGCCCCGACGACGCTGGACGCCGCCGAACAACTCGCGGACCTGGACGTCGGACATGCCGAGGGCGAGGGCCCGATTGAGGCGCTCCAGGTCGTCGATGTGTTGGGGTGCCATGGTCCCCTCCGTCACCCAGGCCCGCACCGCGGCGCTCGTCTTGTCGCAGCCGAGGTCGGTCATGGCGCGGTGGAGTGCGGCGATAGTGAACCCGCTCGCCGGCCAGCGGGCGCGCACCAGCCGCCGGTAGTGATCGACGAGATAGCGGGCGGCGAGCAGGTCGGGTCGATGACCGAGTCTCTCCTCCAGGGCCTCGAGGAGCCCCACCCGCCCTTGCTGCCGGCCGACGAGGAGGATCGACCCGGGCTCAAGGGTCTCGGGCCAGCGCTCGATGATCTTCGGGCCGTCGCGCACGTCCACGGGGCGCCCAACCTCGAGGAGCATCCGGCCACGATCGGTCACCACCGCGACGGCCGGGACCGCGGCGGTCCAGCCGTCGTGATCGGACTCGCGGGCAATCCACCGGATCGGCCCCTCACCACCGAAGTCGAGGGGGTCGAGGTCGAACAGCGACGACAAGGACTCGAACGGGTCGGGCTCGGGGACGTACTCAGCGCCATCGGCGACGACCACCGGCCGGCGCGGCGACGACGTACCGCCGGACAGGTGCGGCGGAGGTACCGAGCCGACGACCGCTCGCCAGGCGCGGTCGTGCTCGGCGTCGGAGCCCCAGTGATCGGCCGCCGCACGTACCGACTCGACTGTTCGCGCACATCCCTCGGCGGACAGGGTTCCGAGGGTGAGGACCTCGACGACGGGCGCCAACCCGGAGAGGACGCGATGCCAGTCCCACGGCGACGGCTCACCGACGAAGACGGCTTTCGGCCAGGTGCCGTGCCGGTGGAGCTGCCCGATGGGTCGGATCGTCATCGACCCGGCGCGATCGGATGTCGGCGGCAGACCGAGGGAGTCGAGCAGCGCAAGGGCAGCGGTGCGCGTCCGGGTAACCACGAGGCACTCCTCGCGGGACGAGTGGAGCGTTCCGAGCATCTCCTCGAACGGGTTGCCCAGCTCCAGCGCGGAGCGGAGGTCGGCGATGTCGCTGGCGAGGATCGAGCCGATCTCGGCGAAGTCCTCGTTGAGCGTGCCGGCCCATGTCATGAGTTCGTCGCCGAACCCGCGCGTCGAGCGCGCTGCCATCGGCGGGAAGCCGGAGAACGCATCGAAGCGTGTGGGGCGACACGGCAGCGAAGCGAGGGTGGTGAGGTGATGCCAGCCGGCGGAGAGACCGCGTTCGATGTGCCGGTCTGGGCGCCGCGGTGCCATCGAGCGCAGGACGCGGAGGTCTTCCCGGCAACGCGCGACAGCGGCCTCCGCCTGCGGGTGTCGGGCGACGGTGAGGCGGACGTCGACGCCGGCGCCCATGGTGACGAGACGGTCGGACGCGATGGAGAACGGCACGGTGTGGCCAGCGCTCTCCCTGAGCGTGCGGCCGGTCGCGAGGGCCCCTCGCTCCAGCCCCAGATGGCCCGGCCGGCTTGCTCCGCCTTGCGGAGTGCCGGGTCGATCGGATCGGCGACGATCTCGATCGATGCCTGTTGCGAGGTGTTCCGGACGGGTCCAGCGAGCCGGTCGACGACGAGGTGGTCGACCGGCCAGCCCTTGCATGCCTGGCCGATGATGACGCCCTGGAGCCGCCGCGCACCGCCCGGGCTGTCTCCTTCCGGATTGGCGCGGTACACGGGGAAGACCTGTGAGATCGAGACGCGCCCGCCCGTCGTCGAGATGCGCAAGGCGTTCCATGTGCGGGTGGCCATCGTGGTGTCAGCGGTGACGATGCCGACCGACGACTGGTGGTTGCCGTTGACGAACTGGCGGAGGAGGAGCTGCGCTGCGAGCAGGACGGCGACCTGCCCGGCCGGTGCCGGGTAGGCGATGGTCAGGTCCTGCCGGCGGGCCGTCGCCAGGTCGATCAGCGAAAGCGCGACCTCGTCCACCCAGCACAGGTCGACCCATTGGGGCCCGGCGCTGTCCTCGAGCACCAGGCGTCGTTGGCGCGCGATGCCGACGAGTCCGTCGGGATCCTCAAGGTCGAGAAGAGCCGCGTCCCAGCTGCTCAATGGGTGCTCGGGTCAGGTCCGGTCGAGGGTCTGGTCGATGGCCACCACCCCCATCATCGTCCCAGGCGCGACATTCCCCCACGAGAGTGTGTTGAGCCGGTTCCTACCTCCGCCGCAGCGAGACCACGACGTCCCGCACGGTGCCCGCCGACGCGACGGGTTCCTCGTGCTCCCAGAACCGGAGCACTCGCCACCCCTCGTGGGTCAGGGCCTCGGTCGTCGCGGTGTCGCGCGCCTTGTTGGCGTCGAGTTTGTCGACCCACCACTGGCGATTGCTCTTCGGGATGGTCGCATGTTGTGGACACCCGTGCCAGAAGCACCCGTCGATGTAGACGGCGACCCGCTCCGTCGGGAATACCACGTCCGTACGTCGCCGGTTGCCGTTGATCTTGCGGTCGACGCCGAACCGAAGCCCAAGGTCGTGCAGAGCCGACCGCAGCGCGAGTTCGGGTTTGGTGTCGCGCCGCTTGGTGGTCTCCATCCGCGTGCGGATCACGTCGCTCGATGCCGGCGGGACACCGTTCGCCCGCACGCCGGTCCCGTTGACGCTGCCGCGCTTGGTCTCCGGCGGGTCCGGCGTGGGCTCAGAAAGCGCGCGGATCAACGGCTCGATCAGGTGGACGCCGAGCAGGGGAGGCACCGCATTGCCGATGACGCGGGCCCACGCGCCGCGACGCTTGCTGGTGTCGAGGTCGAAGAAGTCCGGCAGCGTCTGCAGCCGCGCCGCCTCGTGCGGCGTGAGGGTGCGTGCCAGACTGGGGTGGACGAAGCGGCCCTGTCCCATCGAGCCGAACCCGGTCGTGATTGTGGGTGCCGGCTCGTCCCAACTGAGCTGGCCGTACATCGCGTTATACGTGTGCTCCTTGTCCTTATGGCACGTGGGCCGCATGGAGTTGGGCAGGTTGACCTTGTCGGGGTGGTCGAGGAGCCACTGCATCCGCTTGCGGTTCTCTTCCGTCGGGATGGACGGGGAGTCGGGCCCGGTCGTGGCGGTGACGTCCAAGAGGTCGGCGATCGCCCAGCGGACGGTTCGATCGTCGTGGTCACCGCAGGGCAACTGGACCTCGAGGACATCGGTCGGATCGACGTGGTCACCGAGAACGGCGAGCAGGATGTGACGACGGCGACGTTGCGGGACGCCGAAGTCGACGAGATCGAGGACACGGTGGTCGACGGAGTAGCCGCTGGACTCGAGCGCGGCGATGGCCTTCTCCACGACCTTGCCCTTGTCGTGCTTGACGGCAGGCACGTTCTCGATAAGGACGAAGGTCGGTTTCAGGATCTGTGCAGCGCGAACGGCCCGGAGGTAGAGCGAGTTGCGCGGGTCTTTGCGCCGGGTGTGGTTGTTGAGGTCCGAGTGGCCTTGGCAGGGCGGGCCCGCCACGAGTACGTCGACGCGTCCGGTAGCCTCGACCACCGCGCGCTCGGCCTTGGTGGGCGCTCCGCCGAGCCGGCCATCGAAGAGGCGCGCGACGCTCGTCCGGCGCGGGACCGCGTGGGGAAAGTTCAGCGCATACACGTCGGCCGCTGCAGCGTCGTTCTCGACGGCGAGTGCCACCGTCGCCCCTCGGCCGACGCGTCGTGCAGCTTCGGCCGCGCCGAGTGTCAGCCCGCCGCCGCCACAGAAGAGGTCGACAATCCGGACCGGGTTCGGGAGCTTCTCGTACTCCGGGCGGGTCGCTCCGCCGAGGAAGTCCAGGTCAGCCGCGCAGACGGCGCACGTCGCCGCGGGGCCGTCGTCGACGGTGGTGAGCGGTGCGGCCGGGGTCGCCTTGGCCGGACTGGCGACTGGCGACACGGCCGCGCTCACCCGCCCACCCGCGAAGCGACGCGACGAATTGGACCGGCGGCCAGCGGCGCCGGCCAAGTCATGGCGTCGATCGGTTTCGTACTCCAGCTTCGCTCTCGGCCAGGAGGGTTGGACGGGTCCTACGATCGTACGACCGGCTCGAGCGAGATGCCGTCGACCCTCGTCCGCAGGATGAGCCCGAGGGCGACGCCGTCGATGACACCGTCCCGCTCGGCAGCGAAGAGGTCGCCGATGGCGGAGCGGCCGAGGACGACGTCCTCTGCCGACGGCTCGATCCCGACGGGCGGCATGTCAGGGCCCAAACCGTCGGGGGCCTCGATGGCCCGGTGCTCGCGGTAGCGCTTGCGGACGTCCATCAGCACGTTGGCGGCGACCGGGCCAGGACGACTGGTGGGGTAGGTCCTGATGCGCTCCCAGGCCAGGGATACCAGCTCTTCGACGGCCGCCGGGTCGTCGGAACAGGTGGTCGACGCCATCCTGACGATGCCCGGCACGAGCGCCTGGAGCAGGGTGCGGGCCGCCAGGTCGTGGGTGGCGGCGAGTCGGGCGAGGGCGGCCAGGATGGCCGGGGCGGCTTCGGCGTCGTCCCGCCGCTCATCGAGGATCGAGTTGAGGGTGGGCATGCCGGCGAGGAGTGGTTCCGTCTCGGTCCATTTCGCCACCGCCTTGCGGCTGGTGGTGGACCGGCACAGCTCTCGCCACTCCCGGTCGAGCTCGCTCAGGGTCAGGTTCATCGGTTCCTCCTCGTGCTGGATGAGCACGAGGAGGTTCCGCGGGGGCGTTCCCGCCGCCGATCCCTCTGGCGTTCCGGCCAGGGTCCTGTTTCGGAATTCCTGCCGCGGGATGCGAGCGGGAGGGTTGTCGCTCGACGCGGGACGGCTGTTCACGAGGGAATGAGACCGCGGGCCGTTCCCGTTCGCGTTCCCTCTCCCGTCCCGCGGGACGCTGATTTCGCAGGATTCCGGGCTGAACCCCCATCCCTTCGTCCCGCGGGACGGGTGCTGCGGGCATCGACGCGAGAACGGGACGCCCCCGACGGCCTAGTTCGTCATGACAACCACACCGGAGGTCATCGACCTTCACGCCGTGGCGCACCCGTCCACGCAGGTGCGCCGGGCCGGGTTCCCCCTCGACCACCCCTACCTCGAGCAGTGTTGGGCCCCGCTGATCGGGCCCAGCTCCGTGCTCCTTCTCCGCCACTGCGTCTCGCTGTGGCGGGACGCCACCCCGGCCCGGGTGCCCACGGAGGACCTCGCCCGCCAGATCGGCCTCGGCCGCGGCACGGGCCGCCACAGCCCCCTGTGGCACACGATCGAACGGGTCGTGCACTTCCGCTTCGCCTCCGATGTCCACTCCTGGCGAGCTGGACATCTACACCGAGGTTCCACCGGTGGCAGACCGCCAGCTCGACCGCCTGCCGACCTGGTCACGCGACCAGCACGAACGTCTCCTCGGCCAGCACCTCGACGGCCTCGTCCGATCCGCCGGACAAGCTCCCACCCCGAGCGAGCCGCCGCCCCACGTCCGAATGGCCCAGCACCTCGACCGCCTCACCAACCACGCCGCGGCATCGGCTCCAACCCTCGGCCGATGATCGTCCCGCGTCGGCGTCCTCAACGACACCGACACCCTGTCCCGCGTCCCGCGGCAACCCCTCACCCGTCGTCTCCGACCGCCCCATCCCCCGGACAGACCCTTGCAGGTTCCCCTGCGGGGAACCTGCGGGACGCGCCCGAGCAGTCGCGGTGAGATTCACCATCACGCCGCTGGGCTCGGCCGGGGGCCGAAGCGTCGGTCAGGTCGTCGACGACATCGTCCGCTACCTGGACGGACCGCAGGCCCCGGCGGTCACGTCCCCGAGCCTGACTCCAGCCACGGACGACGGCCCATCCCGCTACTACGCAGATGGCAGCGCCGACCCAGGACGTTGGCTAGGCAACGGGGCAGCCGAGATGGGGTTGACCGGCGCCGTCGCGTCTCGGGACTTCGCCCGCGTGCTCGCCGGGCGTGACCCCGACAGCGGCGTCCGCCTGATCACCGCCCAGGGCTCGGCGGGCCGAAGGGCGACCCTCGCCCGAGGGACGCAGACCCGCTGGGACGTCGATGGCGAGCCGCTGTATGACACGCGGGACGCCGCGACCGCCCTGAGGCTGGAGGTGACGGAAGTCGAGCGACTCGTGGCCGCAGGCGAGGCACTCGCCGTCCGGCATCTCGTGGCCCTGCTGGGCGGAGCGGCACCCGGCATCGTTGAGTTCGAGGGCTCCTACCTCGCGCCGGTCATCGACAGGGACGGCACCCGCTGGATCACCGAGCAGGAACTCCAGCGGTGCGAGGCCGGCCGCGCTGCTGGCCCAGACCCGGACGCCGTCGCGGCGGCGGGGCAGCCAGCCGACCTTCTCACGCTCAGCGAAGCCGCCCGTGTCGCCGGCCTAAGCACCCGCTACCTGCGGACCCTGTGTACGAAGTGGGAACGCAACCGCGAGCGGATCGAGGCCGCCCGAACGGCTGGGAAGGAACCCCAGAGGCCGTTCCTCGCCGCGCACCGAGGCGTCAAGGGCCAGTGGCTCGTGAAGCGGGCCGACCTGGTCGACTTCCTCCGCCACCGCAAGGCCCCCGCTGTCCGCGTCGGATACGACCTGACACTCACAACGGAGAAGTCCCTCGGCGTGCTCGCGCTCCTCGGCGACGAGAAGACGAGGGTGGCAGTGCTCGGTGCCATCCAGGCGGGAAACGATCGGGGGCTTGCCCACCTCGAATACGCCGCGGCGATGGCGCGGGTGAAGGGCGAGCCGGTGAGCACCCGCGGCTGGACTGTGGCTTCGTTTCGTCACCTGACCAGCCGTGCCCTCGACCCTTTCCCCCACCATCACAACGTCGTCGCCAACACGGTCGTCGATCCCGACGGCACCCGTCGCGCCCTCGACGCGAGGTGGCTGTACCGCCACGCGGGCGAGGCGTCGGCGCTCGCCACGGCCGAGATGCGCTATCGGCTCACGACGGACCTCGGCGTGCGTTGGCGGCGCGGCCGCAAGGGCGGTTGGGAGATCGACGGCATCCCGGATGTTGTTCTGCGCGAGTTCTCCCGGCGCACGAACGAGGTCGATGAGGCTGTCGCGGAGCTGGAAGCCCTGATCGGCCGGACTGCGACCATCGGCGAGCTTCGCGGGCTGGTCACCAAGTCCCGCCCCGCCAAGCGCCGTGCCGAAGCCGCCGACCTCCTCGACGAATGGTGGAGTCGCGCTCGTGGGCTCGGGCTCACACCGCAGGATTTGGACCGGTGCATTCGGGCGGTCGCTGCTGTCCCATCGCCGCCAGATCCCCAGGACGTGTTTCGTCGGCTGGCGGCTCCCGAGGGCCTGTGCGCGACAGGCTCGGTCTTCACGCGAGGCGACGTCCTCGCCGGGCTCATCGAACTGGCGGTACCCGACGCATCTGGCGCTCCCCAGCCAGTGCTGCTCCCGGCCGATGCCGTAGAGCGGCTGGCCGACGAGTTCCTCGCATCTGATTACGTCGTTGAGTTACTCGGCTCCGAGAGCAGTCCGATCGCCAAGCTCGGCGATCAGCCGCTCTTCACGACAGCTGAGATGCTTTCGGTGCAGGCGCGAGTCCTTGACCGATTCCGTGCCGGCCGCGCTGCGGGCGCCGCCGTCGTACCTGCTGGCACTCTCGATGAGGCGCTCGGCGCTCACGACCACCTCACCGCTGAGCAGCGCGGTCTCGTCACCGCCTTCTGCACGAGCGGTCACCGCACCCAGTGTGGAATCGGCCGAGCGGGAGCGGGAAAGACGACTGCGATGCGTGCTGCCGTCGCGGCGTGGACTGCGGCCGGCTACCGGGTCGTCGGCACGGCCGTCAAGGGCGAGGCAGCTCGGCATCTGGGCAACGAAGCCGGCATCCAGACGGAGACCCTTGCCTGGCACCTCGCCCACACCGACCCTCAGACCAGCGCGCTCGACGCCCGAACAGTCCTCATCGTCGACGAGGCCTCCACCGTCTCCGATCGCGACCTCGACCAGCTCCTCTGGCTCTGTGACGAGACCGGGGCGGCCGTGCGCCTGATCGGTGATCCTGCTCAACATGGCGCCGTCGGCGCCGGCGGCATGTTCCGCGTCCTGTGCCAGGACGGCGAAGCCCAAACGCCGGAGCTGCGCACATCCCACCGGGTCCTGGACCCGCACGACCGCGCCGCCGCCGACGCCCTGCGCGAAGGCCGCATCGGCGACGCCCTCGCCGCGCTCGAGGCAGCCGGCCACCTCCATGTCGTTCGCGACGAGGTCGACCTCCACCTCGACCTGTTGGATCGTTGGTGGAAGGCCAGGCTGGATGGACGCGAACACCCGATGGTCGACCGGCGCAACCACACTCGCCGCCAGCTCAACCGTCTGGCCCACCGGTTGCTCCAAGTGACCGGAGACGTCGGCACCGAGGAGATCGTCGCCGCCCACGACCGCCGTTTCTCCGTGGGCGACCGGGTCGTCGCCCGCCGAGGCGACCGCACCCTCCACCCCTCCGGACGCCCCCGTGAGTACGTGCGAAACGGCGCCAACGGCACGGTCGTCGCCGTGAATACGCAACGCAATCAGGAAGAGGAGACGATCCGCGTCGCCTTCGACAACCTTGGCGAGGTCGAACTCCCACGTGCGTTCTTCGACGAGCACCCCCGTCCGGGTGGGCGCACCGACGTCGGGCTCGACCATGCCTACGCCGTGACGAGTTACGCCGTGCAGGGCGCGACGTTCGCCGAGTCGACCAGCCGAATAGACGAGAACGCCAGCCGCTCGGAGACCTACGTGGACATCACCCGCGGCCGCTCTGCCAACCATCTTTATCTGACTCGATCCGTCGATCCCCTCGATGGTGAGCACCTTCCCAAGGCCCCGCCGATACCCATCGCGGCCTCTGTGGCGGCTCGGCTGTCCTCCTCCGGGCCGGAACGAGCAGCCGTAGATGTCGACCCAGGTGCCCCAGCAGCGGCGACAGCCCGGGCCGACCGAGACCTCGCCGAGCTGCACCGCTCGATCGCCGGTGCGGAGCGCGGCGCTCTCGCCGCAGCCGCTGAGCTCCGTGCTCGACAGGTCTCCAGACTCGGCACTCGCTCCCTCGACCGCTCGCTCCTCGACCGGCTCCCTCCACGCAGCCACGTCCCATTTCTCGCTCGGCAATGGGACGAGGCCGTGGCGGATCTCTCCGTCTTCCTGGCACGGTGGGACGTGACACCAGGCGGTCACTCCCGATGGGGATGGGCGCTGGGCCCGCGTAGCAACCAAGCTGACCTGGAACACGAGCGACGCCAGATCGCGGCCCGCCTCGTCGACGTCACCGTGGCAGCGGCGCAAGAGGCCGCACATGAGGCGGGGTACGAGCTGCCCGACTGGGCCCGCACGCACCTTGCGCGCCACGCCGCGTTCGGGACCTGCGCACACCACCCTGCCGAGCTGCGGTCCCTCTACGCGCGAATTGAGGACTACCGGCAGGCCGTCGGCGTCGAGACCACCGGGCAGCCACGCAATGCGGAGGAGGTCATCTTCGGGGATCTCCCCGAGGACGACGCTCTCCGGATGAGACGGCGATCCCTCATCGAGGAGTCACTACCACGAGAAGGGGCCGTCGCCCGCCCCGTCCCCGGCCGAGCGGGTGCGTGAAGTCTCCGAGGGACGGCTACCGGTTCACCACCATCGACATCGAACCCGCCTACTTCGAGGACTTGGACAAGTCGACCCTGCCACCAACTACCAGCCAACCGAACGACCGCGACAACCTAGAGACAGATGTACTCGGCTCACCCGCGAGATTCTCGACCTGAATCCGGCCTAGTTGAGGAGAGCCCGAACGCCGAGGCCAGTGTCAGTCGAGGAGGATCGATGACGAACGAGCGCCTGACAATTACCGTTGAGGAGGCCGCAGAGATCCTTGGCATTTCGCGCGCTCTTGCCTATTCACTTGTGGCTCGCCAGGAGTTGCCCAGCCTGAAGCTAGGGCGCCGAGTCGTCATTCCCCGCCGGGCCTTGGAGCGCCTGCTCGAGCTTGAACCGTACGCACCCACATCGGCGGACAGGGGTGCGTCGTGATCAGGTCCTGATGGGATTTCACACCGGCATCGGCCTTTCGATCTCGCCCTGGTCCGAGGGCTCTCGTGGTCTGTCGCTCAGTTGGGTCGACGATTCGAGACTCGGGCGCCGCTCTCTTAAAGGCGCGGCGACATTGCCTCATTCGGAGTTCTCGCGGAATGACCTGCCGGTGCCCTGAATCCTACGGGGTGCGGTTCTTGTACGCCATCCGAACGTCGGGCCACTTGAACGACGGCTTCGCAATCTCCTTCTGCGCCAAGTCGAGCGCACGCGTGCTGAGGCCTTGGAACTTGACACTCCCAGCCTTCGTCTTCCGGCAGTAGTAGGCGGCGGGATCGTCCTTCAGTCTCATGTGCCAGGTGAGGGCGTACCCGTCACCCTGAGACACTCCGAGCTTCGCCCCGAACTCCGTGAGCTTTATGCCGTACTCGTCGAACGGGTCGCTCTTGCGGTACAACAGTGCACCGGACTCCTCTCTCCGGCTTTGCGAGCCGTACCGGCGGGCCCTTCCCGCGCCTTCGAGATCCGGAGTGAGACTTCCTGCACACCGCCTCCCGGAGTAGTGGCGATCTCGAGCGTCGCTAGCCCGGGGAATACGTCCTCCCAGTTCTTGCCTTGCCGGAACGCGGCAACGGCGCGATCGAGTTCAATCTCAGTCGGAGCCTCTTCGCGGCGTGTCACCGCCCCGTCAAGGGCAAGTAGCGGGCGGATCCGGGCCTTAGCGTCCTCGCCTTGGCGCAGGCCGGGTTTCAGCATCGCAGCGATGTCCTGCATCTCACGCTCGATTACGGCGCGAGCGTCGGTGGGGGGTAGAGCGCTGACTGGGATAGCCCTCGATGGAATCACAGCGGGCAGGTCTTCCTCGAACGCTGCCGAGAGCAGCTTGCCGAAAATAGTCACACCAGACCGCACGTGCAGCCAGAGCATGTCCTCCGAGAAGGTCACGGTGTCGTGAGCAGCCGCGTTCCGGTCTTGCTTGATTGCCCACAGCATCGGTAGGTCCTCCGCGTCAAGCAGCTTCAACTCGTTATGGGCGACATTGATGCAACGCGCAAACCTGTACGTGTACTTCTCACCCTTGTCCCGGATCGTTCCGCGTTTCTGGAAGATGATCGCTTTCAGTAGCATCTCGAACGAGTGGGCGAGCATCAGCATCACGGACTGATCACGTGCGATCTGGCTCGGTCGGTTGAATAACTCGATTGCGACGCAAAGCGACTCGATCGCCGACTTCTTGAGCTGCTGAGTCTTCCGCCTTACCTGCATCGGCCCATGGTGACATCCCGGCGACCGCCCCGGCGGTCACAGCGCTCAATGCCGGCGATTCGGGCGGTCATCAAGCAGCCTCGCCACCCACGTCCGCCGCGGTCCGTGGTTTCGCGCTTGTCTGGCTACGGCACGGACCTGCAGGCCTGGTTCTCCTGGTGGCCGAAGGGAAGCTCGAGATCCTCGGCGTCCAACGGGGCCGCACGTCGAGCTCTTCGCCGGCTGGATGGAGGAAGAGCGGCATCTGGCCCGTGCCACGATCGGCCCCGACTAGTGCTAGTCAACTTCTACCGGTTCGCGGTGACCGACGGACACATAGCCGAGTCGCCCGCCGAGCACGTCCGCCGTCGGAAGATAAAGCCAGCCTCGCCAGGGAGGCGCGTACCGCCGGCTAAGCGCCTCAGGACCGACCCACGCCTGACGCCTTCTGCATGTGGTCGAGAAGCAGTCGAGCAGCCGTGGCCCACGCGTCCACAAGCAGCGGAAGAACCGCGGCCCGTACCACGTCAACGACAACGGCCTCGCTGTCGCCCAATGGCCACTTTAGGACGAAGCGCGCGTGGTCGACCTCCTTGACGTCGATTCCTCCACTCACCAATTCCGCGGTAGCAAGGACTCCGTCAGTGACCACCAACGGGAAGGCGATGTGACTTTCAGTGTGCTCCGTGTCGTCGTACCGCGTCGTGTACCAGTGTGCCGCCTTCGCGGCCGATATCGCCGCCGACCACCCCTTGTCAGGTCGGTCCTCGGTCGATTTCCCCTTCGTGAGGATGGAGTGCCCCACGGGTACGGACGGATCGAACACGGCTGTTCCATTGAGATCGATGGCGACGAGATCGTGGCGCATGTCCGGCATAACCGTACGGGCGTGTCGTGAAAGGCAGCGATTGCGAGCCGCGTCGTACTGGCTTGGAAGTAGCACGATGAATGGCTCGGCCTTTGCTTTGCACTCCACCTCCACCGAGACGCGGTAGGGACGCACCGTTCCGGCGTAGAGCGCTACGACGTCGATCTCGCGCGGCTTTCCCGACTCGGGGTCGGCGTAGAACGGCGCTTGCTCAACCGCCCGCGTCGACCTCAAGAAGTCTGCTGCGACCTGCATTTCGAGCGGTCGGCCACCCCGCTCCATCCAATCACGAATGTCGTCGGCCACCGAGGTCATACGTCGTGTGTTAGCACGCTGTGCGGGTGTTGCGCTGCCCTGGCCAGCGCGGAAAGCACTCGGCTGATCAACTGCTTCCGCCCTTTCCTCGCCGCCGAGCTCTCCCAGACCGCCGGCTCAGGGCCATCGCCCTGGGTACTCCTTGGTCGGCGAGGTGCCTCCGCCCTCCTGAGGGACTGGGGCGGGCACTTACACGCTGCAGCTCGGCGGCGTGAGCAGTCTGATCCGGTGACGCTTGCGGAGCTGCCCCGGGGAAATTGAGCACGCCGCGCTCAACTTTCCGATAGGGTAAGAACGTACGTTCGAGGAGGGTGGGCGACCTCATGACTGCCGTCTTGCCGTTTGACCAAGGGACGATCCAAGGGATCGCCCGTCCGCTCGGTGAGGCCTTCACTGGTCCCGAGATTGCGGGACTCTTTCAAGCGGCCCGAGTGCCCGATCCCGGGGAGATGACCAAGTGGCGACGGATAACCGCAGCGCTCGTCACCGAGCAGGAGCGTTCACGAAGCGGAAACTGCACCGTGGCGTTCGTGAAAGCAGCGATGAAGCCGGTGAGGTGGACCGCCAACCGGGCAGGCTTCGACGACACACGGGACGCGCTTAATGGGGTCCTTGCCTTCTCTGGTCTCGAGATTCGCAAGGATGGGCTTGTGTACCGGCGTGCCATCGCCCACACACATGATCAAGCACTTGCAAGGAGTCAGCGGCTACGGGACGAAATGCAGCGCCGTAGTGGCCACGCCGACGTCTTCAGGTACTGCACTCGCGAATTGGTCGCCGACGACTGCTTCGGTGCGGTATTCGAGGCAACGAAGGGCCTCGCCGAACGCATCCGACAACTCACGTCCCTAGATCAAGACGGCTCAAGACTCGTGCAGGACGCGTTCGAAGGGCCGAGCCCGATGATCGCATTCAACGCGCTTCGGACAGAAACGGAGCGGAACGAACAGCGGGGCCTTGCGAACATCATGAAGGGCGTCTTTAGCGCATTCCGCAATCCAGCAGCGCATGAGCCGAAACTCATCTGGCAGGTTAACGGGCTCTACGCGACTGAGTGGGGAGAGCGGGTTCGGATTCGGGGTGGACGAGGCTTTGATGGCCAGCTGACCCCGCCAGCGTGGAGGAGCACCCGCAGGCGGTAGTGCTCGAACTTCTTGAAGCCGTGGCCGCAGCGCTTGACCCGCTTCACGCACAGGTTCAGGCCCTCGGTCGGACCGTTCGAGGCGCCGGTGTCGTGGTGGGCCAGGATCTCGGTGCGCCACGACTTCAGGGTGTGGCCGAGGGAGCGGATCTCGTGCACCTCGTCGGCGATGCAGCCGGCGATGGCCTTGTCGAGGAGGGTGGCGGCGACATCGCGATCGGCGGTGAGGTAGACGTCGCGGACCGACTCCTTGGCCAGCCAGGCGCCCAGCACCTCGTCCTTGGGGTCACCCGCCCGCAGGCCCAGCAGCATGCGGGCGTTGCCGCTCTCGTCGAGTCGCTCGCCGCCGGTGAGGAGCAGCTTGCGGATGCGATAGAGCGGATCGTCCTTGCGTCCGCGGTGGTCGAGGGTCTCGTTCTGCACCCGCCGCCGGACCTTGTCCAGGCAGCGGTTGCCGACGCGCACGACGTGGAACGGATCAGCCACCCGGGTGGCGTGGTCGAGCCCCGGCGACAGCCCCACCCGGAAGGACTCGGCCAGGTCGGTGGCCACCACAGTGATCGCCTTGAGCCACGCCGGATCGGCGCCCTTGGTCCATCGCCGCAGGTCAGCGGCGGCGTTGCCCTTGACCATGTCGATGATGACCTTGGCCTTGAGGTCGACCAGGCCGGTGGCGTAGATCGTCGCATGGGTGCGGTTGGCGGTGAGGAACGAGGTCTCGTCGACGCCGAGCTGGGTCACCTTGCCGATGCGGTCAGGGTCGTCGACCAACGGCGTACCGTGCTCGATCACGGCGTTCATCACCGTCCACCAGCACACGCCGAGCTCGGCTGCCACAGTGGCCACCGGGCGGGCGTCGGCACCGACCTGGCGGCACGCCTCGGCCCCGGCCCGCCGTGTCAGCACGGCCTGGGAGCCGACGTGGTCGGAGTGCTCCGTCCACGTCTTGGCCTCGCAGTCGGCCTCGGTGCAGCGCCACCGGCGCTTGTTCCACACCAGCCGAGCCGGCCGGCCGAAGCAGGCCAGATCGCGGATGTCGATCGGCATCCGGTCCTGCGCCTCGGCCCGCACGCCGCAGCTCCCGCAGCCCACCTGGGTCGCCACCGTCTCGATGGTGACGATCAGTTCGGCGGGGCCTTCGGCGACCGCCAGCACCCGGAATCCCTCCAGTCCCAGTAGGGCCTCCGCCAGGCCGATACCGTCGTTCGCCACCAGGGGTCTCCCATCGCTGTAGCCGTCGAGAAGCCGCAACGATGACGGGGCCCCTGGCCCCAGTGGTGGATGCTCCTGCTACTTCACGCTCCCCACTCCAACGCGGAGAGCCGGTTAACGAAGCGGATGCCCTCGATCTCCTATGTACCCTGTCGCTCATTCACCGCCGATTGGACCTATCGGTGGTATTGCGCCACGCATAGTTCCGCCATTCCCGAACGAGCACGAGTGCGTGCCTGGAAACCTTTTGTTTTGTACCCGTCACGACTACCGTCGCCTGCCTACGCTTCGTAGCCAAACTAGTTCAATGCAGTTGATCGCCTTCGTCTCCAGCAACGCTCTGTATCAGGCCGCGGCGCACCATCCCCAATCGCCGGCTCGTGGACGGTGGCGCGATCACTGGCAGCGTCCCGCGCTGGCCGCGCCGACGCCGTCCAGGATCCTATAGCTCGCGCGCAAGATCCCGAGGGCCGACCGCGCCGTACCCGTCCTTCAAAGCCGGATGAAGCACCCGGTGTCGAGCCTGACAATCATCCGGTAATTACCGTCCATGGCGCAGAGCGCCCAGCGCGACGGGCCTCGTCTACCCGTTCAAAGGGCGCAACCTGTACATCGAGAGGTCGTACCCCGATCCGGTGAGGCTCGACCGGACCGGTTCACCGGCTGGGCCTCGGTAGTCGATGGCGACCACGTCTGTGTTCGAGAGCATCCGGCCTTCAATAGGATAGGTCGGATCGAGGTTTATGCGGCGGGACAGCTCCCGGCCGAGGTACTGGGAGAAGCTCTGCCGCTCGCCCGTACCTTCTCCACCCAGTTGAAGCGCCAGCGCTTGGCGGATCTCCGGGTATTGCCGATCGAGCGCGATGGCCAGTTGGTACGCCGTTACGAAGGGTGGACCGAAGTGATGACCCGGGACGCCTTCGGCGACGGCGGTGAGCACCTCATGAATGCGCTGCTCTAGGTTCTCAGTCGCCCAGACGGTCATGACAACAACCTTGCCAGATCGCGCACTCGCAGGTTGTCGTCAAGGACGCTCGCGGCGGCCACGCCAGGTGGGCGGTGGGCAACCGACAGCTAGCCACCAGCCGCCGATAGGCCTTGGCGCAACGACGCCTGCATTGCCCGGCTCCGTCCCTGACAGGACGGTCCGCAATTGCCGGTTGTGCGTCCAGCGCTCGGCACTGGCGTCGCCCGAAAACCCGTCCGGCGTGTCGTTGTCCTGCTTCTCGGCAACCAGCACGGTGCTACCTGCGCCGAACGGACTAGCCGCGTGTTCTGGGACACCGTTCGTGCTCCCACTCCAACAGAGCGCCGATTCGGGCGCGTCGTCCGCATCGATCACTGGAGATCGACATCCGCCCATGAATGGTTCCTCCGGCGCGACGCCGCCACTGTCCCAGGCCTCGTCGTCGAGCCTTCGCCCGATACGGCGCACCGTCGGCAGCTCGGGGCGGAGCCGACTGAAGCATCGGACGCATTGCACCGCATGGCCCCCCATCACCGGGACTGACCACCGGACGGGTCTTACGGGACACCCGTGCCTTTCAAGGCGCGACGACATCGCCGAGCGCCGCTCGCGTCCCGTTCAGCGTTCCTCCTGCGGGACCCGGTCGTCGTTCCTCGTGCGGAACCTGCCGGTCACGCCGAACCGGGACCGTCCGTAGGATCAGGGTGACCTACGAACCTCCTCGCCGTCTCGGCAAGACCAGTGAGTCCGCTGACTCCGACAATGGTGGGAAGTGAGACGAAGCCAGCGACCATCCCGGTCACGATCCACCCAATGAAGGCGAATGCCGCGACACACATTGCCAGCACTAGCAGCTGCCGCATTACTACTGTCAGCCCCCTGATCTGATGGGTCGCTTTCATTGCCCAAGAGGGCAGATCCCCGGGGGGACCCACCGGCGGGCCGACCACGGGGCCGGCTCGCTGGTCGGGGTACGATTCGATGCTCGCGCTGGCGAGGGCATGTAACGACCCACGGGCCGCAGGCCAACGAGTGCGTCGGGACCTGCGAAAGAAGGCCATCGCCCTCTTGTGTCGGCGCAGTCGCAGAAAAACTCTAACCGGAATTCGAGGGACGACGAGTCCCGAGGGACCTCTGTCTTCAGTCCTCATGCGGGACCCGGTCGGCGTTCCTCCTGCGGGACCCCGAAGATGAGCCTCTTTGCAGGACGTCGTCGAGAGGTTCCGTCGCCCTGCGAGAACGGGGTGCCCGTGGGGTCCAGCAGCTACCCGTCCGTCCTAGGGACGACGACTTCACTACCCACGCGCGCGTCGGTCGGGGTGATACCAGGCATGGACGACTTCGGTCAGCTCAGCCTCAGTGAGCGCAAACCCGTCAATACCGCGCTGAAGATCGCGGATCATCCGCTCACGAATTGGCTGGAAGACGTCGAGCATCCGCCGGTAGGTGTTCAACATGGGCATATGGGAGTTGCCCCGCTCATGACTGTCGTCGAAGAACTCCGCAAGGTCGGTCCACCGACCGCCCGCGAAGAGGTGACGCGCGTACGCCAGCATCGCTGCCTCCCGTCGATCGTTCGCGTCGAACCCTCGGAACGTCAGAGCTGCGGGAGCGCTCTTGTCGATCGACGCTACCTGAGTTTCCCCGAGAGCCTCCGTGCTGGTTTTGAGGACCCTGAACATGTCGAGGATGTCCATTACCAGGCTGCCGTCGCTTACCGTGAGCTCGTCGTCGATCGCCATGAACGCCTCTGCGTACTCGGCCGCGTAGCCGCGCTCGAACACATCGGCAAGGCGTCGAAAATGATCCGCAGACTCGTCCGTATCGAGCGAGGCGAGGATCCGATACAGGAGTGCAAACTGGAGTCGGTCGCGTTTAGAGAGCGCGCTTGGTGCGGACCGGCTGCCTGGCAGGCCGCGGCCGATGTGGCTCTCCATCGCCCCGCGGATCAACTCTGAGACGCTGACTCCAAGACTTGACGCTAGGTCTTCGAAATCGTCACGGAGCTGGTCATCGACTCTCACACTGATCGTAGCCATGTCGCACCTCCTGTCGTACGGTAGGACACAGCGTAGCGCGTGTAGACCGACGCCGCGTGGCGATTCGCTACAGCCCGTCCGCAACGGTCCGAGGCCCGCCTTTCGGTCGAGTGCGGGCAGCGATCAGACCAACGGTAAGCATCCCTGCTGCCTGCGGTTCAGCCTGACCGCGGCGAGGGGTGTCCGGGGCGGGATCCCAAGCGGGAGGGTGTCGGAGCCCTTCAAGCTGCGCGAGTCGAGATGGCGCGCGCCAGCGGTTCGATGCCATCGGTTGGCTGCCACCCGACGACAGTCGGGCGCGCGTGAGGCGTGAGCGCGGTGATGAGATGTTCGCGCAGTTCGCCGACCAGGTGCACTCCCTCCCCGCCCAAGATAACGAGAACGTCAGTGACATCAGCGAGTCGATCGAGGCCGGTCACGATTTGCATAACGATCGAACGTACGGCTCGCGGAGCAGGCTGGCTCCCGTAGTGCTTAACCTCGAGTGCGATGACCCTCCCGTCGTCGGTCGTCAGAACGCCGTCGAACGGTCCCGAGGATCCAACCGAAAGCTCAATTTTCGGCAGGCGGGCCAGAGCGGCCACAACCTGCTTCTCGAACTCGTATGCAGCTGTCGCTGGCGAAACCAGCTCTCTGAGTACAGTGTCGTAAAAGGGCCTCTCGTTGCGGTCGCGGCGGTAGTCCCTCGCCACGATCATCCCGGTCACTGGTCCTCCGGCCTCGTCAGTGCCCTCTAGCAAGAACAACCTGTTCGTGTCGTCGAGCTGTGTCCGCGTCTCTGGTGGAAGGGCCAGGGAGTCGTCGCTGGACGCAGGCCGGACTGTCAGGTCGAAAATGACCTCTGGGAGTTGGATCCATCCGACTCCCGCGAAAACACGGTCATCGTTTTCGAATCGACTCTCGTCCGCGACTGCCCTGACCACAAGTTGCGCGTGGCTAGCTGTGTAGTCCCACAGTCGGTATGCCCGACGAGTCATGGCCAGTTCTCCACAGGATTCTCCATCTCATGATGACCCATCCACCAGGTCGTTCGCGCCCATACGTCTGGTCGGTACGAGAAGGTGATGTACTCCCAGTTGCTGAAACCGCACTTGGCCAGGTCCCCCGCGTCGAACCAGACCAGGGCGACCTCGGCGAGTTCGGTCTGGAAGCCTTGGAGCTGCCACGTGAACTCGTTTCCCTCATCCTCAAGCGCGTCAGTCAGCCTGGCCAGGAACTCACTCCCGCCCGGGCCAAGCAGAGTTGTGGCCCCCCGGATCTTCGCCCAGCTCTCTACGACCTCGCCCAGTCCGAAGGCGATTAGCACGACGCTGAGGATCGCACGACAGCAAGCGTGCGTGGTCCGTCAGTGAGCGTGAGGCGTTCTGGGATGGAACACGAAGGTAACGGATGCCGCCTTCCTGGCGGCCTCCGTTGTGCGATGCGGTTTGGCGCGAGCTCGCCGTCGATGATCTGCCAGTCTCGATGGCCGATCGTCTTCCGGGACGTCGCCAGCATGCCTGCCCGCCGCCAGCCTGGCGAAGGCCGGAGCGCCCATAAGCGGACATCTCGATCGGTCCGCGCGGACTCACGCTGGTCGGCGCGGATCCACCCAGATCGACGGCATTGTGCCCGAGCAAGTCGCGCCATAACGCCGGCGGACGTGCGGCCGCGGTCACGGCCAGCTCCAACATCACGTCGGAGCCGGTGGTGAAGGCGACCGCAAGCAGGCAGCGGCAGCGTCTTCGGACTGAGGCCTCGCGCTGCCACCGCAGCACGCGGGCGTCAAGGTCGACCATGAGCCACCAGCTGGCGGCGTCGCGCGGGTTGCCGCAGACCGCCCCCGGGTTGGCCATGCAGGCGCCGGTCCCGGGCCAGTCGTAAGAGTCGCCCGGGACGGGGCGTATCGCCCGCGTCGTGACGCCGTCGTAGGCGAAGAGCGCCGGTTCATGCGTATGGCCGACGAGCCCGAGGGAGCCCAGGGGGCGGTCGGGCAGGACCCGGGCGGCAGACGCCTCGGTGAGGAACCCGAGCAGGGGGTGGCGCGGCGAGCCGTGCCAGCAGTCGATGCCGTGACGGATGGCCATCGCGCGCCTCGCCAACCTGAACACGTCCCGCCCGCGGGCGGTGACCCGATCTGGCCCGAGCGCCCAGGCGTCGTGGTTTCCGGCGATGAGCAGGTCGAGTTGGCGAGCCGCGCCCACCAGCTCAGGCGTGACCGGCTCGCTTCCGACCAGATCACCGAGGCACCAGCGCTCGTCGACCCCGGCCGCCGCCATGGCGCCGAGCACAGTCAGGAGCTGGTCATGCCGGCCGTGCACATCGGAACAAACGCCGATCCTCACACCGAGCATCATTGTGGCTTCTTCCGACTGAACGCCGTCGGGGGATCCTCCATCGGGACGCCCCTACCTGCTCAGTCATCGCGCCGGAGGGCGGCACTAGTCTCAAGGTACGCCTTTGGCGGTGATCGGTGGCGCTTAACCGCGACCCTTCAGGCGGCTGGCGTAGGGCAGCTCGCCTGGCCTGATGCGACAACGCTCCAAGCACTCGTCGAGTGCCTGCCGGCGCACCCGGACCGGCCAGCTCAGGGCTTCGAGCCGGCCATCCTGGATGAGGCGGTAGACCGTGCTGGTGGGTAGGTTCAGGTACCGTCCGGCTCCCTCAGCGTCGAGCCACTCGTCGGCCGCCATGCCCATCCGAAGGTAGCGCCCGCCAACCGCCGCTTGACGACCTCCACTGCCTACGTCACAACCTGCGTGCCTCCTCGCGCCTTCGCCGGGAGCCGAGCCCCCCCGTGCCGCATCCACCTGGGCACAATTCTGGGCACAAATCCCGACGACACGGCCTGGACACGGTGGACCAGGGCGCGCCAGGCGGACAACCGTCAGGGCAGCTCGAAACGCGGAAACCCCAGGTCAGAGGCGCGAAAACCCCGCGAGCAGGGATTTCGAGGGAGCAGCCCCAACGGGATTCGAACCCGTGTCTGAACCTTGAGAGGGTCCTGTCCTAGGCCTCTAGACGATGGGGCCGGGGTGACAGGCACACGACGCGCCTGACCACACGGGCACGCCAGCTTACAGGCTGGGCGGCGGGCTACAGGTCCTCGAAGCCGGAGCCGCAGGTGACGAGGCCGTAGGCGTCGAGCTTGGCGTCGAAGGCGGCGGCCATCTCGGGTACCTCCTCGCCAGCGGCGGCGAAGCCCGCCGGATTGCCGTTGAGGGCGGCGGCTTGGGCGGCCCGGTTCTTGGCCTGGATAGCATCCGCCGCGGCCCACAGCTCGGCCACGGTGGCCTCGTCGCCGGGGGGGATGGGCAGGGCCTCGAGCTCGGTCGACAGCCGATCACCCATGGCGATGGCGACCTCGAGGTACTCGAGCAGGTCGTCACGCGTCTCGAACACGGGGGTGCCGAGGTCGGCGTACTCGACGGCCGCGGCCCGGCACAGGGCGTCGGCCTTGGCCACGAAGGCGGTCTTGACGAGGGACTGCGAGCCGAGGGTGAGGGACTGCACGCTCTCGCGCAGCCCGGTGCCGCACGCGGTCATACCGAAGGCGCCGGCCGCGCCGGTGGCGTCCGCCGAGGTGCTGGTGAGCCGCTTGACCGCGGCCACGGTGGCGGCGTCGTCGCTGCGGGCGGCGGCATCCTGCAGGCCCCGGGACGCCTGGAGGACCAGGTCGAGGTCGGTGACGACCAGCCGAGCCTCGGCGCCGGCATCGCCTCCCGGCACCGGCAGGGTGCGCAGCCGAGTGACCTGGCCCTCGGTGGCCGTGGCCAGGGCGCCGGCGGCGGTGGCCAGGCCGGCGTAGTCGGCCGGCCGGGTCACCGACAACGAGGCGTTGGCCGGCTGGCACACGGCGTCGGCTTGGGCGATGTAGGTGGCAGCCGAGACGCCGCCCGACCGGTTGAGGAAGAAGCCCACGCCTACCCCGAGAGCGACCGCGCCGGCCACCACACCGGCCACGATCCCAAACCTGGATCGGTGGGGGCGGTTTGGTTGAGATCCGCTCCCGGGCGCGGCCGGGGCCACCGGGGAACGAGCCGGCGGTCGAGCCGGTCGCACCCGGCGCTCCCGCTCGAGGCCCGACGGGGGCGGCGGGGGCGGCGCCGCCGACGCCTGGCCGAGCATCGATCCCTCCCGCTCCGCCCACAGGGCGGCGATCGTCTCCGACGCCTTCGACGGGTGGGCCGCGGCCCCGGCGCGGGGCGGTCGTCGACCCCGTCGTTCTCGTCGTCCGTCATGGTCAAACCCCTCGCTCGGCTCGGCACGGCCGGCAAGAGGCAGACACCGCGACTCGCCGTTCCTTGTATGTCGGCGTCGCCGAGAGCCCGGTTGAGGGATTCGTCACCAGGACCCGGGGACCAGCAACGTCACGCAGCCGCATTGCAGGAGCGCTCTCCCGCCAGAGACGGGCCGTGGCGCGCCGTCACAGGCACTGCCACGCAACTGCCCAGGTCGACGGATCAGCGGTCCCCCGGCCCACGTAGAGGACACCGCCGTCACCCCAGGCAAGGCCCGTCCTGGTATCGCTGTCGATCTGCAGAACGAACTCGGGCTCCGCCGGATGACGGTTCCACGGCGCCCAGAAGATCTCGCCCTGGATGAGCGACGGCCAGCCTCCGACCTTGAATCCATCGGCTGGTCCGGTCACGAGGTCGTGGTACCGACCATCGATCGCCTCGAGCTGCTCCTCACTCAAGACGCGCGCCGCGTCCTCCCAGGCCGGAAGATCGTCGGTCGTCGCCCAACGGACGGGGAGGGCTTGATCGTTATCCGTAGGAAGGCCCTCGGCGTCCTTGACGATCCCGACGCCGCATGCAGTGGGCCTCGATTGGGGTGACGGACGTCTTATCTTTGGGTCTACGTAACATCATCGTCGTCGCCGGGCCGGACCCCGATTGCCAACGTGAGTCGGCATGCGTCCGGCATACCGAAGCCCTGCACCAAGCCGTGACCGCGGGCGCTCAGCCGTGCGAGTTGCCTCGGCAGGCCCTCGCCAGCAGCGCCGCGCCGAGCAAGGCGGCCACGGTGGACGCACCCAGCACACCGAGTTTGGCTGCGTCCTGGATAGCACCCGGATCGAAGGCGAGCTCGGCGATGAACAGCGAGACGGTGAATCCGATGCCGCCGATGGCGGCGATGCCCACGACCATGGCCCAGGTAGCCCCCTCGGGTAGGCGGCCGAGCCCGCACCGCACGGCCAGCCACGTCGCCACCGAAATTCCGACCACCTTGCCCACCACCAGGCCGAGCACCACGCCCGCCGTCACACCGACCGTCGCCGGAGCATCGAAAGAATCGGCCTTGATCACCACCCCGGCGTTGGCCAGGGCGAAGAGCGGCACCACGGCGAAGCTCGTCCACGGGTGCAGCAGGTGCTCGAGCCGCTCGGCGGGTGAGACCGTGGTTCGAGCCAGGCGGTTCATGACGGCGAGCTCGGCCGGACCGGGATCGTCGCTCAAGTCCCGTGCCCACTGGCGGGTGACCGCGGCCGGGCTGAGGGCCCGTGCCGGGGCGAGCAACCCGAGGGCCACCCCGGCGATGGTGGCATGGACACCCGATGCCTGCGTCGCCAGCCACACTCCGACGCCGAGCACCACATAGGGCGGCATCCACACGACGCCCGCGCGCCGCATGACCAGCATCACGACGATGATCCCGGCCGCGGTGGCGATGAAAGCGGGCCGGATGTCGGTGGCGTAGAAGAGCGCGATCACCACGATGGCGCCGATGTCGTCGACGATGGCGAGGGTCAACAGGAAGAGCTTGAGTGACGCCGGCACCCTCGAACCCAGCAGGGCCACAACACCGATGGCGAAGGCGATGTCTGTCGCCATGGGAATGCCCCAGCCCTTGGCCCCGCCGCCGCCGGCGGTCACCAGGAGGAAGAGCAGGGCAGGGAAGACCATGCCACCGAGGGCGGCGATGGCGGGCATGGCCGCCACCCGGGGCTCGCGCAGGTCGCCGTGGACGAGCTCTCGCTTGATCTCGAGGCCCACGACGAAAAAGAACACGGCCATAAGCCCGTCGTTCACCCAGTGCCGTAGGTCCTCGACGAGCACGAACCGGCCCACGCCGACGGACAGCTCGGTGTGCCACAGCGACTCGTAGGAAGCGTGCCAAGGCGAGTTGGCCCACACCAACGCCACCACCGCCGCCACCAGCAAGACGAGCCCGCCGGCGGACTCGGTCGCCAGGAACTGACGCAGGACTCGCGGCATCCGCCGCCCGGGAAGAGCTGCGCCGGGACCGCCCAGGTCGCCTCCGGGCCCGCCGTTGTCGGTGTCGCTGGTACCCATGGGCGTGCTCCTTCGGTCGCGTGGCCACACCGCCGACCAGGCTTCCCGGCTCACCCGCCACCGAAGTGGTTGCCCCCCATCTTGGTGGCCCGGCGAGGACGGAGGAAAATCAACAGCGTCGGGCCGGGGACCGCGGGCGATCCCGGGGCATCCCGGTCGTCAGGTCGAGCGTCGTCGGTCGACGCGGCGTCAGCGGTTGGGCCGTCCGAGCGCCCGGTCAGCTGGTATGGGGAGATGGATGACTCGCCCATCACCAGCTGCGCCGCGATGGCGGCGATCAGCCCCGGCACCACGAGCCCGGTGGGGGCACGTCCTGAGGTACGGCAGGTTGGACATGGCGTCGCCCCACTGCCCAAGGGACGTCAGCGCGCCGCCAATCCCATCACCCCGCCCTACCGGGAGCGCCCGTTGTCCGTCGGCCTGTGGGCCGGCGTCGGATCAACCCGAGAATGGAGAGCGCCACTCCGCCTGACGCGATGAGCGCCAGGCTGCGCATGCCGGCGCTGGCCCGGAAGGGCACGGCGGTGGCGAGGCCGGCGCCGCTGACCCAGCAGAGCTGGAAGATTGTCTCGTAGCGGGCGAAGGTGCGGCCCCGCACGGTCGAAGGTGCGTCAACCTGGAGAAGGCTGTCGAACGCCAGTCGACCGCTCGCCGTCGCCAGTCCTACGACGCCCGCCACCACTGCCGCGCGCGGCACATCGAAGGACCCCCCGGCCCAGAGCGCCGCCACCGCCGTCGCTCCCAGGCTGAGCTGGAGGAGCAACGTCTCCCGGACGAGGGCGCGCAGGGCTGGCGCCAGGACCGCACCGGCGAAGCCACCGATGCCAGCACCGGCGATTACCACTGCAAACCCCCGGCCCTGCTCGCCCTCGGCCCGGAGCAGGAACGCCAGGAGGAACGTGAGGAAGCCCACCGCCGCCCTGCTGGCACCCATCGCCACCCCTCCGGACAGCAGGCGCGAGCTGAGCAGCGCCCGGTAGTCGCCGGCCTCGACGGGGTCCCTGCCCTCCGTAGGACTACGGGGGATACGCGTCCCGGGCACGACCGCAGCAGAGAACACGACGACGGCGAAGCCCAAAGCCAGTCCCGACCCGCTGATCACATTTGCCCCTGCCGCCAGACCGGCCCCGAGAGTCCCCCCCACGACGGAAAGCACCGCCAGTCTGGCGTTCCCCCACATAGGCGACCGGCCCGGCGGAAGCACGTCGGGCATGAGCGCGCTGCGGCTGACGCCGTGCATCCGGGAAAGGACGAGGAGCCCGAAGGCCAAGGGGTACAGGGCGACACGGTCGGTGCGGGTAGCGAGAAGCAGAGCGAGGACGGCCCGGCCTCCTGCGGCGAAGATGATCGCCAGCCGGTAGGTGCCAGATCGTCGGTCGAGCCAGGGTCCGACGAGCGGGGAGAGGGCGGCGAAAGGCGCCATGGTGAGCGCCAGATACAGGCCAACCTTGTCGCGTGCCTCGCCGATCGGGACGGCGAAGAAGAGGGTGTTGGCGAGGGCAACGGCCACCATGCCGTCGCCCGCGGCGTGAAGGACCTGCACCTCGGCCAGCCGGCGGAAGGGGGTCGGTGTCCGGCGTCGGTCCCCACCCTGGGCCCGCCACCTGGCTTGCGACGATGCCCGGCGTGATCCCACCGACCGGATGCTACGGCGCTCACGCCCACACCGAAGTCGGCCGCGGAGTGGCGAGTGGTTGGGCGATGTGGTCCTTGTCGCGGCACTTCGGCGGCAGGCAATACTGGCGGTAGCCGCGCTCGAGGCGAGCAAGCAGTTCGCATTGGAAAGCTAGGCACGCCGAGAAGGAGCGACCGTGGCCGCCTGCAAGTTCGACGAAGAAGGACCGGCCAGTGGCGTCGCTGGCGCACGGCGTCGAGGCCAGCAGGGTTTGATTGCGGCCGCTCGGCGCCCTTTCTCCGGCACCGGCTTCGATCCCGGCGACCCGGCGAGGCGCCGCGCCATGGGCGTCGGTTGGCAGGTTCTGGTTCCTGTGGCGCTCCTCGCCCTGGCAATTGGCTGCGGCAGTCCTGAGGACGCCGGGCTGACCACGCCGGTGCCGACCTCAACGACCATTGCCGGTTCGACGGAAACGATCGCCCCGCAGTTCCATCAACGACTTCCGGACCCTCGACGGTGCCCCCCACGACAGAGGCCCCCACCACCGTCCCGCCCACGACGGACCCCCCTGCGACTCCGCCCCCGACCACCGTGCCCCCGACCACGTGCCCCCGACCACCGTGCCCCCGACCACCGTGCCCCCGACCACCGTGCCCCCGACCACCGTGCCCCCGACCACCGTGCCCCCGACCACCGTGCCCCCGACCACCGTGCCCCCGACACCTGCGGTCTTGGGTCGGGAAGATGAGGGCCCTGACGTTCTCGCCGTGCAGGAGCGGCTCACCGCCCTCCGTTACTGGCTCGGCTCGGCGGACGGGGCGTTCGGTCAGCTCACCCAACAGGCTGTCTACGCCTTCCAGAAGGCGAACGACATTGCCGTCGACGGCCGGGTGGGACCCCAGACCCGGGCTGCCCTCGCCAATCCGACCTCGCCCGTACCCCAGAGTCGAGCAGGACGGGTGATCGAGATCGACAAGGCGCGCCAAGTCCTCTTCAGCGTCATCGACGGCAGGATCGACTGGGTCTTCAACACGTCGACGGGGACGGAGCTGCCGTATGACCACCCGCACGGCTACACCGCGCTCGCCGATACTCCCCCCGGCACCCACTCCGTGTTCTGGGAGACGGACGGGTGGGAGGACGGCAATCTCGGGCCCCTCTACCGGCCGAAGTACTTCCACGAGGACGGGATCGCGGTCCACGGCTACGGCAGCATTCCGCCCTTCCCCGTCTCCCACGGCTGCGCTCGCGTCAGCTTTGCGGCCATGGACTTCATCTGGGACTCCGGGCTCATGCCCATGGGGTCGACGGTGCTCGTCTACGGCGAGACACCCGCGGTCTGATCCCCCTGCCCGCTGATCAGGCCACGGGTGCGCGGGGCACCACCTCGCGGTCGACCCGGAAGCTGCCCTCCACTCCGGTGAGCGACACGTAGTCGACAGCAACCAGCTGTCCGCCCCGGAAGTGGAGCACCTCCGCCTCGTACGCCAGCGCGGTCGACACGGTGAAGGCGCCGAGGCCACTCGCGCCAGACGTCCAACAGTGAGGAATCTCGTGCCGGAGCGGAGCTCAGATCGCCGCCGATGGGTGTGACCTTGGATGACCAGAGGGACGGCTCCGGCCGCCTCTGCGCCCAACACTGGATCGTGGACCGCGAGCACGTCCGGGCCGAGCTCCTGGACGAGTTGGGCGACGATCGGCGCCTCCTGGGTCTTGGCGTCCTTCGCCTCCCCGGGGCTCGTCTTGTTGTCGGCGGTGAACGTCGGGTCGGCGACCCCGAGAACCCGGACGCCGCCGATCTCGACGAGCTGACCGTCGAGCACGGTCACATTGGCGACCCCCGCCAGGGCGGTGCGGACTTCGGGCGAGTCATGGTTTCCGGGGACGAAGTAGTACGGCACGGGCATGGTGCGGAGGATGTCTCCGATGCGGGCTTCGACAGGGAGGCCGAACGACGTGAGGTCACCAGTGTCCACGATGGCTCGGGTCCCGAACTCCCGGGCCAGCCGCGATGCGAACTCGAGGCCCAGAGGGTTGAGGTGGATGTCACTGACGTGCAGGATCGCCGTATCAGTGGGACCTGGCTGGGGCTCGGCCGATGCCGCCTGGTACAGGTTCGTGAGCTGGCGACTCAGGATGTCGACGCGCCCTCGCACGTCCTCGAAGCTGTCGACATGGCGCTGGATGGTTTGCAGCACGTGCGGCGCTTCCTCCAGCGGACCCACGAACTGCGGAGACTCGAAAGCTCCGGCGTCGAACGTGGTCCACGTCAGCCCGAGGACCAGCGCCGCGCCCGCCACACCCCCCGTCATGCCGGCCACCACCAGAGTCGGCCGCCGGGCGCGGGACAACCGCCCCGAGGAGTCCCCCGACGACACCCGAGAAGATGAGCGTGCGAACCACGAAGGCGCGCAGCAGAGGCTCGACGTCCTGCGTGATCGACCTGCGGAGGGCGAGCTCTGGGTCACTGCCGGCCAGAAGGCGCTGGAGCTCCTGGATGTCGAGTTGCTGGACCGTCGCCGACAGCTTCAGGGGTGACCGGTGCGTGCGAGCC
>CAWDDV010000004.1:0-145861 GCA_963801205.1 uncultured Acidimicrobiia bacterium
GCGGGCGGTGTATGACGATGAGGACCTCCAGAGGTTCGAGGACTTCGGCGTCTACGCCGGCCACCGCATCGGTATCGACGAGCGGGGCGTCTGGATGTTCTTCGTGGCCGGCGACTGAGCCCGACATGGCCCGACCGGCCGAGCCCGGCGACCATGCTGAGTCCTCCCCGGCCAGGGATCGAGCGCTCGCCGGCCGCCTACGCCGAGCTGTCACCCGACTGGTGGGAGCGGGGCGGCCCGCGGCCCGCGCCGCCGCCGAGCTCGCTCGAGACATCGCCCGGAAGTGGCGCGCCCATCGGGGAAGCGGGCGGGCAGGCGAGGTCGCCTTCTTCTGGATCCTCGGGCTCTTCCCGGCGCTGATCGCCCTGGCCGCCGTTCTCGGCGTCTTGGAGGTCATCGTCGGCGACGCCGTCGCCCGACAGGCCCAGGACGAGGTCGTGACCTTCCTTCAGCGGGTGTTGACCGACGAGGCGTCGGGGATGGTCGACGGCGTTCGGAACCTGTTCACCGACGCCAAGCCCGCCGCCGCCAGCTTCGGCGTCGTGGCCGCGGTATGGGCCGCATCGAGGGGATTCGCGGCCATGCTCCAGGCGCTCGGCGACATCTACGACGTCGAGGAGCGCCGCAGCTACCTCCGGGTGCGCCTCCTGGCCGTCGGGATGGCGGGAATGAGCCTGCTTGTCGTCGCGGTCGTGCTGGCCATGATGGTGCTGGGGCCGCTGCTGGGGACCGGCCGCGACGTCGCCCGCTCCCTCGGGTTGGGACCGGGCTTCGCCACCCTGTGGGACTGGCTGCGGTGGCCGGTGGTCGTCACCGTGGTGATCGCATGGGCCGCCACCGTCTATCACCTCGCCCCCAGCCGGCGGACCCCGTGGCGAACCGACCTTCCGGGCGCGGTCCTGTCAGCCGCGGTCTGGGCCGGTATCTCGGTCGGCCTGCAGGTCTACCTGCGGCTGGCCGCCAACGCCAACCCGGTCCTCGGTTCGCTGGGCGGGTCGCTGATCGTCCTGCTCTGGCTCTACCTACTGGCCGCCGGGCTGCTGCTGGGAGCGGAGCTCAACGCCGCCATCGGCCGCCGATCGAGCGCCCGCCAGCATCGTTAGTTGGCCGGCTCGGTCGCTGACGTGTCGGGCCCACAGTCGATCCGCGCCAGCGCCACCTTGACCTGCTTCACACCCAGGTCCCGGAGCCCACGCTCGGCGTCGATCTCAGCGGTTCGGGGATTGAAGCCCCGCTGGTCGACGACCTCGTTGCAGACGGTCAGCGACAACTGGGCATCGACGGCGCCGTCGACGCCGGGGCCGAGGTCGACCGACTCCCGGGAGAGGAGGCTGCCCAGGAGGAGAACGACGGCCACAACCACACCGATCAGGACGAGCGGAAGGGGGACACGGGCCTTGACCAGCCTGGTGACGATCGCGGACGCCTTCGCCCCGGTCCGCGCCGGGGCGTCCTCGCCCGAGTTGGATCGGTTCGATCCTGCTGGCCGCGGTGCTCGCTCCTCGGCCCCTGGTTCATCCACTAGCTCGGCTCACCCCCCGGTTCGACAGACCATGTTCGCTCGCGTTGTCACTTCCCGCAACGAGGTCGTGCCGACACCCGCCACCAGCAGCCAGGACCGGCACGCTGGGGTGAGGGTCCTCGGCTTTCAACGGTCGAGATCGTCACCGAACCGCAGCATTTCCGAACGGTGGTCGTCACATCACCTCGTCAAGATCGATCGGAGGCGACAGCGAGGAGGGATGTGGATGTTCGAGCTCAAGGAGCGACTCGTCGAAGGAGTGCCGACGCTGCAGGTGCGTGGCGACGTCGACTCGGCGAGCGCCTCGGAGTTGCGGGCGACGCTGCGAGCAGTCCCGGGCGGGGAAGCAGTAGTCATCGACCTCCGCCAGGTGCCCTTCATGGATTCAGCAGGTCTGGGGGCTCTGGTGTGCGGCTTCCGCGATCTCCAGCTTCGGGGGGGATCGCTTGCTGCATGGGTCGTCAAGGGACCCGTGCGGCGCCTGCTCGAGGTGAGTGGCTTCGACAGGCTGATCCCGACGGTGCGTTCGCTGGAGGATGCCCGGGTCGTCTTCTCCGCGGACGCCGGGACCGCTGCGATCACTGGCTAGCAATCCCGATGAGACCAGCGCCGACCCAGTGCCCGCCGAGGGTCCGCATCTCCCCAACGGCTGTCGCCGACTCGCCCGCCCCGAGAGGCGGAACCGTCCTGGTCCGCCAGGTCGACAGCCGGATCGCGCCGGGGCCGCTGCCGCGCACACTGTGCTGCGGCGCCCCCGGCGCGGGGGCCGCCGTCGCGGCGGCGGCCGCTTGGCCCCCGCGACAGGAACGCCAGGAGGAACGGCACATGCCTGTAGACAGCGCAAAGGCCCGCTACGTCGTCGCGTCCTACGACACTTACCGGGGCGCTGAGGCCGCGGTCGGCGAACTCGCCGACTCGGGCTTCCCGGTCGACCATTTGGCGCTGGTGGCCCATCGGGTGAGGATCGTCCCAATCGAGGCGGCACGGGCGCGGGTCGGCCGAGCGGTGCTAGAGGGTGCCGAGGCGGGGGCGCTCGTAGGCGCCATCGTGGGGTTCGGTGCCGGGATCTTCAACCGCAGCGCACCACTGGCATCAGCCGTCGCCCTCGCCGTTTCGGCCTGCCTCGTGTGCGCGGTGCTCGGGATGGCGTTTCGGCTTGTTCCCTTCGCCATTGGGGCGCGGCGCCGCGAGTCAGCCCGGGCGCTCGCCGCAGCCCGCTATGAGCTCCTGGCCGAGAGTGCCCACGATGCCCGGCTGGCCGCATCTCTGGCCGGCCAGGACAGAGCAAACAGCCCCTGGGTGTCGGACAGTCGACACCACCCGTGAACGTGACCCGACGCTCGAGAATCGAGGCAGGACCATGGACAACGACCCGTCTAGCAAGGACCCCGCCGATGTGCGCGTCGGCGTGGAGGGCAACTGCATCGTCATTGCGGTTCGCGGCCTGCTCGACAGCAAGGCGGTGGGCGTCCTCAGCAGCGCCACGACCTGCGCCTTCAACTGCCAGTGCAAGCACGTTCGTGTCGACCTGCGGGAGGTGACCGGCTTCACCGAGGGCGGGGCGGCCGGCCTCGCCGTCATGCAGTCGTTGCTCCCGCCGGATCGGGCCCGCCGGGTGACCTACCACGCCAGCTCCGAAGTCGCCCAGGACGCCCTCCTGGCTGCCTATGCGCGCTCCGCCTGAGCGATGATGTACAGCCGTGGGCGCCCACATCCTCCTCGTCGAAGACGACCGGCGCATTCGCACCTCGCTCCGTCTCGTCCTCGAGGACGAGGGCAACACCGTCGCGGAGGCTGACAGCGCGGAGGCCGCCCTGGAGGCGCTCGAGCGGCGTCCGGCCGAGGTGGCGATCGTCGACCTCATGTTGCCGGGGATGGACGGCTTTGAGCTCTGCCGGCGGCTCCGGGCCTCGAACGACATCGCCATCCTGATTCTCACCGCCCGCGCCGACAGCCACGACGTCGTTGCCGGCTTGGAGGCGGGCGCGGACGACTACATGGTCAAGCCGGCCGTTCCCAAGGAGCTGTCGGCTCGGGTTCGGGCCCTGCTCCGCCGATCGGCTCGACCCAGCGGCCCGGCCAGCCTCGTCTTCGACGACCTCGAGATCCTGCCGGACGCGGGTGTGGTCAGGGTCGGGGGCAACGAGGTCTCGCTGACCAAGACGGAGTTCGGCCTGCTCTGCGAGCTGGCGCAGAATCCCGGCCGCATCCTCACTCGCGAGGTGCTGCTCGACACGGTCTGGGGCTACGGGTACTTCGGCGACGGCCGGCTGGTCGACGTGCACGTCCGCCGCCTGAGGACCAAGGTCGAGGCCGACCCCGCCCATCCCCGGCACATCGTCACGGTCCGAGGCCTGGGCTACAAGCTCGAGCCGTGAGCACCGATCGAGCGGGGGCGGCGGGGCGCCCACGGCACCGGATCGGGCTGCGGACCCGGGTCACCGCCGCCTTCGCCCTCGGCTCACTGCTGCTCGCCGCCGGCCTGGCCACCCTCACATACGAGCTGGCGCGGAGCTACCTCGTCCGCCAGCGGGAGCGGTCCCTGCTGAGCCAGACCTATGCCAACGCCCGGTTGGTGAAGAACTCTCTGCGCACACCGGCACCCGATATCCCCCGGCTGCTGGGGTCGGTCGAGCTGCCGGCGGGGTCCAATCCGCTGCTCTTGCGCCGGGGGACCTGGTTCGGAGCGTCGGTGGCGGTGGGCCCCGACAGCATCCCGTTGGCGCTGCGGGAGGCCATCTCGAAAGGGGACGCAGCCCGCCAGCGGTTCACGCTCCAGGGCGTCCCCCAGCTGGCCGTCGGGATCCCCTTGCCGGCGGTGGAGGGAGCCTACTTCGAGGTGTTCCCCCTCACCGAGCTTGACCGGACGATGGCCGTGCTGCGAAATTCGCTGGCCGCGGCCGCCATGGCCACCATCGTCGCCGGCGCGGTCGTGGGGAGATGGGTGACCCGCCGGGTCCTCGCCCCAGTGGCTGAGGTGTCGGCGGCGGCGGCGGCCGTGGCCGGTGGTCGCCTCGATGTTCGTCTCGACGAGGACGGCGACCCGGACCTGACGGGCATGGCCGTGTCGTTCAATCGCATGACCGACGCGCTCCAGGCCCGGATCCAGCGCGACGCCCGCTTCGCGTCCGACGTCAGCCACGAGCTGCGCTCGCCGTTGACGACGCTGGCCGCGGCCCTGCAGGTGGTGGTGGCGCGCCAGGACGAGATGCCCGAGCGCGCCCGCCGGGGCCTCGACCTGCTCTCGGGCGAGGTCGCCCGTTTCGAGCGCCTCGTCGGGGACCTGCTCGAGATCTCGCGCATCGACGCCGGCATCAACGACCTCGTGTTCGAGGACGTGTCCCTGGGCGAGTTCGTGCTGCACGCGGTGCGTTCGCCCGCCACCGGCGTCGTGCCGGTCGAGATCGAGGCCGATGTGGGACACGCGGTCGTGCGGGCCGACAAGCGCCGGCTCGAGCGGGTGGTGGCCAACCTCCTCGACAACGCCCGACGGCACGGCGGCGGCGTCAGCCGGGTGAGCGTCGAGCGGAGCGACGGCTGGGTCCTGGTGGCGGTGGAGGACTCGGGTGAGGGGGTCCCGCTCGGGGACCGGGATCGGATCTTCGAGCGCTTCGCCAGGGGCGAGGCCGCCGGCCGCAGGGGTGAGAGCGACGGGACGGGGCTGGGCCTCTCCCTGGTCCGCGAGCACGTCCGGCTGCACGGCGGACGGGTCTGGGTCGAGGACGCCCCCGCCGGCGGGGCACGGTTCGTGGTCCAGCTCCCTGTGAGGCCATGACTCTACGCGGCCCGACCCTTTTGGCGGCCATCGGCCTGCTCGCTCTGGCGGCGTGCGGGGTCCCGGCTGACTCCTCTCCCCGGGCGATCCCGGCGGAGGACGTACCGTTCGACCTGCTGGAGCCGGGGGAGACGGTGCCGGCGACGACGACGATCCCGGTCGCGGCCACGGTCACGGTGTTCCTCCTGTCGGGCGAGCACCTCGTCGGCGTGGACCGCAGCTCGCCGGCGGCGCCCACCCCCGAGTGGGCGCTGCGAGCGCTCCTGGCCGGCCCCACCCCCGAGGAAGCTGCCCGAGGGTTGCGGACGGCGATCGGTACCAACCTGGCCCTGGCCACGTCGGGGGACGACGGGAACCTGGTCGAGATCGAGCTGGGGGCGTCGTTCACCGCGGCGGGAGGGGCCGAGCAGATCCTCGCCATTGCCCAGGTCGTCTACACGATGACGGAGTTCCCGCAGGTCTCCGGTGTGACGTTCACGGTGGGCGGAAAGGTTGTCGAGGTTCCCAGGGGCGACGGGACACTCACCGGGACGCCGCTCGGGAGGGACGCCTTCCCGGCAGTCGCTCCCGGCTGAGCGTCGTCACACAACCGCAACGAAACCGGCCTGGGATCGTCACCGGGCGCCTTCATGCTGTTCGGGGTAGGCATCCGATGCTCGGACCCGAGGAGGAGCCGTGTACGCCGTCATCGAGTCCGCCGTGAAGGGTGGAGCAGTTTGTCGGCTCTCAGGTGCGCTCGAGCTGGCCAGCGCACCCCAACTGCGGGCCGCGATGGCGGCGTGCACCGCCTTCGACGACCTGTTTCTCGACCTGTCCGACGTGCGGTTCATGGACTCGGCCGCGGTCGGAGTCCTGGTGGCGGGAATCCGCCGGGTCCGAGAGGCCGGCGGCCAGGTCACGGTGGGCGGTGCTCGGCGCAACCTCCGACGACTGCTCCAAGCAATCGGCTTTGACCGCGTCGCCCCCCTGTGGGAGGGACCGGTCCCGATCCCGGTGCCCGACCTCGGCGAGGCTGCCGCGGTGTGAAACCGACTCGTCGTCGACAGAGACGCTGGCGGCGACGGCTCACCTCCGGGGCGACCAGCACTGTCGATCCTGCTCGGTCGATGAGTAGGCGTCCGACAACTTCCTCTGCCCGGTCCGACCTCGATCATCGCAGGGCGCCCAGCCGCGGGAAACAGAAGAGTATTCCGAAGCCCACGAGGAACCAGTGGAGGGCCCGACGGATGGTCGGGCCGTCGGCCGTCGCGCGGGTGCGCTATCGATCACGCTGGCGGTAACCACGCCGATGCCGGAGAGCCCGGCGACAGCGGTTTCCGCCGGGATCCGGCGCCGGCGGTCTCCGATGGTGTCGGGGTCGAGGGCGCGGCAGATGGTGGGCCTAGTGGTCCGAACGCGTTTGCGATCTGGTCGAGCTCAAGCGGGCCGCGTTGGATAAGCCGGGTGTCGTAGAGGTCAGCGTAACTGCGCCACGTCATCAGGATGACCGCCATCGATCCGGCGATGGCGACGGCCATCGGCAGGGGGCGACGCCGCCAGGCGGCGACGCCGGCTACGGACAGGCAGGCCGCGCCTGCCGCGTTGAGGGCGATGATGTCTCGGCGCTTAATGGGGTCAGCGATCCATTGTTCCTCTCCAAGGATGGCGCGGGTTGCGAACGCGTGATCGTCGGTCGCTGGGGGTGTGATGATGGGGTTGATAATCATCCATGCCGCGATGGGCAGTGCGGTCCAGCTCCGTCGATACCAGAGGGGCACGACGACCAGCGGTGTTGAGGCCCAACGGCTCCAGGCGCTGATGGGATGGGCGTGCCTGGCGAAGACCCAATTGAGCGTCGAGGTCGACATCCCATTACCTCCAATGGCTCGAGCGAAGGACCGTGCGGCGGCTAACCACCCCGAGAAGTACGCGGATCGGTGCATCCAAGGGATGATGCAGTCAGCGAAGCACAGAAGTGCGTCACGTAACGGCCGGCTCATCGATGCGCCGCTGACCGGCGTCGCCGTCGCCCAGGTCCTCTACAAGGTGGGCGGGCGATGGCGAGACCGGGTAGAGGCGTGCTGGCCCATCTGGAGAACCACCGCCAGCACCGTGTGCCCGTCGTCCGGGTTCGCCGGCGTCGCATCGGGCCGCCGGTGCTCAAGCCCTAGGAGGTCCGCACCATCCTGGAGGACTGCGGACCGGCTCACGCCGTCACGGGAGCGCCGATGTGCTCGCTGCGGACCGGCTGCTCTTCGAGACGCTGGCCGAGACCGGCATGCAGCTTGGGGAGTGCCTCGCGCTCAAGCACCGCGACTGGCATCTGGGCCGAGGCGCGACGCCGCTGATCTGGCCTCCGAATCGAGATCCTGTGGTGGGGGGCGCGCTCGCTGTCGGTCGGCACCGCGGTCAGCGGCGCCGCACTGGCTCGACACGTACTGGACAGGGGTGGCCGCGCTCGTCTCCGAAGGGGGCCGCCCGCCGCCGAGGTCCCTCCTCGAGCGCACGCACGACGAGTTGTCCTCCGCCGTTCGCCGCGTCCGGGTCAAGTCCGGCGCTCCGCTCAGGAGCGTCAGCGGCACCACGACTTCCTCCGGCATGACCACTGCGAGAAAGGTACGGCGGCCCGGCCCAGGCCGCCGTGGCGTCGTCCGTGACCAAGCGTCGTGACCACGAGCGGAACCTCGTGCCATCTGGTCCGCGGAAGCGACGAGCCCCAGGCTTGTGACCTGGGGCTTCGTCACAATCGAGTGGCTCGGGGGGAAGGACTCGAACCCTCAACGACAGGACCAGAACCTGCTGTGTTACCGATTACACCACCCCCGAAAAGGCGCTCCAGCCTACCTCACAGCCCCAACCGGTTACTCGTCCAGCACCACCCGTTCCACGTTCGCCTGGCGGCGGAACCCGATGATGCGGCCGACCGCCACCGCCACCGTTTCCCGGGCCATGTAACCCACCTCCGTCAGCCCCGCGATGGGGCTGGTACGGGTGGGCGAGGCGTGGGCCTCGAGGCCCAGCTCGTCGGCCATGGCCGAGATCCGCAGGGAGTGGAAGGGGTCGGACACCAGCAGCACCTCGTTGATGTCACGCTCGGCCAGGAACTCCGACACCGCCGCCAGCGACTGCCACGACGACGTCCCCGAAACCTCCCGCAGCACGTCCTCGTCGGGGATGCCATGTTCGAGGAGGTAGTTGGCGGAGGCGGCGGCCTCGGTGAAGCGGTCGCCGGGCTGGTTGCCGCCGGTGACGACGACCACCGGCGCCAGGTGCTGCTCGTAGAGCTCGATGGCGTGGTCGAGGCGGGCGGCCAGCACCGGCGACGGCTCCCCGTCGTACTGGGCGGTGCCGAACACGACGATGGCCTCGGCCGGCTGGGCCTCGTCCCGGCCGGCGGCCCGGTACACCTGCACGAAGGTCACGAGCAGGTAGAGGATCGCCAGGAACACCACGCCGGCCACGACCTTCAGGGCCACCTTCAGCGCCGGGTAGGCCAGGATCACGCCCCGTCCAACCTCGCTCTCGCCGCCTGCACTCGTTCGAGTGTGCGCTCGCGGCCGAGCACGGTCAACGACTCGAACAGGGGCGGCCCGACCGTCCGCCCGGTGACGGCCACCCGGATGGGGGCCTGGGCCTTGCCCAGCTTCAGCCCGTGGGCCTCCCCCACCTCCAACGTGGCCTGGTGGAGGGCGGGTGCCGTCCACTCCGGCAGGGCGGCGTAGACGGCGGCCGCGTCGGCGAGCAACCCGGCCGCGTCCTTGACCTTCACCACGCCCTTCTCCCAGGCGTCGGCGTCGAACTCGGGCTGGTCGAGGAAGAGGAAGTCGACCACCCCCGGCACCTCCGACAGGGTCCGCACCCGCTCCTGCACGAACGGGGCCATGGCCTCGAAGGCGGCCAGGTCGAAGTTCTCCGGCGGCCACGGGGGATCGGCCTCGAGCCACGGCAGCGAGTCCCGGACGAAGGTGATCGGCGGGCAGGGCCCGGATGTACTCGGCGTTGACGTGGTCGAGCTTCTGGACGTCGAAGAAGGCGGGCGACGGCCGCACGTCCTCCAGCCGGAACTCCTCCACCATGTCCGCGATGGGCATGATCTCCTGGCCGCTGGGCGGCCCCACCCGAGCAGGGCCAGGTAGTTGCGCATGGCCTCGGGCAGGTAGCCCCGCTCCCGGAACTCCTCCACGGCCACGTCGTCGCGCCGCTTGGACAGCTTCTGACGCTTCTCGTTGACGATGACCGGCAGGTGGCCGTAGAGAGGGTCGTCCTCGGCGGCGTAACCGAGGGCGTGGCGCAGGAGGAGGACCTTTGGGGTCGACGACAGCAGGTCCTCGCCCCGGAGGACGTGGGTTATCGCCATGTCGGCGTCGTCGACCGCATTGGCCAGGATGAACATGGGCTCTCCCCCCGCCCGGAGGATCACGAAGTCCTCCAGGTTGGCGTTCTCGAAGACGACGTCGCCCCGGATGACGTCGTGGACGACGGTGTCCCCCTGGTCGGGGGTGCGGAAACGCAGGGCCCGGCCTGGCCCCGGCCCCAGGCCGCGCTCCCGGCAGAACCCGTCGTAGCCGCCCGTGGGATTGCGGGCGGCGATGTCGTCCTTGGTGCAGTCGCAGTAGTAGGCCAGGCCGGCCGCCACCAGCCGCTGGGCCGCCTCTGCGTAGAGGTGCATGCGCTGCGACTGCCGGTAGGGCCCCTCGTCCCAGTCAAGGCCGAGCCACTTCAGGGAGCGCTCGATACCCTCCACCAGGTCGTCGCGGGAGCGCTCGGGGTCGGTGTCCTCGATGCGCAGGACGAAGGTGCCACCCGTGTGGCGGGCGTAGAGCCAGTTGAAGAGGGCGGCGCGGGCGCTGCCGACGTGCAGGAACCCGGTCGGAGCGGGGGCGAAGCGGACCCGGACCTCGCGTTTCGGGTCGGCGGACACGAGGTCAACGGTAGGCGGTACCCACGGTCAGCCGGTCATGCTCGAGGGGACCGGGTCCGCCGCCGCCAAGCCCATCCACCGGCCCACGCCGGTCAGTCCCCACGCCAGGACCAGGATGGCGGCCCCCGCCACCGACTCGGCCACCGCGATGATGACCGAGGACTCTTCGCCGCCGGAGAGCACGGCGCCGGCCCAGGCCGCGACCGCCACCGCAGGGGCGGCGTAGGTCAGCACCAGCGCGGGGACCCGGGGAACGCGCCCCCGGCGGAGGAGCGGGACACCGAAGAGCAGCGTCCCCACGCCGAGGACGGTGGCCCACACCACCACGGCCCACGACACGAAGCTGAGGAGGGCCCCCAGGGCGCTGACGCCCACGCCGATCATTGCCATCCGGCCCAGCCCGCCGTGGAGCCGGCTCAGCCCGACCTGGGTGGCGACGACCAGGCCGGCCGAGACCACGAGGAGGATGCTGCCCACGCCATAGAGGGCGCTGGCGGCGCCCTCCCACCCCCACGCGGCGTCGGCCACGGCCATGCCGACGAACATCACCACGACCAGGACCAGCCCCGCCGCGGCCAGGGTGGCGGGTGGCCTCCGGGCGCTCACGACGGGGCCACCACGAAGGTCACCGTGTCGGTCAGGTCGAGGGCGAGGTGGGTCCCGTCGCCGGCCTGCAGGCACAGGGTGTGCTCGCCGGGGGCCAGTTCCAGGTCGGCCTCGGTCTGGGCCTTCCCGAAGTGGTTGAAGCCGGCGGCCCCGACCGGGATGGGCTGGCCGGCGGCCACGCAGTCGACGTCGACCATGACGTGGAAGTGGCCGGCGCCGGGCCGGGGCGCACCGGCGGGCTCGATGACAAAGCCGGTGGCGGACATCGCCACCTTCACCGGGCTGGTCACGGTGGCACCCGCGGCCGGTGCGGTGATGCGAACGGACTCGGACGGGGTGGTAGGGGTGGGGTCGGGGGCGGCGGTGGTCGACGAATCGTCGTCGCCACACGCCACCGTGAGTGTGGCGAGGGCAACTGCGGCCACCGCCACTCGGAGCAGTTTGGGAGTCATGCCCAGACAGACGAGCGACGGGCCCGACCGGGTGACAGCTACCAGAGAATCGGGTCGCGCTCTTCGAGCTCGGCGTCGGTGCCGAAGAGGTCGTCCAGGCTGGCCGACGTCTCCAGGTCGGCGCGCTCGAGGGCGGGGGCATCCGCCTCGGTGGGCTTGGTCCAGTCTGTAGTCACGGCCATGAGGACGGCGGCCGCGAACAGGGCGAGGGCGATGCCCAGGCCCGCGGCCAGGCGGCCGGAGTCGTACGACGCGCCGGCACCGATTGGGAAGCGGATCGGCACGGCCGACGCCACCAGGTGACCGTCGCCCACGAACACCCATACCCCGCAGTCCCGGCGGGGCCCGCACCGGACCCGATCGGCCCCGACGCCGGGGCTGCCCACCGCCACTGTGGCTGCACCGGTTCCGTCCGCCGCGACCACGAAGGTCGCCCCGCCGGCGGCGCAGCCGCGGGCGATGTAGGCCCCCTGGGGGCCACAGACGACGGCCACCCCCTCGGTGCCCGGGTCGAGGCCGGTCACCTCGAGCGCCACCCGGTAGGCCCGCCCCTGCTCGGCGGCGGGATCGAGGGTCACCGGCGCCCGCAGACCCCGGTCGACGAACACGGTCTGGACGGTGCCCAGGCGGCCGCTGACGGAGCCGGTGACCCGCAGCAGGCAAGTCGCCCCGCCCACCCGGCACCGGCCGCGGTCCACCGTGTCGGACACCAGCAGCTGGAAGTCGGCCCGTCCCCCGTCGTCGAACTGGACCGGCGACCGGCGGCCGCACGCGTCCTCCACGTCGGGCACGACCACACACTGGGCCACGATGCCGTCCTCGAAGCCGTCGAACCCGCTGGCCACCACCCGCACCACCCCCTCGGCGGGGAGGCCGTCGACGACCGGGTAGGGGGCCAGCCGCCCTTCCTCGGCCGCTAAGACCGCCACCACCCGGAGGTCGGGGCCGGGCGGGATCGCCGGGAGGGCGGAGATCGTCGTCGCCACCGTCGGCGCGGTCGTCGGCGGCGTCGCCCTGGGGGGCTCGCCCGGTTCCTCGTGGGACGCGCCCCGGAACCCGCCCAGGACGACCGCCCCCACGACCAGGGCCACGACTACGCCCACGGCGGCAACCACCGGGACCGCGGCCAGGCGCGTCCGACCCGCGCTCAGTAGGCCCGCCCCGCCGAGCGCGGCGACCGCGGCGAAAGCCACGAGCATCGCCAACACGACGAGGATCATGGTCGGACGGGCCTCAGTCCGACGGCGCGGCCGGCGCCGACGGCGCAGGTGCCGCCAACGGTACCGGCGGGCTCTGGTCGAGGTGCCGGTTCAGGGTCAGCAGCCGGCCCATCACCGGGAGGGCGATGAGGTTCAGCCCGTGCAGCAGGCCCAGGATGAGCAGGATGCCGGCCACCCGGGCCGTCTCGTGCTGCAGCTGGGGCCCGGCGACGGTCGCCCCCCAATCGCCCTTGGCCTGGAAGCTCACCGTGAACAGGATGTAGGAGAAGAAGATCAGGTAGTAGGCGATGTCGGTCAGCACGATGAAGCTCTTGCCGGTGCGGGGGTTGGCCCGGAACACGTCGGCGGCGTAGCTCTTGCCGAAGCGCTTGATGAGCGGCCCCAGCCACAGGGCCACGCCAACCAGCAGGGCGTTGGCGAGCAGTTCGAGCACCCACCAGTCCATGAGCAGCTCTCCTTGTCGGTAGTCGGTGACGGCGATGAGAAGGGCGCCCAGCCCGGCCCCGGCGCAGACGGCGATGACGCCGGACCTCCGCCGCTGGCGGCGCAGGCGTCGGTCGTCCTCGATGCTCAGGCGCACCCGCGCGAACAGGTCGGGGCTCTCGTCGACGGCCGCCGCGCCGTCGAGCAGAGCCTGATGGAGGCGATCCTCCAGGAGGGTCATCGCTGCTCCTCGGCGGCCGCGGCCTCGGCCGCCTGGCCGAGCCTCGACTCCAGGGCCGCCAGGCCCCGCTGGAGGTGGGTCTTGACCGAGTTCCGGGAGATCCGCAGCGTGGCGGCGATGTCGTCGATGCCGAGCTCCTGGTAGTAGCGCAGCACGACGCAGTCCCGCTGGCGGTGGGGCAGGTCGCGGAGCGCGTCGATGACCTGGCGCTGGTCGTCGCGGAGCACGATCTCGTCCTCCGCCGACGCCCGGTCGTCGTCGAGGGGAAGGCGGTGGCGGAGCGAGACCAGGCCGCGGCGGTTGTGGTCGCGGGCCAGGTTGAGCACGATCGACCGCAGGTAGGCCGCCGCCTTGGCCGGGTCCTCGATGCGCCCGCTGGCGCGGGCCAGGCGGATGAACGCCTCCTGCACCAGGTCCTCGGCCGCGTTGCGGTCGTCGACGAACAGCCGGGCCAGGCGGACCAGCGAGCGCCCCTCCTGTTCGAAGAGCCGCGATCGAGGAGCGCGTCGACGGCGACGTCGGCGGCTTGGACGCGCACGAGCGGCATGGCCGGCGGCACGACCGCCTCGACCATCCACGCCAGCGCACTCATGTCCATCACCGCGACAGACGAAGGCCGGGGTCCTCGCGGGTGACAAGCGGCACGGAGAGCATCGGCGAGCCGGGCACCGAGTCCCGGTCCGTCGTAGGCCACGACGGGAGCATACGGTGGCCCTGGCGGCCGGGCGCGGGGCCTCAACTACCCTCCGGGCGATGGCAAAGGCGCCCGTGCTCACCCCCCAGTCCGAGGACTTCCCCAAGTGGTACCAGGACGTGGTGGCCAAGGCGGAGATGGCCGAGACGGGGCCGGTGCGAGGCACGATGGTGATCCGTCCCTACGGCTACGCCATCTGGGAGCGCATGCAGCGCGAGCTCGACGACCGCATCAAGGCCGCCGGCGCCAAGAACGCCTACTTCCCCCTCTTCATCCCCGAGTCCTACCTGCGCAAGGAAGCCCAGCACGTGGAGGGCTTCAGCCCCGAGCTGGCCGTCGTCACCCACGCCGGGGGCAAGGAGCTGGAGGAGCCGGTGGTCGTGCGCCCCACCAGCGAGACGATCATCAACGTCTTCTTCGCCAAGTGGGTGCAGAGCTACCGCGACCTGCCCCTGCTCATCAACCAGTGGGCCAACGTCGTGCGTTGGGAGCTGCGGCCCCGGATCTTCCTGCGCACCACCGAGTTCCTCTGGCAGGAGGGCCACACCGCCCACGCCACCCAGGAGGAGGCCCGGGCCTATGCCCTGCGCATCCTCCACGACGTGTACGAGGACTTCGCCCGCGAGGTGCTGGCCTTCCCGGTGGTCGTGGGGCGCAAGACGGAGCGGGAGCGGTTCGCGGGCGCGGACGCCACCTACACCATCGAGGGGATGATGGGCGACGGCAAGGCCCTCCAGATGGGCACCAGCCACGAGCTGGGCCAGAACTTCGCCAAGGCGTTCGACATCACCTTCCAGTCCGACAGCGGGTCGACCGAGCACGCCTGGCAGACGTCGTGGGGCGCCACCACCCGGCTGGTAGGGGCGCTCATCATGGGCCACGGCGACGACGCCGGGCTCCGCGTCCGCCCCGGCTGGCCCCCATTCAGGCGGTGATCCTCCTGGTGCGGGACGAGGACGGGGCCGGGGCGCGGGCGGCGGGCCTGGCCGACGAGCTACGGGCGGCCGGCGTGCGGGTGGAGCTCGACGATCGGGTGGCAACCGGCTTCGGCCGGCGGGCGGTGGAGTGGGAGGTCAAGGGCGTCCCCGTCCGCATCGAGATCGGCGCCCGGGACGTGGCCGCCGGCACCGCCACCCTGGTGCGCCGGGACACGCCGGGCAAGGAGCCGGTGTCGCTCGACGGTCTGGCGGCCACGGTCGTGCGGGTGCTGGACGAGATCCAGGCGTCGCTTCTCCGCCAGGCCCAGGAGCGGCTGGAGGCGCGCACGACGTCGGCCTCGACCCTGGCCGAGGCCCGGGAGGCGGCTGCGTCCGGGTTCGTCCGGGTGCCGTGGGACGAGATCCGGGGCCACGAGGACGAGCTGGCCAAGGACGCGTTGACCGTCCGCTGCCTCCAGCGGGCCGACGGCTCGGTGCCGATGTCGTCCGCCGAGGACGGTCTGGTGGCGGTGGTGGCCAAGGCCTACTGAGGCCCTGGCCACGACGAGCGCCGTAGGTGGCGGCGCTCGTGGTAGGCGGCCATCAGCGACTCGCGGTCCTCGGGGGACACGTACTTCACCGCCTCCCGCATGGTCACGCCCGACGCCCGGTGGGTGCGGGGCCGAGCCAGGCCACCACCTCGTCCGGCCGGCGCTTGCTCTCCTCCCGCAGGACCCAGCCGATGGCCTTGCGGATGAAGAACTCCTTCTCGTCGAGCATGGCGTCGGCGTAGCCGAGGAACCGGTCGAGGGGCAGGCCCCGCTTCATCGGCGTCAGGAGCGCGAGCAAGGCGGAACGGCGGACCCAGAAGTCGTCGTCGACGGCCCACCGATCGAGCTCGGCCACCGCCCGCGGGTGGCGGACGAGGATCGTCCCCGCCACGTCGCCGGCGAGGACGTCCACCAGCGCCCACGTGTGGGACAACCGCACCAGGCGCTCCACCAGCCGGAGGTCGGAGGGTTCGAGAAGGTCGGCCCGGGCCTCGAGCAGGATCACGGCGGCCAGCCGGCGGTCGAACACCGGCGAGTCCCACAGGGCCTCGACCAGGGCCTGTAGGCCGTTCCGGTCGAGGGACGGGTCCAGGCGGCGGACCGCTCGTCGCACGTGCCCCATCGTCACCCCGAGGAAGTCGAGGTCGGACTTGAGGTAGCGCTTCTCGCCTTCGGCCCGCTCGGGCGTCCCCTCCGCCCGCAGCTCAGCCTCCAGGCGGGCGGCCATCGCGGCCGCGTCCATGGTCAGACGACGAGCAGGAGGCTGCGCCAGTCGGAGAGCCGCTGGCGGACCTGGGCCGGCGTCATCCGCAGCGTCGCCTCCGGCACCCGGTCGACGATCTTGCGCTGGTCCCAGTAGTGGTGCGAGGCCCCCGCGAACAGCGGCCTGCGGTAGGTGACCAGCTCGGGCGGGGCGTCACCCAGGTAACCCCAGACGGTGAAGGCCAGCTCGAGGTCGTGGATCACCGGCGCCCGTCCGAACAGCGACGCCCGGGCCAGGGCCACGCCCACGCACCCCGCCTCGACGTCGTGGGCGTGCTCCCCCGGCGCCAGCTGCAGGCGGTCCTCGAAGCGGCGGACCAGCACGAGCGCGTAGCCCTGGTCGGGGCCCTGACGCCCGAGCTTGGCCCTCCCGGCTGGCGTCCGACCAGGTCGCCCGGCCGCACCGCCTTCCACGCCTTGGCCGGCGGGATGGGCGTCCCCGAACGGGCCTTGTCGGCCAACCGGACGGGCACGTTCTCGGGAGCGGCCATATGTCAGCGGACTCTATGCCCAAAGGAAATCAAGCGTTGACGTGCTCGAGCCAGTCCTTGTAGCGGTCGACTTCGCCCCGGACGGTGGCGAAGTAGGTCTCCTGGATGGCCCTGGTGATGGGCCCGGGCTCGCCGATCTCGCGGTCGTCGACCGAGCGGATGGGGACGACCTCGGCCGCGGTGCCGGTGAGGAACGCCTCCTCGGCCAGGTAGAGGTCGGTGCGCAGCAGGTTGGACTCGGCCACCTCGTAGCCCAGGTCGCGGGCGATGGTGCTGACCGAGTCCTGGGTGATGCCCTCCAGCGCCCCCGCCGCCACCGGCGGGGTGAGGATGCGGCCCTTCTTGACGATGAACAGGTTCTCGCCGGTGCACTCGCTCACGTAGCCCTGGGGGGACAGGAGGATGGCCTCGTCGTAGCCGGCCTTGAGGGCCTCCACCTTGGCCATCGACGAGTTGCCGTACATCCCCGTCCCCTTGGCCGCCACCGGCACCGCGTTGGGGTCGTGGCGCTGCCAGCTGGAGATCTTGCAGCGGACGCCTTCCTGGATGCCCTTGTCGCCCAGGTAGGTCCCCCACGGCCACACCGCGATGGACACGTTGACCGGGCACGGCAGCGGGTTGAGCCCCATCTCCCCGTAGCCCAGGTAGACGATGGGCCGGATGTAGCAGGCGTCGAGGTGGTTGACCCGAACCGTGTCCTTGACCGCCTCGATGAGGTCCTCGGGCGAGTAGGGGATGTCGATCAGGTACACCTTGGCGCTGTCGAACAGCCGGTGGATGTGGTCGGTGAGGCGGAACACGGCCGCCCCCCGGGCCGTGCTGTAGGCCCGGATGCCCTCGAACACCCCACTGCCGTAGTGGAGGGAGTGGGTGAGGATGTGGACCTTGGCGTCTTGCCAGGCGACCAGTTCGCCGTCCATCCAGATGCGGTCGACCGTTTGCAGTGGCATTAGCCCTTCAACCTTTCTAGAACGGCGGTTCCGATGTCGGTGGTGGTGCCGGTGACACCACCGGCGACGACGGCCGCACAGGCGTCGAAGATGCGGCGGGCGCCGTCGGCCTCGCCCAGGAAGTCGAGCATCATGGCCGCCGAGCGGATGGCGGCGATCGGGTTGGCCCGGCCGGTGCCGGCGATGTCGGGCGCCGAGCCGTGGACCGGCTCGAACAGCGACGGTCCGGTGCGGTCGGGGTTGAGGTTCGCCGACGCGGCCGCGCCGATCCCTCCCGCGACCGCCCCCGCCAGGTCGGTGAGGATGTCGCCGAAGAGGTTGTCGGTGACGATCACGTCGAACCGGGCCGGTGACTCGACCAGGTAGATGCAGGCCGCGTCGACGTGGCAGTAAGCGGTGGTCACATCGGGGTGCTCGGCCGCCACCTCGTCGAACGTCCGCTGCCAGAGGTCGCCGGCAAAGGCGAGGACGTTGGTCTTGTGCACCAGGGTCAGGTGGCGGCGGGGCCGGGCCTCGGCCTGGGCGAAGGCGAACCGGACGCACCGTTCGACGCCCCGCCGGGTGTTCACCGACCCCTGGGTGGCGATCTCGTGGGGGGTGCCCTTGCGCAAGACGCCGCCCTCGCCGGCGTAGACGCCCTCGGTGTTCTCCCGCACGACGATGGCGTCGATCGCACCGTGGGCCGGTCGCGGGTGACTGGAACGGGCGCAGGTTGATGTAGAGGTCGAGCTCGAAGCGCAGGCGGAGCAGAAGTCCCCGCTCGAGGAGGCCGGGGGTGACCGTGGGCGAGCCGACGGCACCCAGGAGGATGGCGTCGACGTTGCGCAACTCGTCGAGGACGCTGTCGGGCAGGACCTCACCGGTGCGCAGGTAACGGTGGCCGCCCAGGTCGTAGGGGACGGTGTCGAGGTCGACGCCGAGGGCGCGCACGACCCTCAGGGCCTCGGCCACCACCTCCGGACCGATCCCGTCGCCACCGATGACAGCGATGTTGTGTCCCACTAGTTGCCTGACTTGGGGCTCTCAGAAAAAGAAAACCGCCCACGAGGGGCGGACGGTCGAGCACACGCCAGCCGGGCGGCGTGCGCTACGGGAGTACGGGAATCGAGAAGCGGGCCATGCCGCCCTGGAGTGTAGCCAACCGTCCTACGACCGGCACGGGGAACCGTCGATCTTTCGGCGGCAGGTACCGTCGGGGGAATGCACGACACCCAGCTTTCCCAGGCTGCCTACGAGCGGCTCCGGGAGGAGCTCGACGATCTCACCACCCGGGGTCGGATCGAGGTCGCCAATCGCATCCAGACCGCCCGCGAGCTGGGCGACCTCAGCGAGAACGCCGACTACCACGCGGCCCGGGAGGACCAGGGCCGGATGGAGCTGCGCATCCGCCAGCTCACCCAGCTGCTCGACAAGGCCCAGATCATCCAAGGCGGCGACAGCAGCGGCCGGGTCACCAGCGGCAGCATCGTGTCGCTGCGCTACCAGGGCGACGACGAGGTCGAGCGCTACCTGGTCGGCAACATCGAGGAGCGCCGCGACGACCTGCCGGTCATCTCGCCCGCCTCCCCCCTGGGCCAGGCCCTGATGGGCCACTCCACCGGAGACAGGGTGGACTACGAAGCGCCCCGTGCCACGCTCACGGTCGAGATCCTCGACGTCGAGGGCTGAACCGCCCCTCCCCCCCGGGCGTCTGGTGGGGGCGACGTTCGTCCGGGAGGTTTCAGGTGCGCCGACGGTATTCTTGCTGCACGGGCTGACGGCGGCCGCCGACCTCAACTGGTTCGGGGTGTTCACGGGTTTGGCGGGAGCCGGGTTCGGCGTGGTGTCGGTGGAGCACCGGGGCTACGCCCGGGGCACTCCGTTGGACGGCCGCTGCCGGCTGGAGGACCTGGCCGACGACGTGGTGGCGGTGGCCGACGGGATGGGTGTGGGGCGATTCGTGGCCCTCGGCTACTCGATGGGCGGGGCGGTGGCGCAGCTGGTGTGGCGCCAGCATCCGGATCGGGTGGCGGGATTGGTGCTGGCCGCCACCGCCGCCGAGTTCGCGGTGTCCATGCGGGAGCGGGCGTCGTCGGCGACCCTGCCGGCGGCCGCGATCGGCGCCCGGGTGGCGCCGGCGGTGGCCAGGAGGTTCGTCGGCGGCACGTTGCGGCGGCGGTTCGCGGGGTCGCCGTGGGCTGGATGGGCGGACGCGGAGCTGGCCCGCCATCGGCCGTCGGTGATGCTCGGGTGGGCGGCCGCGTTGGGGCGGTTCTCGTCGACGGCGTGGATCGGGGAGGTCGACGTGCCGACGGCGGTGGTGGTCACGTCGCGGGACGCGCTGGTCCCCGCCGCCCGCCAGCTGGCCCTGGCCGGAGCCGTCCCCGGCGCCCGGGTGGTCCCCGTCGACGGCGACCACGGGGTGTTCGTCACCGACCCCCCGGCCTTCTCCGCCGCCCTGGTGGAGGCCTGCCGGCTGGTCACCCCTCCGAACTGGTGACGGCCGGGGGCTGACAACGCGCCCTCGACCTCGACATCACCTGGAGGTGAAATCCCTCACCAACATGATCGACTCGTCCGAGCCCTCGTACGCCATGTAGAGCACGTCGGTGTTCGCCTCAGGGATGGCGGCGAGCAAGTCGTCCGGACGATCCGGATCGATCGATCGGATCGATCCGCTCGTGGGCGGGCCCAGCGATTTGCAGCGCTTGATCCATTCGATCGCGCCGCAGATCTCAGGCCGCGATGGACTGTCGCGGGTAATCCAGCCAACGAGTGCGTCCTCGTACACGATCCGCCATCGCCCAGCCACAACAGCGCGAAGCTACAGCTCCCCGTCGAGGAGCCTTCGGGCCAGGTCGTCGGTTGCCTTGACCCTCCGTAGGTATTCGGGATCAGCCATCCTGGCTCTCGCCCGGGTCTCTAGTGCCCGAAGCTCCTCCTGGGACACGGCGTCCCACGGTCTGACGGAGACCTCAGCTGATTCTTCGTCGCTGTCGGAGACTGTCAGGACCGTCTGAGCGGGCTCCTCGGGCCTCAGATCGGGCATCCGAGCCTCTTCGTCAATCCGGCCATCGCTTCTCGCCTCCTATGGATCGAACGCAGTCGCTATCCCAACAAGGTCTACCGATCGGGTGCGACAGTAACGCTCCCGCGAAGAGCGCTCAGACGCCCGAAAGCTGCCGCGCACAGGTCGCAACGGTGCCGTTGAGCTGCGGATACGCGAGATTTCCGCATGTTCTCCACCGATATGTCGGCCCCTTCAAACAGGCTTCCCACCGATCCCCCGTCATCGCCCCCGCAACTCCTGTTCCACCGCTCGGGCGGCCTCGACGAGGGCCGGCCCGTACCGATCGCCCGGCGAACGGGATGTCCGCTCGATGGGCCCGGACACCGACACCGCGGCTACGACGTCGCCGCCGGGGCCGAACACCGGGGCGCTGGCCGACGCCACGCCCCGCTCGCGCTCCTCGACGCTTTCGGCCACCCCCGGCCCCTCTCCCCGCAACACCTTGCCCGCCGAGCCCACCTCCAGGGGCAGCGACGCTCCCACCGGGACGATCGTGCGCAGCCCGTGGGGCGACTCCAGCGACGCCACGCACAGCCGGCGGTCGCCCCGGCGGATGTAGAGCTGCACGCTCTCGCCGGTGGCGTCCCGCAACCGCTCCAGGGCGGGACGGGCCCGCACCGGCAGCTCCAGCCCGGTCAGCCGGGGCCCGAGCGCGAACCGCCCGTCGCCGTCCCGCTTCACCAGCCCGTGGACCTCCAGCGCCACCGCCAGCCGATGGGCGGTGGCCCGGGGTAGGCCGGTCGCCGCCATCAGCTCGACGAGCCCCAACGCACCACCCTCCAGCGCGTCGAGGATGGAGACTGACTTGTCGAGCACGCCGATTCCCGATACTCTTCCCATATGGCAAGAACAGTATCCCAATATATGGGAAACGTGCAACCCCGGACCCTGTCGGAGAAGGTCTGGGACCAGCACGTGGTCCACGCCGGCACCGGCGACGAGCCCGACCTGCTCTACATCGACCTCCACCTGATCCACGAGGTCACCACCCCCCAGGCTTTCGACGGCCTCCGCCTGGCCGGGCGCACCGTCCGCCGCCCCGACCTCACCCTGGCCACGGCCGACCACAACACCCCCACCGTCGGCCTCGACCTCCCTCTCGCTGATCCCGTCTCCGCCCGCCAGCTACAGGCGCTCACCGACAACTGCGCCCAGTACGGGATCACCTTCCACCCCATGGGGTCGCCCGGACAGGGCATCGTCCACGTCATCGGCCCCGAGCTGGGCCTCACCCAGCCGGGCATGACGGTCGTCTGCGGCGACAGCCACACGTCCACCCACGGGGCCTTCGGCGCCCTCGCCTTCGGCATCGGCACCAGCGAGGTCGAGCATGTCCTCGCTACCCAGACCCTGCCCGCCCGCCGACCGGGAACCATGGCCATCACCGTCGACGGCGACCTGCCCGCTGGCGTCACCGCCAAAGACGTCATCCTCACCATCATCGGCCGCATCGGGACGGGCGGTGGCGTGGGCCACATCGTCGAGTACCGGGGGTCGGCCATCCGGGCCCTGTCAATGGAGGGCCGGATGACGATCTGCAACATGTCGGTGGAGGCGGGGGCCAAGGCGGGCATGGTCAGCCCCGACGACACCACTTTCGCCTGGCTGCAGGGACGGGCCCACGCGCCCACTGGTCCCGCCTGGGACGAAGCCCTCGACGACTGGCGATCGCTCGCCTCCGATGCCGGCGCCACCTTCGACAAGGAGGTCGTGTTCGACGCCGCGGCCGTGGTGCCGCACGTGTCGTGGGGCACCAACCCCTCCCAGGTGGCACCGCTCGACGGCCGCATCCCGGACCCCGACTCGATGGACGACCCCATCCAGGCCGAGGCCGGACGGCGGGCCCTCACCTACATGGGTCTCACGGCCGGCACGGCCCTGCGCGACGTCCCCGTCGACGCCGTCTTCATCGGCTCCTGCACCAACTCCCGCCTGGAGGACCTGCGGGCGGCGGCGGCGGTCATCGGCGGTCGCCAGGTGGCGCCCGGGATGCGGGCCATGGTCGTCCCCGGCTCCATGCGGGTGAAGGCGGAGGCGGAGGCGGAAGGGATCGACCGGCTCTTCCTCGACGCCGGCTTCGAGTGGCGGGCCGCCGGCTGCTCGATGTGCCTGGGGATGAACCCCGACAAGCTGGCGCCGGGCGAGCGGTGTGCCTCTACGTCGAACCGCAACTTCGAGGGCCGCCAGGGACCGGGGGGACGCACCCACTTGGTGTCGCCGGCGGTCGCCGCTGCCACCGCCATCGCCGGCCACTTCGCTTCCCCAGAGGAGGTTCGATGACCATGGAAGCCGTCGTCACCGTCACCGGCACCGCCGTCCCCCTCGACCGCTCCGACGTCGACACCGACCAGATCATGCCCAGCGTGTGGCTGAAGCGGGTCGAGCGCACCGGCTTCGGCGAGGGCCTGTTCTCCGACTGGCGACGCGACCCCGATTTCGTCCTCAACCGGCCCGAGCACGCCGGCGCCGTCATCCTCGTGACCGGGTCCAACTTCGGGACCGGCTCGTCCCGGGAGCACGCGGTGTGGGGCCTGCTCGACCACGGGTTCAAGGTCGTCGTGTCCCCCCGGTTCGCCGACATCTTCCGGTCCAACTGCACCAAGGCCGGGCTGCTCCCGGTGGAGGTCGCGCCGGACGTTTGCCGGGCCCTGCTCGATGCGGTCCAGGCCGACCCCACCCTCGCGATCACCGTCGACGTCGCCGCCCGCACCCTGGCCGCCCCCGCCGCCGGCATCGCCACCACGTTCCCCCTCGACGACTTCACCCAGATGCGGTTCCTCGAGGGCCTCGACGACATCGGCATCACCCTCCGCCACCAGGCCGACATCACCGCCTACGAGGCGGCCCGTCCCTCCCGCCTCCCAACGACGCGGTAAGGCGGTCCTAGGCTTGTCGGAGTGGAGAACGCTCGGGCGTCTCAGCGCATACCCGTGAAGCTCCGGGAGCTGGCCAGCGAGGTCGTCCACCACGTGCCTCCGGCTGAGGGCGCCCCCTCGTAGCCCTTAGGTGGGGTGGCGCGGTGCGACGCCGTCCAGCGGCCATGATCGTCGGTGTGAGCGCTCCCGTCATCCGACCGATCACCGCCGAGGAGACCCGGCCCCTGCGCCACGCCGTCCTCCGCCCGGGGCAGAGCTTCGAGCAGACGGTGTACTCGCGGGACGACCACCCGGAGACCCTGCATCTGGGCGCCTTCGACGGCGACCGGCTGGTGGCGATCGCATCCCTCTACCGGGAGGCGAGACCCCACCGGCAGTCCCGGGCCGCGTGGCGGCTGCGGGGCATGGCCACCGACCCCGGCAGGGGTGGCCGGGGCTTCGGGACGGCCATGCTCGACGCGTCGGTGGCCCACGTGGCGGAGGAGGGCGGCGGCGAGCTGTGGTGCAACGCCCGGCTGCCGGCCCTCGGGTTCTACCTGCGGTCCGGCTTCGAGGTAGACGGGGACGAGTTCGAGATCGACGGCATCGGGCCCCACGTCGTCGTCACCCGGACGGTCGACCCTCTGACCTGACCCGCCAGCCCGTCAGCCGGTCTGACGGTCGGCGGTCAGCCGCCGAGGGCGCCCATCCCGCCGCTCCTCGGCTTCTCCACCGCCGCCGGCGGGGTCAGAGGCGGGGCCGCCGCGTCGTCGCCCTCCCCGTCGACCTCGCCGTCGATCCATGGCCGGTAGATGGCGAACGACGACTCGGGTGCCACCGGGTCGAGGTGGATCTCGTATTTCTGTGGCTCCAACGGCTGCTCGGGGGCGGGCTGCTCGATGGCGGTGCGGTCGTTGCTCTCGCGCTCGAAGACGTCGCGGAAGCCCATGGCGATGCCCGCCATGAGCGCCCCCGTCACCGACCGCTTCCGGCCACCACCAGCCTCGCCGCGGGGCCGGGCCTCACCATCGGCCGGCTCCATCCGGGCCAACCACTCCGCCTCCGCCTCGTCGCTGTAGAACGCCTCCAGGGGCTCGTCCTCGTCCATGTCAGAGGAACCGGAACGAACCGAGGGGCCATACCTTCACGAACGCCTTGCCCACGATGAGCGACTTGGGGATCGCCCCAAAGACCCGGCTGTCGCTCGAGTTCGGGCGGTTGTCGCCCATGACCCAGTAGTGGTTGGGCGGGATGACGACCGGTCCGAACGCGCCGGTGACGACCCCGTCGGCGAGATAGGACTCCTCCAGCGTCTTGCCGTCGACGAGCACGTGTCCGTCACGACCCTCCACGGTGTCGCCCGGGAGGCCGATGACCCGCTTGATGAGGTCCTTCTCAGGGGCCGGCTGGGGGCTCTCGAAGACCACCAGGTCGCCCCGCTCGACGCCGTGCATGCGGTAGCTGAGCTTGTTCACCAGCACCCGGTCGTCGGGCTGCAGGGTGGGGGTCATCGACGGCGAGGGGATGTAGAAGGCCTGGACCAGGAACGCCTTGACCACCACCGCCACCACCAGAGCGCAGACGATGACCACGACCCACTCGACCAGGTTGCGGGTGCCCGAGCGTTTGCGAGCCGTGGCGGTGGGGGTCGCCGGATCGACAGTCATCCGGACGCAGGCTACCGGCCCCGGTAGCGGACGAGGATGCGCCGGGCGGCGGCCGCGGCCAGCTCGTGGTCGCCGTCGACCACCCGGGCCGACGGTCCCAGACGGAGGAGGAGGCGCTCCAGCCACGCCCGCTGGCTGGCCGCCAGGGTGACCCGGACCCGCCCCCCATCCCCCGCCACCGGCTCCACCTTCTCCACCGGGTACTGCTCGACGACCCAGGCCGCCGCCGGATCCAGCTCGAGGGTGACCCGGGGGTCGTCGGGGCGGGGCCGGTAGACGGCCAGCTCCCGAGGGGTCGCCGGAGGGGCGAAGCCGGTCTCGAGCAGGGTGGCGGCCCGGATGCGGTCGACCCGGAACAGGCGCTCGTCGTCGACCAGGTGGCACCAGGCGGAGACGTACCACTGTCCGGAGGCAGAGAACACGGTGGCGGGGTCGACGGTGCGGGTGGTGACCTCGTCCCGACCGAAGGCGTAGTACTCGATCTCCACCTGCCGGGACGCGGCCACCGCCTCCCGGAGCACGGCCATGACCCCCGCGGGCGCCGATCCGAGGGAGATCTCCACCGCCTCGTCGACACCCACGCCGAGGGCGGCGGCCAGCTTGGCCAGGCCCCGGGCCAGGGGGCCGTGGGCATCGGCGCCGGGCGTGGCCAGCAGCGTCCGGCCGGCCGCCAGCAGCCCCAGGCCCTCGGCCGGGGTGAGACGCAGGGGGCGGGCGAAGTAGTCGGCGTAGCGGATCCACACCCGGCCGTCGGCGATATCGACGTCGATGAGCATGTCGGGTGTGTACGGGTGGAGCCCGCACAGGAACAGGAGCTGGAGGTCGTCGACCAGTTCGTCCTCCCGGCAGCCGAAGCGGGCGGCCACGTCCGCCAGCCGGGGGCCGTCGCGGGCCGCCACCCACGGGACCACCGCCAGCAGCCGCTGCAGACGCTCGTCGGCACTCAGGCGGGGCACTGGGCCTCCAACCACTCGACCATCTCCGCCCGCAGCTCGGGCGGGCCGAGGACCTCGGCGTGGTCGAGGAAGCCCAGGACGAAGGACCGGAAGGCGGGGCGGTTGGTCACCGACACCGCCAGCACGACCGAGCCGTCGGGTCGCCGCTCCTCCACCGCGTCCGCCCCCACGAAGCCCACCGCCCACCCGGCCTGGTCGGCGTCGACCAGCAGCCGGGCGACGACCGGCTCCCCCTCCCCCATCTCCCATGCGGCCGGCGTCGTGCCCGTACCGGCGGGCGGCGGCGGGAAGCTCCCCGGCTCACCCTCGGCCGTCACCTCCGACGCCACCCGGTCGAGACGGTACGAACGCTCGTCGGCCGCCCCGTGGTCGAAGCCGGCCAGGTACCAGTGGCCGTTGCGGAACGACAGCCGCCACGGGTCCACCCGCCGGGGCCGCTCGTGGTAGTCGAACGCCACCGGCCGGCGGGCGGAGATGGCCCCGAAGAGGACCGCCAGGTGGTCGGCGCCCGGCAGGGCGGCCACCGCCACCGACGCCACCGCCGGGGCCGGCCCCTCCTCGGCCAGCTCCCCGCCGAGCTTCCACAGGGCGGCCACCCCGTCGGCCCCCTCCATGCGGACGGCGGAGGCGGCCAGGTGCAGGGCGGCCAGCTCGTCCGCCTCCAGGCCCGGATCGCGCAGGTAGTAGGCGTCCTTGGGCACCCGGTAGCCGAGGATCTCGGGGTGGAGGGGGTCGAGCGCCTCGGTCACCAGGGGCACACCCAGCTCCCGCAGCGCCTCCTTGTCCCGCTCGAACGCCCGCCGAAATGCGGAGTCGCTCTCGGCGTAGCCGGGGAGCCGGAAGCGGGAGCTCGTCGATGGTCAGCGGGCGCTGCGCCTCCAGCAGGGCGGCGACGAGGTTGATGAGACGCTCGAGCCGGTGCATGGGGCGCCCATGGTACGGGCGGGACCTGCATACCGGCGCGCCCCGATGGTTCCGGTACCGTTGTCTGCCGTGACCACTCGGTCCCGGTTGCTCCTTCTGTTACGGAAGCACCCAGGCATCACCGTGACCGACCTGGCGGCCGAGCTGGGCCTCACCGGGATGGGAATCCGCCGCCACCTCGAGAGCATGGAGCTCGACGGCCTGGTCGAGCGCTCGGCCTGCTGCGACCATCGGGTCGGCCGCCCCCCGAACGGCTGGCGCCTGTCGCCCAAGGGGCTGGAGCTGCTGCCCCGGGGCTACGACACCTTCGTGCTCCAGCTGCTGGAGGACCTGTGCGAGCAAGGGGGCGACGAGGGTCTCGACGTCGTCCTCCGCCGACGGAGCGAGAAGCTCGCCGCCCAGTACCGGGACGACCTGGCCGAGGCGACCACCCTCGACGACAAGGTGGAGGGGCTGGCCCAGGTCCGGGACCGGGCCGGCTACCTGGCCGAGTGGCACCGCGAGGGCGAGGTCCTGGTGCTGATCGAGAACAACTGCGCCGTCCACCGGGTGGCGGAGCGGTTCCCGGCGGTGTGCGCCATGGAGCTGGCCCTGTTCCGCACGGTGCTGGGGCCCGACGTGGAGGTCACCCGGGTGACGCACACCATGTCAGGGGACGCCTCCTGCACCTACTGCGTCCGTCCCCGCCCTGCTGAACCATCTGACTGACGCGGTCGCGGCTGCGGCCGCGGTGGCCGAGGTCCTGGCGGCGACGGCCGAGGACACCGACCAGGCGCCGGTCGTCCCCCGGTCGCGGTTGCGTCTGCTGGCCGAGGCCGGGGCCGGCCTGTACGACCTACCCTCCCTGCCGCCGGCGGTGGCCCGGGAGGTGCACGAGACGCTGGCGGGGGCGTGCGGGGTGACGTCGTTCGTGTGGGAGCAGCACCACACGCCGGTGCGGCTGCTGGCCGCGGCCCGAGGGGACGATGACCCGCTGCTGGCGGCGCTGCGGTCGGGCGAACTTCTGGCCGGGATCGCCTTCGCCTACCTCCGCCGGCCCGACCCGCCGGCGGTGGTGGCCCGGAGGGTCCCCGGCGGGCTGGTGGTCGACGGCGAGGCCCCGTGGGTGACGTCGTGGGGGCTGGCCGACGTGTTCGCAGTGGCCGCCCGCCTGGGCGACCCACATGAGAACGAAGACGTCGTGTTCTTCCTGCTGGACGGGGCCTCGCCGCCGCCCGGGGTGGTGGCGTCGGAGCCGCTGGCGTTGGCCGCCATGAACGCATCAGCCACGGTGCGGCTGCACTTCGACGGGGTGGTCGTGCCCGACGACGACGTGATCTCGGTGCAGACCTACCAGGCGTGGCGGGCAGCCGACCGGGTGACGTCGGCCCGGCCCCGCCCGCCGGCCTTCGGCGTGGCCCGGACCTGCTGCCGCCTCCTCGGCGCCGCCGCCCACGATCTCGGCCTCGACGCCGAGCTGGCCGACTGCCGCGCCCACGCCTACGACCTCATCGACGAGGACCGCACCGACGACGCCCACCTGGCTGCGCTCGTCGACGCCCGGGCGTGGAGCTGCGAGCTGGCCATGCGGGCCGCCACCGCCCTCGTGGTGGCCGGCGGGGGCCGCTCGATCCTTCGCGCCCGACCCGCCCAACGGCTCCTGCGGGAGGCCGCCTTCTTCACCATCCAGGCCCAGACGGCGGAGCTGCGGGCGGCCACCCTGGCCCGGGTCGGGCGTCAGTCTCGACCGCCTGTTCTGGGGCTGGAAAAGGGGCGCTAGGCGCACCCAAACGTGCCCCAAACGAGCTCAGGGGGGCGGCGGTGCCGGCCGCCACCCTCGCCCGGCTTCAGGCGAGGAGCTGAGCGGCCAGCACCCCGGCGGCGGCGGCCCACCGGAAGAACCCCGGGTCCTCGGCAGGGGGACGCCCCATGCTGGTGGCGGGGCCGAAGTAGAGGTCGCCGGGGACGTCGACCTCGACCCCGTCGAAGTCGGCTCCCCGGGGGACGGCGATGGCGGGGTGGGTCCCGGCCAGGCGCAGGGCGGTGGTGGTGTGCTGGCTCACGCCCCGGTGGCGGGCTCGGGTGTCGGCGTCCGAGAACCGCACCGCCACGATCGGACGCCCGCCCAGGTGGGCGGCGGCGTCGACCACGGCCGCCACCTCCACCCCGCCGAAGCCGTACTCGGAGCCGGTGCCGACCACCCCGGGACCGGGCGCGACCACGACCGCGTCGGCACCGGCCACCCCCACCGCCACCTGGAGCGCCGACGGAACGCTCACCGCCTCGTAGCCGCCGCCGAAGGCCTGGCCGCAGGTCACCGTGGCCGCCAGCCGGTCGTTGGCCCGCAGGTCGGCGACCAGGTCCGACAGGGCGAGGGGCAGGGCGGCCGAGTCGGTCATCACGTACACCAGCCGCCGTCCGGGGGCGTCCCTGACGAAGGCGGCGGCCACGCCCGCGAGCTGGCTGTGGAGGTCGCAGGCCACAACCGGCGCCCCTCCGAGGCGCACCCCGTCGGCCTCGGCACCTGCGGCGGCGACATCGACCTGGAGGCTGGTGTAGCGCAGCTTCATCTCGGTCCCCGGCCCGGCTCCGACCACGACGCCCGCTCCAGGTTCCAGTGGACGAAGTGCCAGCCGCCGGTGCCCAGTCCCAGGTCGACCGCGGTCGTGTTCACCACCACCCGGTCCCCCACCGCCACCGTCCCGATCAGCTGGGTCAGGACGTAGGCCGGCTCGTCATCCACCAGCACCTTCTGCAGCCCGTCCCGTTCGGCCCGGATGCCGGTGACCACGCCCGTCCGGAAGCTGGGCAACCTACAGCGAGGCGATCAATTTCTCGACCCGCTCGTCCCGAGATTTGAACGGGTCCTTGCACAGGACGGTGCGCTGGGCCTGGTCGTTGAGTTTCAGGTGCACCCAGTCGACGGTGTAGTCGCGCTTGCGCTCCTTGGCCTTGCGGATGAACTCGCCCCGCAGCCGGGCCCGGGTGGTCTGGGGCGGGGTGGTGACCGCCTCCTCGATCTGGGCGTCGGTGACGATGCGCTCCACCAGGCCCCGCTCCTGCATCCGGTAGTAGAGGCCCCGCTCCCGGTTGACGTCGTGGTACTGGAGGTCGAGCAGCGCCACCTTGGGGTGGCTGAGCGGCAGCTGGTGGCGGTCGCGGTAGGCCTCGATCATGCGGTGCTTGATGACCCAGTCGACCTCCCGGTCGAGGAGCAACGGGTCGACCTCGATCTTGGTCAGGCAGTGCTCCCACATCTTGAGCGCCTGCTCCTCCAGGGGGCTGAGGCCCCGGCTCTCGGAGTAGCGCAGGGCCCGGCCCAAGTACTCCTTCTGGATGTCGAGGGCGCTCAGCTCCCGGCCGTTCTCCAGCCGCACCCGTCGCCGGCAGGTGGTGTCGTGGCTGATCTCCCGGATGGCCCGGATGGGGTTGTCGAGGGTCATGTCCCGCAGGACGACACCCGGGTCCTCCAGCATGCGCAGCAGGATGCTGGTGGACCCCATCTTCAGGAACGTGGCGTACTCGCTCATGTTGGAGTCGCCCACGATCACGTGGAGGCGGCGGAAGCGCTCGGCGTCGGCGTGGGGCTCGTCGCGGGTGTTGATGATGGGGCGGCTGCGGGTGGTGGCCGACGACACGCCCTCCCAGATGTGCTCCGCCCGCTGGCTGATGCAGTAGGTGGCGCCCCGGGCCGTGTTGAGCACCTTGCCCGCCCCGGCGAAGATCTGGCGGCTGACGAAGAAGGGGATGAGGACCTCGGCGTAGTGGCCGAAGTCGTCGCGCCGGCTGGTGAGGTAGTTCTCGTGGCAGCCGTAGGAGTTGCCGGCCGAGTCGGTGTTGTTCTTGAACAGGTAGACGATGCCCCGGATGCCCTCCTCCCGGAGGCGCTGTTCGGCGCTGGCCAGGAGGCTTTCGAGGATGCGCTCGCCGGCCTTGTCGTGGGCCACCAGGTCCTCGATGGAGTCGCACTCCGGGGTGGCGTACTCGGGGTGGCTGCCGACGTCGAGGTACAGCCGGGCGCCGTTCTCCAGGAAGACGTTGCTGCTGCGGCCCCACGACACCACCCGCCGGAACAGGTAGCGGGCGACCTCGTCCGGGCTCAGCCGGCGCTGGCCGCGCAGGGTGCAGGTGACGCCGTACTCGTTCTCCAGGCCGAAGATGCGACGGTCCATCTGCCGACCACGGTACCGTCGATGGGGTGCAACGAACCCGAATGGTGCGACTGGCCACCGTGGCCAGCAGCTTCCACGCCCGGGTGATCGCCGCCCGCCTCGGTGTGGAGGGGATGACCATCGAGCTGCGGGGCAACGTCGACGGCATCTACCCCATCGGCGACGTCCACGTGTTCGTCGACGAGGACGACCTGCCCGCGGCCCAGGAACTGCTGCTGGTCGACGAGGTGGAGTCGGTGTTCGACATGCTCGACGACGGCGGCGAGCCGTCGACCCCCCACGAGCTGTGGATCATCCTGGGCGCCATCGTGGTGATGGCGGCGGTGCTGTTCGTGCGGGCCTTCTGAGCGACCACCCGAGCCGGGCCTGCGCCTCTAGGCGCAGAGCTCGTCGGCCTCGGCGCCGATCCCGGCCTGTATGGCGACCACCCGTGCGTCGCCCATCTGGAACACGAGGGCCCGGCCGTCGTCGTCGTCGGCGTGGTCCACCAGACGCCCGGACACCCCCGATCCCTGCACCTCGATCCCCGGGTAGGCGGCGAGCACGTCCTCCAGGCTGCTGCCGACGCGGATCCCCACGTCGGTGGCGACGGCATCGGTCGACACGGTGACGACCATGACGCGGACATCCCGCTCGGCGGGAAAGATCAGGTCGATTCCGTCGAGACCGGTGGCGGGGCGGAGTCCGTCGCAGTGGGCCGTGCTCTGCAGCACCATGGGCACGCCCGCCTCGACCAGCACCTCCTCGAGGGTCATCCCGACCATGACCGGTCCGATCCCGGTGTGGGTGACCTCCGAGGAGGACGACAGGCGGTCACCGCGGGGCCCGTTCCCGCCGGTGGGGCCACCGGCTGCAGTCGGAGGACGGAGATGCCGACCTTCCCGTCGGCGCCCTCGTGACGGAGCTGGAGCGCCATCGGGGACTCGTCCTCGCCGACGGCCAGCACGACGGTCACCGGTCCGACCTCCACCGGGACCGACTCCTCCGCCTGCCACTCGGTGTCGAAGGCCCCGACGCGGGCCTGCAGCGTCCCGGGAGCCCGGCTGTAGGCCTCGACTCGCACCTCGCCGACCCGACGTTCCACCCCGAGGTTGTCGACTCGCGCCGTCTCGACCCGCACCACGTACGGCAGGGAGCCCTCCCCCAGGCGGCGCAGGACGACGTGCCCGCCGACACCACCGGCGTCGTCGAACCGCACCTCCACCGTGCGCCGGCCCGCCTCCCTGAGCTCACCCATCGTCGGGCCCGGGACCCCGATGTCGACGAGATAGGCGCGGGCGGTGGCCACCGGGTCGAGGCGCCACGGCTGGTGGCCGGCGTCGACCTCGGCCTGCAGGCGGAGGAGGTCGGCCTGGCGGGCGGGCGAGATCCCGTCGAACACCGGCGCCAGGGGGGGCGTGGGGTCGGTCGACGGAGAGGTCGTGGTCGTCGGGGTCGTCGTGGTCGCGTCCGGGGGACCACTGCCCGCCTCGTTGTCGCCGCCGTCGCCGTCGCCGCACCCCGTCGCCAGCACTGCCGACACCACCACCATGCCCGCCCACCGTTGGAGTCTCATGGGCTGATCCTGCCCCGAACGGATCACGATCGAGTCGCAGGCGCGTCACCGTTCGGTAACCATCGCCCCCCCGGGGGGTTGGTCAGGCGGTGGGCGCGACGAGCAGGGGCTCGAGCTCGGCCTGGGTGAGGCGGCGGAAAGTGCGGTGGGTCTGGGCCCGGTCGAGGATGGCCACCTCGAGCTCGGCCGGGGGGATGGTGCGGTCGGGGCCGGCCAGGGCGGTGACCGCTCCCCGGAGGGCCGCCCCCAGATCGATGGTGGCGTCGTCGGCGGCGGCCGCGTTCAGGCGCTCGGAGATGGCGTCGGCATCGCCGCCGAGGACGGTGCGGTGCTCCTCGTCGACCACGGTGCCGTCGTAGGAGATGCGGAAGATCTGGTCGTCGGCCAGCTGCCAGCCGACCTCGGCCACCAGGATCTCCACCTCCATCGGCTTCATCTCGTGGGTGAAGACGTTGCCCAGGAGCTGGGCGAAGGCGTTGGCCAGCGAGCGGGAGTCGACGTCCTCCCGGGAGTAGCTGTAGCCCTTGAGGTCGGCGTGGCGGATGCCGGCCGTGCGCAGGGAGTCGAACTCGCTGAACTTGCCCACGCCGGCGAAGGCGATGCGGTCGTAGATCTCGGCCACCTTGTGCAACGTGCGGGACGGGTTCTCGGCGCAGAGGAGGATCCCGTTGTCGTAGCTGAGGGCGATCAGGGCCCGGCCCCGGGCGATGCCCTTGCGGGCGTAGTCGGCCCGGTCCTTCATGACCTGCTCGGGCGCCACGTAGTACGGCATGCTCATCGGGCCACCGCCTTCGGCGGCTGCCCCGCTGAGCGGGGCGCTTCGTTCATTGGTTCGCTCGCCTTTGGCTCGCTCACTCGGAAGGACCTCCCGCCGCTCACTTGCGTTGGCCCTCGGTCATGCGGGTGATCAGGTGCTGGAAGCGCTCGGCCACCTCGGCGTCGCTCACTCGGGCGAAGCCCTCGGCGGTGATGGTGGCGACGGTCGGGTAGATCCCCCGCACGGGGTCGGGACCGCCGGTGGCGGCGTCCTCGTCGGCCGCCTGGTAGAGCGACTCCACCGCCAGCTCGATGGCCGCGGCCCGGTCGAGGCCCTTGCGGTAGCCGAGCTTGATGGTGGTGCGGGCGTCCCGTCCGCCGGAGCCGGTGGCGTGGAAGTCGGTCTCCTCGTAGCGGCCGCCGGTCATGTCGTACTTGAAGATGCGCCCGCACCGGCGGCGGAGGTCGTACCCGGCGTAAATGGGCACCACGGCCAGGCCCTGCATGGCCATCGGCATGTTGTCGCGCACCATGTGGCCCAGCTTGTTGGCCTTGCCCTCCAGGCTGAGGGCGACCCCTTCCACTTTCTCGTAGTGCTCGAGCTCGGTCTGGAAGAGGCGCACCATCTCCACCGCGGGGCCGGCCGCCCCCGCGATCGACACCCCCGAGTGGCGGTCGGCGGGGAAGACCTTCTCGATGTCACGGTCGGCGATGCTGTAGCCCTCGGTGGCCCGTCGGTCACCGGCCATGAGCACGCCGTCGACGAAGACGACGGCCACGATCGTGGTGGCATGGACAATCTTGTCGGACGCCATCGCCGTCGCCGGTACCGGCGGGGTGAGCCCGCTGCGGCGGAGGAGCTCGGAGAAGCTGGGCCCCGGATCCTGTCCCTGCCCGAAGTAGGGAAGTGTCATCGGGGACGAAGGCTAGCCGCCGGTAGGATCGTCCTTCATGGGCCAGATCGGGGTGGAGGAACGGGCGGGAGCGGCGGTCGACGCCGGCCAACCGCTCACCGTCGTGGGTCGGCGACTGGAGCCGGGCGACCTCGCCCCCGAGTTCGAGCTCGACTGTCTCGACGACAACGGGTTCCGCACTGTCCGCCTGGGCGACACCAACGGCTTCGTGCGGGTGCTCAACGTCGTCAACTCGCTGGACACACCGGTGTGCGACACCCAGACCAAGAACCTCGTCTGGCAGCTCGACGGCGCCCGGATCATCACCGTGAGCATGGACCTCCCGTTCGCCATGGCCCGCTGGACCCGGGAGGCGTGCGCCCGTCACACGCCGGCGTCGTCGCACCGCAACGAGGACTTCGGGCGGGACTACGGGGTGCTGATCAAGGAGTGGCGGGCCCTGCAGCGGTCGATCTTCGTGATCGACGGCTCCGGCCACGTGCGCTACGTCGAGTACGTGACCGACCAGGGCACCGAGCCCGACTACAACGCGGTGGTCGACGCGGTCATGGACGCCATCGTCACCACCGAGACGGCCAACTGCGCCTGCGACCACGACGGCGGCGGCTGCCGCTAGCCGTTCAGGACCAACTGGTGACAGTTCGACCGGCCAGGGGCGGGCGAAGTGTCACCAGTTCGATCGGTCAGTGCACGTAGGGGCAGTGGCGGCAGCCCGACTCGCAGCAGTAGCCGCGGGACACGTGGGCGGCGGCGGTGAAGACGTACAGGCCGGTGACGGGGTCGATGTAGGAGAACTGGCCGCTGTCGAGGGCCTTTTGGTGGGCGGCGAGGATGCGTTCGCGCTGAGGATGGTCGGGTGCCAACCGGCTCGGGTGGGGCTCGGAGAGGGGCCGGGCATCGAGCTTGGGACGGATGAACACGGCGGTGATGGTGGCGTTATGCCGGTCGCCGCAGCTGCCGGGCCCGCTCCCGGATGAGGGCCACCTCGTCGTCGATCGGCAGGTACGACTCGAGGTAGCGCACCGCCGCCCGCAGGAGGGCGACGTCGTCGTCGAGGTCGCCCAGGGCGTTGTTACATCGGAAGCAGAGGATGCCCCGCAGGTTCCCCGACTCGTGATCATGATCGAGGTGGAGGCTGATGTCGGGCCGCGGCTCCCGCCCGCAAATCGCACACCCGCCGCCCTGCTCTGCCAACATTTGGTCGTATTGCTCGATGGTGATGCCGTATTTCCGCTTCAAATGCCCGGCCCGCTGCCGTTCTTTTCCTTCGGGCGAGCTGCGCATTCGGCGTTGATTCTCCCGGTAGCGCTCCGGGTTCTCGTCTCGCCACTTCTGGGCGGCAGCTATCCTCTGTTCTCGCACGAGCGGGTACCGTGCCTTGGCTCGGGCCTGGAAGCACGCCTTGCAATCGCCACGGAGCCCGTCGCGCGTGCCAGCAGCCCGGTAGAACTCGGTGAGCGGCCTTTCCAGCCCGCACTTCGTGCAAATCTTCATGAGAACTACGAGTATTTAGTCAAATCGGTCAGCTATTCGCCGCCCTTTTGAACGTATGAGCGAACGAACTCCTCGGCATTGTCCTCGAGGACTTCGTCGATTTCATCCAATAGATCGTCGATCTCGGCCTTCAATTTGTCGCCTTGCTTGGACGTCGCCGGGAGTTCCTCGACGACGTCCTCGGTGCGACTGGTGGTGGCCTTGCGCTTCTGCTCTCGTTCCGGCATGACTGGACTCCTCCTACGTCGAACCCAGAGCCTCAAGCAGCTGGGCCGGGGTTCGGCACGTCTCGAACAAGCTATCGACGTGGGCGGCCGTTCCCCTTAGCGGTTCCATCATCGGAACCCGGCGAAGGGGGTCGGTACCCAGGTCGAACACCAGCGAATCCCAGTTGGCGGCCGCGATCGACGATCCCCACCGCTGGAGGCACCGGCCGCGGAAGTAGGCCCGGGTCGACCGGGGCGGCTCGGTCATGGCGTCGACGACCTCGTCGTCGGTGGTCAGACGCTCCAGCCCCAGGCGGGCGAAGAGCGACCGTCCCGGGCGCACGTCGTGGTATTGCAGGTCCAACGCCGCCAGCTTGTGGTCGGACCAGCTCAGGCCGTGGCGATCACGGTAGGCGTCGATCATCCGCTTCTTGGCCACCCAGTCGAGCTGGCCGGCCAGGGTCATGGGGTCGTCCTCCAGGGCAGTCAGGACCGCCTCCCAGCGGTCGAGCACCATCCGGCCGACCTCGGTGCCGACCGCCTCCAGGCCCCGGCTCTCGGCGTACTTGCGGGCCCGGCGAGCGCCTCCCACTGCATCTCCAGGGCCGTCACCCTGCGCCCGTCGGCCAGCTCGATCGGCCGCCGCAGCGAAAGGTCGTACGACACCTTGCGGTGGGCCTGCACCGGCTGGGCCAGGCTGAGGTCGATCCCGTCGAAGGCGTCGTCCTCGATCATGGCCAGCACGATGGCGGTGGTGCCGACCTTGAGGAACGTGGAGACCTCGGCCAGGTTGGCGTCCCCCACGATGACGTGCAGCCGGCGGTATTTCAGCGAGTCGCAGTGGGGCTCGTCGCGGGTGTTGACGAGGGGCCGCTTGAGCGTCGTCTCGAGCCCGACCTCCTCCTCGAAGAAGTCGGCCCGCTGGGTGAGCTGGTAGGGGACGTCGGCCGACGGGACCCCGGGGGCCTCCGAACCCACTTTCCCCGCCCCGGTGAAAATCTGGCGGGACACGAAGTGGGGCATGACGTGGTGGACGACCTTGGCGAAGGGCACGGCCCGGTCCATGAGGTAGTTCTCGTGGGTGCCGTAGGAGTTGCCCTTGCGGTCGGAGTTGTTCTTGTAGACCGCGATCGACTGCCCCGGCGGGAGGACGTCGCTGGCGTCCTCGATCGACTGGGCCAGGATGCGCTCGCCGGCCTTGTCGAAGCGGACCAGCTCGAGGGCGTCGGCGCATTCCGGCGTCGAGTACTCGGGGTGGGCGTGGTCGACGTAGTAGCGGGCACCGTTGGTGAGCACGGCGTTGACCAGGTGGGTCTCCACCTCGGGCGCCGACGGTCCCTCCCGGGAGAAGCCGCGGGCGTCACGGCCGGGGGACTCGTCCTCGAAGTCCCACCCGACCTTGCGCTGGAGGCGCGAGACATACGAGTTGATCAGCAGGGAGGAGGCGGTGATGGGGTTGGACTCCCCGCCCCGCAGGATGATCCCGTACTCGGTCTCGATCCCGCAGACCTTGCGCACAGCCATCGCGGGACCCTATCCCCCTACCAGGCCCATCGGGAACCGATTGGCCTGGAGACAGCTAGAGATACTGGCCCGTGCCAACGCGCTCGATCGCCCGACCACCGGTGGCTTCCTTGCCCTCGGACATGAGCGTGCGCACGTAGACGATGCGCTCGCCTTTCTTGCCCGAGATCTTGGCCCAGTCGTCGGGGTTGGTGGTGTTGGGCAGGTCCTCGTGCTCCTTGTACTCCTGCTTGATGGATTCCAGCAGGTCGGAGGTGCGGATGCCCTTGCTGTTGCCGGCGATACGACGCTTGATGGCCAGCTTCTTGGCCCGCCGGACGATGTTCTCGATCATGGCGCCGGAGGAGAAGTCCTTGTAGTAGAGGATCTCCTTGTCGCCGTTCTGGTAGGTGACCTCGAGGAAGCGGTTGGCGTCGTCGTCCATGTACATCTCGGCGACGGTGCGCTCGATCATGACCTCGACCGCCTTCTGGGGGTCGCCGCCGCCTAGGGAGTCGACCTCGCCCGCGTCGAGGGGCAGGTCGGCCACCAGGTAGCGGCTGAAGATCTGGGCCGCCGCCTGCTGGTTGGGGCGCTCGATCTTGATCTTCACGTCGAGCCGCCCGGGACGGAGGATGGCGGGGTCGATCAGGTCCTCCCGGTTGGAGGCACCGATCACGATGACGTTCTTGAGCGTCTCCACCCCGTCGATCTCGGCCAGCAGCTGGGGGACGATCGTCGCCTCCATGTCGGACGAGATGCCGGTGCCGCGGGTGCGGAACAGGGAGTCCATCTCGTCGAAGAAGACGATGACCGGCCACCCCTCCTCCGACTTCTCCCGGGCCCGCTGGAACACGAGCCGGATCTGGCGCTCGGTCTCACCCACGTACTTGTTGAGCAGCTCGGGGCCCTTGATGTTGAGGAAGTAGCTGCGGGCGTTCTTGTCGCCGGTGACCTCGCTCACCTTGTGGGCGAGGGAGTTGGCGACGGCCTTGGCGATGAGGGTCTTGCCGCAGCCGGGGGGGCCGTAGAGGAGGATGCCCTTGGGCGCGGGGAGCTTGTACTCCTCGAACAGGGCCCGGTGGATGAAAGGCAGCTCGACGGCGTCGGTGATGGCCTCGATCTGGCTGTCGAGGCCGCCCACGTCGGCGTAGGAGACGTCGGGCACCTCTTCCAGGACCAGCTCCTCCACCTCGGGACGGGGCAGGCGCTCGAGGAGCAGCCCGGTGCGGGGGTCCATGAGGATGGTGTCGCCCGCCCGCAGCTTCTGGCCGATGAGCTTCTCGGCCAGCTCGACGACCCGCTCGTCGTCGGCCCGGCCCACCACGATGGCCCGCACGCCGTCGTCCATCAGCTCCTTGAGGGTGACGACCTCGCCGCTGACCTCGGTACCCCGGGCCATGACCACGTTGAGCGACTCGTTGAGGACGACTTCCTGGCCCCGGACCAGCTCGTCGTCGTCGAGCTCGGGGTGGAGGGCGACCCGGATCTTGCGCCCGGACGAGAACACGTCGACGGTGCCGTCGTCGTTGCGGGCGAGGAACGTGCCGTAGGCGGACGGAGGCTGGGTGAGCTTCTCCACCTCGCGGCGCAGCTCGGCGATGTGCTCGCGCGACTCGCGGAGGGTGTAAGAGAGCTTCTCGTTCTGGGACACGGCCTGGGCCAGCTGGCCCTTGGTCTCCAGGAGGCGCTCCTCCAGGGTGCGGACCCGCTTGGGGGCGTCCTGGAGCTTGCGCCGGAGTTGGACGACCTCCTCCTCCAGCACCTTGACCTGCTCGAGCAGGGTGCCGACCTGCTGCTCGTAGGAGCCCAGTCGACGTTCGTACTCGATGTTGCCAGGGTTCGGGTTGCTCGAGTGGATCACCTCCTACCGGCCGGCTCCACGAGTGGGTCTCGGGCCAACATACACCGCACCCTTCGCTTCGCAGACTAGCCACCGTTGACTGGTTTTCCCGGCGGTTTCCGGGTAAATTGGTCCTCAGACGAAACCCGGACGCAGTTCCGACGACACGAGGGGCACGATCACCATGGTCATGAAGGTCTGGATCGACCAGGATCTCTGCACGGGCGACGGCCTGTGCGAAGAGATCGCACCCGACGTGTTCACCCTCAAGGACGACGGTTTGGCCTACGTGCGGGAGGGCGGCAAGACCCTCAGCGGGAGCGGGACGGAGGCCTTGGCCATCGTGCCCGCGGGCCAAGAGGACGGCACCATCGAGTCCGCCGAGGAGTGCCCCGGGGAGTGCATCTTCATCGAGTTGTACTGAGCCTTCGCCGTCGCAAGCGGAGCTTGCTCGGCGAGCTCTAAGCCTCGATCCACCGATTTCGTTCCGGGCCCGGGGGCCGGCAACGGCAGGCACCGGTGACTTTGGCTCGACGATGAGGTGATCCAGGCGTCGGTCGTCGCCGTGGGCGCGTTCGACCAGAGGGGTTGGCGGTGGTCGGGATGTCAGCGCTCGTCCTGCGGTCCGCGGTGGCGCCCCACCGCCGGGATGTGACTACCCGGGAGCCGGTTGCAGCGCCCGCAGGCGGGTGAGGATCTCGGCGAACTGACGAGCCCACGGCCAGCCGGTTGGGCAGCGCAGCGTCGGCGTGCCGGAGCGGTTGATCAGCCGTGCCGGCATGGCGATGAGCTGCGTGCGCACCGTGCGGGCGACGGTCAGCTCGGTGACGGGGCCGGGCCGGCCGATGGTGGTGGTCCAGCGGATCAGGTTGTGGGCCAGCACCGCGCAGCACAGCCAGGCGCCGTTGGCCGAGAAGCTCCCCGAGGGAACGTGTTCGAGCCCGGCGCCCTCCTTGAGGTCACGGATGGCGAGCTCCACGACGGCGTGGCGGCGGTGGAAGGCATCGACATCCACCGCGGTGCCACCGAGGTCGGTGAGGAAACCGAAGTGTCGCCAGTCGGGCCACAGCCGGGCCTGGGCCGGCGTCGTCAGGCGGGTGCGGCGCACGACCAAGCGGCGCTGGTTGTAGACGCACTCCGCCACCTGGGCTTCGCCCCCGGCGGGGTAGGCGATGGCCGCCCAGGCGCCCTCGTCGATGGCGGCGATGACGCTGGCCAGGCCCTTTGTCCTGGTCCGCACCGCCATCGTGTAGCGCACTTCGAGGCGACCGAGCACGGCGATGGTGTCGTTGGACCAGTACCCGGAGTCGAAGCGGGCCACGATCTCACCGCTCGCCCCCGCCCGGCGGACCCGGGCGACGAGCTCCTCCACGAAGCGCTTGGTGCCCCGGGCGGTGTTGGCCGAGCCGGTGCGCAGGCGGGCGTGCAGGACCTCACCGGTGTCGGCCCGAGAGGCCAGGATCGGGTGGTAGCCCAGCACCTTGGTGTAGGCGTAGCTCGCCCCCGCCTTGGCCTTGCCGGCCACCTCGCAGACGGTGGAGTCGACGTCGATCACCAGGCGGGCCGAGCCCGGCCCCGCGCCCGCCGCCCACGCCCGCTCCAGGGCCTTGCCCACCACGGCCTCGAGCTGGCGGACGTGGCCGAAGGTGAACGAGCGCAGGAATGTGCCCAGCGTCGAGGGGGCCATCACCCGATGCGGCAACACGACCTGGGTGGCGCCGGCCCGCAGCATGCCGGCATGGTCGATGTGGCTGGCACCGGCCACGATGGCGTGCACCAGGGTAAGCACCTTGCGGCCCGGCCGGGACCCACCGACCCGGCGACCGAGGCGCACGGTCGAGTCGATCAAGGTCTCCAGGCCGAGACGAACCACCAGCGTGCCGATGAGCAGGAGACCGGCGTTGGGCACCAGGTTGGGGTCATCGAACCTCACCACAACGCGGTCGATCCCGTGCGATACTCCACTCACTGAAAGTGCCTCCTGAGCCGGTGGACTAGGGCGACTTCGACACCGTCATCGTCCCAGCTCAGAGGCACTTTCACGCGGATACGCGGCTCGCTCTACCCCCTACCGATCGGTGGATCGAGGCTAAGGAAAGAGGCCGACCGGCGGAGCCGGATCGGCCTCTTGCTGTTCAAGGCTCATTGGCGGCAGCCGGGGGGTGGCCGCCTTCGGCGGCGTCCGGCGGCCGCCGCCGGGCTGACGCTGAGCCACCAGGGCCATCGAGTGTGCCGGAAAGTACATATTTCGTAGGGTTTGCACACTCGATGCTTCAGCCGTCGAGCTTGAACGGTTCTCCTGGCTCGAGGTCGAGGGACGCGGAGTTGATGCAGTAGCGCTGGCCGTTCGGGCCGGGGCCGTCGTCGAAGACGTGGCCCAGGTGGCCGCCGCAGCGCTTGCAGGTGACCTCGGTGCGGCGCATCCCGTAGGTGCGGTCCTCGTGGAGGTCGACCGCGTCGGCCACCGCCGGCTCGGTGAAGCTGGGCCAGCCCGTCCCCGAGTCGAACTTGGTATCGGAGCTGAACAGGGGCGCCCCGCAGCCGGCGCAGGTGTACATCCCGTCGTCCTTGGCGTGGACGTACTTCCCGGTGAAGGGCCGCTCGGTGCCCTTGCCCCGCAGCACCTGGTACTGCTCGGGCGTCAACCGCGCCCGCCACTCCTCGTCCGTCCTCGCGACGTCGTCTCCCATAGCCGTTCAGCCTAGGCAGGGGCCGGTGTCTACCGGGACCGGGGCGAGACCGATGGTGGCCTCCAGGATGGGAAGGAGCTCGCCGGCGGTGAGGGCGTAGGCGGTGGTGTCCCGGTCGGGGGCGATGGCGAAGGCGACGCCGACCACCCGGCCGTCCTCGTCGACCACGCCCGCCCCCGAGTCCCCCGGGGCCAGGTCGGCGGCCAGGACGTAGACGTCGCGGCGGACGATGGCCGACCCGTACAGGCCCCGTCCGACGGCCCTGACCTGCTGGCGGATCGACGCCGGCGACACCCGGACCGCGGCCTGCCCCCCGGGATGGCCGAACACGGCGACGGTGGTACCGACTGCGCCGGAACCGATCGACAGCGGCGCCTGGCCGAGCCCGGGGACGGACAGCAGGGCCAGGTCCCGGTCGGGGTCGAAGGCGACCGCCGTCGCCTTCAGGCGGGTGCCGTCGGGGCGCACGACGACCGTGTCGTCCTGTCCCGCCACCACGTGGGCATTGGTCATCACCAGGTCGCGAGCCACGCTGAAGCCGGAGCCGTCCCGCTCCGAGCGGCAGGCGGTGCCCTCGACCTTCACCGTGCTGGCCGATACCCGGGCCACGGTCGCCTGCGTCAGTGGCGTCGTCCCGGGCGGGGGGCCTGTGTCGAGCGACGGCAGGAGGCCGCCGAACACCTGGGGGCTGGCCGCCGGTCCCGCCAGCCGCCGCAACGCCTGGGACGCGTCCGGCGGGGCGGGGAGGAGGCCGTCGACGATGCGGGCCACCAGCGAGTGGCGGGCCAGACGGGCGGGCGCCCCGGTGACGTCGGACAGGGCGGGCAGCACCAGGAGCCACAGACCGAGGAGGACGACGAACGGTGCCGCCGCCGCCCCCGCCATCCGGTCGTAGGGCTCGTACGGTCCCAGGGGGAGCTGGTCCCGGTAGCGGGCGCCGGCCAGGCGGCCGACGTACTGGCCGGCGTAGCCGACGCCGACGAAGAAGAAGGCCCCGACGATGAGGCGGACGGTGGGAGAGGTGCCGCCCAGGAAGGTGACCACCGACGGTACGGCCAGGGTGGCCAGCACCAGGGCCTGGACCAGCAGCACGCACGAGGTGCCGCCGGTGACCAGTCCCAAGCGGTAGCCGCCGACCATGGAGCTGATGACGACGGCGACGACGGCGAGGTCGAGGGCGTTCAGCTGTCGGGCACCGGCAGACAGCTGTCGGGCACCAGCAGGCGGGCCGACGTGAGGAAGCCGGTGTGGGCCACCATGCGGTGGTCGGGCCGCACCGACTGGCCGGCCACGTGCCACGAGCGCTGGAGCACCTCGATGGTCTGGGCCAGGCCGAAGGCGCTCGCCTCCAGGGCCTCGTGGAGCTGGGCCACCTGACCGATGGTGGGCAGGTAGGACACGAAGATCCCGCCCGGGTGGAGGGCGGGCTCGGCGTGCTTGACCACCCGCCACGGCTCGGGCAGGTCGAGCACGACCCGGTCGAGACCCGTCTCGTCGATCCCCTCGTAGACGTCGCGCTCCTCGATGCGGTAGTCGACGTCGGGGCCGAGGAAGGCGTTGACGTTGCGCAGGGCGGTGGCGGCGAAGTCGGACCGGATCTCGTAGCCGGTCACCGACGCGCCGGCCTGCAGCATCGCCATCGACAGCGCCCCCGAGCCCACGCCCGCCTCCAGGATGCGCACGCCCCCCCGGACGTCGGCCAGCATCAGCAGCGGCCCGAGGTCCTTGGGATAGACGACCTGGGCACCCCGGGGCATGGAGAGCACGAAGTCCGACAGCGTGGGCCGGAGGGTGAGGTAACGGGCGCCCCCCGTCGAACGCAGGGTCGTCCCCTCCGGCCGCCCGACGAAGGAGCTGTGGGGGACGAGGCCGGCGTGGGTGTGGAACTCGCCGCCCTCCCGCAGGGTCACCAGGTAGCGGCGGTTCTTGCTGTCGACGACCAGCACCTTGTCACCGACCGCGAACGGCTCACCCGATCTCATCTCCGGTCCATCTTGGCCGCCAGATTAGGAGGTGGGTATCAGGCGTCGGGAGGCAGGTGGGAGATGAGGATGCGCTGGCCGGGCTTGAGCTGCTCCCGGTACACGACCTTGGCCTCCTTCTTGCCCCGCCGCTTGAGGAAGCCCAGGCCCACGCGGTGGCGCCCACGGCCAGCCAGGCGTTGGACTTCCCCAAGCCCCGGGCGATGGCCAGGCGCCGGAGCCGGATCAGCACGTCAGACCCGCCGGATCTCGACCACGGTGCTCTTCTTCTTCCCCCGGCGGACGCCGAGGAGGAAGACGAACCCGATCACCCCGGCCGCGGCCGCCCCGATCACGGCCTTTCCCTTCTCGACCACCACCTCGCCCGTCTCCTCGACATCGCCCCGCAGCTCGCGCAGCTTGGCCTCGATGTCGCCGCGGGTGATGCGTCCGTTCGGGCCGGTCATGCTTTCGCCTTCTTCCGGTCGCGGCTGCCGGCCTTGACGGCAGCGCCCGTGGCCGCCGCCGCGACGACGAGGGTGATCAGGTACGGGACGACGGACCAGTTGCCGTCGAAGGCGTCGACCGTCTGGAGCAGGCGCAGGAGGCCGAGGACGATGAGGAGACCGCCCAGGCCCACGGCCAAGCTCCCGGCCAGCCCGTAGCCGACGAAGCGGCCCAGGCCCTTGATGGGGTCGATCGTCTCCTGCTTGAAATAGGCGACGACCAACTGCCACAGGTCCTGCACGTCGGCGAGGAAGCCGCGGTCGGCCGACGGCTTCGCGGGCTTCGCCGGCTTCGCCTGGTTGCGGGTGGCCATGCGCGTTCCTATCCCCCCGTCACCCGTTGCGCAAGCACGACGGCCTCGTCCTCCAGCAGCGAGGCCACCAGCGCCAGGCGGTCGTCGGCCGAGCCCGACTCGAGAACCCGCTGGGCGTCGAAGGGCCGAGAGGCGCGAGGGCGGCCGCCTGCCAGGCGGCGACGTCGGGGTCGGGGTCGAGGGCGACGGTGGCCGGCGTCGCCGACTCGCCCAGCTCGGCCTTGAGGGCGAGGACCCGACGCAGGAGGCGCTCGACCTGGTGGCGGCGCTGGGCGGCGCCGGGACCGACCGGCTCGCCCGCGAACGAGCTGACCTCGGCCCGGGGATAGGGGTCGTCCGGCAGCCACCGGTCGACCCGGATGCGCTCGACGCCGACCAGGCCCAGGACCCACCGACCGTCCTCCAGCTCGGCCGCCTGGAGCAGCCGGGCCCGCGTGCCGACGTGGCAGCGGATGTCGCCCCCACCCACCTCGCTCCCCCGCTCGATGAGGACGACGCCCAGCTCGCCGTCGCCGTCGACGCAGCGCCGGGCCATGACCCGGTAGCGGGGCTCGAACACGTGGAGGGGCATGAGCATCGACGGGAGGAGCACGGTCCCCAAGGGGAACATCGGCAGTTCGCTCACCGTGGCCCGATCGAGTCGGCGGGGGACGCCTGCGGCGGCCGCCCCGCTGAGCGGGGCGCTTTGGTCATTGGCTCGCTCGCCTGCGGCTCGCTCACTGGGCCACCGCCTCCGGCGGCCGCCCCGCTGAGCGGGGCGCTTTGGTCATTGGCTCGCTCGCCTGCGGCTCGCTCACTGGGGCCCGATCGAGTCGGCAGGGGGCGCCTCCGGGTAGGCGGCGAGGACGGAGGCCACCTTGTCCTGGAGGGCGGCGCCGACCGGCTCGCTGGGTAGCTCGTTGGCCAGCAGGGAGAACTGGAGGGCGCCGGGGCCGGGGCCGGCACCGGCGGCGAAGCCGGTGAGGGCGGCCACGCCGAGGAGGGACCCCGTCTTGGCCCGCACCTTGCCCGCGGCCGGTGTCCCCAGGAACCGCTTGTAGAGGGTGCCGTTGCTGCCGGCCACGGGAAGGGCCCGGTCGAGGTCGCTGCCCTCGCCGGCGGTGGCCAGCACCTCCAGGAGCAGGCGGCAGGTCAGGCGGTCGGACCGGTCGAGCCCGGAGCCGTCCACCGTGGCCACGCCGGCCAGGGGCAGGCCGACGGCGCCCAGGTGGTCGCGGATGACGGCCAGGCCGGCGGCGGTCGAGCCCGCCCCCCCGAAGCGCACGCCGAGCTCCTTGACCAGCATCTCGGCGGCCATGTTGTCGCTGTGCTGGAGGATGGACCCCACCACCTCGGTGAGCGGGGGCGAGTCGATGGCGGCCACGACCCCGGTGCCCGCCGGTGCCTGGCCCACCCCCGTGCCCCCGACGGCGACCCCCCGGGCCCGGAGCTGGGCGGCCAGCACGTCGGCGGCCAGGTTGGCCGGCGAGAGGGCGTAGGACGGAGCGGGGGGGAAGGTGGCGTAGCCCTCGTTCACGGTGAGGGCGGAGATCGGTCCGACGTCGAAGTTGGCGATGTACCGGGGCAGCCAGGTGGGGACCAGCCGCTGGTCGTCGTAGCGGCTGTCGTCGCCCAGGATGCGGCCCTGGACGGTGCGCACCCCGGCGGCCACCACCCGCTCGGCCAGGTCCTCCATGGGAGTCGACAGCCGGGGTTGGCCGTCGTAGCCGGCGTCGAGGGCGAAGTCGGCGGTCGACAGGAGGGGGTCGCCCCCGCCGACCAGCCACAGGTCGCCGACGGTGCCGCCGGGGGCGACGGTGGTCGCCCGCACCTCGGTGGTCAGCCGGGTGGCGCCACCGATCTTGTCCAGGGCCACCGCCCCGGTCACGAGCTTGAGCGCCGACGCCGGGATTAGGGGGTCGTCGGGCTGGCGAGCGTAGAGCATGCGTCCGGAGGGGTCGCGGACGGCGAGACAGGTGTGGCGGGTGGCGTCCTCGAGAACACCGTCGGACGTCACCCGGTCGAGCTGGACGGTCAGCCGGCCGCCGGCCACCGTGCGGGAGACGACGGTCGGCAGGCGGCGGAGGCTGAACACCGGCGTGGCCAGGGCGGGGGCCGTGTCGGGCGCCTGGTCGGGGGCCGGCTGGGCACCCGCAGGGGCGGCGAGGGCGAGGAGGGCGGCGACCGCCAGGGCCGGAAGGCCCCGACCCCTGCAGGCGGTCAGATGCGGGCTCCCCGCTCGGCCCAGTGCTCGTCCCGCAGGAGCCGCTTGAGGAGCTTGCCGCTGTCGGTGCGGGGCAGCGAGTCCCGCACCTCCCACGACCGGGGGCGCTTGAAGCCGGCCAGCGACGTCGCCACGACCGCCTCCAGCAGGTCGACGTCGAGGTCGTGGCCGGGCCGGGGTTGGACGACGGCGTGGACCCGCTCGCCCCAATCGTCGTCGGGGACCCCGAACACGGCCGCGTCCATCACGCCCGGGCAGCCGTGAAGAACGGCTTCCACCTCGGCTGGGTAGACGTTCATCCCCCCGGTGATGATGAGGTCGCCCTTGCGGTCGCACACGTGGACGTAGCCCTCGTCGTCGACCCAGCCGATGTCGCCCACCGACTTCCACTCCCCCGGCAGCTCGGCCATCTGCTCCTCGGCCCCGTGGTAGCCGTCGATGGCCAGGGCGGTACGGATGAACAGCTCGCCCGGTTCGCCCGGCGGGAGGTCGGCGCCGTCGTCGTCGACCACCTTGAGCTCGATGCCGCCGTAGGGCCGGCCGCACGACCCCGGCTTGCGCAGCTGGTCCTCGGGTGTGAGGACGGTGACGATGCCCAGCTCGGTCGACCCGTAGACCTCGAAGAGGAAGCCGTCGCCCAGCTTGGCCACCACCTCCTGCTTGAGGGCGTAGGGGACGGGTGCGGCGTTGGCGATGAGCGTCCGCATGGAGGAGAGGTCGGCGCCGGCCAAGACCTCCTCGGGCAGGGACACGATGCGCTTGAGGTGGGTCGGGGCGGCGAAGGTGGACGTCACCCGGTGCTCGGCCACCAGCCGCAGCCAGGCCGCCGGCTCGAACGCCCGCTGGACCACGATGGTGCCCCCCGTGATATGGGTGAGCAGGGCGAAGGCGTTGGGACCGGCGTGGTAGAGGGGACCGGTGGTGACGTGGACCTCGGCCGCGCCGAAGCGGAGCTGGGCCAGCATGGCGCCCAGCAGGGCGCGGTCGGAGCGGGTGCGGATGGCCCCCTTGGGCCGGCCGGTGGTGCCCGACGTGTACATCATCGCCGCCCCGTAGTCGGCCGGCGGCGGGGGCTCGGCGGCGGTCCCCATGGCCAGCACGTCGTCCCACCGGCGGAGCCCCTCGTGGCCGCCCCGGAACACCACGGTCTCCCGGACGTGCGGCAGGCCGGCCACGATCGGGGCCACCAGGGGGGCCTGGGCCGCGTCGACCACCACCAACACGGCCCCGCTGTCGGAGAGGACGTGGTGCATCTCCTCGGTGGTGAAGCGGTACGACATCGGCACCGCCACCAGCCCCAGCTTGCGGCAGGCGTGCATGAAGACGAGGACCTGGCGGCTGTTGGGGGCGCACCACACCGCCCGCTCGCCGCCGCCGAAGCCGAGGGCGGCCAACCCGCCGACCAGCCGGTTGACCTCGGCGTTCAGCTCGGCGTAGGTGGCGACCCGACCGTCGTCGTCGACTACCGCCGGGCGCTCGGGGACGGCGGCCGCGTAGGCGGAAAGGGGGTCCGGAGGGAGGTCGGCCATCGACGGCCAATCTATTGCCAGCGCGGCGGCGCGACCGCCCCACTCCGGCTTGACGGCGCGGGGGACCTCTGGGAAAGTCATATCGATGGCCGCCGATGTACTCACCGTCCTGCGGGCGCTGGCCGAGCCCACCCGGCTGCGGGTGTTCCGGGCCCTCCGGGCCAAGGAGCGGTGCGTGAGCGACCTGGTCGCCACCGAGGGCCTGTCGCAGCCCCTCGTGAGCCACCACCTGCGGGTGCTGGCCGAGGCCGGCCTGGTGACGTCCCACCGCCTCGACGGGTTCAACATGTACTCGGTCGACCCCGACGGGCTGGCCGCGGCCAAGTCCGCCACCGGCGAGCTGCTCGACGCCGACGCCCTCGCGCCCACCGCCCAGCCCGGCGGCAACCCCGACTGCTGCCGGGGCTGACGGGGCCCGGAGCCGATCCGAACCGGGGACGATTTCCGGGGCCACAGAGCCCCGGGATCCGTCACCAGTTGCCGCCCGCCTCGCTCCGCTCCGGTTGCCGGCGTCAGCCGGGGAGGGCGGGCTCCGGCTGGCGGTCTTCGTCGCCGTCGCCGGGACGGCGAGGCAGGCTGACGACCTCGGCGCCCAAGCGGGCCAGTTGTGCCTGGTCGTGGGAGACCACGACGACGGTCCTCCGCCCGGCCAGGCCCGCCACCGCCGCCTCCACCGCGGCCGTCGACGCCGCGTCCAACGCGCTGGTGGGCTCGTCGAGGAGGAGGAGGTCGGGGTCGACGGCCAGGGCCCGGGCCAGGCAGAGCCGTTGCCGCTGGCCCACGCTCAGCTCGGACGCGGGGGCCTCCAGCCTGTCGGCGACCTCGTCCCACAGGCCGGCCTCGACCAGGGCGGCCTGGGCCCGGGTGCGCAACTCCGCCTTCGGCAGCCGCACCAGGTGGCGCAGCCCGAAGGCGGCGTTGGCCAGGATCGACGCCGGGAACACAACCGGCACCTGACCGACCAGCGCCGCCCGGGCCCGGAGGGCGGGCAGATTGACCCCCGGCCGGTGGACGTCGACCCCGAGCACCCGCACCCGACCGGCGACGGTGAGCGTCGGCGGCAGCAGCCCCACCAGCGCCCGCAGGATGGTGGACTTCCCCGCCCCCGACGGCCCCCGCAGGCCGAGGGTGGCGGCCGCCGGGGCCACGAACGACACCGGCCCGACGAGCACGCGGCCGCCGTGCCGGACGACGAGGCCCTCCACCTCCACCACGTTCATCGGCCCGCCACCATACGGCGCCGGGCGGGCACCGCGGCGAGGGCCAGGAGGCCGGCCACGACCACCAGGGCCAGGGCTGCGCCCCAGGCCGCCTGCCGGGCCGCGGGCTCGGCCGCGTCCTGGGCCAGGGTGAAGATGTGCGTCGGTAGGGCCACGACGGGAGACTGGCGCACGCCCTCCGGCAGCAACGGGGCGCCGGAGAACACCGCCGCGGTGAACAGCAGCGGCGCCGTCTCCCCCGCCGCCCGGGCCAGGCCGAGGAGGAGCCCGGTGACCAGACCGGGCCAGGCTTGGGGGACGAGGACGGACCGGGCCAGCTGGTTGCGCCGGAGGCCGGCGGCCAGGGCCGCCTCCCGCCGTTCGGGAGGAAGGGCCGCCACCGCCGCCGCCACCGAGACCGCCACCGGCGGGACGGCGACCACGGCCAGCACGATCGATCCCGCCAGCCAGCTCCTCCCCCACCCGAGCGTCACCACGAACAGCCAGTAGCCCCAGAGCCCGAGGAGGATCGACGGCACGCCGCCCAGGGTGAGGGTGAGCGCCCGCACTACCCGGGACACCGCCCCTCCCGCGTACTCGGCCATCACCAGGCCCAGGCCGAGCCCGACGGGCGCGGCCAGGAGCCCCGCCCCGGCGACGAGGATCACGGTGCCGACGACCTGGTTGCGGATGCCGCCGCCGCTGGCGCCCCTCGCCTGCGACCACCAGAAGCCGGGATCGAACGCCACCGCACCCTTGGCCGCGACCACGACCACCACCGCCACCACCAGGGCCAGGGTGACGGCCAACGCCGACCACCCGGCGGCCCGGGATAACCAGTCCCGCAACGGTCGGGCCCAGGCGGACGGGCCGGCCGTGGCGTCCGACCACCGAACGCCCGTCCCGCCGTCCGCCGCCACCCGCCGCTGGCCGGCCAGGGAGGACGCCGCCACCGCCGCCAGGAGAACCAGCCCGAGCGCGCACAGGGCGGCCCAGCGGGCCCCCGACGTCCCCGCCAGCAGCGACTCGGGCCCGTTGAGCTTGGTGGTCAGCGTCTGACCGGGGCGGATGAGCTTGGCCAACCCGTCGAGCAGGTCCCCGGGCATGCGGCCGTCGGCCCGGCCCACCACCAGGAACACCGCGATGGTCTCTCCCAGGGCCCGGGCCAGCGCCAGCAGCACCGCCGCCCGCAACCCTCGCCGGGCCATCGGCACCACCGCCGACCGCACCACCTCGGTGCGGGTCAGCCCGCAGGCGGCCGCCGCCTCCCGCACCGGGTCGGGCACCGCAGCCAGAGCGTCGATCGACACCGCCACGATGGTCGGCAGCACCATCACCGCCAGCACCAGCCCGGCGGCGAGCAGGCTGTCGCCCCCGGGGACGTCCGCCACCCGGGACACGAGCGGGCGGAGGTAGGCGATGCCCAGCAGGCCGTAGACGATCGACGGCACCACCGCCAGCAGCTCCGCCCCCGCCCGCAGCCCCCGCCGCCATCGAGGTGGGGCCAGCTCGTGGATGGCGATCGCCGCCGCCCGCCCCACCGGCACGGCCAGCAGCAGGGCCACCCCGGCGGCCGCGGCCGTCCCCCAGATCATCGACGCCGCCCCGAAGCGGCCTCGGACCGGGTCCCACACCGAGGAGGTGACCAGCCACCACCACGACACCGGCCCCGACCCGACCCCGACGGCCAGGAACGCGACCACGGCCACCAGGACCGCGCCGGCAGCCGCCGCCCCCAGCCCCGCCCCCACCGGCACCCACCGCAGCCGCGGCGGCGGACGACCCGGGGCGGCCCGGTCGGGCACCGGGACGGTGGTGGTCAGCCTCCGCCCTTCCCCAGGTCGGCCAGGGTGAGGTAGCCGTGCTTGCGCACCAGCTCCTGCCCGGCGGGCGAGAGGACGAAGTCGACGAACCGGGCGGCCGCTCCGGACGGCGCCCCGTCGGTGATCAGGTACAGCGGTCGCGACATGGGGTAGCGGGCGGCGGCCACGTTCTCAGGGGTGGGCGGGACACCGTCGAGCGAGACCGCGGCCAGCTCCGGGTAGCCCTCGATGAACGAGGACGACAGCGGGCCGACCGCCCCCTCGGTGGACAGGAGCTTGGTCCGCTCCTCCTCGTTTCCGCCCACGATGGCGAAGCGGTCCGACTGCGGCGGGGGCGGGGCCGTCTGGCCGGGGCCGTAGATGTACTTGTCGATGGCTTCTCGCGTCCCCCGGCCCGGCTCCTTGTCGTAGACGAACACGGGGACATCGGGGCCGCCGAGCTCGCTCCAGTTGGTCACCCGCCCCTCGAACAGGGCCCGCACCTGGTCTTTGGTGAGGTTGGTCACGCCTCCGTCGTAGATGTTGCGGCGCACGATGATGCCCACCGCGTCCTGGCCGATCTCAGTGGTCACGAAGTCGACGTCGGGGAACTGGGTGCGGTCGGACTCGGCCAGGGGCTTGGAGCTCATGGCGATCTCCACCTGGCCCGTCCCCAGCTGGGCGATGCCACCGGCCGAGCCCCCGCTGGCGTCGACGGTGATCGTCAGCCCGTCCGCCCGCAGGACCTCGGCCGCGTCGGCGGCCACCGCGTTGATCGTCGTCGACCCGCTGATGCGGAGGACGGACGAGCTGGTGGAGCCACCCCCGCATGCGCCGAGCACGACCCCGACGGCCATCCCGGCGAGCATCCGGCGCACCTGCACCTCCCCTGAGGATCAACCAGACTTGATCCGAGAGCGGCACACTGCCCCGCAGAGCGCGGGGACGTCAAGCCACCGGTACGCCCAGGCTCTCCAGCAGGGTGACGACCCGGCCGCGGATCGCATCCCGCACCGGTCGGACCTCCTCCACGCTCTTGCCGAAGGGGTCGTCGAGGGCCCAGTCCTCGTAGCGCTTGCCGGGGAAGAGGGGGCAGGCGTCACCGCACCCCATGGTCACGACCACATCGGCGGCCCGGACGATCTCGTCGGTCCACGGCTTGGGGAACTCCTGGGAGATATCGATCCCGACTTCGGCCATGGCGGCAATGGCCGCCGGGTTCACCTCGACCCCGGGCGCCGACCCCCCGGACCAGGCCACCGCACCGTCCCCGGCCAGGTGGTTGAACCAGCCCAGCGCCATCTGCGACCGGCCCGCGTTGTGCACGCACAGGAAGAGCACGACCGGCACGCCGTCGGCCGCCTTGCCCTCGACCCGGGCCAGGGCGGCCAGGCGCTGGCGGGCGAAGCGCTCGGCCATGAGGGGCAGGAAGTTGGCGACCGTGGCCCTGCCCGCGAACTGGTCGTAGCTGGTGAGCAGGAAGAGCTCGATCGTCTCCTCCCCGAACGTGCCTCCGAACTCCTCGGCCAGGCGGTGGGCGGCTCCCCGCAGGATCGGCCGCTGGTCGAGCGGGACGGTGACGTCAGACATGGATCTCCTTGCTCGTGTCGGGGACGACCGCGACCGCTCGGTGGACGACGACGGCCAGGGCGGCCCCCACCAACTGGGCCAGCACGAAGGCGGGGACCGATCGCCAGGCGATGCCGGCGAAGGTGTCGGTGAGGGCGCGGGCGACGGTGACGGCGGGGTTGGCGAAGGATGTGGACGAGGTGACGAAGTAGGCGCCACCGATGTACGCCGCGACCGCGAAGGGCGCGACCGACGTCCGTCCGGAACGGACCAGCGACCCGACGAGGAGCACCAGCCCGAACGTGGCGACCACTTCGCCCAGCCACAGGCCGCCGGCGCTGCGCCCGGTGGTCGACAGCTCGAGCGCCGGCAGCGAGTACATGAGATTGGCCACCGCCACCCCGACGAGACCGCCCACCACCTGGGCGGCCACGTAGGCGCCCGCCTCGGCCGTGGTGACGGCGCCGGTCATCCGGGCGGCCAGGGTGACCACCGGGTTGAGATGGGCTCCGGACACGGCGCCGAACATGATGATGATCGCCACCAGGGCAGCCGCGGTGGCGGCCGCGTTCTCCAGCAGCTGGAGGCCGGTGTCGCCCGGCGACAGCCGCTGGGCGGCGATGCCCGAGCCGACCACCGCCATCACCAGGAAGGCCGTGCCCAGGAACTCGGCCAGGGCCTGGCGTCTCAGCAACAGCGGGCGGCGTACTCGGGAGCCGAGCCGCAGCACATGGCGTCGTCGCCCACGGTCACCGTGCGCAGCCCGTCGCCGGGCGCTATCTCCACGTCGGCCAGCACCGTGTAGATCTCCCACGGCTCGCCGTCGGGCGCGTCGACCCAGACTTTGTCCTGGAGGGCGAAGCAGCACGACACCTGGTCCTCGATGGCCGCCGGGAGCCCTTCCGACCGGAAGCGGGCAGTGGCCGCGGCGACCTCGGCGGTGCCCTCGACCTCGACGCCCAGGTGGTTGAGGGTGCCGGGCTGGCCGCCGCCCTCGATGAGGACCAGCTTGAGCGGCGGCTCGGCGATGGCGAAGTTGGCGTAGCCCGGACGACGCTTGGCCGGCCCGGTGGAGAACAACTTGGAGTAGAACTCGACGGCGGCGTCGAGGTCGGACACGTTGAGGGCCAGCTGCACTCGTGACATCAATCGCTCCTGATACGTTGGATCGATACATTGGTTGTTGTCGATTGATCGATCTTGGCGAATAGATCGACGTTTGTCAATAGGAGGTGGGACGTGCGCACGCAGCCAATGCCAAGGACTGGGCTGCCAGGGCTCGACGAACCGGAGGCGGCGCCGTGTTGCCCGTCGGTCCTGGCCGCTCCCCTCGCGGAGGCGGAGGCCGACGCCCTGGCCCAGTCCTTCGCCGCCCTCGCCGACCCGGTCCGGCTGCGGCTCCTGAGCCTGGTGGCGGCGGTCGACGAGGTGTGCTCGTGCGAGCTGCAGGAACCTTTGGGCAAGTCGCAGCCCACCATCAGCCACCACACCAAGGCCTTGGCCGACGCCGGCCTCATCGTCGGTGAGAAGCGGGGCCGGTGGGTCTACTGGCGGGTCGTGCCCGAACGGGTGGAGGCCCTCCGCGCCGCCCTCGCCCGGTGACGTCAGCCGCCACCGACGTCGAGCAGGCGGTCGACACCTACTTCGCGGCCTGGAACGAGCGTGACGACGCCGCCCGCCAGCGCCTGCTCGACGCCGCCGTCACCGACGACTGCGAGCTGCACCGGCCCCACCGGCACCTTCCGGGGCCGCGCTGCCATCCTCCGCCTGATCGTCGCCCTCCAGGGTCGGATGGGCGCCGCGGTCACCGTCCGCAGCGGTCCGGTGGAAATCGAGGATGACGTCATCCGCTTCCCGTGGCAGGTCCGTAGCAGTGGTGGCGACTCTGTGCTGGGGGGAGTCGACGTGGTCCAGATGGCCACCGACGGACGCCTGGCACGGATCGCGGTGGCCATCTGACCTGGGTGGTACCTTCGCCAAGCCGTTCGTGACCCCAACGGGAGGGCACCTCATGACGCTGACTCCACCTCGCCAGAAGGTCGACCGGGACGAAGTCTTCCTGGAGTACACCAAGAGCATCTGCCCGGTGTGCAAGACCGTCGTAGACGCCGAGGTCAACGTCAAGGACAACAAGGTCTTCCTCCGCAAACGGTGTGTGGAGCACGGGCTGTTCGAGGCCCTCCTCTACTCCGACGCGGTCATGTACTTCGACTCCCTGAAGTACAACAAGCCCGGTACGTACCCCCTGGAGACCCAGACCGAGGTCAAGGACGGGTGTCCCCTCGACTGCGGGCTGTGCCCCGAGCACAAGCAGCACGCCTGCCTGGGCATCATCGAGGTCAACAGCAACTGCAACCTCGACTGCCCCATCTGCTTCGCCGACTCCGGTACCCCGGGCCACCAGCCCGACTCCTTCCAGCTCACCATGGAGCAGGTGGAGTGCGGCCTCGACGCCTTCGTCCGCTCGGAGGGCGAGCCCGAGGTGGTCATGTTCTCCGGCGGCGAGCCCACCATCCACCCCCAGATCCTCGACTTCATCAAGATGGCCAAGGACAAGGGCGTCCACATGGTGACGCTCAACACCAACGGCATCCGGCTGGCCCACGACCGCAAGTTCGTGAAGGAGCTGGCCGAGCTCAAGCCCGTCATCTACATGCAGTTCGACGGCTTCGAGGAGAGCACCCACCTCCAGATCCGGGGCCGCGACCTGCGGGCGGCCAAGGCCAAGGCGCTGGAGAACTGCGCCGAGTTCGGCCTGCCGGTGTCGCTGGTGGCGGCCATCGAGAAGGACCTCAACCAGCACGAGATGGGCGCCATCGTGAAGTTCGGCGTGGAGCACCCGGCCGTGCGGTCGGTGGCGTTCCAGCCGGTCACCCACTCCGGCCGCCACGTCCAGTTCGACCCCATGCAGCGGCTGACCAACGCCGACATCATCCACGGCCTGGTCGACCAGGTGCCGGAATGGTTCGTGTTGTCGGACTTCGTCCCCGTCCCCTGCTGCTTCCCCACCTGCCGGTCCATCACCTACCTGCTGGTCGACGGCGAGAACGTGATCCCCATCCCCCGGCTGGTCAACGTCGACGACTACCTCGACTACGTGAGCAACCGGGTCATGCCCGACATGAGCGTGCGGGGGTCGCTGGAGAAGCTGTGGAGCGCGTCGGCGGTGCCGGGCGGAGCGGACGGGAACACCACTGCCCCGTTGGAGTGCGCCACCTGCGGCATCGACCTGCCGGAGGCGCTCAAGTCGATCGCCGACAAGTCGTTCATGATCGTGATCCAGGACTTCCAGGACCCCTACACGCTCAACGTGAAGGCCCTCATGAAGTGTTGCGTGGAGGAGATCACCCACGACGGACGGCTCATCCCCTTCTGCGCCTACAACTCGGTCGGCTACCGGGAGCAGGTGCGGGAGCAGCTGACGGGGGTGTCGATGCCCACCATCGTCCCCAACAGCTTCGAGCTGGAGCCGGTGCTGCTGACGACCAAGTACGGGTCGAAGACGGCAGGCAACGGCGAGGGGAACGGCGGGGCCGGCCGGCGGCAACGGCGACCGCCACAAGCCGGCGGACGCCACGAACATCGGGAAGAACCTCCGGTGACCGACCTGGTGGCTCCCGGCGCCGTCCCAGCCGGCGCCGGGGCCACCACCACGGCGTCAGCGTTCGTCATCGAGGGGCTGCCGGGGGGTGCCTCCGCCTCTGCCGACGAGGTCAAGGCGTGCTGCGCCCGGTCGTACCAGGCCGACATCGTCGCCCTCATCCTGGGCGAGAGCTACCACCCGGGAGGGCTGGACCTCACCCGGCGGCTGGCCCGCTCGATAGGGCTGCGGACGGGGCAGCGGGTGCTCGACGTGGCCAGCGGGCCGGGGACGACGGCGTTCCTCCTGGCCGAGGAGTTCGGCGTCGACGTCGAGGGTGTCGACCTGGGCGACCAGGCGGTGGCGGGCGCGAACGCCAAGGCCGCCGACCGGGGCCTCGAGTCTCGGGTGCATTTCACGGTCGGCGACGCCGAGCGGCTGCCGGTCGACGACGAGTCGTTCGATGCCCTGGTGTGCGAGTGCGCCTTCTGCACGTTCCCCGACAAGGTCACCGCGGCCGCGGAGATGGCCCGGGTGCTGCGGCCGGGCGGCAAGGTGGGGATCACCGACGTGGCGTTGGATCGGGCTCGTCTCGACGACGAGCTGCAGACGCTAGGGGCGTGGGTGGCGTGCCTGGCCGACGCCCGCCCGCTGGACGAGTACTGCCAGCTGCTCGCCGACGCCGGGCTGCGGGTCACGCTGACCGAGTCCCACGACGACGGCCTGGCCCGCATGATCAGCCAGATCGACGCCCGCCTGATCGCCTTCAAGATCGCGGGGCTGGCCGCCCTGGAGACGATCGACTTCGAACAGGCCCGGCGGAGGGTGGGCCTGGCCGCCCAAGCCGTCCGCGACGGGATCGCCGGCTACAAGCTCCTGGTGGCCGAAAAGCCGTCGTAAGCCGTTCGAGGGTGCAAGAACCTACCTATTTCGTAGGTTTTTGCACACTCGATTCTGATGCGCGGCCGAGCTGGCGTCGCTCAGGACTGCGGGGGGCGGCGGCGGCCGAGCTTCGACGGGACGATCGTGACCGGGAAGGGGTAGGTGGCGGTGTACGGCTCGTCTCCGCTCACCCGGGCCGCCTCGTGGTACCGACCGTCGACCAGGCGGAGGACGGTGAGGCTGGGCCCGTCGGGGTCGACCAGCCAGTACTCGGGGACGCCGGCCGCCTCGTAGGCCAGGCGCTTGGTGCCCAGGTCGACGAGGCGGGTGCTGCGGGAGCCGACCTCGACCAGGAGCAGGGGCGTGCGCTCCAGGCGGGCGTCGCCGACCTCCTCGTCGAGCGCCACCACGATGTCGGGCTCGAAGTAGGTGACCTCGCTGACATAGAAGTCGAACGGGGCCGGCACGACGAAATGCTCCTCGCCGGCCGCCGCCCTCAAGGCGAAGAACACGTTTCCCACGAAGCTCTGATGGTCCGCGCTGGGAGCGGGCGTCACCAGGAGCACCCCCTCCACCAACTCGTACCGGTGACCGTCAGCGGGGAAGCGCTGCACGTCGTCGTACGTCAGGGGGGCACCCCACGGAAGAGCGAGAGCCATCGAAAGACAGTGTAACGATCTCAGAGCTGGGCCGCGGCCCAGCTGCGGTCAGGTAGAGGCCGACGGTGACGATGAAGACGGCGGTGGCGGGCGGGAGGAGGCGGGTGGTGGCGGCCAGGACGCGGTTGGCCCGAGAGGCGGGTCACCCGCCGGTCGAGGGGGTCCGGCCCGCAGAAGCACCAGGCCGGTGACAACCAGGGCGGCGGCCATCCCCAGTCCGTAGGCGACGACGAGCAGGAGCCGACCGACGTGCAGCCGAGGGCGCGCCCAGGAGGACCACCACGGCCAACGGACTGGGCAGCATTGGGGTCCTTCGACCCATGTCCAGCTCCAACCGGCAGTGCTGTGCGAGCGTTTCCTCACCAACCTCGTCGACCGAAGCCTGCGACCCCTCCATGGGGCATACGGGCTATTTCCTGTGGCAGGTTCGCGTTCGGGGTTAGGCGCTCCCGGCGGGGGGCTCGGCCGCGGACGCCACGCCGAGGCCACCGACCGGCGGGGTGCCGCCGGGCGCATCCTCAGGTTGGGCCACGGACGCGGCGGCTCCAGCCCTGGCCTCGACATTGGCCGACCGGTAGTGGCTGCCGATCCCGACGGCGATGGCCACGAGGGGGACGGAGATGAAGGCCCCCAGCAGCCCGCCGACCACCAGGCCGGCCGACACCGCCCACACCGTCACCAGGGCGTGGAGGCGCACCGCCCGCTCCAGGATCAGTGGCTGCAGCAGGTTGCCCTCGATCTGCTGCACCGCCACCGTGATCGCCACCACCAGGAGGGCGGTGCCCAGGCCGTTGGTCACCAGGGCCACCACCGCCGCCACCAGCCCGGCCACGCTGGCCCCCACCAGGGGGATGAACCCGCCCAGGAACGTGAGCACGGCCAGGGGCAGGATGAGAGGCACGCCCAGCGCCCACAGGGCCAGGCCGATGAGAACGGCGTCGATGAACCCGGTGGCGGCCGTCGCCACCAGGTACTGCCGCATGATGAAACGGGAATGGCGGACGATGGCCACCACGTCGTCGCGGCTCGACGGTGGGATCCGCGCCCTGATCCAGTCGGCCATACGGGCCCCGTCCTTCATCACGAAGAAGAGGGTGAAGAGCATGAGGACGATCCCGCCCAGGACCTCGCCCGCCAGCCGGGCCCGGCCCGCGGCCTGCTCCGCCACCCCGCCCGACGCACTGCGGACGGTCTCCCGGATGTCAGCCTCCAGCTGGTCGACCTTCTCCGCCGACCAGTTGAGCGGGTCCCCCTCGGCCACTCTTTGGCGTCTCCCACCGCGGCGTCGATCTGCTCGCCCACGTCGCCGAACTGCGACGCCACGCTGGCCCCGATCCACGTCAGCGCCAGCAGCACCACCGCCAGGGCCCCCACGAACACGGTGACCGCGGCCAGCGCCGGGGGCCACCGCCGGCTGCGGAGCCGGGCCGCCAGCGGTTCCAGCACCGAGGCCAGGAAGAGGGCCAACACCACCGGGACGACCACTACATAGAGCCTGATCAGGACCCAGACGAGGAGGCCCAGGGCCGCCGCCGTGACCAGGACCCGCCAGCTCCAGGCGGCGGCGCCGTCGAGCACGCGGGGGACCTTCACCCGCTGCTGCTGCCCGGTCTCCGCGTCCACCGAGCGCCACACTACGGTGACCGGCGTGCCCGCGACGGCCGCCGGCTACTCCGGGACGCCCCTGCCCCGCAAGCTCGGGATCAAGGACGGCCACCGGGTGGCCCTGGTCGGCGCTCCGGCCGGCTTCGGCCCCGAGCTCGAACCCCTCCCCGACGGTGCCCACCTCCTCCGCCGCCTCCCCTCCGGTGCCGCCGTCGATCTGGCGGTGCTGTTCGTCACCAGCCGTCACGACCTGGCCACCCGGTTCCCGCAGGTGGCGGTCCACCTCCCACCGGCCGGCGCCCTGTGGGTGGCGTGGCCCAAGAAGTCGTCGGGCATGGCCACCGACCTCACCGAGGACGTCCTGCGGGAGGTCTGCCTCCCGCTGGGTTGGGTGGACACCAAGGTGTGCGCCGTCACCGACGTGTGGTCGGGGCTGAAGTTCGTCCTCCGCCTGGAAAATCGCCCGTCACCCGCCCGGTAGTCTCCGGCCACGGAGCCGGTCGGGCGCAAGATCAGGGTGGTGCTGGTCGACGACGACGGTCTCGTCCTGCGCGTGCTGGCCGCCAAGATCGAAGCGGAGCCCGATCTCGACGTCGTCGGCACCGCCATGACGATCGAGGACGCCATGCGGTTGACGGCCGCCACGTCCCCCGACGTGGTGGTCATCGACTACTGGTTGCCGGACGGCGACGGGGCCACCGGCACCCGTCAGCTCCGGCAGGCGACTCCCGGGCTGCGGGTGGTCATGCTCAGCGGTCGCGCCGACGACACGGCGCGGGCCGAGGCCCTCGACGCCGGGTGCTGCGATTTCGTGGCCAAGGGCGCCAACCTCGACCTCCTGGCGAGGACGATCCGGGCCGCCGCGGTGGGGGCCGACGGCGCCGTCCGGGACGACCTCTCGCCCTAGACCACGGCCTCCAAGGCCACCAGCACGTCGTCGCACGACCGCTCCAGGGCGGGGACCAGGGCGGCGACGCGGTCGAGGTGCCCGTCGAAGGCGGCACCCTCGATCTCGGCGGCCACGCCCGCCATGCGCACCGCGCCCAGGACGAGGCACGTCCCCTTCAGCCGGTGGGCCGCCCGTCCGACGGCCTCCCCATCGGCGACGGCCAGGCCCTTCCTCACCGTGGCGATGTCGTTGGGAGCCACCCGACGGAAGTCCGCCACGAACGTCAGGAGGAGGTCCTCGCCGAGCGCCCGGATGCCGTGAAGGGTGTCGAGGTCGAGATCGGCGGGCTCAGCCGCGGCCAAGGCCCGACTACCCCGGCTCCTCGTCGTCGGCGATCAGTGACGTCAGGAACAGGTCGACGCCGCGCTCGGGCAGTGCCATCTCGCCGTGGTGGGCGGCCCGGACCGCGTCCGGGAGATCGTGCACCAGCCGGTCCTTGAGGATGTAGCCGGAGCACCCCGCGGCCCGGGCCGCCTCCAGCGTCCGGTCGTCGGTGGTGGCGGTGACCATCACCACCCGGGAGGTCCGGACGAGGGCGGTGATGCGCCCGGCGGCGTCGGTGCCCCGGCCGTCGGGCAGCTGCTGGTCCATGAGGATCACGTCGGGACGGTGGGTCTCCGCCTGGTCGAGGGCCTCCCGCATGCTGGCGGCCACCGCCACCACCGCCATGTCCGGTTCACGGTCGAGGATGCGCTTGACCATGTCGTGGTAGATCGCCTGGTCGTCGACGACCAGCACCCTGATGCCGACCTCCGACGCCATGACCTGGAGGATACGTCGGCGACGCCAGAGCCCGGACCGCCCGTTCTTGGTAGCGGTGGATGCGGAAATCGCACCCCCGGCGACCGAGAATGGGCGGTCCACCGGCCTACAGACGACCGAAGGAGCCCATGGCGGGGCCGATGACGATGGCCATGATCGGCGGGAAGATGAAGAGCACCAGCGGGAACATGATCTTCACCGGCAGCTTGGCCGCCTTCTCCCGGGCCCACGCCCGGCGGCGGGAGCGGATCTCGGTGGCCTGGGACGTCAGGACCCGCCCCACGGGGATGCCCAGGGCATCGGCCTGGATCAGGGCCAGGACGAAGGTCCGGACCACGTCCAGCTCGGTCCGGCGCTTCAACTCCTGGAGGACCTCCCGGCGGGGCATGCCCAGCTCCATGCCCTGCAGGGCCAGACGGAGCTCGTCCGCCATCGGCGACTCGAAGTGCTGGCAGACGATGCTGAGGGCGGCGTCGAACCCGCAGCCGGCCTCGACCGCCACCGCCAGCATGTCGATGATGTCGGGAAGGTCCTTGAAGATCTGGTCCGTCCGGGCCCGGATGCGGCGCTTGAGCCGGGCCGAGGGCAGCATCCAGCCGATCCCGGGCAGCAGGAACAGCGCCTTGTGCGCCATCGGCGGGAGGGCCGCCCCCCACAGCACCGCCGCCACCAGCGTCAGGACCGCGACCAGCCCCAGCTGCGACGCCAGCTGGGTCCCCGCCCGGCGCGTTCCTTCCAGCCCGGCCAGGACGAGCTGGTGCTCGATCTTGTCCAGGTGCTTGCGGGGCAGGAGCCGCTCGAGGCGGTCGGCAACCGCCCCGCCCACGATCGTCCGCATGCGGACGACGAAGGGCTCGTCCAGCCGGCGGGCGAACGAGCCCAGCTCGGGCGGCTGCAGGAATTCCCCGATGCCCGGCGCCAGCCGCCGACCGCGTCCGTGCATCACAAACATCACGGCCGCGCCCGTCAGGGCGATGCCGATCGCCACCAGCATGGCGGAGGTCAACGGCCGGCGCCCATCACACGTCGATCTTGACCATGCGCAGGATCGTGAACATGCCCGCCAGCACCGACAGCCCGCAGCCCACCAGCAGGACCAGACCCCACCCGCTGTACAGGGGGTGCACGTACTCGGGGTTGAGGATCACCATCATCACGAAGACGAACGGGACCAAGCCGGCCAGCACGTAGGCCGACATCCGGCCCTCGGCGGTGAGGACCATCACCTCCCGGCGCAGCTCGCCCCGCATGCGGATGAAGTCGGACAGGGTGTGGAGGAGGGTGGCCAGCCGCCCGCCGACGGTCTGCTGGATGCGGATGGCCTGCACCACCATGTCCATGTCCCGCACATGGAGGCGGGCGGCCATGCGCTCCAGCGAGTCCACCAGGGTGTCGCCCAGGCGGGTCTCGGCCACGACCAGGGCGAACTCCTCCGCCAGCGGCGGTCCCGCCTCCTCGCACATCATCTGGATGCTGCGCAGGAAGGTGTGGCCGGCGGAGAGCGACGAGGCGATGAGGCTCAGGGCGTCGGGGAGCTGGGCTTCGAACGCCTTGCGCCGCTTGGTGATGCGGCGGCGGACCACCCGGGCGCTCACGAACGCGGCCACCGGCAGCCCGACCAGGGCGAACGGCACCGAGCCGGTCAGGCCCAGCAGGAGGGTGGAGGCCGTCAAGCCGGCCGCCGCGGCCACGATCAGGTACTCGCCCGGATGGAGCGGGATGCGGGCCTGTTCCAGCGCCCGGCCCAGGGAATGGCGCTGGTCGACCCGGCGGACGACCTCGTTGGCCAGCTCCGAGGCCCGCCCCGCCAGCCCGTCCAGCTCGCCCCCGTCGGCGTCGGCCCCGTCGGCCGGTCGAACCTCGTCGGCCATGGGCATCAGCGGGAGGATGTCGAGCAACTCGTCGATCTGGCCCCGCTCGGCCCGCCGCTGGGCCCGGAGGAAGGCGACCATGAGCCCGGCGCCGGCCACCGCCAGGAGGATGGCGATCAGCATGTCCCGCGGCCTAGGCCGGGCTCAGCTTCGGGGACCGGGCGCGCTTGCGGCCGAGGAGGCTGCGGTGGACGGTGGCGTTCGCCGTCGGCTCGCCCTTGGCCGCCGGCAGCAGCTTCTCCAGGGCCGCCCCCAGGTACTTGCTCACGTCCGCGCCCGGCAGGTGGGCCAACAGCGGCGTGCCCACGTTGAGTGACCGGATGGCGTCTCGGGCGTAGGGGATCACCATCTCGAAGCCCTGGGGGAAATAGCGGGTGACCTGGGCCACGTCCATCCCGACGTCGGGCTCGACCTTGTTGAGGACCAGCTTGACCCGGCCGGCGGGGACCTTGAGCTGCTGCATCGTCTCCAGCAGCAGCCCCAGGTTGCGCACGCTGGGGAGGTCGAGGGTGGCGACGGCGAACACCCGATCTGCGTACTCGAGCGTGGCCAACACGGAGTCGGAGACGCTCGGGGGGGTGTCGACGACGACGTAGTCGAACTTGCGGCGGGCGGCGTCGATGACCCGGCCGATGTCGGCCGCGTCGACGCCGTCCGCCTCCACCGGCCGGGCGGGCGCGGCCAGCAGCGGGATACCGGTGTGATGGGTCTCCATGTGGTCCTGCAGGCGACCGGCCAGGTTCTCCTGGTCGTCCACCGAGAGAAGGTCGATGATCGTGAGCTTGGGCTTCATCCGGAGGGAGGTCGAGAGCTCGCCGAACTGCAGGTCGAGGTCGATCAGGCACGCCTTCCGGTGGTTCCGAGCGTGGAGGTGGTAGGCGATGTTGGTGGCCAGGAAGGTCTTGCCGCAGCCACCGGTGGCGGAGACGACGGCGATGACCTCGCCCACCCGACCGGGGCCCGGACCGTCGGGGCCGCCAGGATCGTCGGCCATGGCGCCCCACCGCACCTCGAGCGCCTGGAGGATGGCGTCGACGATGGCGGAGTCGGTCACCGGCACGCGCAGGATGTCCACCGCGCCCGTGCGGATGGTGTCCCGGAGGCTGGCCGTGCGGCGCCGGTCGAAGACGAGGATCAGGCTCGACTCGGGCAGCCGCAGGCGGATCTTGCGCAGCTCGAGCAGGCCGGCGGAGGTGACGACGCTGGGGCCGGCGATGAGCACGTCGACCGCCGGGTGCCGGGCCAGGGCCTCGTCGAAGGCGGCCACTCCGGGGCAGAGCACCAGCTCGGGTCGGGGTCGCAGGCACGTGATCGCCCGCTCGACCTGGCGGCCGAGGTCGTCGTTTTCGTCGAGGACGAAGATGGTCGGGACGCGCACGGCGGCTAGACGCCCCGGAGCGCGTCGGCCTGCCCCGCGCCCGGCGTGGCGACGGGTGGCTCACCCTTGGCCACCAGGTCGAAGTACAGCTTGTTGAACTCGGTGAGGAAGATGAGGCGCTCGCGCGTCCCCGGGCGTGACGGCCAGCAGGTAGACGAGGCTGGGGCCGTCGGCCACGCCCTGGGCCGCGGCCAGGCCGGCGCCGTTGACGTTGAGCACCTCCACCGCCTGCAGGGCCAGCTGGACCCTCGACGGGGCCTGGTCGGTCCCCTGGTACACGCCGTAGACGTCGACCAGGTCGCCGGCCCCGGCGAAGCCGGCGACACCCGGCACCGGCTCCAGCTTGAGGGCCAGGGCCCGCTTGCCGGGAGGGATCACGACCGTCCCGATTCGGGTCTGGGGCGCCGGGAACATGTCGGTGGTCACGACGGTGCCGGCGGGGATGTAGGCGGCGGCGACACCGCTCGCGATCTGCGACGGGTCGGTGACGGCGTTGACCGGCACGTCCGCCGGGTCGACGCCCTTCGTACGCAGGACTGCCCGCGGCCACCGCCACCGATCCGGGCGTCCCCTTGTCGATGGGCGAGGAGGCGAGGAACACCTGGGTGCGAGCGGCGGTCGTGGTCGACCCCTCCGGCGGACGGGTGGCGAGGTAGGTGGCGATGGCGCCCCCGACGACGAACAGGAGCAGCCCGGCGAGGAACCCGATCTTGGACTTGCCGGCTAGGGGAGTTCTCACATCGATCCTTCAGTTCGTTCCTCGTGTACTCCTCTCTTCGACCGCCCCTGTGGTCGGCGACATGATCCGTACGGACTATTCGCTGGCTCCGGCCGCGATCACTCGCCGACGAGGTGGACGGGGTCGCCGACGATGCCCACCGACCATGTCGTGCGGTCGGTGGCGGTGGATCCGACGGTGTACCGGATCTGCCACCAGACCTTCGTGCCGTACACGGTGGTGTAGTTGGCCGGCAGCCGGACGTCGAGGATCATGCGGCGGTCGTTGTACCTGGAGTTGCTCTGGAGGCCGGTGTAGGGCTGGGTGCCGGTGCCGCTCACGTTGAGCGAGGTGACGCTGGAGCCACTGCAGCCGCCGGTCGGCGGCTGTCGGCGGGTTGCACGGCGTCCGCCAGTTGAAGGTGGCCGGGTTGCCGTTGGGATCGAGGACCTCGATGGCTCGAGGCCCCCTCTCCCGAGTCGAAGAGGGTGAGCTGCATGGTCTTGCCCGCGTGCAGGGCCGCCACCTGGGCCAGGTAGAAGGTGGCTGTCGACCCGGCTGTACCGCCCAGGTTGGCGAAGATCGACATGTCGCCGACGCCGTGGATCTGGGGGCACGACGCCGAGTACCCGGTGGCGCCCACGATCGACGTGCAGGTGGCGAACAGCACGCCGGTGTAGGCCCGCAGCGCGAAGCCGTTCGACGCCCGGCTCTCGGTGGTCTGGACATTGCGTCTTCACCCGCACGTAGTAGGTGCCGGCCGAGGGGTTGACCCACGTCTGCAGGGGCATCCACAGGTTCTTGTAGAGGATGTTGTTGGTGGCGATCGTGGTGGTCGACAGCAGCGGGTTGTCGCTGGTGTCGAGGGGGGTGTTGTCGGGCCCGAAGACCTGGTAGACGGTGGTCACGGCCTGGGCCTCGCTGACAACGGCCACGTCCGGCGTGGAGCCCGAGGTGTTGTAGCCGCCGTCGTAGACCTCCAGCCGAAGAGCCAAGGCCGACTGGGGCATCTCGACCGCGTAGAGGTAACCGGCGGGGTCGTAGCTCGGCGGTCACGGCCGAGCTGTTGTTGCACTGCAGCGCCGAGCCGGTCGAGGTGCTGTAGGACTCGTAGAGGGCCAGCTTGAGGTCGCCGCTCTCGTGGCCGGCGCAGTAGCCGTTCACCGCGGCCCAGAAGTTCTCCCGGTTGCTGCCGGCGAGGAGGTCGCCGGTGCCGAACGTGTTCTTGGGGCTGCCCAGGGGCACCGGCAGGACGTACTCGGCGGTGGCCGTCCGGGAGAGCTGCTCGTCGCCGGCGACGAAGCCGGAGAAGAACCGGGGCGCCTTGGCGTCGGTGATGGCGACAGCCAGCTGCCGGGAGTTGGCGGCCGAGGGTGAGACCGTGATGGTGATGGTCGCTCCGGGGACGAAGCCGTTGCGGGCCGCCGCGGCGAGGGCAGCCGACTGGGCGGTCGGGAAGTCGGGCATCCACACCACGCCGGCCAGGGCGGCGGCGTCGGCCGCCCGCTGGATGTGTGGCCGCCCGGGCGTACCAGCCGCCGACGTCGACCGCGAAGGAGGCGGCCACGACGAGGGTGGACAGGGCCGTCGTCAGCATGACCAGGACGTAGCCGCCCTCGTTCCGGTTACCCAGGCGGCCGGGCCGCCGCCCGCGTGATGTGCGCCGCCCATCACGCCTCCTGGGGCTCGAGCCGCATGACGGCGTCGTCGGCGATCGTGATCACCGAACCGAAGAAGCCGGTGAGCATCGGATGGCGGGCCTTGACCCACACGCCCAGGTAGTCGGTGCCCGAGGGCCTGCACGCCTGGCGCGACGTCGGGCACCACGACAGGTCGAGGGAGCCGACGCCGCAGCCGAACCAGGAGGCGGGGGCGGTGCCGGCCACGATCTGCTGGCAGCTGGGCGCCGGTGTAGGCGTTGCACGACCCGCTCACGCTGTGGGGGTTCGGCGTCAGGCAGGCGGGCGGGACCGCCCCGTCGGTCGTGGTCGACTTGAAGACGATGACCCAGTCGACGTTGGACAGCCCCATGTCGTAGAGGGCGGCACCCACGCCCGAGCAGCAAGGTCTTGTCGGCGGTGGCGGCCTTGCCCTCGGCTGCTGCCCACCCGCACACCGGCCCGCACCGCCGGTCTGCACCGTGAGCCGGTCCCGCCAGGCCATGCCGAACTCGATGACGCCGAAGGCCAGCACGGCCAGCAAGGGCAGGACGAACGCGAACTCGACCAACGCCGCCCCCCGTTCCCGGCGGTCGTGGTCGAGGTGGTGCCGGTGGTGGCGGCGGCGGCTCACGTGAGCGTCCTCGGCTCGATCCGCAGGACGGTGTCGGAGGTGAAGATCAGTCCCAGTCCGAGCACGCCGGTCAGGTTCCGGTGCGTGGCCCGGACGTAGACGCCGACGTAGTCGGGAGGGCCGTGGACGCCGCTGAGCGCCGTCTTGCGGAGGGACGGGCACCAGGGGTTGTCGATCTTGGTCACCGGTCCCGGTGGCCCCACGCAGCCGAACTCGGTGCTGGCCTTGGATAGATCGGCGCCGGTGTAGTGGTTGCAGACCCCGACCACGCTCGCCGTCTTGCACGTCGTCGGCACCACCTGGCCCGGGGCCGAAGCCCGGTAGACGACGACATCAGTCACCTGCGATTGGGTGACGCCGCCCGCGCCGGCCTTGACCGCCAGCAGCACGTAGTGGTCGGTGAGGACGTCGGCCGCGTTGCCACTGGCGCTGCGGGCCCCGACCAGGGACATGTTGGCCACGCTCAGCTTCTCGTGCAGCCCGTAGCCCCCCTCGATGGTCCCGAGGAGGAACAGGAGGAACAACGGCATGACCACCGCCGCCTCCAGCAACGAGCTCCCCCGCTCCGACCGCCCACGGCTCGCGACAGGCTCCATACTGCTGTACTCGTCGGCGGTCGTCGCCCACTACATGGCCCGTATGGCCCATTGGTGGCTCACGCCAGGCAGTTGCGCCGGCCACGCCCGGCCGCCGAAGGCGGCCCCCCAGTGGCTGGCGCCGCCCAGCGGCCGCCGAAGGCGGCCGCTCCCGGGGGGAGGTCGGAGGGGGGCGGGCCCCCCTCACGGTTCCAGTGCCGCCCGGAAGACGGAGCGGAGGTGCTCGAGGCGGGCCTCGAGCACGTCGGGGGCGAGAGGGTCGCCGCCCAGGAGGTCCTCCAGGAAGGGCACGTCGCTGAAGTAGCTCAGCAGGGCCCCGTAGATCGTGAAGAACAGCTGCTCGGGGTCGTGCGTGCGCAGCCGTCCGGCCGCCATCTCCCCCTCGAAGAACACGACCGCCCGGGTGAACAGGGGCCGCAGGCCGGCACCCATCTCGGCTCCCAGCCGGCTGGCGTCCTCCAGCGCCTCCCGCCGCACCAGGCGGACGAAGGCGGGGTGGGCCATGAAGAACCGGAAGCCGGCGGTGAGGATGCGGTCGACCTGCTCCCACCCGACGCGGGTGCCGTTGGCCAGGGTGGCCTCCTCCACCCGCTGGTACCAGTCGGCGAGGGCCCGCTCGAAGACCTCCCGGTAGAGAGCCTCCTTGGACGGGAAGTGGTGGAGCAGGCTTGGGCGGCGGATGCCGACGGCGGCGGCGATGTCGTTGAGGGACGTGCCGTCGTAGCCGTGCTCGGAAAAGCACCGCAGGGCCTCAACCAGGATTGCGTCGCGTGTGCTCGGCGGCGCTTGGGCCGGAGCCAACGGGCTGGTCTTGCCGCTAGACAACGAGCACACCCGCAACGTCGTCGGGCAGCATTCCGGTCAGGTTACCCCGGCGTGCGCCGACGGGGCGCGGTGGGCTTTCCGATGTGCCTACCTACCGGTAGGTAGGCTAGGGTCGAGCTAATGGTCCGATCCCTCCCCTTCGCCCTTTTCCTCGCGTTCGCGGTCACCCAGCTGGCCAATCTGGTGACCACGACGTACCTCCACCGGGCGCTCGCCCACAAGGCGCTGCGCCTGTCCCCGGGGGTCACCGCCGCCTCCCGGGTGCTCACCTGGATCTCCACCGGCATCCGTCCCCGCCAGTGGGTGGCGGTCCACCGCAAGCACCACGCCCACACCGACGAGGAGGGCGACCCCCACTCCCCCGTCCTCCTCGGCTTCCTGGCCGTGCAGGTGGGCAACGTCGTCCTCTACCGCAAGGCGGCCAGCGACAAGGACATGGTGGCCCGCTACTCCCGCGACCTCCCCGCCGACCGTTGGGACCGGGCCCTGTTCGATCACGCCGTCCTCGGGCTGGCCATCGGCGTCGCCCTCCTGATCGTGGTGCTCGGGCCGTGGCTGGGACTGCTGGCGGGCCTGGTCCACGCCGTGGCCTACCTGGCCCTGAGCTCGGCGGTGAACGCCGCCGGTCACACCTTCGGTCGCCGGCCCCATCCCAACCGGGCCGGCAACCTCCAGTGGCTGGCCTGGCTGACCGCCGGCGAGGGCCTGCACAACAACCACCACCACGCGCCCACGTCGGCCCGGCTGTCGATGGGACGGGGGGAGATCGACCCCGGCTGGTGGCTGGTGTCGACGCTCCGCCGCCTGGGCTGGGCCACCCTGCGGGAGCGCAAAGCCGAACTGGTGACGGCCAGCGCCCCCTGAGGGCGCTGAGCGTCACCAGTTCGCAGGCCGAGTCCCGAACCGGTGACGGTTTCCGGGGCCAGGCAGGCCGTTGCGAAACGTGTGGCGGTCGTGGTGCTGGGGCTCGGCTCGGTGATGTCGGTCCTCGAGGTCATTGTCGGGTTCGGACGGTGGGAAGGCTTCGCGGCGCCCCACACGCCCTTCGAGTTGGAGTTTGCTCAGGCGTTGAGCTGATGACGGAACAGCTTCAGGACGTTGTGGGTGGCACAGATGAGCTGCCACTCGCCCTGGGCGGCAGCGAGACCCCGGCGAGCGAAGCGGCGGAAGCCCCTGCCTTCCTTGATCTGGCCGAAGGTCGGCTCGACCGTCGTCGAGCGCTTGGCGTAGATGGCGGCTCCCTCCTCGGTGCGCAGCCGGTGCTCCATCGCGTCGACCGGGCTGGCATCGGGCGGCGGGGCCCGGTGGTGGCGCCGAGCTGTCGAGCCTTCTTGCGCTGCTTCCAGTCCTTGGTGGTGGCGATGAGCCGGTCCGGGCCGACGGCGCTGGCGTTGGCCTCGCTCCAGTAGCCGGCGTCGAAGAGCATCGTGCCGATCGCCTCGGTGATCCCCGCGTCCTGCAGGCTGGCCTGGGCCCGGGTCATCATCGGGCCGCACTGATCGCAGTCGTTGACGTCCTGGGTCACGTCGGCAGCCAGCACCACGCCCTGCTCGTTCACCGCCGCCTGGGCGTTGTAGCCCTGCACCCAGCCATGGGGCGCCTTCATGATCCGGCTCTGGGGATCGGTGGTGTTGACCCTGTCGTGGGGGTCTGGCGCCGTGGGCCCAGCCTGGGCTGGCGTGCGATCTCCCTCGGACGACCTCGGCCGGGCGGGGCCGGCTGGTGCCACCGCGTCATCTGCGCCGGCACCCGCCACCTCGGCACCCGCCACCTCGGCCTGCGCCTGTTCCAGTCGCTGGCGAGCTTTGCGCAAGCTCCGGCGTTGATGGGTGGGCTTGGGACCAGGGGTCCTGCGCCCGGCCACGGCGTTGGCGGCGTCGAGACGGCCGGCCCTGACCCGCTCGGCCAGACGTGCCTCCTCGCTGGCCAGCGCCTCGGTGGCCTCGGCCACCGGATCCAGTCCTGCGGGGCGGGCACCGGTGGGGCGCCTCCCCTCGGCCGCGGCTGCCCGCGTGCGCTCCTCCCAGGCCTGCCTGGCCTCCGCCCTCACCGCTGCTTGGGCCGCCTGCCGGGCTCGGGCCTGGGCCTCAGCTCCGCCAGGGCCGCGTCGAGGTGGGCCTGGCGGGTGCGGGGGTCGGCCAGCGCAGGGGGCAGCTCATCGCCCCGGCCCGCCCCGAACAGCCCGTCCTGGGCGGCGTCGGCTTCCACCGCCTCGCCCACCATGGCCCGCACCTCGGCCTCGATGGCCGCCCGGCTGCGGTTGGCGTCGAGGGCGGCGTTGGCGCACATCTTGGTGCCGTCGACCGACACGATGCCCACCTTGGCCAGCCCCGCCGCCCCGCACAGCACCAACACGTCGGTGAACAGCTGCACCGCCTGTTCCTGGTGGTCCTGACGGAACCGGGCGATGGTGCTGTGGTCGGGCGCCCGGTTGGCGCAGATGATCCGGTAGGCGACGTCGACCTCGCACAGGCGCTCGATCTGTCGACTGGAACGCTGGCCGCTGCAGTAGGCGTAGACGAGCAGGGCCAACAGCATCTCGGGGTCATAGGCCCGCCGACCGGAGCCGTCGTTGCGACGGCGGGCGTGCAACGCCGAGGTGTCGACCTTGGCCACCACGTCCAGCACGAACCACACCAAGTGTCCCCTGGGCAGCCACTCGGCCATGTTCGGCGGGAGCAGGAACGCCTGGGACCGGTCAACAGGGAGGTAGCTCAGCGCCATGGCTGATCATCACCTCCCCGAGGCGCCAGGCGGTGGATTTCGCAACGGCCTGCAGGGCCCCAGAAAACGTCACCGGTTCGAAAAGGGCGGGCTACTTCAGGAGGCCGCGGACGGCGTCGGCGATGGCGGAGGCGTTGATGCCCGCCGCCGCCAGCAGCTCGTCGGGCTTGCCCGAGGTGGGCATGCCGCTGACGGCCAGGCGGATGATCGAGACGGCCAGGCCGGCGTCGACCAGGGCGCCGGCGACAGCCTCGCCGATCCCGCCCTCGGGCCAGTGGTCCTCGACGGTGACGACCTTGCCTCCGGTGGCCTGCACCGCGGCGGCGATGCCGGCGCCGTCGATGGGCTTGACCGAGTAGGCGTCGACCACCCGGACGTTGACCCCCTCCGCCGCCAGCGCGTCGGCCGCCTTGAGGGCCTCGCCGACGGTGATGCCACCGCCGATGACGGTGACCTGGTCGGAGTCGGACGAGCGGACCACCTTCGACCCGCCCACGGGGAACTCCTCGTCGGGGCCGTAAATGGTGGTGGTGTTGGCCCGGGTGGTGCGCAGGTAGACGATGCCGTCCATGTCGGCCATGGCCGCCACCAGCTTGACTGTCTGGTTGGCGTCGCACGGGTAGAGAACGGTCGAGCCGTGGATGGCCCGCAGCGACGCCATGTCCTCCAGCGCCATCTGGGAGGGACCGTCCTCGCCGATGGAGCAGCCCACATGGGACCCGACGATGTTGAGCCGGGCCCGGCTGACGGCGGCCATGCGCACGAAGTCGTAGGCCCGGGCCAGGAAGGCGCCGAAGGTGGAGGCGTAGGGGACCCAGCCCCGGACCTGGACACCGATGGCGTTGGCGATCATCTGCTGCTCGGCGATGAAGCACTCGATGTAGCGATCGGGGTGGGCCTCGCGGAAGATCTCGGAGAAGGTGGAGTTGGACACCTCGCCGTCGAGGGCGACGATGTCGCCCCGGGAGTTGCCGAGGGCGGCCAGGGCCTCGCCGTAGACCTTGCGGGTGGCGATCGATGAGCCCAGCTCGTAGGTGGGCAGGTTGAGCTCGCCCGAGGTCTCGAACGTGTGGGGCACACCGTCGGTGGGCGGCTTGGGGACGGTGGCGGTAATGCCCCGGTCACCGCCGAGCTCCTCGATGGCGCCCTCGATGTCGTCCAGGGGCTTGCCGTGGGCGTTGAGCTGGTCCTCGACCGCCTTCACGCCCCGGCCCTTCTTGGTGCGGGCCAGGACGACGGTGGGCTGGCCGGTGACGGCGACCGCCTCCCCGAAAGCGGCGTCGATGGCGTCGACGTCGTGGCCGTCGACCTCGATGACGTGCCAGCCGAAGGCCTCGAACTGCTTGCGGTAGGGCTCCATGTCCCAGCCGTAGCGGGTGGCCCGGCTCTGGCCCAGGCGGTTGACGTCGACGATGGCGGTGAGGTTGTCGAGCTCCTCGTAGGCGGCGGCCGCGGCCGCCTCCCACATCGAGCCCTCGGCCATCTCCGAGTCGCCGCAGATGACCCACGTGCGGTAGGGCAGCTGGTCGAGGCGCTTGGCCGCGATGGCCACGCCGACGCCGATGGGCAGGCCCTGGCCGAGGGAGCCGGTGGCCACGTCGACCCACGGCAGGCGGGGAGTGGGGTGGCCCTCCAGCCGGCTGCCGATGTGGCGGTAGGTGTCCATCTCGTCCTGGGTGACCGCGCCCACCGCCTTGTACATGGCGTAGATGAGGGGCGAGGCGTGGCCCTTGGAGAAGATCAGGTGGTCGGCGTTGGGGTTCTTCGGGTCGTCGAAGTCGTAGCGCAGGTACTTGGTGAGCAGCACGGCCATGAAGTCGGCGGCCGACATGGACGAGGTGGGGTGGCCGGACTTGGCCGCGCCGCTGATCTTCACCGCGTCGACCCGGAACTGCTGGGCCAGGTCATGCCAGTGCTGAGAATCGCTCATCGAGAACTCCTTCGTAGAACGGCAGCCGGGCCATCCCCGGGCAGGGTCGAGCCGCTCACAGAGTCCCCCATCCTATGTTCACCGCAGGCTGCCACTTCGAGGCGGCTACCTTCGGGGGATGGACATCGTGTCCGCCCTCTTCGTCGAGGGCATCGATATGCGTCAGGTGCCCGGTCCGTCGACCCGTTTCGACCTCACCGGGGTCATGTTCTCCCTGGCCGCGCCCACCCCGCCGCCGGTCACCATCTCCCCCCACCTCATCGTGTTCGTCCGCTGCCGGGTCGACGAACCCGGGCAGACGACGATGGAGGTGCGCTTCCTCGACGCGGCCGGCGAGGAGGTGGCCCGCAACGTGCAGATGGTCAACGTGGTGCCGGGCAAGTTCGGGCGCCAGCTGGTCAAGGGCGACATGAAATACGAGGACTACGGCACCATCGAGGCCCACGTGAAGCTGGTCGGGGGCCCGACGGTCGTCGTGCCCCTCACCCTGCTGCCCGCGCCCGGGTGAGCGGAGCCGGAGGCGAGCGAACAAATGTCGAGCGCAACGGGCCGGCGGAAGCCGGACCGGGCGATTTCACGACTGGGCCATCCGTGAGGATGGCACAGGGGTGACAGGCCACAGGTTCGCGGCCGGGCTCTCCCAGCACCCGTCGCCGGCAGTGGCGGTGGGCGAGGTCCTGGGCCAGGTGCTCGACCGCCTCGGGCCCGACAACCCGCCTGACCTGGCCCTTCTGTTCGTCACCCCTCCCCATGCCGGGGCCCTGGAGGACGCCGCCCGGGCCATCCGCGACATGCTCCATCCGGGGGCGTTGCTGGGGTGCGCGGCGGTGTCGGTGGTCGGCGGCGGCCGGGAGGTGGAGCAGTCCCCCGGCGTGTCGCTGTGGGCGGGGATGACCGGCCCCGTCACGCCCTTCCACCTGACCACGGTGGAGACACCCGACGGCCAGACCGTCACCGGCTGGCCGGACGACATTCCCGACGACCCCAGCGCCCTCCTGCTCCTCCCCGACCCGTTCAGCTTCCCCGCCGACGCGTTCCTCCTGCGCCACGACCAGGACCGCCCCGGCCTGCCCGTGGTCGGCGGCATGGCGTCGGCCGCCCGAGGCCCGGGTGGCAACCGGCTGGTCATCGACGACCGGGTGGTGAGCACGGGCGCGGTGGGCGCCTTCCTGCCCTCCTCGGTGACGGTGACCACGGTGGTGTCCCAGGGCTGCCGCCCGGTGGGCACCCCCTTTGCGGTCACCCGGGCGGAGGACAACATCGTCTACGAGCTGGGGGGCAAGTCCGCCCTCGAGCGGCTGCAGGAGGTGGCCGCGGGGGCGACCGAGGCCGACCGCCGCCTGCTGGCCCAGTTCATCCACATCGGCCGGGTCATCGACGAGCGCAAGGTCGACTTCGACCGGGGCGACTTCCTCATTCGCAATGTCCTCGGCGCCGACCCCCGGGCGGGGGCGATCATGGTGAACGACATCGTGGAGGTGGGGGCGACCCTGCAGTTCCAGGTCCGCGATGCGGCGTCGGCCGGGGAGGACCTGGCCCACCTCATGGGCGCCCACACGTCGGACGCGGCCCTCCTGTTCACCTGCAACGGGCGGGGATCACACATGTTCCCCTCGCCCGACCACGACGCCACGGTGGTGTCCGACGCCCTCGGCGGCGCGCCCCTGGCCGGCATGTTCTGCGCCGGCGAGCTCGGTCCCATCGGCGGCCGCAACTTCGTCCACGGCTTCACCGCATCCGTCGTGTTGATCCAGGAGGGGGGCAGGCCCCCCGCCTGACCGCGCTCATGGCCGGCGCGGGAACTGGGTAGCCAACGGTCGAGACGCGAAGTCTCGTAGGTTTGTGCCGACGAGGGGGGAGTCGTTGCCGGTCGACGTGGCGAGCATTCTCAGGGCCCTGCCGGAAGGGCGGACGCTCCCGGAGGAGCTCGGCCCGCCGCCATCGGGGGATCCTCGTCCTCCTCTGGCCCACGCCGGGCTGATCCCCCTGTTCGCCCTGGGCAAGGGACTGTCGCCGGTCCACGCCCTGCTCGAGGGGGCCATCGTCCCCGTCCTCGCCCTGATCGCGACGACGCCGTCGTTCAGCCGCCGGGTCCGCAGCGCGGCCGCGTCCATCGGCCTGCTGTCGTGCTCGGCGGTGCTGGTCCACCTCTCGGGCGGGGTCATCGAGATGCACTTCCACTTCTTCGTCATGGTGGCGGTGGTGGCCCTCTACCAGGACTGGATCTGCTTCCTCGCCGCCATCGCCTACGTCCTCGTGCACCACGGCATCCTGGGGGCGCTCGACCCGGGCTCGGTCTTCAACCACTACGCCGCCCTCAACCACCCCTGGAAGTGGGCCGCCATCCACGCCTTCTTCATCACTGGGATCAGCGTGGCCTGCCTGGTGACCTGGCGGGAGAACGAGAACCTGCTCGACCGAGAGCGCGAGGCCGAGGACCGGCTGCGGGAGGAGACCCGCATCGTCGAGACCCTCAACGACGTGGGCCGCACCGTCGCCGCCGACCTCGACCTGCGCACGGTGGTCCAGCGGGTCACCGACGCCGCCACCGATCTCACCTCGGCCGCCTTCGGCGCCTTCTTCTACAACGTGGTCAACGACAGGGGCGAGTCGTACATGCTGCTCGCCCTCTCGGGCGTGCCGGCGGAAGCGTTCGCCGGTTTGGACATGCCCAGGAACACGGCCGTGTTCGGGCCGACCTTCGCCGGCGAGGCGACCGTCCGCCTCGACGACGTGACCGCCGACCCCCGCTACGGGCACAGCCCGCCCCATCACGGCCTCCCGAAGGGCCATCCTCCGGTGCGCAGCTACCTGGCCGTCCCGGTCCGTTCGGGGCGGGGCGAGGTGCTCGGGGGGCTGTTCTTCGGGCATCCGGAGCCGGCCCAGTTCACCGACGTCGACGAACGTCTGGTGGAGGGGATCGCGGCCCACGCCGCCGTCGCCATCGACAACGCTCGCCTGTACGAGGCCGAGCACAAGTCCCGCCAGTTCGCGGAACGGGCCCAGCGCCGGCTGGCGGTACTGGCCGACGCCAGCCGGGTCCTGGCCTCGTCGCTCGACGTCGACCACATCCTCGAGGACCTGGCCCACATCGTGGCGCCGGGCCTGGGCGACAGCTGCGTGGTGTTCCTCGCCGGCGACGACGGCACCCTCCGACCGGTGGTGAGCGGGCCGACCGACGGGGCCAGGTCGGACTCGCGGCCGGCGCCGATCAGTCCGGCCGACGCCGGCGACCCGATCGCCCGCACGTTCCGCACCGGACAAAGCCTCTTGGTGGACGAGCCCTGCGACGAGCTCTGCCGCTGGCCCGCATGGCCGGCGCCGTCACCGGCGGCCCCCCGCCCACGTCGGGACTGGTCGTGGCCCTCGTCGGCCGGGAGGGCCCGCTGGGGGCGCTGGCGCTGACCACGACCGAGGCGTCGGGCCGTCGGCTGGGCGGCGACGACGTCTCCCTGGCCGAGGAGCTGGGCCGGCGGGCGGCGGTGGCGGTCGAGCACGCCCGCCTCTACGCCAGCCAGCGCAGTGCGGCCGAGACCCTCCAGCACAGCCTGCTGCCGGACGTGCTGCCGGAACTGCCCGGGATCGCCATCGCCAGCCGCTACGTCGCCGGTGGTCCGGACGTCGACGTGGGCGGCGACTGGTACGACGTGCTGGCCCTGCCCGACGGCCGGCTGGCCCTGGCCATGGGCGATGTCGTTGGCCGGGGCATCCCCGCCGCCTCCCTGATGGGCCAGCTGCGCAACGGTGTGCGGGCCTACGTCGTGGAGGGCCGCTCGCCGGCGCAGATCCTGACCCTGCTCAACCGGCTCCTCCGTGACGTCGGGGCACCCCATCAGATGGCGACATTGGTGATCGTCGTGCTCGATCCCGAGACCGGCGACCTGCGCTACGCCACCGCGGGGCACCCGCCGCCGCTGCTGGCAACCGACGCCGGGGGGTCGAGGTTCCTCGAGGCGGCGGTCGGCGTCCCCCTGGGCGCCGTCGGCCACGCCGAGTACACGGAAGCGGTGGTGGTCCTCGACCCCGGCTCCACCCTGGTCCTCTACACCGACGGCCTGGTGGAGGACCGCACCACGCCGCTCGACGTCGGGCTCGAACGGCTGCGGGCCGGGGTGCTCACCGCACCCGACGACGACGTCGACGGGCTGTGCGAGCACCTGACGACCCACCTGCGCCATGCCGGGCCCATCCAGGACGACATGGCCATCCTGGCCGTTCGCTGGCTGGCGTTAGGGGCGACGCTCGAGTTCCAGCTGCCCAGTCAGACCCGCGTGCTGCGGCCGTTGCGGGCGACGCTGCGGCGGTGGCTGGCGGCGGCGGGGGTCACCGACCACGAGGCGTACGAGATCCTGGTCGCCACCTCGGAGGCCTGCGCCAACGCCATCCGCCACGGCGCCCCCCAAGCCACCCACTTCGACCTCCGGGCCGAGCTCAACGGGGATGTCGCCATCCTGGTTCGGAGCTCGGGGCGATGGCGGGAGCGGAGACCGTCGGCGCCGGGGGGCCGGGGACTCGACATCATGCGCCAGTTCATGGACGAGACGGAGGTCGACGGCGGGGCCGAGACCACCGAGATCAGGATGCGACGGCGGCTGGCGAACAGCAGCCCGTGGCCGGAACGGGGCCCGGGTGCGACTTGCAGCTCGTCGATCACGACGGCGTCACCGTGGCCCGCATCGAGGGCGACATCGACTTCGAGTCGGCCGCCGACCTCGGACCGGACGTCCTGCGATCCCTCCCCGACGCGTCCGTCGGGCTGGTGCTCGACCTCACCGACGTGCGGTACGTCGACAGCGGCGGCGTCCGGGCCTTCTTCGAGATCGCGGCCCACGTCGCCGTCTCCGGCCGCCGGGTGGCCTTGGCCGTCCCCGAGACGTCGCCCATCCGCCGACTGATCAAGATCACCCGGCTGGAGGAGGTCGTCGTGCTCTGCACCACCGCCGAGGAGTGCGGGGAGATGCTTCGCCAGGGCTAGCCCGCACCCGACGGCACCTGCTTGCGCTCATGGCGGTGGCCGCGGGCGCCCTCGCGGTGGTCGCCGGTCCAGTCGGGCCGGCGCACGCCTGCTCCTGCGGGGCGGCGGCCGAGGAGGAGTTGTTCGCCCGGGCCGACGTGGTGTTCCGGGGCGATGTCGTCCGGTTCCAGCCGTCGCAGTCGTCGGGCCCCTCACCTGGACGTTCGCGGTGAGTGACGTCTACAAGGGTGAGGCCGCCGCCTCCCAGGAGGTCGTCTCCGAACCGACCAGCTGCGCCCTGGAGCTGCGCCGGGCTGAGTACTTCGTCTTCGCCGACCTGGAGGAGCCCGGGGGGCAGGGAGCGGCCGACGGGCGCCTCCACGCCGACCTGTGCGGCGGCACCCGCTCGGTCGACCGGGGCCCGTTGCTGGCGACCGCCGCTGTCTCGGTGGTGGGATCGGCGCCGGTTCCGAGCCCGGCCACCGGCGCCTCGGACGGCAGCGGTGTGGTCGTGGGCGCGCTGGTGATCGCCGGCCTCATCCTCGCCGTCGCCCTGGTCGGGATGGACCGCCGCCTCCGCCGCCGCCAGGCGTAACTCCCGCGGCGAGCGATGGCCGGCCTCGACGTCCGACTGCGGGTGACGTCGCCCGACTTCCTGGCCCTGCCGTGGTCGGAGCCCCTGGCCCGGTGGGACGCCACCACCGTGCCCATCCGGGACGTGCCCGTCGGCCAGCCGCCACCTGGTCCGCTTCATCGAGGTCGACGGGGTGATGTGGGCCCTCAAGGAGATGCCCCTGCGCATCGCCCGGCGGGAGTACGACACCCTGCGGGAGATGGAGGAGCGCTCGCTGCCGGCGGTGCGGCCGGCGGGGATCGTCGTTCAGCCGTTCGAGGACACCGCCATCCTCGCCACCCGTTACCTGGACGCCTCCTGGCAGTACCGCCGCCTGCTCATGCGCCTGCCGTCACCCATGCGCAAGCACCGGGAGCGGCTGTTCGACGCCATGGCCGCCCTCCTCGTCGACCTCCACCGCAACGGCGTGTACTGGGGCGACTGCTCGCTGGCCAACACCCTCTTCAAGCGGGACGGCCAGCGCCTGCAGGCGTGGCTGGTCGACGCCGAGACGTCCGCCATCCACCCGTCGCTCTCCGACGGCCAGCGCACCATGGACCTCGACATCCTGGTGGAGAACGTGGCCGGCGGGCTGCTCGACCTGGCCGCACGCATGGAGGAGTCGCCCGAGGTGTTCGACCAGCTGATCGGGGAGGTCGAGGGCGTCCGCCAGCGTTACTGCGACCTGTGGGACGTGCTCCACGACGAGCCCACCGTCCGCCTGGGCGACCGCCACGAGATCGCAGCCCGCCTCCGGCGGCTGAACGACCTCGGGTTCGCGGTCGACGAGGTGCGCCTGGTGGGCGACGGTCCCGACCCGGAGGCGCTGCGGCTGCAGTTCGCGGTGGCCGAGCGGGGCTTCCACGCCGAGGAGCTGCGGCAACGGACCGGCCTGGCGGTGGGAGAGGGCCAGGCGACGATCCTGCTCAACGACCTGCGGGCGTTCCACGGCCACATCCAGCACCAGCAGCAGGAGCCGGTCTCGGAGGCAACCGCGGTGCAGCGGTGGCTGGACGAGGTGTTCCGGCCGGGCATGGCCGCCGCCCACGCTGCTGTCGGCCGGGGCGCCGGCGACCCCATCCAGGCCTACTGTGACCTGCTCGAGGTGCGGTGGCTGCTGAGCGAGCGGGCCAGCCACGACGTGGGCAACGGTCCCGCCCTGGAGGCGTTGGCCCGGCGGACTGTCCCGTCGGAGTCGGCCGCCGAGCTGGCCGTGGCCGACGCCGACACCGCCGAGCTGCCCGTCGTGTCTCTCGACCGCGAGGGCGAGTAGCGCCGCTCCGTTCCGCGACGCTAAGGAGTCGCCCGGCGATCACCCCGCGCCGCGGAACGGCCTCGGACCGGCCGCTGACTGACGCCTTCCACGTAGAATCCGGCCGTGGGAGACCGGCGCTCGGCGGCCATGGCCGCCGTGCTCATCACGGACCTGGTCGGCTCGACCGGCCTCATGGCGGCGCTCGGCCGGGACGCCTTTCGGGACTTCCTGCGGGACCACTTTGCCGGCCTGCGCGACGTCCTCGACCAGACCCGGGGCACCGAGATCAAGACCCTCGGCGACGGGATCCTGGCCACGTTCCCGTCGGCCACCGACGCGGTGTCGTGCGCCGTCGCCATGCAGCAGCTCGTCGCCCGCCAGGGGGCGGCCGCTGACGAGCCGGTCGCCATCCGGGTGGGGCTGGCCCTGGGCGAGGTGAGCGCGGACGACGGCGACGTCGTCGGCACCCCGGTGGTGGAGGCGGCCCGGTTGGCGGCGGCCGCCCGCGGCGGTCAGATCCTGGCCGCCGACGTCGTCCGCATGGTGTGCGACGACCCCGGCGGCACCCTGTTCCGGGACGTGGGCGAGCTCACGCTCAAGGGCCTCCCCCAGCCGGTGTCCGCCTTCGAGGTCGTGTGGGAGCCGCTGGCGGTGTCGGAGGTGCCGCTGCCGACCCTGCTCACCGACATCGGGCCCATCTTCGTGGGCCGGGACACCGAGCTCGAGTTCTTTCAGGGCATGCTCGACGACACCAAGGCCGAAGAGCTGCACCTGGTCCTGCTGGCGGGTGAGCCGGGGGTGGGCAAGACCAGGCTGGCGGCGGAGATGGCCAGCCGGGCCCACCGGGCGGGAGCCACCGTCCTGGCCGGGCGGTGCGACGAGGACCTGCCCGTCCCCCACCAGCTGTTCGTCGAAGCCCTGCGCCACTTCGTCGACCACGCTCCCGACCAAGGGCTGGAAGATGTCCTCGGCCGCTACCGCGGGGAACTGGTGCGGCTGCTGCCCGAGCTCGCCTCCCGGGTGCCCGGGCTGCCCCCGCCCCTCCAGTCGGACCCCGAGACCGAGCAGTACCGGCTCTTCGACGCGGTGGGCGGGTGGCTGGTCCGGGCGTCGGCCGAGCGCCCCCTCGTCCTCGTCTTCGACGACATCCAGTGGGCGGCCAAGCCCAGCCTGCTCCTGCTCCGCCACCTGCTCCGGTCCTCCGGCCTGGGCCGGGTGGTGGTCGTCGGCACCTATCGGGACACCGAGCTCACCCACGACCACCCCCTGGTCGGGCTGCTGGCCGACCTGCGCCGTCACCCGCGGGTGACGCGCCTGTCGCTCGACGGGCTGGCCGAGTCGGACGTCATGGACTTCCTGGCCCAGGCCGCCGGCCACCAGCTGTCCGGAGCGGGCGCGGCCCTGGCCCGGGCCATCTACGCCGAGACCCAGGGCAACCCCTTCTTCCTGCGGGAGGTCCTCCGCCACCTGCTCGAGATCGGCGCCGTGGCCGTCGACGGCGGGCAGTGGCGGGTCACCATGCCGATCGAGGAGATGGGCATTCCCGAGGGCGTCCGGGAGGTCGTCGGGCGCCGGCTGGCCCGCCTGTCGGCCGACGCCAACGCCGTCCTGCGCATCGCGGCCGTGCTGGGGACCGACTTCGAGCTGGCCGTGCTCCAGCACGCGGGCGATCTCGACGAGGACGCGGTCCTGTCCGCCCTGGAGGAGGCGTTGGCGGCCCGGCTGCTGATCGAGCCGTCAGGCCTGGCCACCCGCTACCGGTTCTCCCACGCCCTGGTGCGGGAGACGGTCTACGGCGAGCTCTCGGGCGCGCGGCGAGTCGTCCTGCACCGGCGCATCGGCGAGTCCCTGGAGACGCTCCACGGGGGACACGTCGACGAGCACCTGCCGGCGTTGGCCCACCACTACGCGGAGGCGTCGACCGCGGTCCCCACCGGGTCCAAGGCCCGCGACTACGCGGTCCGGGCCGGCGACCGGGCCGTCAGCCAGATGGCCTACGACCAGGCCGCGTCCTACTACCGTCAGGCGCTCGACCTCATGGAGATCGCGGGGCCGTCCGACCAGGCCGGACGGCTCGACCTCCTGATGCGCCTCGGGTCCGCCGAACGCCTGGGCGGCGACGCCCGCCACCGCACGACCCTGCTCGCCGCCGGCCGGCTGGCGCAGGCCCTGGGCGACGTCGACACCCTGGCCCGGTCCGCCCTGACCAACCACCGGGGGGTGTGGGCGACCGTGGGCGCGGTCGACCACGAGCGGGTAGCCATGCTCGAGACCGCGCTGGCCGCCCAGGAGCCGGTCGACAGCCCCGTCCGGGCCCGGCTCATGGCCAACCTGGCCGTCGAGGTCGTCTACGGCGACGATCCCGACCGGGGCCGGAACCTGAGCGGCGAAGCCCTGGCCATGAGCCGGCGGCTGGGCGACCGGGCCACCCTGGCCGACGTGCTGCGCTCGCGGGTGGTCGCCATCTGGACGCCGACGACGGTCGGCGAGCGGCTGACCCACACCCAGGAGCTGCTCGAGGTGGCGATCGAGCTGGACGACCCGGTGGCGACCTGCGCCGGTTACTGGCACCGGTTCACGGCAGCCATGGAGGCGCCCGACGTGGTGGAGGCCGACCGCTGCCTGGACGCGGCGGAGGAGCTGGCGGCCGAGCTGGGCCAGCCCACGGCCCGCTGGTTCACCATGATCCTGCGGGGGAACCGCATGCTGGTGGCGGGCCGGGCCGGGGCCAGCGTGGCCGTGGCCCAGGACGCGCTCGAACTGGGCCTCACGGCCGGCCACCCCGACGCCGTCCTCCTCCACTCGGTCCACATGTTCAACGTGTGCTTCGAACTGGGGAACCTGGGCGCCATCGCGGCCGACGTCGTCCGGGTCACCGCGGCCAACCCGGGAGTGACGTCCCTACAGGCGACGCTGGCCATGCTCCACGCCGAGCTCGACCAGTTCGACGACGCCCGCACCGTCTACGAACCGCTACTCGACCGGATAACGGCACTGCCCCCGGCGCCTTACCTGCTGCGGACGGTGACCCAGGCCGCCTATGCCTGTCACCGGCTGGGCGACCGGTCGGGCGCGGAGCGGCTGCTGAAGGTGCTGGCCCCCTTCGACGGCCAGGCGGTGTGCACCGGGCTCAGCTGGGGCCCGCTGGTGGCCCACTACGCGGGACTGTTGGAGGCGACGCTCGGGCGCTTCGACGCCGCCGACGCCAGCCTGGCCCGGGCCGAGGCCGCCTACGCCGCCATCCCCGCACCCACGTGGGTGGCCCGCACCCAGCTGGCGCGGGCGGGTGTGTTCCGCGAGCGGGGCGGACCGGGCGACGCGGCCCAGGCCGACGCCCTGCTCGAACAGTCCCTCGCCACCGCCCGCCGGTTGGGGCTGGCTGCCGTCGAGCAGCGGGCGGCCATGGCCCTCGGCGCGAACTGACGGCGGTGGGCGTTCCGCCGAAACCGCCCACCGCCGACACCTGGGTCAGCCGTTGACGCTCACCTCGAGGATGGCGGGCGACACCCGCCAGCAGGACGGCTCTTCCTTGCGGAAGGAGGCCTGGAGCTGGTCGAGGTGGGACCGGAGGGTGCGGAAGGCGTCGGCACCGTCCTCGTCGACGGCCATGTAGGAGAAGTCCTGCATCAGCGGGGCCCGCCGCACGTTGAGGACGAAGTTGTAATTGACGAGGCGCTGGTAGTGGTCGACTGGGTCCCGCCGGCCGCTGTAGCGCACCCGCACCGGCTGGACGTGGGCCCACACCTGGTAGTTCCACAGGCCGGTGCCCATGACCTCGTGCTCCACGGTGCCGACGTAGGCCACGATGGCGGCCAACCGGGCCACCTGGTCCACCGTCAGCCGGCCGTCGACGTCGACGATCCCGGCCACGCCGCCCGGGATGCGCCGGTGGAGGTCGGCGATCCACGTCGCCACCGCGGTGTCGTCCCTGATGTCCTGGTCGGACGGGTAGCAGCCCGTGAGGTAGCGCTGGGTGTGGGTGAGCAGCACGTCGAAGTGGGCTATCCGGTTCGCCTTGGCGGGCTGGTCGAACGGCACCGCCGACACGCCCCGCCGCGTGGCGTCGGCGACCGGGTCGAAGGTGACCAGGTCGAACTCGGCGTAGGTGTCCTCCAGGAGGCGGCACAGGCCCCGGTGGGTGAAGCTGAAGATGTCGTCGAAGTCACCGCCCTTCATGAGCAGGACCTGGGTGACCAGCTCGTTGGAGTACTGGCTACCCCACAGGTGGGGCCACAGGAGGCGACGCAGGCGGTGGTCGGCGGGCAGGGCATTGCGGGTGGCGGCCGAGAAGTGGGAGACGGTGACCAGGTGCACCCAGTTGAAGTGGCGCACCAGGGACATGTGGTTGGTGGCCGCGCACAGCGCCAACCGCACGGCCAGCTCCCAGGCCGCGTCGGGGGGGCGGACGGTGCCCAGCTCGCACTGGATCTCGACCGGGGAGACGCCCCGCCGGTCCTCGTCGAGCTCGAACACGACCCGCAGCCCGAGCGACCGCAGGCCCCGGTGGTGCTCGTAGCCGCCCAGCTTCCGGAAGTCCCACTGGTAGCGGCCGTCGCCGGTCGACTCCAGGTAGTAGGAGTACGGCCCCGCCACCGCCAGCCGGCCGAGGTCGACCTCGCGGTGGAACTCCTCGGGGACGACGGGCGCGGTCAGGACCTTGCGGTGGCTCTGCCCGTAGGCGTCGGCCAGCGCCAACGAGGGGTTGGCGTCGATGGGCCGCAGGCCCTTCTTCTTCGGTGGGAAGGCCCAGTACAGGGAGGCCTGGACCTTGCAGACCCAGAGCCGGAACCGGTCGCGCTCGTCGTCCGGCACGTGGTCGGCCACGGGGATGGTGGTGATGGGAATCTCCGGGTAGCGCTCGTTCATGGGGATCATCCGCACTGAGCGGAGGGCCGGGACCGGCTTCGGCACCGGCTGCGGCGAGTTGCCCCGGAACTTCCCCACCGTCACCAGGTTCCAGAATGCCCTGCGCACGCTCCACATGGTCCCGCCCCCCCTTGTCGTGGACTTCTGCTGGTAAAGAGCCCCCACTGCCTCGGCTGATACAAGTCCCAGTGTCTCAGGATCATCGGGTCGGGTGAACGGAAAACTTGCAGGTCATCAGCATTTCTGTCCCTCGCCTCTCCCCCCGGGGCATTTCCCCCCGGGCATTTCCCCCAGCCGCTCGACGGCGACCGACACCTGCGACTCTCGTCGGGAGGGGGGTTCCGGACGTTGCCCGCGGTCACGCCCCGAACGTGACGACGAGCACACTTTCGCCGCCCAGTCAGACGGCCCTCCCGCTAGGTTCCGGGCGTGGAATGGCGGCTGCTGCGGGGGATCCCGGAGGACAAGGTCCGGCGGGTCCTGGCCGGTGCCCGCCGCCGCCGGTTCGCCCGGGGCGCGGTCCTCTTCCACCAGGGCGACCCCGCGGCCACGCTGCATCTCATCGCCAAGGGGCGGGTCGCGGTCCGGGTGACCACGCCCAAGGGCGATGTGCTGACGGTCGAGCTGCTCGGGGTGGGTGACGTCGTCGGCGAGTTGGCCTTCCTCACCCCCGACGCCCGACGCTCGGCCAGCGTGGTCGCCATCGAGGCCACGGAGACGCTCGTCCTCGACCGGGAGGTGTTCGACGAGCTGAGCCGGGAGGACCCGTCGGTGTCGGAATTCCTCCTGCACCTGCTGGCGGAACGCATCCGGCGGCTGGACGCCCGCCTCCTGGAGGCCCTGTTCGTCCCCGCCGACGCCCGCATCCTGCGCCGGCTGGAGGAGTTGACCGCCATGTACGGCGATGTCATCCCCCTGACCCAGGAGGACCTTGCGGGCCTGGCCGGCACCACCCGGGCGACCGTGAACCGGGTCCTCCGGCGGGAGCTGCAGGCCGGCACCATCGCCCTGCGCCGGGGACGGATCACCATCCTCGACGGCGAATCGATCGCCCGCCGCGCTCGCTGACGATCGGGGGGAACCCCGAGCGCCCGCTGTGCGTCTGTGCCAGGGTGAGGAGCGAGGTGGCGGCCGCAGACGAGCAGGTGGAGGAGAAGGAGAACGAGGCGCCCGTCGTCCGGGCCGTCCCGCCCGGCTCCCTGGCCGACCTCTACCGGGAGCGTTACGTGCCCATGGTGAGGTTGGCGTACCTCATGGTCGGATCGACCGCGGTGGCCGAGGACCTGGTGCAGGACGCCTTCGCCCGCATGCACCGTCACTGGGACAGCGCCGAGCACCCCCGGGCCTACCTGCGCACGGCGGTCCTGAACGCCTGCCGCTCGCACCTGCGCCGGCTGGCCCTGGAGCGGGCCTACCGCCGCCACCCGTCGGCCGTGGGCGACGGCGTGGTGGCCGAGGCCGACGAGCTGTTCGACGCCCTGGCCGCCCTCCCGTCCCGCCAGCGGGCGGCCCTCGTCCTGCGCTTCTACGAGGACCTGTCCGAGGCCGACATCGCGGTCGCCCTCGGCTGCCGTCCGGGCACGGTGAAGTCGCTCCTCCACCGGGGTCTGGCCGAACTGCGGAAGGTGGTGGACCAGTGACTGGCCCGGGAGGCCGGTCCATCGAGCATTCACTGGGCCATTCCTCGGAGAGGGTGGACCAGTGACGGTGGACGAAAAGCTGCGGGAGACGCTGCACCGGCGGGCCGACGCCGTCGAGCCGTCACTCGACGGGTGGACCGCCATCACCCGCCGCATCGACCGCCGGCAGCGGCGGGCCCGCACGGCCACCTTCTCCCTCGTGGCCGGGTTCTCGTTGGCCGCGGTGGCGGTGGCCGTGCTCATGGTCACCCTGGCCGTGCCGGACAGCGTCCCAGCAGGACGTGGCCACCACCGGCGGCGCCAGCGAGGTCCGGGTCTCGACGAGCGTGCCGTTCCCCTTCACCCCGACGACGGCGGCGACCGGCACCGCGCCCACACCGGGACCGATCGCGACCGGGAGCGGGACCAGTGGCGGCGAGGCCGCGTCGGGGCCGCCGACCAGCGTCGGGGCCAGCGGCACCTCCGGTCAGGTCGAGACCGGCATGCTGGCCGCCGGCTTCCAGAGCGGCACCATCTACCCGGAGACGGCGACCGAGTTGGAGAACACCCAGGCCCAGGTCGACGCCGGCCATCAGCCGTGGTGGGTCGATCCCGGGATGGTGGCGTCGTCGTACCTGGCCAACCGGGGCTTGACCACCGACGAGGCGGGCGAGCCGACCTCCATCGGCGAGGCGGGGGCGCTGCGCTACACCGCCGGCGGCGTCGGGGGCTGGGTCAGCGTCGGCCAGCTGATCAACGGCTCCATCTACTACGTGGAAGGTTCCCGCAGCGACCGCATCGTCCAACTGGTGGTGGTCCGCCAGGGTGACCGGCTGGCGGTCGACGTGATGGCTGCCAGTTCGGGCCAGGTCGTGGTGCGCACCAAGCGGCCGGGCACGGACTGGAACCAGAGCACCATCCAGGCGGTGGCCGCCGGCAAGATGGCCTCGCTCACGGTGCCGGGCCCGGCGTCCACCGAGCTCATCGTCCAGGTCCGCCACGAGGGCGACGACGGCAAGGTGGGCCTAACCGAGCAGCGGCTGGGGCTGGGCCAGTCCCGGCTGGAGTACGAGGGCCTGCACGACGGTTCCGTCCTGGGCCCGTCGGGGCTGCGCCGATCAGCGTCGGGATGACCCTGGCCGAGGCGCAGCGGGCGGCCGGCGTGGCCATGACCACCAACCAGGGCGAGGCCTGCACCAGCCTGTCCGCCTCGGATGCCCCGCTGGCGGTGAGCTTCGTGTCCACTGCCGGCGACGGCCGGGTCGACGTGATCGCGGTCGGTCGGACGACCGTGCGCACCGAGGCCGGGATCGGTCCGGGGAGCACGGTGGCCGAGGTGCGCCAGGCGTACCCCGGCGTGGAGGAGCGCGTCACCGGGGGCGACCCCTGGCTCGTCCACCAGCCCGACGACCCCATGCTGGGTGGCTACCAGCTGGTCTTCGCCGTGGATGACGGGCGGGTGGCGCACGTGTGGGCCGGTCGCGCCGGCTTCGCCACGCCCAACGAGGTCTGCGGCTGAGACCACCCCGGATGGGGTAGACGGCCCTGGTGGGCTCGGGCGGGTTCGTGAGCACGTTCTCCGGGGCGCCGTAGCATGGCCGCGTGACCTCGGACAACCCGCTGGCCGAGAAGACGGCGGAGCGGGTCGCGCCGCCGGCCGTGCTGGTCATCTTCGGGGCGTCGGGCGACCTCACCAGCCGCAAGTTGATGCCGGCCGTCGAACGGCTGGCCCTGCGCCGCCTGCTGCCCGCCGCCTTCTCCATCGTGGGCGTGGCCCGCACCGAGATGGACGACGAGGAGTTCCTCCAGCGGATGATGAAGACCGTCCTGGATGAACGGAGCGAGAGCGAGGGGGGCGGGGGCGGGGGGGGCAAGGGTGACGACGTCCGCCACGTGTGGGAGGCCTTCTCCGGCGGGTTCCGCTACGTCACTGGCGACTACGGCGCCAAGGACACGTTCGTCCGGCTCAGGGAGGTGCTCGACGAGCTCGACCGCGAGCGGGGCACGGCCGGCAACCGCCTCTACTACCTGGCCACTCCTCCCGACACGTTCCCCGTCGTCGTGGAGGGCCTGGCCGCGGAGGGGCTGAACAAGCCGTCCGACCCGGAGGGGTTCGTCCGCATAGTCATCGAGAAGCCCTACGGCCGGGACGGGAAGTCGGCGGCCAGGCTCGACGAGATCGTCCACCAGGCCTTCGACGAGGCGCAGGTCTACCGCATCGACCACTACCTGGGGAAGGAGACGGTCCAGAACGTCCTCGCCCTGCGCTTCGCCAACGCCATCTTCGAGCCCCTGTGGAACCGGCGCTACGTCAACCACGTGCAGATCACGGTGGCCGAGTCCCTGGGCGTGGGCCACCGGGGCAGCTTCTACGAGGGCGCGGGCGCCCTGCGCGACATCGTCCAGAACCACGTCATGCAGGTGCTGGCCCTCACCCTCATGGAGCCACCGGCCACCTTCGACGCCGACGGCATCCGGGACGAGAAGGTCAAGGCGCTCAAGGCGGTCGACGTCCTCACCCCCGAAGAGGTCCCCTTCGAGGTGGTGCGGGGCCAGTACCGGCGGGGATGGGTGGAGGGCCAGGAGGTCAAGAGCTACCGGGAGGAGGAGGGGGTCGACCCCCACAGCACCACCGAGACCTACATCGCCATGCGCATCCGGGTCGACAACTGGCGGTGGGCGGGGGTGCCGGTCTACGTCCGCACCGGCAAATACCTCCCCAAGCGGGTCACCGAGGTGGCCATGGAGTTCAACCGGGTCCCCCACCTGCCCTTCGCCGCCAACCAGGCCGAGGGCCTCGATCCCGACGCCCTGGTGCTGCGGGTGCAGCCCGACGAGGGCATCACCCTGCGCTTCGGGGCCAAGGTTCCCGGGCAGGCGTTCCGGGTGCGGTCGGTGTCGATGGACTTCTTCTACGGGGCCGCCTTCCTGGAGGAGACGCCCGAGGCCTACGAGCGGCTGCTGCTCGACGCCCTCCTCGGCGACCAGACGCTGTTCATCCGTTCCGACGAGGTGGCCCAGGCCTGGCGTATCGTCGACCCGGTGCTGGAGGCGTTCGAGCAAGGACACGTCCCCCTGGCCCGCTACGAGGCCGGCACCTGGGGCCCCGACGAGGCCGACGAACTATTGCGTCGCGACGGCCGCGGCTGGCGGAAGCCATGACCCGGGCCGAGTCGATCACGATTGGGACCTGGGAGGCCGACGACGTCTCCATCGGGGACGTGGAGCGGGCGCTGTCGGGGTTGCGGCGCCACGAGCAGCGGGCGGCGGTGCGGGCGAGCGTGCTCACCCTGGTGGCCGTCACCCACAGCCAGGCCGAGGCCGATCTGGTGCGGGGCATCATCCACGACCTGGGCGCCCGCCATCCGTCCCGCACCCTGGTGGTGGTCCTGGAGAAGGGCGATCCCAGTCCCGGCGCGGGCGCCGACAGCGGGGGGACGGGCGTCGACGCCGCCCTGTGGGTGCACGCCCTCGAGCAGGACGGGCGGGCGGTGTGCTTCGAGGAGGTGCGCCTGCTCGTGCGGGGCCCGGCCCGGTTCCACCTCGACTCCATCGTCGGACCGTTCGCCCTGCCCGATGTCCCCTTGGTGGTGTGGCTGCCGGCCAGCCTGCCCGCGCCCGGGGACCCCCTGCTCGACGTGGCCGACCGGCTGGTCGTCGACAGCCGGGCCGCCGACGAGGGCGGCGGCGACGTGCTGGCCCGGGCCGCCATCCTCGCCCGCCGCCTGCCCGTCACCGACCTGTCGTGGATCCGCCTGGCCCCGTGGCGGAGCCTGCTGGCCGGTCTGTTCGAAGGGTCGGTCAACCGGCCCTTCCTCGACGGCGTCGACCGGGTGGAGGTGGCCGGCAACGCCGGTCCCCGCCAGCTGCTGGGCGGCTGGCTGCTGCGCCGCCTCAATCTCACCCCGCCCCGCATCGAGCTCAAGCCGGCCGCCCACGTGTCGGTGTGCATCGACGCCACCGACCTCCACGGCAAGCGGGCGTCGTTCTGCGTGGCCCGTCCCGGCGCCGAGCGGGTGATCGCCTCGACCGTCCGCATCGAGGACGGTCCCCACCTCGAGCAGCGGCTCCAGATGCAGGAGCGGTGGCCGGTGCTCGCCCTGGCCGGCGCCCTCACCAGCGTCGGCCACGACGAGCCCTACGAGGAGGCCCTGGCCGGAGCGCCGCGAGCTTCGGGGCGCAGCGTGACCCCGCATGGCCCGACGAATGGCCCGACGAACGGCCCGATGAACGGAGAGGTGATCGTTGTCGACGACGTCGCCACCGAGTTCGCCGAGCGGGTCGTCGAGGCCTTCCACACCCGTCCCGGGGAGAGCTTCGCCCTGACCGTGTCCGGGGGCGGCACCGCCCGCCGCTGCTACGAGAAGCTGGCGGCCGACGGCGCCGACCAGGTCGACTGGTGGCAGGTCAACGTCTACTGGGGCGACGAGCGCTGCGTGGCGCCCGACCATCCCGACTCCAACGAGCGGCTGGTGCGGGAGGCCCTGCTCGAGCGGGTGGGGGCGGCCAACGCCGTCTACCCCATGCGCTGCGACGAGGGCCCCGACGCCTACCAGCAACGGGTGGCCGCCGCCGGCCGCTTCGACGTCGTCCACCTCGGCCTGGGCCCCGACGCCCACACCGCCTCGCTCTTCCCCGACTCGCCCGCACTCGACGCCGATCCCGGGCGGTTGGTCGTCATGAACGAGGACCCCCACGGCCGCAATCCCCACAAGCGCATGACCCTGACCTACTCGGGCATCGCCCGGGCCCGGCTGGTGATCTTCACCGTCGAGGGCGAAGCCAAGCGGGAGGCCTTCGCCCGGGTCCGGGCGGGCGACCTCACCTGCCCCGCGGCCCGGGTCCGAGCCGAGCGCATCGTCTGGTTGGTCAACCCTGCCGCCGCCGGCGAGGACTGACGCCCCGCCGACGCCCCGCCCCGCCCAAACCCGTCGGGAGCGGGCTACGCGACCTTGACCTCTTGCTTCATCCCGAGGGTGAAGTGGGGCTCGCCGTCGGCCGGGTCCTCGTCGTCGGTGGTGCCCTTGCCGAACGTGCAGACGAAGAGGTAGTCGCCCACCGGCATGGACGCCACCAGGTAGCTGGTGCCGTCCGGGTTGGCGGACGTCCCGCCGACGAAGTCGACCTTGCCCTCGATCTGGTCGTCGGGGAGGGCGAGGATCTGGTCGTAGGTCTCGGTGACCCCGGGCTGGCGGACGAGCACGATCATCTCGTGGGCCTCGTCGCCGGTGTTCTCCAGCTCGACGCGCACGGTGCCGGCCGGAAGCGTCGGCGGAAGGCCGTCGTAGGCGTACTCGTCGGCCTCCACCGTGGCCTTGGCCCCGGTGCAGTTGTCCTGCAGGAAGGCGTCGACGGTGCGGGTCAGCTCGTCGAACTCGTCGTCGTCGATGGCGGACACGTCGGCGTCGTCGCGGAACTGGCGCATCGTGCGGCTGATCTCCTCGACCTCGTCCCGGATCTCGTCGGGGGCGCTGGTCACCAGGGCGCCGAGGGGGACGGCCACGCTGGAGTCGAATGCCGACCGCACCTGACCCGCGAACTCGGGCGACGGCGGACCGTCCGGCGGCGGGGGAAGGGCGGAGAACATGGTGTTGAAGCCGGCGACCACGCCGGCCTGGGCCTCGCAGGCGTCGCTCACGTCGGCCGCGCTCTCCTCGTCGTCGTCGCCACAGGCGGTGAGACCGGCGGCCAGGGCCATGCTCAGGACCGCGACCACGGCGCGGCGACGGCTTCGAAGGTTCATGCTTCTCGTCCTACCCATACGGGTACGCAGCAGTCATGACCAGAATCCTCATCATGGCGGCAGTGGCGTTCTTCGCCATCGCCGCACTGTCCTCCTTCAGCGACGCCCTCAGCGTCAACGAGTTCGGCTTCGTCGCCCTGGGCCTCACCGCCTACGCCGCTGTCCCCCTGGTGGCCGACCACGAGGTCTTCGGCGGGACCACCCGCCGCCGCAGCCGCGTTCTGCGGTAGCCGCCGATAACGTCCACCCGATGGACGACGACACCAACCGCCAGGTCCTGCAGGCCCTCTACGACGCACTGGGGGCGGGTGACTTCGGGGGCGTGCTCGGTTTCCTGTCCGACGACGTGATCGGACATGTGCCGGGCAACAGCCCGGTGGCGGGCGACTACGTGGGCAAGGACGCGGTGGCCGGCTACGTCGGGCACCTGGCGCAGCGGTCGGCGGGCACCATCCGCTTCCAGCCCCGCACGGTGCTGGTGTCCGGGGACCGAGGCGTGGGGCTGCTGCGCGACCTGGCCGAGCGGGGCGACAAGACCCTCGCCATGGACAACGTCCACGTATGGCGGCTGGGCCAGGGCACGCTCGACGAGATCTGGATCTACCCCGGCAACCAGTACGCCTGGGACGATTTCTGGTCCTAACCTGGGACGCGTGACGGCCGCCGAGCTTCTTGCCGCGGCCATGTCCGATGCTTCTGGCGGCGACGTGGTGGAGGCGGCGTCGGCCAAACGGGACGCCGCCACCGGTAGCCGCATCACCTTCTCGCCCAAGGTCTTCATCCCCCTGACCCACCTGTGCCGGGACCGGTGCGGCTACTGCACCTTCGCCCAGCCGCCGGCGCGGGTGGCGGCGCCGTTCTTGTCGCCCCACGACGTGCTGGACCTCGCCCGGGCGGGGGCGGCCGCCGGCTGCCACGAGGCCCTGTTCACCCTGGGCGAGGCGCCCGAGGACCGCTACCCGGTGGCCCGGGAGTGGCTCGCCGCCGCCGGCTACGGCTCGACGGTCGACTACCTGGTGGCGATGTGCGGACTGGTGCTGTCCGAGACGGGCCTGCTCCCCCACGCCAACGCGGGCGCCCTCTCGGCCACCGAGCTGGCCCGGCTGCGGGCAGTGTCGGCCTCCCAGGGGATGATGATCGAGTCGCTCAATCCCGACCTCGACTGCCACCGGGGCGCGCCCGACAAGACCCCCGCTCGCCGGCTGGCGACGCTCGAGGCGGCCGGCGAGCTGGGCATCCCCTTCACCACCGGCATCCTCGTCGGCATCGGCGAGTCCCGGGCCGACCGGCTGGAGGCGCTGGAGGCGATCGCCGCCAGCCACCGCCGCCACGGCCACGTGCAGGAGGTGATCGTCCAGAACTTCCTGCCCAAGGCAGGGACGGCGATGCACGCGGCGCCCCCGTGCCCGCCCGAGGAGCTGGTGTGGACGGTGGCCGCCGCCCGCCTCCTCCTGCCGGCGGAGGTCCACCTCCAGGCGCCCCCCAACCTGTCCGACGACTTGGCGCCCCTGCTGGCGGCCGGGATCGACGACTGGGGCGGGGTGTCCCCGGTGACGCCCGACCACGTCAACCCCGAGCGGCCGTGGCCCGCCCTCGACGTGCTGCGAACCGCCACCGAGGCCGCCGGCTACGAGCTCGCCCCCCGCCTCACCATCTACCCCGAGTTCGCGTTGGCCGCCGACCGGTGGCTCGACCCCGCCGTGCGCCCGGCGGTGCTGGCCGCCTCCGACGCCCACGGCCTGGGCCGCGACCTCGACCGGTGGCACGCCGGCGGCACCGAGCCTCCGCCCCGCCTCCTCGATTACACCGCGCCATTACACCGCCAAGGGGGCAAGCGCGCGAACTGTTCGAAGTTCGCCGACGTGCTGACCGGCGTGGTCGACGGCCAGGAGGTGGGCCAGGACGAGATCGTCACCCTCTTCGGCGCTCGCGGCCGGGAGGTGGTGGCAGTGGCGGAGGTGGCCGACGACCTGCGCCGCCAGATCGTCGGCGACGAGGTCACGTGGGTCGCCAACCGCAACATCAACTACACCAACGTGTGCACGTTCAAGTGCCGCTTCTGCGCCTTCTCCAAGGGACCGCTCTCCCTCAACCTGCGGGGCGACCCCTACCTCCTCGGCGTGGAGGAGATCCAGCGCCGGGTGGTGGAGGCGGTCGACCTGGGCGCCACCGAGGTGTGCCTCCAGGGCGGCATCCACCCCAGCTTCGACGGCGATTACTACATCGACGTCTGCCGGGCGGTGAAGGACGCCGCCCCCGGTATCCACGTCCACGGCTTCACTGCCCTGGAGGTCACCGAGGGGGCCCGCCGGCTGGGCCAGCCCCTGGTCGACTATCTCCGCCGGCTCAAGGACGTCGGCCTGGCCACCCTGCCCGGCACCGCGGCCGAGATCCTCGACGACGAGGCCCGCCGCCTGCTGTGCCCCGACAAGATCACCACCGACGAGTGGCTGGAGGCCCACCGGGTGGCCCACTCCATCGGGCTGCGCTCGAACGTCACCATCATGTTCGGGGCCATCGAGCAGCCGGTGTCGTGGGCCCGCCACCTGCTGCGCACCCGCGACCTGCAGAAGGAGACGGGCGGGTTCACCGAGTTCGTGCCCCTGCCCTTCGTCCACATGGCCACGCCGATGTTCCTCCAGGGCAAGGCCCGCCGGGGGCCGACGTTCCGGGAGGCGCTGCTCATGCACGCGGTGGCCCGCATCACCTACCGCGAACTGGTGCCGAACGTGCAGGTCTCATGGGTGAAGATGGGCGCGGTCGGGTCCCGGCAGGCGCTCACGGCCGGCGCCAACGACCTCGGCGGCACCCTCATGGACGAGAACATCTCTCGCGCCGCCGGCGCCGCCCACGGCCAGCGCATGGCGGAGGACGACTTCCGCGCCATCGTCGACCCCCTCGGCCGCCCGCTCGTGCAGCGCACGACCCTCTACGGCCGGGTGGAGCGGGCCGAGGTCGCGTAGGGCCGGGCTCGAGTTCGACCGGATGTATTTCTCACGTTCGGCCCGCGTCTGAGGGGAGGACGCTCACTCTCGATCCGGTAGAGCGCTCGCCACCAGTGCGAGCCATGCCAACCGAGCTGTCCCTGGCCAGGGAGGACGGCGTGAGATGGCGATCACATCGGGTGGGTCGAAGCGGTCGAACGGCGCCGTACCGCGAAGGCTGGTGCTGGCGGTCGTGGCGCTCTCGCTGGCCGCCTCGACCGGCATCGTCGGGGTGGCGGTCGGCGGGCAACCGGCACTGGCCTTGGGGCCGAACGCAATCGTCAACCTGGCCGGATGCCTGGCCAACCAGTTGCCGCCGAGCAACCTCAATCATTCGGCGGGCCCCATCAACCTCCCGTTCTCGCCGAACTTCTCCGGCAGCACCTTCAACGCCCTCTACGTCAACCAGGACGGGAATGTCAGCTTCGAGGGCCCCGATAGCGCTCATGTCCAGAACGGCGCCTTCCCCGGCAACCACGTCATCGCGCCGTTCTATGCCGCGACGTCCACCTCGGGCACCGACACGGTCCACTACGGCGTGGACACGTTCGGCGGCCGGCCGGCCTTCTGCGTGAACTGGTTGAACATTGCATCCTCCGATTTTCCCAGCGGGGCCCGCAACAACTTCCAACTGCTCCTGGTCGACCGTGCCGACGCCGGTTTGGGGGATTTCGACATCGTCTTCAACTACGACAGGATCGAATGGGAGACGAGCTGGGCCGAGTGTTGCCCGGACCCCAATACGGGGTTCTTCCCGGTGGCCGCCACCGCCGGGTATGACGCCGGCGGCGGCACCCGCTACGAGCCCCGGGATCGGGAGGCGGTGGCCTCGTGGACGCCGACACGAACAACGGCCTGATCCACCACAGCATCGGCAGTACGCAGCTCGGCCGCTACGTCTTCGAGGTCCGCAACAACCCCATCAGCACCTCGTCGGTGCACGGAACCGTCACCGGCGGGACCGCCACCAGCCCGTTGCCCGGAGCCAAGGTCCAGATGTGTCCCGCGGGCGCCGGCCAGTGCGTCCTGGCCACAGCCGACAGCGCCGGCCAGTACAGCATCCTCGGGCGTCCGGCCGGGAACTACTCGATCACCGTCTTTCCTCCTGCCAACGCCAACTTCACCCCTGTGACCGTGGCCGTGAACGGTCTCGCAGCAGGTGAGAACCGTCAGGTCGACGCCTTCCTGCCGGTGCCCATCCCCATCCCGCCCAACACGACCATCATCAACCGGAACACGATCAACGGGGTCCCGAGCGTCTCTTGGAGCAATGCCCTTCTCCTTGTCACGGTCGAATGCCCGGGCGGTTCGGTCACGTGGGCCGTGCGCAAGGGGTCAGTCGTGCTACCTGGCTACACCGGCACCATGTCCGAGGCGCCGGCGGGCACCTACACCGGCACGATCCCGCCGCTGTCCCCGAACAGTGGACCGGCGGAAATCAGCCTGCACGTCACCTGTCCGGACGGCAGTTCGTACGACGTCGACTTCAACATCTACATCGATCCCAGCGGCGTGGTGGTCGACACCGCCTCCAACTTGGTCGTGAGCGCGAAGGTCACGCTCTTCCGCAGCGACTTCGCCGGCGGCCCGTTCACCCAGGTCCCCCACGGGGACGCGATCATGTCGCCCGGTAACCGCACCAACCCCGATTTCACCGACGGTGTCGGCCACTTCGGCTGGGACGTGATCGCCGGGTTCTACACGGTGCGAGCGCAGAAGGCCGGCTGCCATGCGCCCGGCAACCCCGGGCAGGCGTTCGTGGAGACGGCCGTGCTCACCATCCCGCCGCCGGTCACCGACCTGGAGCTCATCCTGCAATGCGCACCGCCCGCGGAGACGACCGTTCCCACATGCAGTGTCAGCGGGCTGCGTACCGGGCCGCCGGTGGAACAGGACCTCACCGTGCGCGACACCGGTTCGGGCCTGCAGTCCATCACCAACGTCCAGGTGACCAACGGCCAGGTGCTGCCCTACACGTTCACGCCCGGCACGACCGGGCCGGTGGTGCTCACTGCCCGGAAGGCGAACCCCAGCCTGCCGACACAGTGGTCCTTCGACGTGGCCGACGCGGCCGGGAACGTGGCGCACTGCGGGCCGGCATCGACAGGGGTGTTCGTGCCCCCGCCGCCCACCCGCACGATCACGGGCTTCACCCTCGGGCCCGTCGTGGTCAAGGGGGGCGAGAGCGTGCGCATCACCAACGCCTGGGTGATCGGCAAGGTCACCGTCGAACCGGGCGGAGCCCTGGCCGTGACCGGCTCGAAGGTGGTCGGCGGGATCGCGGCCACCGGGCCGACTTCCTCAGCATCTGCGGCTCGCAGATCGTGGCTGTCCCCCAAGGTGTCGTCGCCTCCGGCGCCACCGGGCTGGTGCGCATCGGCGACCCGGCCACCGCCTGCTCCGCCAACGTCGTCACCGGGCAGGTCAACGTCGGCGGGGGCAGGGGCGGGCTCACCCTCGGGGCGAACACCCTGGTGGGCAACGTGACGGTGAGCAACAACACGGTCGGGACGTCCACCGTCAAGGGCAACACGGTCATCGGGACGCTGGCGTGTTCCGGCAACAACCCGCCGCCCGTGAACGCCGGCCAACCCAACAACGCCCTGGTCAGGACGGGTCAGTGCACGGCCGTGTGATCGTTCAGAGACCGAGGTCGGGCCGCAGGACAGGCTTGACGTCGAGGACGGGGGTGCCGTCCACGGCCTCCAGGTGGCGGACCTGGGCCCGCAGGCCGTGGACGGCCAGGATCTCCACCGGGTGCAGCCCGATGGGGTTGGGACGGTCGGCCGACCGGGTGCTGAACACGCCCGTCAACGGGTTCGAAGGGTCGTCCCGGGGGCGGACGACGAGCACGTCGCGATCGGCCCGGTCGAGCCAGGTCAGCACGAGCACCCGGTCGCCCGCCCGCAGGTCGCGGAGGCCATCGGCGACGGCGGCGTCGAACACCAGGCAGGCGTCGGGCGCCCCCTCGTGGCCCTGCTTGGGAGCGGCCGCGGGATCGACCAGCGGCGACTCCACCCGGCCGATGGGCCGGAGCCGGTACCCGTCGTCGGTCAGGGGATGAACGGCTTCTCGAGCGGCGAACCGGTGTCGCCGACCCACACGTCGAGCACCGTGAACTGCTCCGGGTTGGTGACGCCGGTCACGAAGGCGTGGTTGGTGAGCAGGATCGAGCCCTTGCCGTCGAAGGCGATGTTGGCCGGCGAGTCGTAGGGGAAGATCGGATTGCCCTGGTTGGCCAGGCGCACGGCCTCGGTGCCGTTGGCGTTCAGGATGGACACCCCGGAGGCGAACGGCGTGGCGATGGCGACGTAGAGCCGGCCGGTGGCCCCGAACGCGATCCCGTCCGGAAGATCGCCGTTGGTGTACTCGTGGAAGACCTTGAGGTCGGCCGCCTTCGGGCTGGCCACGAGGGGCAGGGTGTAGACGAACGCCTTCCCGGCCAGGTCGGTGGTGACGGTGAAATAGACCTTGGTCCGGGTGGGGTCGAGACGGATGCCGTTGGCGCCGAAGCTGGCCGAGGCCAGGCGGGGGTCCTGGAACCAGATCTGAGGTGCGCCGCCCCCGGCCGGAAGCCGCCAGATGGTGGCCTGGAAGGAGTCGGTGATGTAGGCGTTGCCGGCGCTGTCGAAGGCGATGTCGTTGGGCAGCGGCGGCGCGTTGAACGGGGTGGGCGAGCACGCCCCGCGTTGGGACAGGCGGGCAGGTCGGGGAACGGCGCCCCGTAGGGCTTCTGGGTGCCCGCCGCCGACACCCGGTAGGTGCCGAGCTGGGTGTTGAGCACGTAGACGTTGACCGCCCGGTCGAGGGCGATCGACGAGTTGGCGTGCTCCTGGGCCAGGTTCTCGCCCTTGGTGTCGAGGGTCTTGAGCAGGGTGCCGGAGCCGAGGTGGAACATCAGCACCTTGGACGGCCCCTGGCCGGCGGTACCGAATGTCGCCGGCCCGGAGACGAACACCAGGTTGCCCGACACCGCGATGCCCTCGGGGAACCCGGGCGGGGTGGGCACCCGGGCGAGGATCCGGGCGTCCCCGAAGGGACGGGGAGCGGCTCCGACGGGGCCGGCCGCGGTGAGCGCGGCGAGCACGGCCGCCGCCAGCACCGCCACCACCCCGACCCATCGGGCAGCCCTGGTGCTTCGACGGTGCGCCATCGCCGGCCTCCTCCGCTCAGGGCCCCGCTCCCTCGGGACCGGACGCCTGCCGAATGTCCTCGGTCGACCCTAAGCTTCAGCCCTACCGTGGCCGCGGTCAAGGGCCGTCGACCAGCGATTCGACCTCAGGCGGGGGTGGCGAGGTCCTCGGCGGCAAGGAGGCGCTCGGCCTCGATCTTCACCAGGCGCTCGGCGTGCTCGGGGCGGGCGCTCCGGCAGCGGGCGGTGTGGAGGATGATCGACCGGGGGGACAGCACCCGCTGCTCGAACCAGGTGACACCCGCCAGCAGGGCGACCATGACCACCAGCGACGGCCACGACCATGAGGATGGCAGTACGGCATGGGTGGAGTCTGCCCCACACGGCGGCCGTGAAACCGGGATGGTAGGGGTTCTGACCGCCCTAATGTCGACCTCGTGAGCCTGGTCCCGCCAGCAAACGGGGGACCCCGATCTCGACCGCCTGCTGGTCGAGGTCCTCGACGCCGCGCCCGCCACCGCCGACCGCGACCAGCTCATGGAGATCCTCGTCACCGTGGCCGGGCTGGCCGGCGACGGGGCCAGCGGCTCAACCTCAAGATCACCAACGCCGCCCTGCGGGAGATGCGGGAGGCGTTCAGGCTGTTCGCGCCCTTCAGCCGACGTCCCCAAGGTCACGATCTTCGGCTCGGCCCGCACCCGTCCCGACGACCCCCTCTACGTCCAGACCCGCGACCTGGCCCGCGACCTGGCCGACGCCGGGTGGATGGTGGTCACCGGCGCCGGTCCGGGGATCATGGCCGCCGGCGCCGAGGGGGCGGGCCCGGACCGCTCGATCGGCGTCAACATCCGCCTGCCGTTCGAGACGCCCAACCCCCTCATCGCCGACCCCAACCTGGTGTCGATGAAGTACTTCTTCACCCGCAAGCTGATGCTGATGAAGGAGTCGGCCGGCTTCGCCGTCCTGCCCGGCGGCTTCGGCACCCTCGACGAGGCCTTCGAGCTGCTCACCCTGCTGCAGACGGGCAAGGCCGCCCCCGCCCCGATCGTGCTGCTGGAGGTGCCCGGCGGCACCTACTGGCGGGCGTGGGAGCGCTTCATCCGGGAGGAGGTGCTGGCCCGGGGCCTGATCTCGGAGGACGACCTCGCCCTCTACCGCATCACCGACGACGCCGACGTGGCCCGGGACGAGCTCCTCGGCTTCTTCCGCAACTACCACTCGATCCGCTTCGTCGGCCAACGGCTGGTGATCCGCCTGCGGGCCGCCCCCACCGCCGAGGAGCTGGACGACCGTCAACCGGGACTTCGCCGACATCGTCACCAAGGGCCGCATCGAGGCGACCGGCCCCCTGCCGACGGAGGTGTCCGACGACGACCACGTCGAGCTGCCCCGGCTGGTCCTGCACTACGACCGGGCCCGCCAGGGACGGCTGCGCTCGCTGATCGACGCCCTCAACCGGCTGCCATCGGCCCCCCCGCTGGCTGCTCCCGACGCCGAGGCCACCGCCGCCGCCGGCACCGCGGTCGTCGACTCCCTCGGGTAATCGGCGCCGGCTACCCCGCCAGTTCTCTTGTGGTGAGTACCGCCAGCCCGACGACGGCGGCGACCACCAACACCTCGCCCTGGAGCATCACCCGGTCCCGGCTCGACCGGCCATGCCTGCGCATGGCTCGCTGGCGTTACGAAGAGTCCCTGCCGGACTCGAAGGGCACCCGCGGCGCCTCGACGTCGCTGTGCGTGAGGGGGTCGTTGAGTTTCCCCTTTTCTGGCTTGGCGGCCTCGGATCCTGTCTCCTCCGCAACCGACTGACTGTCCTTTGACTTGGCCATGGCGGACCTCCCTCGTGCGCACGCGCCACCGCGTCGATCCCCTCCCGCGCACTTCGTCAAACAGAGGCCGGCCGAGTCACCACCCATTGCCGACGTGTCGGACGGGCCGTCACGCGCCGCAGCCGGCGACCAGGACGTCGTCGATGGCGTCGCCGTCCCAGGCGTACACGGCCACCCCGCTCCCCTCGTAGTACCGGGTGCCGACGACCACCTCGAGCCACCCGTCACCGTCGAGGTCGGCGACAGCCACCAGGTCGGCGGCAGAGAGGTACCCACCGGGGAAGTTGTTGGCGCCCGCCTCGACCTCGGTGACGACGTCGCCGCGGACGAGGACCGTCTCCGCCTCGCCGCCGGTGACGTGGCGCAACAGCACCGATCGCGTAGTCACCGGGCGGGTTGCCGATCAACGCCTCCTTCGTCAGGTGCGAGGCCTCGATGAGGACCTCGTCCACACCGTCGCCCTCGAGGTCCACCCGGGTCACCCGATCGATCGACACCTGCGGGTTGGCGACGCCCTCGGCCACCAGCCAGGCGCGCACCGACTCACGGTGGGCCGGCGCGGCCATGATCTGCTCGACGGGGCGAGGGAGCAGCTCGATCCCGTCGGCCACGCCGACCATGTCGGCGACGTCGTCGGGCATCTCGACGAAGACCGGGCCGGGCCCGATGCATTCCGCCGTTGCGTCACCGAGGTCCTGGGCGATGCGGCGGCCGTCGACCGCCACGAACGTGTACCGGCTGCCCAGGACGAGGGGCACTTCGGGATCGGCCGGGCCCCGCCGATTCGGGTCAGCCGGTTGCCAGCGGTTCCCGTCCCACCAGCCTACGAGGAACCGGCGGGCGACGATGACCTGGCCGGGAGCCGCCACCGGCCGCACGATCGACGTCGGCGAAGCGCCACCGGTGGTCGAAGGGCCGGACGCGGTGTCGCCGTCAGAGGAGCAGTTGGCGGCGACCACCACGAACGCAAGAGCTGCAACCCACCGCCGGCCACCGGGTGACACCCGGACGACGTTAGCCACCCGGCGTTCTCGGTAGCGGGGCGCTTTCCGCACCCACAGCTACCGAGAACGCCACGGGGTGACGACGGGGTCCACTTGGGTCGAACGGCCCATCAAGGAAATTGGCACCTCCGCCGATGCCCTCGGAACCGTCGGCACTCGAGGTGGTCCCCATGCGTCATTCCGTACTGCGTCGCTGCTTCGTCCTCACCGTGACCTTCCTCGCGTTCGCCGGTGGGCTGCTGTCGTCAACCCCCAGTAGCCAGGCCGCGCCCGGCGGCGCCGGGAACGAGGTGGCGCGAGGCGAGCGGGACGAACGTCGGGGCCTGATCTACGAGGGCCTCCAGCGCCGCGCCGGTGGCCCGTGCGGTGACGCCTACGAGATCGTGGAGGCGGTCGGCAACGGGCGGGTCCGGTGCACCCACGGCCCCGACCCCGCCCCCGACGGGGTCGACGTCCGGGCCCGCAAGGAGCCGGCGCCGCCACCGGCACGCCGCAGCCGGCGGTGGCCGCGACCCAGGCCGGCATCCCCTGCTACGGCACCGGGAGCGACGGGTACCGGGTCCAGCTGATCTACGTGCGCCTGGCCGGCTCGGTCGACCGCTCGGCCACCCTCTTCCCGAACTTCGTCACCTGGACGGCCACCACCAACGCCGTCTTCCGGGACAGCGCGGCCCAGACGGGCGGCGTCCGTAACGTCCGCTTCGTCACCGACGCCTCCTGCAACCTGGTCATCGCCAAGGCCGAGGTATCGAGCGCGGCCATGAGCAACTTCTCGACCTACGTGTCCGAGCTGAAGGCCAAGGGCTTCAACCGGTCGGACCGTAAGTACCTGACCTGGGCCGACGCCAACGTCTACTGCGGGATCGGCGAGCTCTACATCGACGACAAGCCCGCCACCACCCCCGGCCTGTCGACCAGCAACTACAACAACGGCCACCCCCAGGTGAGCGGCGCCATCGCCCGCACCGACAACGGCTGCTGGGGCTTGGCCAACTCGGTCGAGGCCCACGAGCTGACCCACAATCTGGGCGGGGTGCAGAAGACCGCCCCCAACGCCACCGCCGGCTTCCACTGCCGGGACGAGTCCGACCGCATGTGCTACTCGGACGCCGCCGGCGTGACCATGATCCAGCGCTGCGCCACTTCCAACGAGCGGCTGCTCGACTGCAACCACGACGACTACTTCAGCACCAGCCCGGTGGGGGGCAGCTACCTGGCCACCCACTGGAACGTGGCCAACAGCGCCTTCCTGGCGACGACCGATCCCGGAACGTCCCCCACCACCACCACGACGGTGCCACCCACCACGACGACCACGACCACCACGACGGTGCCACCCACCACGACGACCACGACCACCACGACCGTGCCACCCACCACGACGACCACGGTGGTGGCGCCCACGCCGTCCGCCCCCCGCAACCTGGTGGCCACCCGCCCCTCCTTCACCCGCGGCGTCCGCCTGAACTGGACGGCGCCGGTGACGGGGCCGGTCACCGGCTACAACGTCTACCGGAAGTCCGGCACGGGGTCGTTCGTCAAGGTCGCCGACCTGGGGAAAGCGACCAACTGGACCGACGGGGGGACGGTGTCGGGGACGGCCTACACCTACGTGGTGTCGGCCGAGAACGGCTCCAAGGAGGGCCCGACGTCCAACCAGGCGACGGCGACCGCCAGGTAGCCCGCGTGACGGCCGGGGAACCCGGCGGGTAGGTTCTGGGCTTCCTCGGGGGTGATCCGGTGCGGCGCAGCTTCGTTCTCTCTTTGTGTGCGGTCGCGCTGTTGGGCGCGCTGCTGTCGGCCACCCCGGTGCAGGGCCAAACGGCCACGCCGACCACCGAGGCTCGGGACGAGACCATGCAGCGCCGGCAAGACGAGCGGCGGGGCCTGAACTACGACGGGCTGCGACAGCGGCCGGGAGGGCCGTGCGGCGACGCCTACGAGATCGTCGAGCAGTTCGTCGACGGGCTCACCCGGTGCACCCACGGGCCCGACCCCGCCCCCGACGGCGTCGACGTGCGGGTGTACCCGGACTTCGAGGGCGGCGGCGGCGCAGGCGCGGGTGCGGTGCCCCAGCCGGGGGTGGCCGCGGCCCAGGCGGGCATCCCCTGCTACGGGACGGGGACCGACGGGTTCCGGGTCCAGCTCCTCTACGTGCGGGCGAACGGCGCGGCCGACAAGTCGGCCACCTACCTCCCCAGCTTCGTCAACTGGGCCGCCAACGCCAACACCGCCTTCAAGGACAGCGCGGCCAAGACCGGCGGCGTGCGCAACATCCGCTTCGTCACCGACTCGTCCTGCAACCTCTCCATCCCCGCGGTGCAGGTGTCGTTCATCGGGATCAACAGCCTCTCGGGGCTTATCAGCGAGCTCAAGGCCAAGGGCTACAACCGGAGCGACCGCAAGTACCTGGCCTGGGTCGACACCACCGCCGCCAACTACTGCGGCATCGCCGAGATCTACATCGACGACAAGCCGACGACCACGCCCGGCGTCACCACCAGCAACTACAGCAACGGCCACCCGGGGGTGAAGGGCACGTTCGGCCGGGTCGACGCCCCGTGCTGGGGGAAGGCCGACTCGGTCGAGGCCCACGAGCTGACCCACATGCTGGGCGGCGTCCAGCCCTCGGCCCCCCACGCCACCCCCAAGTACCACTGCCGGGACGAGTCCGACCGGCTGTGTTACGTCGACGAGTCCGGGCTGCCGATGTCGCAGGTGTGCGCCCTGTCGAACGAACGATTGCTCGACTGCAACAACGACGACTACTTCAGCAGCAATCCCCCGGCGGGCAGCTACCTGGCCACCCACTGGAACGTGGCCAACAACGCCTTCCTGGCCAAGACGGCCCCGGGGAGCAGTCCGCCGCCACCACCACCACCACCGCCGACCACGACGACGACCACGACCACCGTGCCGGCCGGCACCACCACAACCACCAAGCCGCCCGCCACCACGACCACCACCGCGGCCCCGGCCAGCACCCCGTCCGCCCCCCGCAGCCTGGCCGCCTACCGGTTCGGCTCGGGGATCCTGCTGTACTGGTCGCCACCCACGACCGGGCCCGTGACCGGGTACAACGTGTACCGGCGGACGGCGACGGGCACCTTCACCAAGATCGCCGACATCGGCACGGGGACCAACTACACCGACGGCAGCGGCACGGTGGGGGTGGCCTACACCTACGCCGTCTCGGCTGAGAACGGCTCCCGGGAGGGACCGCGGTCGAACCAGGTGACCGCCACCAGGTAGGCCCGGCCTCAGCGCCGGCGACCGGCCCGGTCGAGGGCCCGCAGGGGGGAACCAGGTCGATCACCCGGCTGAACGACACCAGCTCGCCGGCCACGTTGAGGGTGACCAGCGCCACCAGCACCACGTCGCGCACCCGGGGTCCGGTGGCCATCACCGTGGCCAGTCCCAGCACCGCGCCCAGGGGGTTGGCGCCGGCGTCGCCGAGCATGAGCCGCTCCTGGAGGTCGTCCAGGAGGAGGCCGAGGGCGGCGCCGACGACCACTGCCACCGCCACCAGTTCGGGGGCGGCCCCCACCCCGAGCACCAGCAGGGCGAAGGCGGCGGCGGCGGCCTTGGTGGTCCGGCCGGGCGCCCGGTCGAGGAGGTTGGCCATGTTGGCAGCCAGGGCCACCACCAGTGCGTCGGCCACCAACCGTCCCGGTGAACGCCCCACCGCGGGGGCGACCACGACCAGCGCCACCGCCCCCCCGCCGGCCAGCTTGAGCAAACCGCTGGTGACCTGGCCCGACAGCAGGGCCGACCCGTGGCCCCGGAAGCCCTTGTGGGTGGCGGAACCGAGCACGTCGTCGACCAGGCCGAGCACGCCGTAGCCGAGGACGGTGGTGAGGACGAGGACCCGGGGGCCGGTGAGGCCGACGTCGCCCACGCCGAAGGCGGCCGCCACCGCCCGTCCTGCCTCGACCAAGAGGACGGCCAGGGCCAGGACCACACCGGCCGCGGTGGGCAGCGTGGCCCCCCGGTAGTTGGTGCGGGTGAGGGCGGGTGACTCGAACAGGGCGGCCAGTGCCCGCCACAACAGGCGGGAGACCACCACGCCGACCACGAGGCCGCCGGCCAGGGCCTTCATCGGGCCGCGACTCTCGGCCCGGCGGCGAGGCGGTCCGTCACCGGGCCTCGGACGGCTGGGGCTGGGCCGGGGGGCCGGCGGGGGCCGGCAACCCGAAGTCGAGGGCCGGCTCGAGCAGGACCGGCCGGGGCGGTCGGTCGCGGGCGCCTCCGTCGTCGGACAGGGCGAGGAGGGTCAACACGGGGGCCACGAAGACGAGGACGAGGGCGGTGACCACGATCCCGGAGTCGTTGACCAGACACCCGAGGACACCCGCCGAGAATGCCGCCACCACCCCGATGCGGCGGGCCGAGCGGGGGGGAGAAGGTCGTCGAGCCGCAGCTGCCAGGCGAGGAGGCCGAGGACGAAGACGGCCACGATGGGCACGACCCACGCCCACACCGACGCCCGGAAGACCCGCACGTTGGCCTCCGCCTTGCGGGCGATGGTGGTCCCCAGCCCGCCGTGGCCGTCGAGGGTGTCGGCCACCACCCGGCCCAGGTGGGTCCGGGACTCGGGTGGACGGAGGAGGTCGACGCCGGCGGCGACGGCCAGGACGGCCAGGGTGGCCGCCACCGCCACCGCCACCGTCCTCCACGACACCCGCCGGCCGGACCAGGCCACCAGGGCCAGGGCGAAGACCGGTCCCAGGGTGAGAATGCCCCCCACGTCATCCCCCAGGGTGGGGGCGCCGTCGAGGACGAGGACGAAGGCGAACAGGGCCGCCACCGCCACCAGCGCCTCCCGCCGGCGGGGGGCGTGCTCCAGGTGGAGGGCGGCGGCCAGGATGGTGGCGCCGGCGAGGACGGCGAAGGCGCTGTTGCCCAGCCCGTAGAAGCGAGCCGCGGTGTGGGGCGAGTAACCGAGGATGGAGGCGCTCTGGAGGTGGGCCCCGGTGGCCACGTCGACCGCCACCACGGCCACGGTGACCCCCATCACCCACGCGAGGGGCGAGAGCGGGTGGCGGCGGGCTCGCACGGCCACGGCCACTATGGCGGCGTCGATGACGACCAGAAGGGCGATGCCCGCCGTTCCGAGGGCGGGGCCGAAGGGGACGGCCCGGAAGAGGAAGGTGGCCAGGGGGAAGGCGGCGAAGGCGATCACTCCCACCCGGAGGATGCCGGTGGCGGCGGCGGGCGGCGGCCAGGCGATCGGGAGCCGCCACCGACCTCCCGGCGACGGCCGCGGCCTGGTCCGAACGGCGGCGGTGCCCGGCCCGGCGGGGTCGGCGGCGGGGGCGGGGTCGGCGGTGAGCCGGCGGCGGGTGGCGAAGATGACCAGGGCGAGGGCGTACACCAGTCCCTGGGCCAGGACGAAGCCGAAGGCGACCCGGAAGTACACCCGCTCCCGGTAGGCGGCGTCGCGGTCGACCCGGGCCAGGCGGCTCACGTCGGCGGCCTCGGCCGAGTAGCGCAGGGCGTGGCCGATCATGGCCGGGGGGATAGGCACGTCGAGGGCGGCCAGCACGGTGGGGGCGACATCGGTGAGGGTGATCAGGCCCAGCCGCTTGGTGGACGGCGACACCAGCGTTCCCGGTACCACCCCCGCCCCCGCGGCCACGACCGGCGTCAGCCGCCACTCCTCGTCGGGCGGGACGACGGAGACGACGAGCACGAGCGTGCCCGCCGTGTCCACGTCATCCAGGATGCGGCCGAGGATGGCGTCGTTGTCCTCCAGGGCGAACCTCCGGGTGAGGTCGGCGAAGATCGGCGTGGCCACCTCCTCGAACGCCTCCACCCGGGTCAGGTCGCCGGTGTCGACCACGACCACCTCGGCGTCGGCCAGCGCCCGCCGGGTGGCGGCCACCACCGCGTCGGCGTCGGCCCGCTCGCTGAACGGCGACGCCTTCTCCACCTCGAGGAGGGACGAGCCGACGTCGCCGGTGTCGACCACGCCGGCCCGGTCCATCACCGCCAGCGCCGCCGGCCGGTAGCGGGCCGGGCGAGCCTCGGGAACGGGCCCGGACAGGCCCGAGGGGATGTCGGCCAGCCCCACCACCGCCGTGCGCCGACCGGCGTCGTGCAGGGCCTGGCCCAGGTCGCCGGGGCCGGTGGGGAGATGCCGGCCGGCCGATTCCCGCAGGTCGGCGACGGTGGCGACCCGGACCGAGCCGTCGGCCGACGGGTCGACCGCGGCCGCCGCTGAGGGAGCAGCCCGCACTCGCGAGCCCGCACCGAGGGTGGCGTAGCCCTCCGCCGCCGACGGGCGGGACGATCCCGTGCGCACGCTCATGGCGGCCAGGCTCCCGTCCTCTACCAGTCGGTCGAGGTTGGGCATGAGACCGGTGCCGAGGTCGTCCCAGGCCAACCCGGGCATGCCGATGAGGAGGACCTTCGACGCGCCGGCGGTGGCGGCGACCGTGCCCGGTTCCCATCTCGAGCCCGACCACATCGTCGCCAGCAGGGCCACGACCAGGGCCGCCACCAGCACCGCCATCCGGGCCCGGGCCGACAGAAGACGGGCCCACAGGGCGCGGACGATGTCGGCCCCCTGCCGGCCCCGGTGGACGAAGCCGTCGAGGCGGCGGCCGGTGTGGCGGTGGTCCATCGCCACCGGCATCTCCACCACCCGGGCCCCGGCGCGGACAGCGTCGATGGTGAAGCCCGTCTCCAGGCCGAAGCGGGGGGCAAGGTCGAGGCCCCGAAGCAGCTCGCCCCGCACCGCCCGTTGTCCCGACAGCGGGGCGGAGGCGACGAAGCCGCAGGCTCGCTCGATGCCCGCCCCCGCCAGGCGCCGGACCAGCCCGAACCCACCCTTCCCGCCGGCACCAGGCAGGGCGCCGATCACCACGTCGGCCCGGCCGGCCAGCACCGGCTCGAGGAGGGCGCCGGCGGCGGTGGCGGTGACGCCCACGTCGGCGTCGACGAGGAGGTAGACGTCGGTCTCGGAGCTGGTGCCGACACCCGCCGCCACCGCCCCGCCCTTGCCCACGTTGGCCGGCAGCCGCAGCACCCAGGCCCCCGCCTGGACGGCGACGGCGGCGGTGTCGTCGGTGGACCCGTCGTCGACGACCAGCACCTCGTCGACCTCGGGCAGGCGCCCGGAGGGCGGCCACGGTGGCGGCCACCGTGTCGGACCGGTCCTTGGCCGCCACCAGGGCCACGACCCGGGGCCGCCGCGGCCCGCCGGTGTCGCCGGTGTCGCCGGTCTGGCCGGTGTCGGCCGTCATCGGGATTCCAGGGCGGGGACGAGGCGGCCCCGGTCGAGCTCGGGGGCCCGCAGCAGCCGCTGGGCGCCGAGGTACGTCGCACCGCCGGCCGCGCCGGCCACGACCAGGGTGAGGGCCGCCTCCAGCCGGGAGCCGTCCCCGAAGGCGGCCGCGACCACCGCGGCCACGCCCGCGGCCGCCGCCGCCGCCGCCACCGCCCGGGCCACGCCGGCCGCCAGCGGCACCGGCTCCCCCACCCGCCGGCGCACGAGGGCGAGCAGCACGCAGGCGCCGACCACCATCGCCACCGAGTGGGCCACGCCGAGGACGACGACTCGGCCGTCGCCGGTGGCGGCGGCGAACCCGGCCACCATGAGCGCCGAGCCGCCGACCGCCACCCCCAGGCCCACCACCGCCGGTGTGCGCACGTCGCCGGCCGCGTAGGACGCCCGGGTGAGGAGGTGGATACCGGCGTACCCGACGACGCCCAGGGCGTAGGCGGCCAGCACGTCGGCCACCAGCCGGGCCCCGTCGGGGTCGAGGCTCCGACCCGGATGAGGCGCAGGGCGGGCCCACCCAGCACCGCCAGCAGGGCCGCCGCGGGCGCGGTCCAGAACACGATCGTGCGGGCTCCCCTCCCGAGGGCACCGGCGAAGGCGGCCCACCGGCGCTCCACCGCCTCCGCCGCCAGGCGGGGGTAGAGGGTGGTCAGCACCGGGTGGGCCAGCAGGGCGTGGGGGAACAGGAACATGGTGAAGGCGATCTGGTAGGCGACCACCCCGCCTTCCACCCGGTTGGCCAGCACCAACGTGGTGGCCAGCAGCACCTGGGACGCGGCCAGCGCCGCCGCCCCCCACAGCCCGGCCCGGCCGATGGCCCGCAGCCCCGGGTGGTGGGGGTCCCACCGGGGGCGTAACCGCAGGCCGGCCCGGCGGGCGGCCACCAGCGGCACCGCGGTCATGGCCACCACCCCGGCGGTGGTCCCGAGCGCCAACACCAGCTCGGGCCCAGGCCGATGTCGAGGCCGGTGCCCCGTCCCCCGTCGTGGGTGAGGGCCCAGAACACCCCCATGGTGGCGATGACGGCCACGTTGTTGGCCACCGGTGCCAGGGCGGCGGCGGCGAAGCGGCGGGCGGAGTGGAGCACGGCGGTGGCCACCGCCCCCACCGCGTAGAGCAGCACCTGGGGGACGAAGAACACGAGCAGGAACGTTCCCAAGCGGATCTCGTCCTGACGGACGTCGGCGTCGGGCACGGCGACGGTGAGGGCCCGCATGATCCACGGCCGGGCGACCAGGCCGGCCACGGTGACCACGGCCATGACGGCCAGCGTCACCCCCAGCAGGGCGCCGCCAGCCGTTCGGCGTCCTCCCGCCGGTCGGCGTCGAGGAGGGCGACGAAGGGCGGCACCAGCACCGACGAGAGCATCCCCGCGGCCAGCAGCTCGAAGAGGAGGTTGGAGACGAGGTTGGCCGTCTGGTACACGTTCCCCAGGAAGGTGGCCCCCAGGGCCCCGGCGATGGCCAGCACCCGCAGCAGGCCGGTGGCCCGGGAGGCCACGTTGCCCGCGGTGACCTGGGCGGTGGGGCCGGCGATCGTCCGCAGGCGGGACGGGGAGCGGGTCACGCAGGCAGGGCGGGGAGGAGGCGCTGGGCCCCGGTCCCACGCCGAAGTGGCCCACCCGCGCCTCGCCCAGCTCCTCCAGGGCGAGGACGACGGCCGCCTGGCCCATCGGCGACTCCAGGTTGTCGACGGTGGACACCTTGCCGTTGGCGGTGGCGTCGCCCCGGAGCAGGCCCACGAACACGCCCCGGCCGCCGTCGGTGTCCTGCCCCGCCTCGGCCGCCACCGCCTGCCCGCCGCCGGTGGCGAGGGCCCGGGCCAGGGGGAGGGCGAGCACGTCGTCGCCCACCTCCGCCCCCGCGCCGGACACGATCACGAACCGGGTGCCGGCCACCGGGATGACCCCCAGGCCGGGCGGCGGGGGCCGTCGTGGACGTGGCCTCGGCCCGCCTCCGGCGGCGGCTCGTAGGAGAGGAAGCCGGCCGACACCAGGGCGGCCAGGGACTCCGGCTCGGCGACCAGCCTGGCCAGGGCCTGCTGGCGCACCTCGTCGGCAGTCGTCGACGAGGGTGGTGGACGGGGCCGCGGCCGGCGCGGCCCGTCGACCGGCGCCGACGTGGTGGTGGTGACGGTGGAGGCGAGGGCGGCGGAGAGGGCCCGGACCTCGGCGTCGTTGTCGAGGCGCATCTTGGAGGTGACCCAGAGCGTGCCCTGGAGCGACGCCCCCGCCGTCACCAGGGACTGGCGCAGGGAGTCCACCGGCTTGCGGTCGACGCCGTTGACGGCGATCACCAGCACGGGCACGCCCGGGAGCTGGTCGCGCAGGACGTGGGCGAGGGACTGGTCGGCGAACTCCTGTCCCTCCCGGACCTGGTCGGCCAGCCTGCGGTTCTCCTCCCGGGTCTGGTTCACGTCCGCTCGGACCGAGTTGAGGTTGTTGTTGAGGGCGTCCACCGTCACCCGGTCGATGACGGTGGACCCCATCACGATCCCCATCCCCAGGGCGAGGAAGACGGCGACCAGCGAGACGACGTGGTACCGGAGGTTGATCACAGGAGGGTCCGCCAGGTCTCCTGGAGGCTGAACCAGAGGGCCTTGACGAAGACGTGCAGGGGTTGGGCCACGGCCACCATCATGAGCATGGCGAACAGGGCGGCCGCCACCAGAAAGGCCAGGTCGCGGGTGCGGACCCGGCTCTGGTAGAGCCGGCTCACCCCCTTGGCGTCGACCAGGATGGGCCCCACCTTCAGCCGGACGAGGAAGGTCGACGCCATCCCCGCCCGGCCCTTGTCGAAGAACTCCACCATCGAGGCGTGGGTGCCGACGGCCACGATCAGCTCGGCCCGCTTCTCGTAGGCCAGGAGCATGGCCACGTCCTCGCTGGTGCCGGCGGCCTCGAAGGTGGCGTAGGGCAGGGCCAGGGTCGTCGAGGCGAGCGGCGCCGGGGGCGTGTCCGCCCCGGAAGGCGTGCACCACCAGCTCGGCGTCGCCCCGGAGGGCCTCGGTGGACACCGAGTCGAAGTCGCCGATGATGATGTCGGGCCGGTGGCCGGCCTCCAGCAGCGCGTCGGCGCCGCCGTCGACGCCGATGATCACGGGCCGGATCTCCCGGATGTAGGCCCGCAGGGCGTTGAGGTCGGCCCTCGAGTCCGACCCGCCCCGCACCACCACCAGGACGTGGCGGCCGGCGATGTCGACCTTGAGGTCGGGCAGGACGGGCGTCTCGGTGAGGAGGTGGCGCTCCTGGCGCAGGTACTCGAGGGTGTTCTCGGCGAACGCCTGCAGCTCGACGTCGATCGACTGCTTGGCCACCTCGATCTGGGCCTCGAGGGACTCCAGGCTGTGGCGGGTGCCGGTGGCCACCACCTCGCCGTCGCGGCAGGACGTCGCCGCCCTCCACCCGCAGCACGTCGCCCTCCACGATGCGGTCCATCACCTCGCCGCCGACCTCGTCGACGAGGGGGATGCCGGCCGCGGCCAGCAGCAGGGGACCGAGGTTGGGGTAGCGGCCGGAGATCGACCGGGAGGCGTTGACCACCGCCGCCGCCTGGGCCCGGATGAGGCCCTCGGCCGCCACCCGGTCGAGGTCCTCGTGGTCGATCACCGCCACCTCGCCCGGCTGGAGGCGGGGGATGAGGTTCTTGGTGCGGCGGTCGACCCGGGCCCGGCCGGTGGCCACGCCCGTCTGCTCGGGGGCAGCGCCGGCCCCGGCGGGCCCGCCGCCGGTGCCGTTCCCGTTGGCCCGCAGCCACGCCTGGCGCAGGCGGGGGAGAGGCGAGGCCGGTCCCCGTCGGTGGCCCCGGCTCGAGCCGACGGCAGAACGGGCCATCAGCGACCGCGCTCCCGGGAGGCGGTGGCCAGCAGCTCCTCGGCGTGGTGGTGGGCGGTGGCGCTGGGGGCTGGCCCGACAGCATGCGGGACAGCTCGACCACCCGCTGCTGATCGTCGAGGAGACGAACGTCGGCCACCGTGCGGCCGTCGCGCTCGTCCTTGGTGACCGCCACCTGGTGGTCGGCGAAGGCCGCCACCTGGGCCAGGTGGGTGACGACGATGACCTGATGGCCGTCGTCCCGGCCGTTGGTGTCGGGACCGGGACCGGGATCGTTGGGGCCGGGGCCGTTGGGGCCGGGGCCGTTGGGGCCGGGGCCGGCCAGGCTGGCCATGGGGCCGGCCAGGCTGGCCAGGGCCCGGCCCACGGCCAGGGCGGCCTGGCCGCCGACGCCGGCGTCGACCTCGTCGAACACCAGGGTGGGTGGTGCGTCGCTCAGCACCAGCCGGCAGGCGAGCATGGTGCGGGCCAGTTCGCCGCCGGAGGCGACCTTGGCCAGGGGCAGGGCCGCCTCGCCCGGATTGGCGCCGAAGAGGAAGGTCACGGCCGAGCCGGCGGGGTCGTCGGCGGGATCGACCACCGCCACCTCGAAGCGAGCGCGGGGCAGGGCCAGTTCCCGTAGATGGCGCTCGACCGCGGCCGCCAGCCGGGGTGCCGCCTCCCGGCGGGCCCGGCCCACGGTCGCGGCGGCCTCTTCGACGGCGGCCACGGCCACGATCCGCTCCTCCTCCAACTCCTTCACCCGCTGCGTCGTGGGAGTGAAGCTCTGCCAACCGGTTTCGAGCGTCGGCCCCGTACTCCAGGACGTCGGACAACCGCTCACCGTACTTGCGGCAAGCTCCCGGAGCAGTCGCCTTCGGGCCCGGACCTCGTCGAGGCGCTCGGGATCCTCGACGATGGCGTCCGCCGTCAGGCGGGCGTCGGCCGCGGCCTCGTCCAGCTCGGCCGCCACCGACCGCAGCCGGGACTCGATATCGGCGAACGGGCGTGCGGCCACCGATGGACTCGATGGCCAGGGCGACCGCGTCGGCCGCCCCCCCGTCGTCACGGAGGGCGGCGTGGGCCGCCACCCCCGCCTGGCGGTGGGCGGCGGCCTCGGCCAGCAGGCTCCTCCTCCGCCTCCAGGGCGTCGTCCTCCTCGGGACCGGTGAGCCCGGCCCCGTCGAGCTCCCCCACCTGGAAGGCCAGCAGGTCGATCTCCCGGGCCCGGCCCGGGCGTCGCCGCCGAGGGCGGCCAGGGCGGCGTCGACCGCCGCCACCCGGGCCCGGGCGGCCGCCAGCGGCGCCGAGGTCGATCCGCGCCGAAGCGGTCGAGCGCCGCCCGCTGCACCCGCCCGCCGAGGAGTGACTGGTGGGCGTGCTGGCCGTGGAGGTCGACCATCCGGCCGCCGATCTCGGCCAGCTCGGCCACCGTGGCCAGCCGTCCGTCGACGTAGGCCCGCGACCGTCCTGTCCGGGGGACCACCCGGGCCAGCACCACCTCCTCGTCGCCGGCCACGAAGCGTCCCTCGACCCGGGCCTCGTCCGCCCCCGGACGCACCAGCACCGGGTCGGCCCGCTCCCCCACCAGCAGCTCGATGGCCTCCACCACCAGCGTCTTGCCGGCGCCGGTCTCGCCGGTGAGGGCCGTCATGCCCGGCTCGAGAACCAGGGTGAGGTCGGCGATGACGCCCAGGTCGCGGACGTGCAGCTCGACCAGCATCAGCGGTCGGTCACCTTGAACTTGGCCTTCAGGACGTCGTAGAAGCCCTGGTCGCCGAAGGTGACGAACCGGGCCGCCTGTGCCGCCCGGCCGCAGTCGACGGCGTCGCCCCGGCGCAGCAGGCCCCGGTCGCGGCCGTCGACGGTGAGGGCGGCGGGGCGGTCGTCGCTCACCTCGACCCGTACCCGCTCCTGGTCGCTCACCACCAGGCTGCGGTCGAACGCCATGTGGGGCGACACCGGGGTGACGACCATGGCCCGCAGCCGGGGCGACACGACCGGGCCCCGGGCGGAGAAGGAGTAGGCGGTGGACCCGGTGGGCGTGGCCACGATCAGTCCGTCGCCGGCGTAGGTGGCCCACGGACGACCGCCGATCGAGACGGACAGGTGGACGGTGTTGCCGGGCCGGGGCTTCTCCAGGACGGCGTCGTTGAGCGCCAGGAGCTGGCCCCCGGGGATGTGGCCGCGCAGGATGCGGACGTCGAGCAGCATCCGCTCCTCGATGGTGAAGTCGCCGGCCAGGTACCGCTCGAGGGCGGAGGTGAGCTCGTCCGGCTCGACCCGGGCCAGGTAGCCGAGCCGGCCCAGGTTGACGCCCAGGACGGGCCCCCCGCTCGGCCACCAGCCGGACCGCCCGCAGAACGGTCCCGTCGCCGCCCAGGGCGATCACCAGGTCGACCGGCCCGGCCAGGTCGTGGGCTGCGGCGCCGAGCTCGGCCATGCCCAGGAGGGCGGCGTCGTCCTCCAGCATCAGCACCGCGTGGCCCCGCTCCGCCAGCCAGGCCGATGCCTTGCGGGCGTACTCGCCGGCGTGGGGCCGACGGGGGTGGACGACCAGGACGACGTTGGCCATCAGCCTTCGGCCCCCTCGGCCCCCTCGGCCACGGCCCGGTCGAGGTCGAGCCCGGCGAGGCGGGGACGGCCGGCGACGAAGTGGGCGAGGAACTCGACGTTGCCCTCCGCTCCCCGCAGAGGCGAGGCCATGACGCCCTGCAACCCGGCGCCGCCGTCGTCGTAGGCGGCAACGACCTCCTGCAGGGCCCTGGTCCACACGACGGGATCACGGATCACGCCCCGGGCCCGGCTGGCCTCGGCCCGTCCCGCCTCGAACTGGGGCTTGACCAGCAGGACCAGGTCGGCCCCGTCGGCGGCCAGGCCCAGAAGGGCGGGGGAGACCGTGCGCAGGGAGATGAAGGACAGGTCGGCGACGAGCAGAGGGAAGGGCTCCTGCTGGAGCATGTCGGGGGTGAGGTGGCGGACGTTGGTGCGCTCGAGGACCGTGACCCGGGGGTCGTGGCGCAGACGGAGGTCGAGCTGGCCGTAGCCGACGTCGACCGCCACCACCGCCGCCGCCCCCCGCTGGAGGAGGCAGTCGGTGAAGCCGCCGGTGGACGATCCCGCGTCGAGCGCCCTCCGGCCATCGACGGTCAGGTCGAAGCGATCGAGGGCGGCGTCGAGCTTCTCGCCGCCCCGGCCCACGAACCGGGCCGGTGGGCCGGCCAGCTCCAACCGGTCGTCGGGCGCCACCAGCCGGGCGGGCTTGTCGGCCGGCACCCCGCCCACCCGCACCCGGCCGGCCTCGATGTCGTGGCGCGCCCGGTGACGGGTCGGCGCCAGGCCCCGCCTGACCATCTCGGCGTCCAGCCGCCGGCGCAGGAAGCTAGGCCTTCTCGGGAGAGGACCGCCGGGTGACCAAGAACAAGGCCATGCCGGCCTGGCGGTAGCGCCGGAATCCTTCGTCCTCGGGCATGGATCGAGGCTACCAATGGCGAGCCTAAGCTCGACCGTGCGTGCTGCCGCTCAAGGATGACAACCCCACACGCAGGTTCCCGGTGGTGACGGTGCTCCTGATCGCCGTCAACGTCTACGTCTATTTCCTGGTCCAGCGGCCGTACGACGAGCGCCAGAGCCAGCTCCGTTTCAACTACTCCTACGCCGCCATCCCGTGCGAGGTGGTCGACGGCGAGCCGCTGTCGGAGGAGGAGATCACCCTCACCCTGGATGCGGGCGATACCGAATCCTGCATCAAGGACGACATCAGCCCGCCCGTCTTCCCCGACAAGAACGTCTGGCTGGCCCTGCTCTACTCGATGTTCCTGCACGGGAGCCTGCTCCACATCGGCGGCAACATGCTCTTCCTGTGGATCTTCGGCAACAACATCGAGGATCGCCTGGGCCCGCCCGCGTACATCGCCTTCTACCTGGTGTCGGGGCTGGTGGCCAGCGCGGCCCACATCGCGGTGCAACCCAACAGCACCATCCCGGTGGTGGGCGCCTCGGGGGCGGTGGCGGGGGTGATGGGGGCCTATCTGGTGCTCTTCCCCAACGTCAAGATCCGCACGTTGTTCATCTTCTTCCTGATCCTCCTCCGCGACATCCAGGCCAAATGGCTCCTCGGGTTCTGGTTCGTGCTCCAGTTCTTCACCAACCCGTCGGCGGGCGTAGCCTGGGTGGCCCATGTGGGCGGCTTCGTCTTCGGCGCCCTGGTGGCGCTCGTCTTGAAGGGCCTTCGACCGGCCCCGACCGATCCCGATCCCGATCCCAGACCGGTGTACTGACCCGTGGCCCTCTTCCAACCGATCCAGGGGATCCGCTACGACCCCGAACGCGTCGACCTGGCCGACGTGCTGGCGCCCCCCTACGACGTGGTCGACGACGAGGCCCGGGCCCGCCTCGAGGCCCGCAGCCCGTACAACGCGGTCCTCGTCGAGCTCGGCCGGGTGGGCGCCGACGACGACCGCTACGACCGGGCCACCAACCACTTCGACGACTGGCTGGCCGAGGGGATCCTGCGGGTCGACGAGGAGCCGAGCTTCTACGTCTACCGGATGGGATGGCACGACGACGCCGGCCGGTCGCACCAGACCACCGGCATCCTGGGCGCGCTGGAGCTGTCGTTGCCCGAGGAGGGTCGCGTCCTTCCCCACGAGCGCACCATGGGCAAGCCCAAGGGTGACCGCCTGCGGCTGTTGCGGGCGTGCCGGGCCAACCTCTCGCCGGTGTGGGTGCTGTCGCTGGCCGCCGGTCTGAGCGACCTGTGCCAGGTGGCGGGGCCGCCTGTGGGCCGAGCCACCGACGAGGACGGCGTGCACCACCGGCTGTGGCGCATCACCCAGCCGGGCGTGGTGGCGGCCATCGCCGACGCGGTGGGGTCGGCGCCGGTGGTGATCGCCGACGGCCACCACCGCTACGAGACGGCGCTGGCCTACCGCGAGGAGCGGCGGGCGGAGACGGGCAAGACCGCCGGCGACTTCGACCTGCTCCTCGCGCTGGTGGTGGAGCTGACCGAGGAGCAGTTGCAGGTGCAGCCGATCCACCGCATCGTCTCCGGCCTGCCCCACGACGTCGACCTGGTCGATGCCCTGGCCCCGTTCTTCGCGGTGGAGGCGCTCGACGAGCCGCCCGTCACCGGACCGACCGCCGGGACCGGCGCGGGCGCGGGGACCGGCGCGGGCACCGGCGCCGGGGTCGGGGCCTGGCTCACCGACCGCATGGCCACCGAGGGCGCCCTGGCCCTGGTGGAGGGCGAGCGGACCTGGTTGCTGCGGGCCCGGGCGACCGAGCAAGCCGACCGAGACGGCCGGGACGACGGCGACGACGAGCCTGACGCCATCGTCCTCGACGCCGCCCTCGCCACCCTGCCCGACCACCAGCTCGACTTCCACCAATCGGCCGACGTCGTGGTCGAACTGGTGCGAGCCGGCAAGGCCCAGGCGGCGGTGCTGGTGCGCCCGGTGGCGGTGCGCCAGATCGCGGCCGCGGCCCGGGCCGGCCACAAGATGCCGGCCAAGACGACCTTCTTCGCCCCCAAGCCCCGCACCGGCCTGGTCTTCCGCCGCCTCCAGGACTGAGCCCGACGGCCCCCGGCGACGGACGGCCTCACGAGCACGCCGCCTCCAGACGGGCCTGGGCCGCCTCCAGTGCCGACCGGGCCCGCTTCGCCTGGCGGGCGGCCACCACCACGTCGGCCACCACTTCGGTGCGGCTCTGGGTGCCGCCCCCGCTCCGGAAGAACCGCCGCCGCACCCGTCCCACCACCACGACCGGCTCGTCGACCGGCAGCTCGGCGGCCCGGGCGGGCGCCTCGAACCAGACCACCGGCACGCTCTCCGCCCGCTCGCCGGGCCGGGGGACGGTGACCTCGTAGGTCACCATCCGATCACCCGAGGGCAACTCCCTCACCTCGGCCGGCCGGGCCAACCTGCCCACCAGCGCCACCACGTTCGTCATCGCCATCACCCCGCAAGTCGTGGCCCGCGTGGGGCCGGAAGACAAGGGGGAAGCGTCCGGAGAGAAGGCTATCGGGGGGGTGTGACAATGACGAGACCTCGGGCACCGTCCGGCGACGCGTCGCCGGCTGACCCGAGGCCGTTCCGCGGCGCGAGATGATCGCCAGGCGACTCCTACGCGCCGCGGAACGCTCCTCGACCCGAACCCCGGTCGATGTCTGGCCGGGCGCTCAGCCCAGCGCCTGGAGGCGCTCGGCGGCATCGGCCAGGCCGGCGTCGGCCGCTACTACCCGGGAGAACAGCTCGCGGGCCCGGGGGGTGTCGCCGGCCCGTTCGTGCAGGTCAGCCAGGGCGTACCAGAGGCGCAGGTGGTAGGGCCGGATCACCCGGCGGGGGTCCAACGGACCCCGCTCGAGGAGGCGAATGGCACCCACCACGTCGCCCCGGTCGGCCAGGGCACCGGCGGCCACGATGCGGCCCTCGGCCATCAGCTCCGGCTCGGGGGACGTCTCCCGCAGCTCCTCCCACAGGGCGTCGACCTTGGCGTAGCGGCCGAGCGCCCGGTAGCAGTCGGCCAGTACCGGGTGCTGCTCCACCGATCCGGTGGCCGCCCGGAACGCCTCCAGGTGGCGGGCCGCCTCCGCCCATCGGCCCTGGTGGTAAAGGGCGAGGCCGGCCAGCTCCCGTACCGACGGCACGTCGGGCGCGTCCCGCAGGAGCGGCCGCAGCAGGCGCATGGCGTCCTGGGGTCGGCCCCGCTCGAAGGCGGAGGCGGCGTCGACCAGGCGGGCCTCCATCTTGGCCGCGGTGGGTGCGCCCACCGCCCTCACCAGCTCGTCGGCCACCGGCTTGGGCGCCTTGCGCCGGGGCCGCTCGACCGGGGCCGGGGTAGTCGTCGAGGCCCCACTGGTGGCGGCCGCGCTAGGAACTGGGCCTTCGCTCTGCCACTGCTCCGGCTCCCACGCTGGCGGCGGGCCGCCGCGCTGGTCGTACTCGTCGTTGCGGGGGCGGTCGTCGGGGGTCTGCATGTTGCGGGCGCCCTTGCGGGCCAGGCTGCCCCATCCCTTGGGACCGGGCGGGGACCACTGGGTCGGGCCCCCCGATCGGGGCGGGCCGGAACGCCGGCCGGGCCCGTCGTCCCGAGCCCGGGACGAACGGTCGGTGGGCGACGGACGGTCGGTGGGCGGCCGGCGGCGGTCACCGTCGGTGGGTGGCCGTCCCGTCGAGCGGGCCCTGCCGCCGGTGGACGGGGACGCACCCCTCGGCGGGGTGCCGGGCGCACGGGTGGACCGCGTCGCTCCGCCGGGGGCCGGCCGTCGTTGGGGCTTGTCGCTCGACGGGCCCCGAGGCCGGCCACCGTCGTCCGCCCGACTGGCGGGACGGGGCGGGCGGCCCGACGCCGCCGGACGGTTCCCTCTGGGAGCGTCGGCGCCGGTGGTCGTCCGTCGACTCGAACTCGAATCCGATCCCGCCGGGCGAGGAGGACGACTGCCGCTCGAGGACGACCGCGTGCTCCCGGCCCCGGCCCGGCTCGAGCCGGTGGCACCAGAGGCGGGCCGCCGGGACGGGCGGGCGGGGCGACCGCCCTGGTCGTCGTCAGGGCGAGGACGACGAGGAGGGGGCACGGTCGCAGGGTACCCGTGACCCACCGACCTTCGAACGCGAAGAAGGCCCCCCCGAAGGGAGACCTTCTTCAAGAAATCCGGCGACGACCTACTCTCCCAGGGGGACTCCCCCCAAGTACCATCGGCGCTGGCGGGCTTAACTTCCGTGTTCGGCATGGGAACGGGTGTAACTCCACCGCTATAGCCACCGGAAACCTGTTGTCAACGGGATCTCTCCCGAGAACTTGATAGCGAGCACGAGTAAAATTATCCCCAAGCCCTCGGCCGATTAGTACCGGTCAGCTGAAGACCTTGCAGTCCTTACACTTCCGGCCTATCAACGTGGTCATCTGGCCACGGGCCTTACCAGGTTAACCCTGTGGGAGATTTCATCTTGGAACGAGCTTCGCGCTTAGATGCTTTCAGCGCTTATCCCACCCGCAGGTCGCTAACCAGCCGTGCCCTTGGCAGGACAACTGGCACACGAGAGCTGCGTCCGTCCCGGTCCTCTCGTACTAGGGACAGCCTTCCTCAAATCTCCTACGGCTGCGACGGATAGGGACCGAACTGTCTCACGACGTTCTAAACCCAGCTCGCGTACCGCTTTAATGGGCGAACAGCCCAACCCTTGGGAGATGCTTCACCCCCAGGATGCGACGAGCCGACATCGAGGTGCCAAACCTTCCCGTCGATATGGACTCTTGGGGAAGATGAGCCTGTTATCCCCGGGGTACCTTTTATCCGTTGAGCGACGGCGCTTCCACACGCTACCGCCGGATCACTATGCCCTGCTTTCGCACCTGCTCGACGTGTTTGTCTCGCAGTCAAGCTCCCTTGTGCCATTGCACTCGACGGCTGATTGCCAACCAGCCTGAGGGAACCTTTGGGCACCTCCGTTACATTTTAGGAGGTGACCGCCCCAGTCAAACTACCCAGCTGCCGCTGTCCCCGATCCGGATAACGGACCTGGGTTAGAGCCCCAGTACGAACAGGGTGGTATTTCAACGTTGGCTCCACCACGGCTGGCGCCGCAGCTTCCTAGCCTCCCACCTATCCTACACAATCCGTACCAAAGCTCAACATCAGCCTATAGTAAAGGTCCACGGGGTCTTTCCGTCCTGTCGCAGCTACCGAGCATCTTTACTCGGAGTTCAATTTCGCCGGGTCAGTGGTTGAGACAGTAGCCAAGTCGTTACGCCATTCGTGCAGGTCGGAACTTACCCGACAAGGAATTTCGCTCAAGTTGTTCCGTATGTCGCCATACGGCTTGGACCATATCTTCGCCTCACCCGTCGAGGTGAGGTGGCTGGCGTATGGCCTCTGAGGATTCCAGAAAACGAGACGGCTTGCGATGGTTCATCGTTTGCGCGACGTGAGCGATCTCGATCAAGCCTGCCATCGTGAGATGGCGCCGCTCGATCATCAACCGCACGACGCCGGCAAACTTGCCGAACTCATCGCGTTTCGCCGTCCTCAGTGGGTACGCCTCGAAAAACGGAATGATGCGGATCACAAGATCATCGAGGGACCTGACGTTGAAGCGGTACAGGTCTTCCCGATGGTTGTCGTGGCGACCATTCCGGCCGACACGCCCACATCCAAAGAACAACTTCAGCTCATGTAGTACATGCACACTCTTCTCTCCCTGGACCACCGTGAACTCCGGCTGGACCTGCCAGCCGAGGCGACACGTGGGGTTCCTGAAGATCGGAACGCTGAAGCAGCCCTCGCCGTCGACGAAGCCGACGACCACTGCTCGAATCCTGGCCTTTCCTGCTGATTGGCCGCACCGAACGGATTGTCACTGCTCACCGCACACACCCTACGAACCGGGTGCGACAGTGAACGAGTACCGACGGATACACGGGGTTTCCAGCATTTAGCCAGCTGCACTGTTCAGGATCACTCCCGACAGGGGCAACCTCGGGGCACGACACCCGAGTCCATTACCTTAGGACCGTTATAGTTACGGCCGCCGTTTACTGGGGCTTAGGTTCAGAGCTTCGCCCTTGCGGACTAACCCTTCCCCGTAACCTTCCAGCACCGGGCAGGCGTCACAGCGTATACATCGTCTTACGACTTCGCACGCTGCTGTGTTTTTAGTAAACAGTCGCTTGGCCCTGCTCTCTGCGACCTCCTCGAGCTCGGCACGCGAAGTGCGTCACCCTAATGAGGCCCTCCTTCTCCCGAAGTTACGGAGGTATTTTGCCGAGTTCCTTAACCACTGTTCTCCCGATCGCCTTGGTATTCTCTACCTGCCCACCTGCGTCGGTTTGGGGTACGGGCACCGTGTCAGCTCGCTAGAGGCTTTTCTTGGCAGCATGGGATCGGTGACTTCGCCTGAAACGGCTCGGCATCGCGTCTCAGAGTATATGAAGCCCGGATTTGCCTAGGCTTCCTCCTACACGCTTACCCCGGGACAACCAACGCCCGGGATCACTTACCCTCCTGCGTCTCCCCATTGCTGTCCGCCACGGAAAGGGTCGGTTCGTCTCCCGAAGGAAACAAGCCCCTTAGCATTTCCGTTTTGGAATGGGCGCGGACACGGTGGTACTGGAATATCAACCAGTTGTGCATCGACTACGCCTCGCGGCCTCGCCTTAGCTCCCGACTCACCCTGGGCGGATTAGCCTTCCCCAGGAACCCTTGGGCATTCGGCGGACGAGTTTCTCACTCGTCTTTCGCTACTCATGCCGGCATTCGCTCTCGAACGCGCTCCACGACGGTTTCCACCCCCGCTTCACGGCACGCTCGACGCTCCCCTACCACTTCTGCGCAATAACATGTATTGGGCAGAAATCCGCAGCTTCGGCTCTAGGCTTGAGCCCCGTTACATTGTCCGCGCGGGACCACTCGACCAGTGAGCTATTACGCACTCTTTTAAGGGTGGCTGCTTCTAAGCCAACCTCCTGGCTGTCTGTGCAATCCCACATCGTTTCCCACTTAGCCTAGAATTAGGGGCCTTAGCTGGCGGTCTGGGCTGTTTCCCTCTCGACCATGAAGCTCATCCCCCATGGTCTCACTGCCGGGCTGTGAGCATTGGCATTCGGAGTTTGATTGGGGTCGGTAAGCTTGTAGGCCCCCTAACCCATTCAGTGCTCTACCTCCAATGCTGATCACCCGACGCTGCACCTAAATGCATTTCGGGGAGAACCAGCTATCACCGAGTTTGCTTGGCCTTTCACCCCTATCCACAGGTCATCCCCCATGTTTTCAACCATGGTGGGTTCGGTCCTCCACGGGGTCTTACCCCCGCTTCAACCTGCCCATGGATAGATCACTCGGCTTCGGGTCTACCGCAAGCGACTGAACGCCCTATTCAGACTCGCTTTCGCTCCGGCTCCCCCTCACGGGTTAACCTTGCCACTTACGGTAACTCGCCGGCTCATTCTTCAAAAGGCACGCCATCACGGCCTTAGGGTCGAAACCCTAAGACGACGCTCTGACTGTTTGTAAGCCAACGGTTTCAGGTACTATTTCACTCCCCTCCCGGGGTGCTTTTCACCTTTCCCTCACGGTACTAGTTCGCTATCGGTCGCCTGAAAGTACTTAGCCTTACGAGGTGGTCCTCGCAGATTCACGCCGACCTTCCCGGGTCCGGCGCTACTTGGGATGACGATCCGAGTCTGAATACCTTTCGCATACGGGGCTCTTACCCACTACGGCGCGACGTTCCAGAACGCTTCTGCTAGGCATCAGATTTGTAACTCGGTCCGTGGGTCTGGTGCCCCACGCTATCGGTCCCGCAACCCCGAACTGGCAACGCCACCAGGCTATTGCACCAATCCGGTTTAGGCTCTTCCCGTTTCGCTCGCCGCTACTCAGGGAGTCGCATTTGCTTTCCTTTCCACAGGGTACTGAGATGTTTCAGTTCCCCCGGTTCCCTCTACCCGCCCTATATATTCAGGCGGGAGTAACACCCCATGACGGGTGCTGGGTTGCCCCATTCGGATATCTACGGATCGAAGCTTGGTCGGCAGCTCCCCGTAGCTTTTCGCAGCCACCCACGTCCTTCATCGGCTTCAGGCGCCAAGGCATCCACCGTTGGCTCTTTGTAGCTTGGAGAATCTAAAGATGCTCGTGCTCGCTATGAAGTTCTCAAGAGGCTGCACGGTCAGCGGTCGGCACGCGGTGCCGGCATGACCCTGAAGCTGAGACGACAGATGCCGCCTCCCGGAGGAAGCGGCGTCGGAACGTCGTCAAATTGGGCGCAAACGCGCCCAGAAAACGGAACAGAGACAGACGAGAAACAAACGTCGAGGCCGACCCGGAATGGGTCGTCTACCTCGTCGGTCCGATCCAGCGAGACCCGAAGGCCCGGCCAGGTCGACCAGTGATCAACTGGGAGTCCCCGAGTGACGAAACCTCACTGAAGAGGCCCCGTGTCGAGCAGTACGACTCCTTAGAAAGGAGGTGATCCAGCCGCACCTTCCGGTACGGCTACCTTGTTACGACTTCACCCCAATCGCTGATCCCACCTTCGACGGCTCCCCCCCTTACGGGTTGGGCCACCGGCTTCGGGTGTTACCAACTTTCGTGGTGTGACGGGCGGTGTGTACAAGGCCCGGGAACGTATTCACCCCGGCGTTGCTGATCCGGGATTACTAGCGACTCCGACTTCATGGAGTCGAGTTGCAGACTCCAATCCGAACTGAGACCGGCTTTCTGGGATTCGCTCACCCTCGCGGGATAGCAGCCCTTTGTACCGGCCATTGTAGCATGTGTGCAGCCCTGGACATAAGGGGCATGATGACTTGACGTCATCCCCACCTTCCTCCGAGTTGACCCCGGCAGTCTCCTACGAGTCCCCGGCATAACCCGCTGGCAACATAGGATAAGGGTTGCGCTCGTTGCGGGACTTAACCCAACATCTCACGACACGAGCTGACGACAGCCATGCACCACCTATCGCAGGCCCTTTCGGACACCACATCTCTGTGGCTTTTCCTGCGTAGTTCAACCCAGGTAAGGTTCTTCGCGTTGCATCGAATTAAGCCACATGCTCCGCCGCTTGTGCGGGCCCCCGTCAATTCCTTTGAGTTTTAGCCTTGCGGCCGTACTCCCCAGGCGGGGCACTTAATGCGTTAGCTACGGCACGGAACCCGTTGATAAGGCCCCACACCTAGTGCCCAACGTTTACGGCGTGGACTACCAGGGTATCTAATCCTGTTTGCTACCCACGCTTTCGCTCCTCAGCGTCAGTGCCGGCCCAGATCACCGCCTTCGCCACCGGTGTTCCTCCTGATATCTGCGCATTTCACCGCTACACCAGGAATTCCGTGATCCCCTACCGGACTCTAGCCATAGCAGTCCCGGGTGGCGTCTCCAGGTTGAGCCTGGAGTTTTCACACCCGGCTTGCCAAGCCGCCTACGAGCTCTTTACGCCCAATGAATCCGGACAACGCTCGCCCCCTACGTATTACCGCGGCTGCTGGCACGTAGTTGGCCGGGGCTTCTTCTGCAGGTACCGTCAATTTCGTCCCTGCTGAAAGGGGTTTACAACCCGAAGGCCTTCATCCCCCACGCGGCGTTGCTGCGTCAGGCTTTCGCCCATTGCGCAAGATTCCCCACTGCTGCCTCCCGTAGGAGTCTGGGCCGTGTCTCAGTCCCAGTGTGGCTGGTCGTCCTCTCAGACCAGCTAGCCGTCGTCGCCTTGGTGAGCCGTTACCCCACCAACAAGCTGATAGCCCGCGAGCCCCTCCCGAAGCAAAATTCATTTCCTCATCCGGTCATGCGGCCAGATGGGGGTATCCGGTATTAGCACCGGTTTCCCGGTGTTATCCCAGTCTTCGGGGCAGGTTGCTCACGTGTTACTCACCCGTTCGCCGCTAGGCCGTCCCTGGTGTTGCCACCAGTTGGACCTCGCTCGACTTGCATGTGTTAAGCACGCCGCCAGCGTTCGTCCTGAGCCAGGATCAAACTCTCCATCGAGACCTCAGGCTCGCTGCCCCCCAAGAAATGAGTGGGCAGCTCACCGTGAAATCGGAGAGCCAGGCCGCGGAGTGACTGAACTCCTTGGCCCGACTGGCACAGAGCGGTTGTGGCGTCTGGATCGCTCCAGACGCGTTGTCCGTTCAGTGCTTGAAACTATGCGATCGCATGCGATCGCCCGCACTGGCGTTTACAAGCTGTCTCTGTTCCGTTTTCAAGGAGCGCTGGCCAGAAGGGCACGCGTCGGAGACGTTGGTGCACTCCTGTCTTGGTCGAGGGTTGCGGGCAGAACTCGCACTTCCTCGGCACTCGGACGTTCAACACATGCCTGCGTCCTCGGGATTCCTCCCCGTGAGGAGGTCTCGTGGTCGCCGTCCGGCGCAATTTCTCAACGTACCACTCCGAGCCCCTCCTGGCAACCGGGCGGTCACCTGGCGGTCTGGTCAGAGGAAGCGCACCAGGTGGTAGCTGCGCTTGCCCCTTCGGAGCACGAGGTACGACCTTACCAGCAGGTCGGACGGCCCCAGTCGCCGGTCGATGTCGGCCTCCCGCCGGTTGTTGACGTAGACCCCGCCCTGGGCGATGGCGGTGCGGGCGGCCGACTTCGACGCCACCAGCCCGGTGGCCACGAGCAGGTCGACCAGGCCCGGTCCGTCGCCCTCGAGGTCGGCGACCGACAGGTCGGTGGCGGGCGCCTCGGCGAAGACCTCCAGCAGGGTGCGGCTCGTCGAGCGCGGCCAGGTCGCCCCCGAACAGCGCGCGGCCGCGCCGGCCGCCGCCTCCGCCGCCTCCGGCCCGTGCACCAGCGACGTCACCTCCCGGGCCAGCACCCGCTGCGCCTCCCTCCGCTCCGGATGGGTGGCCACCGCTTCCTCCAGCTCCTCGATCCGGGACCGGTCGAGCCAGGTGAAGAGGCGCAGGTAGCGGCCGACGTCGGCGTCGCCCACCCGCAGCCAGAACTGGAAGAACTCGTAGGGGCTGGTGCGGGCGGGGTCGAGCCAGACGTTGCCGCCCTCGCTCTTGCCGAACTTGGACCCGTCGGCCCTCGTGACCAGGGGAAACGTGAGCCCGAAGGCGTCCCCCTGCCCCCGCGCGGCGGATGAGGTCGATGCCGGCGGTGATGTTGCCCCACTGGTCGCTCCCGCCGACCTGGAGCCGGCAGCCGTGGGTGCGGCACAGCTGCCAGGAAGTCGTAGGCCTGCAGGAGCATGTAGCTGAACTCCTTGTAGGAGATGCCCTGGTCGCGCTCGAGGCGGGCCCGCACCGACTCCTTGGCGATCATGTCGTTGACCCGGAAGTGGCCGCCGACGTCGCGCAGGAAGTCGGTGAGGCGTGAGCCGGCCGAGCCACTCGGCGTTGTCGACCAGGTCGACGTCGGCGCCGACGATCCGCTCCACCTGGGCCCGGATGCCGGCCGCGTTGCGAGCGACCTCCTCGGCGAGATCACCGGACGCTCGGCGTCCTTGCCGCTGGGGTCTCCCACGAGGGTGGTCCCCCCGCCGAGGAGGACGATCGGGCGGTGCCCGGCCGCCGCAGCCGGGCGATGACCATCAGCGGCAGGAGGCTGCCGACGTGCAGGCTGTCGGCGGTGGCGTCGAAGCCGACGTAGAAGGTGAGGGGCTCCGCGCCCAGGCGTTCGCCCAGGTCGGGGTCGGTGACCTGGGCCACCATCCCCCGCCACGAAGCTCGTCGAACACGGGCGGAGGTGGCCACGGCCGGCACCGTACCCGAGGCACCGGCCGGGGCCGGGCGGCGTTTCCTGGTTGGGTTTACTTGTTGGCCGCGATGAGGCCGGTGGCCACCGGGAGCAGGATGGCCTCGTCGGAGCCGATGACCATGATGACGAGGTCGCCGTTGACCCAGACCACGAAGATGTCGCCTTCCGCGGTCGACGGCGATGGTGACGCTGCTCGCCCGACGGCCGTCACCGTGCCTGGTCGGACGCGGCACCCTCGGCGAACTCCTCGATGATGCCGTCCTCGACCCCGGGCAGGGCCACGTAGCGGTCGTCCATGTCCATCGCCATGACGATGCCGACGCCCTCGCCGTTCCTGGTGATCGTCCGGGCCTCGACCTCCTCCACGACCTCGTTGAACTCAGGGTCGGCGGTGAGCTCGGACTCCAGTTCTTCGAGCAAGGCGGGCGGCAGTTCGACGAAGGCGTAGCCGGCGACTGGCTTGAACACGCTGGCCAGCCCCGGGCCACCGTCGTGGGCGGCGAGGTGGGGGTGGTCGCCACCGTCGTCGGCGGCGGCATCTTCATCGTCGTCATCGCCTCCGCCGCAGGCGCCGACGAACGCCGCCAGGGACAGCACCACCATCGCCAACCGCAGCCTGCGCCTCATCGACTCGGCCTTTCCCAGCTCGCCGACGGATGGCGAAGGCTACCGCCCGAGGTGCCCGCCGCGCCGCGCCACGACTCAGCCAGGCCGGGAAAGGCCGGCGGCGCCGGCCACGTAGTAGCGCCACGGCCGGTCGGTCGCCACCCGGATGCCGCACCCGGCCGGCGGCCACCGGTGCCAGCGGCGGCGGCGTCCCGTCGTCGGCCACGACCACGCCGCGGTCGCCCGTCACCAGGTCGGCGCCGTCGAAGGCCCGGTCGATGCCCAGGGCCAGGCACAGGCGGGCGGGGCCGGCGCACAGGTCGCGATCCCGCCGGCCGTGGGCCGGACGCGGCGCGCATGTCCGTCCATGCCCGCCACCGGCGTCAGGCCCCGCAGGAGGACGGCCGCGGCCTCGCCCTCCTCGCCGCACACCACGTTGGCGCAGAAGTGCATCCCGTAGGTGAAGTAGACGTACAGGTGCCCGGGAGGGCCGAACATGGTGGCGTTGCGGGGGGTGCGGCCCCGGAAGGCGTGGCTGGCGGGGTCGTCCGCCCCGCAGTACGCCTCCACCTCGACGATGCGCCCGGCCGGACGCGGCCATCGCCCACCGTCAGGACCTTGTTGAGCAGGTCGGGGGCGACCTCCAGGCTGGGCCGGCGGTAGAAGTCCCGGCCGAGCGCCAGCCCGTCGGTCAACCGCGGGCCAGCCGTTCCTCGTCGACCTCCAGTCGGGACCGGAAGCGACGCAGCTGCTCGGCCACCGGCGCCGGCCCGGCGCCGCCGGGCGTGGTGCGGCGGGTGACGGGGACGCCCGGCTCGAGCAGGGCCACCGCGTCCGGCGCCCAGGTGGGGCGAGGCCGCCACCAGCTCGGCCAGGGGGACGTGGCGGTCGAGGGACTCCCGCACCAGCTCGGCCACGATCCCGTGGGCGGCCCGGAAGGCGACGCCCCGCACCACCAGCCACTCGGCCAGGTCGACGGCGGCCGACTCCGGGGAGTCGGCGGCGGCGGCCATCCGGCGCACGTCGAAGGTGGCCGTGTCCAGGAGCCCGGTGAGGGCGACCAGGGCCAGGTCCGACCTGGTCGACGGCGTCGAAGAGGGGCTCCTTGTCCTCCTGGAGGTCGCGGTTGTAGGCCAGGGGCAGGCCCTTGAGGGCGGTCAGCACCGCCACCAGGTTGCCGATGAGCCGGCCCGCCTTGCCCCGGGCCAGCTCGGCCACGTCGGGGTTCTTCTTCTGGGGCAGCATCGAGCTGCCGGTGGCCCACTCGTCGGCCAGGCGCAGGAAGCCGAACTCGGCGCTCGACCAGAGCACGATCTCCTCGCCGATGCGGGAGAGGTGGACGCCGAGCAGGGCCAGGTCGAAGAGGGACTCGGCCACGAAGTCGCGGTCGCTGACCGCGTCGAGGGAGTTGTCGAAGGCGGACGGCGAAGCCCGAGGTCGCGGGCGGTGCCGACCGGGTCGAGGGGCAGGGACGAGCCGGCCAGGGCGCCCGCGCCCAGGGGCGAGACGTCGAGGCGGCGGCGGGCGTCGAGCAGGCGGTCGACGTCGCGGGCCAGGGCCCAGCCGTGGGCCAGGAGGTGGTGGGCCAGCAGCACCGGCTGGGCCCGCTGCAGGTGGGTGTAGCCGGGGAGGTAGACGCCCTTGTCGAGCGCCCACTCGGCCCGGGTCAGCAGGACCCGCTGCAGGGCCACCACCCGGCGGGCGACGCCGACCAGCTCCCGCTTGGCCCACAGCCGCAGGTCGGTGGCGACCTGGTCGTTGCGGCTGCGCCCGGTGTGGAGCTTGGCCCCCGCGGGCCCGGCCAGCTCGGTGACCCGGCGCTCGACGGCGGTGTGGACGTCCTCGTCGCCGGGGCCGAAGCGGAACGTGCCCGACGCCAGCTCCTCGCCGACGGTGTCGAGGGCCTCCAGGATGGCGCCGGCCTCCTCCGCGGTCAGCAGCCCGCCCCGCTGCGAGGCCCCGCACGTGGGCCTTGGAGCCGGCCACGTCGTCGGCCGCCAGCCGGACGTCGACCGGCAGGCTGGCGGTGAAGGCCATCAGGCCGTCGGCCGCCTCGGCGTCGAGCCGTCCCTGCCAGAGGGTCATCCGCCGTCGCCGCCGCCGCCGCCGGCGCCGTCGCCGGCGCCGCCGCGGGCCGGATCGGACCCGAGCGGACCTGGCGGCTGGCCCACGTCTGCACGCCCAGGCCCCAGAGGCGGACGAAGCCGGCGGCGTCGTCGTGGTTGAACGTGTCGGCGGCGTCGTAGGTGGCCAGGCCGTAGTCGTAGAGGCTGACGTCGCTGCGCCGGCCGACCACGTCGCACTGGCCGGGCGCGCACCGCAGGCGGACGTCGCCCGTGACGTAGCGTCTGGCTCTCGTCGACGAAGGCGTCGATGGCCTGCTTGAGGGGCGAGAACCACATGCCGTCGTAGACCAGCTCGGCCCAGCGGGGCTCGAGGCGGAGCTTCTCGTGGGCCAGGTCGCGCTCGAGGGTGAGTCCCTCCAGGTCCTGGTGGGCCTGGATGAGCGCCAGCGCGCCGGGGGCCTCGTAGAACTCGCGGCTCTTGATGCCGACCCGGCGGTTCTCGACCATGTCGATCCGGCCCCACCCGTAGGACCCGACGACGGGGCCCACCGCGGGGATCAGCTCGTGGAGCGGCATGGGCACGCCGTCGACCGCCACCGGGACGCCCGGCTTCGAAGCTGACGATCAGCTCGGTGGGCTCGGTGGCGGTGGGGACCGTCATGGTGAAGACGTCCTCCGGGGGCTGGGCCCACGGGTCCTCGATGACGCCGCACTCGATGGCCCGGCCCCACAGGTTCTCGTCGATGGAATAGAGGCTGGTGCGGCTGGCCCGGATGGGGATGTCGTGACGGGCGGCGTAGTCGAGCGAGTCCTCGCGGGTCATCCCCCACTCGCGCACCGGGGCCAGGACCTCCAGGTCGGGGGCGAGGGCGCGGGTCGACACCTCGAAGCGGACCTGGTCGTTGCCCTTGCCGGTGCAGCCGTGGGCGACCGCGTCGGCGCCGTACTCCCGGGCCGCGGCCACCAGGTGCTTGACGATCACCGGCCGGGAGAGGGACGACACCAGTGGGTAGCGGCCCTCGTACAGGGCGTTGGCCTGGAGGGCGGGCGCCACGAAGTCGGCCGCGTACTCGGCCTTGCAGTCGACGACCATGGCCTCGACCGCGCCCGCGGCCATGGCCCGCTCCCGGAGCGTGTCGGGGGAGTCGGAGGCGCCCTGGCCCACGTCGGCGGCGAGGGCGATGACCTCGACCCCCTTCTCCTCGATCAGCCACCGGACGGCCACCGAGGTGTCCAGCCCCCCCGAGTACGCCAACACGACACGCTTGGCCACGGGTCAGTCTTCTCCTTGGAGGGGTTCGCCGCTGGTGGGGGAGGTGGGGCTGCCGAAGGCGAATCGGCTGAGCTTCCCAGCCAGTCTGGCCCCGCCCGCCCGCTCCGTCGCCACCACTAGGAGGGTGTCGTCGCCGGCGACGGTGCCCAGCGATGTCGGCCAGGCCGGCCCGGTCGAGGGCGGAGCCGACCACGTGGGCCGACCCCGGCGGCGTGCGCAGGACGACCATGTTCCCCGAGTGGGCCACCTCCACCACCCACTCGCCGAGGACCCGCCGGAGGTGCTCCTCGGGCGCCAGACGCTCCTTGGCGTGCTCGGGGATGGCGTACACCGGCTCGCCGCCCGCCACCCGGACCTTGACCGCGCCCAGGTCGTCGAGGTCGCGCGACACGGTGGCCTGGGTGGCGACCACCCCCTCGGCCGCCAGCAGTTCGACCAGCTGGGCCTGGCTGGTGACGGCCTTGGCCTCGATGATGCGGGCCAGCCGGTGCTGGCGCTGGGGCTTGGCCAGGCGCAGGGTGCCGCCCGCGATCACCGGCTCCCGCCGGGCGCGCCGGCGCCAGCGCCGGCGCCGGCGGCGGTCACCGTCCGCCTCCGAACCGGTGACACAAACCGGGCCCTGGCCACGCGATCCGTCACCAGTGATCCCCGGCGCGCTGGAACTGGTGACGGCAGGTGCCCCATACGGGCGGTGACCGTCACTAGTTCGCGGCGGGCTGGAACTGGTGACGGTAGGTGCCCCATACGGGCGGTGACCGTCACCAGTTCGCCTCGGGGCGGCGGTCACGGGCGGGCTCCGAGGAGCCAGAGGAGGAGGCCACGCTGGGTGTGGACGCGGTTGGCGGCCTGGCGCCAGACGGCGCTGCGCTCGCTGTCCATGACCGACGCCGAGACCTCCTCGCCCCGGTGGGCGGGCAGGCAGTGGAGGAAGACGGCGTGGGGGGCGGCCCCGCCCATGAGGGCGTCGTCGACGGTGAAGCCGGCGAAGTCCTCCCGGCGGCGGTCGGCCTGCCCCTCCTGGCCCATCGACGCCCACACGTCGGTGTAGACGGCATCGGCGCCGGCCACCGCGGCCACGGGGTCGTTGCCGATGTCGATCCCGCCGTCGGCCCGATCAGGCGCCGGCGGTTCGTAGCCGGCGGGGGTGGCCACCCGCAGGGTGAGGCCGGCCAAGGGGGCCGCCTTCATCAGCGACCGGCAGACGTTGTTCCCGTCGCCGACGTAGGCCAGGGTCAGCCCCTTCAGCCGGCCGAAGCACTGGCGCACGGTGAGGAGGTCGGCCAGCGTCTGGCACGGGTGGGCGTCGTCGGACAGGAGGTTGATCACGGGGACGGTGGCCGCGCTGGCCATCCGCACCAGCCGCTCGTGGTGGTACACCCGGGCCGCCAACACCGCGCAGTAGGTGGACAGGACCTTGGCCACGTCCTCCGCCGGCTCCCGGTCGTCGACGCCGACCTCCTCCTTGCGCAGGCTGACGGGGTGACCGCCCAGCTGCACCACCGCCATCTCCATCGACACTCGGGTGCGGGTGGACGCCTTCTCGAACAGCAGCGCCACGCCCCGCCCGGCCAGGAGCGGCGGGGGGCTGGGCAATTCCGCCAGATCAAGGACGTCAAGCAGCTCGCTGGGGTCGAGGTCGTCGACGTCGAGGAGGTGCCTCATCGGGCCAGCACCTCCCTCAGGATCGCCAGCGCGCGGTCGATCTCGTCGTCGGAGACCAGCAGCGAGGGCGCCACCCGGACGGCGGTCGGCGTCACCGGGTTGACGACCAGGCCCCGGTCCAAGGCGGCTGCTGCCACCTCCCGGGACGACGGCCCGTCCTCCGACAGCTCGGCCGCCAGCAGCAGCCCCAGTCCCCGTACCGACACCACGCCGGGCAGCGACGCCAGCCCCGCCGCCAGGCAGGCGCCCGCTCGCCGGGCCCGCGCCGGCACGTCCTCCGCTTCCATGACCGCCAGCACGGCCCGGGCGGCGGCGGTGGCCAGTGGCTGGCCGCCGTAGGTGGTGCCGTGGTCGCCGGGACGGAAGGCGTCGGCGATCTCGGCCCGGGCCCAGCAGGCGCCGATGGGCATGCCGTTGCCCAGGGCCTTGGCCAGGGTGACCACGTCGGGCCGGATGCCGTCGTGCTCGAACCCGAACCACCGCCCGGTGCGGCCGAGGCCGGTCTGCACCTCGTCGACCATGAGCAGGACGCCCAACTCGTCGCACAGCCGGCGGACGTCGGCCAGCCATCCCGCGGGAGGCACGTTGACCCCACCCTCGCCCTGCACCGGCTCCAGCAGGACGGCGGCGATGGACGGGTCGATCGCTGTGGCCAGGGCGTCGAGGTCGCCCAGGGCGACGTGGCGGAAGCCCGGGGGCAGCGGTTGGAACGGCTCGTGCTTGGCCAGCTGGCCGGTGGCGTGGAGAGTGGCCAGGGTCCGCCCGTGGAACGACCCGTAGGCGCTGACCACCCCGTAGCGCCCCGGTCCGCCCCACCGGCGGGCGAGCTTGATGGCGCACTCGTTGGCCTCTGCGCCCGAGTTGCAGAAGAAGATCCGTCCCCCGCCGCCCAGCAGGCGGTCGAGGGTGGCCGCCACCTCGGGGCCGACCACGTTGCCGTAGAGGTTGCTCACGTGGAGCAGGGTCCGGGCCTGGGTGGCGACGGCCTCCGCCACCGCCGGGTGACAGTGGCCGAGCGACGTCACCGCCAGTCCGCCGAGGAAGTCGAGGTAACCCTTGCCGTCGCCGTCGTACAGCCACGACCCCTCTCCCCGCACGAACGTGACGGGCGGCGGGGCGTAGTTGGGCATGAGGACCTGAGAGGCGACTCCCGCGGTAGCACTCACCGGGCCCCCACGTCGCCAGAGTGCCGGCGGCCGTAAACGCCGCCGCAGGCGGCCCCTTCGGCTGCTGGCCAGCAAGAAGTCCGCCTGGCGGTCGCCGGCTCTGCCGGTGGCCGCCAGTCCGCAGAACTCGCCGAGCAACCTCCGGTTGCGAAGGCGAAGACGGTCATGGGTTCACCATGGTCCCGACGCCTTCGCTGGTGAACACTTCCAGCAGCAAGGCGTGGGGGACGCGGCCGTCGAGGATGTGGGCGTGGCCGACGCCGTTGCGGACGGCCCGCACGCACGAGACGATCTTGGGGATCATCCCCCCCTTGATCCGCCCGGTGGCGAGGAGGGTCTCCAGCTCGTCGGCCGAGGTGTTGGTGATGAGGCTGAAGGGGTTGCCGACCTCCGAGAGCAGGCCCACCACATCGGTGAGGTAGACGAGCTTCTCCGCCCCCAGGGCCTCGGCCACCGCCCCCGCGACCGTGTCGGCGTTGATGTTGTAGGCCTGGCCCCCGGCGTCGGAGCCGATGGTGGCCAGCACCGGGATGAGCTCCTCTGCCACCAGCCGCTCGAGCAGCCCCGGGTTGACGCCCTGGACGTCGCCCACGAAGCCCAGCTCGGGCGATCGGGCGCTGGCCACGATGAGGCCGGCATCCTCCCCCGACAGGCCCACCGCCAGCGGCCCGTGCACGTTGATGCTGGCCACGATGTCACGGTTGACCTTGCCCACCAGCACCATGCGGGCGATGTCGAGGGTGTCGGCGTCGGTGACCCGCAGCCCGTCGAGGAACTCCGGCTCCTTGCCCAGCCGCTGCATGAGCTGGCCGATCTGGGGCCCGCCGCCGTGGACGACCACCGGGCGGATGCCCACCATGAGCATGAGGACGACGTCCTGGGCGAACAGGGCGCCCAGATTGGGGTCGGTCATGGCCGCCCCGCCGTACTTGATGACGACCACCTTGCCCGAAAAGCGGCGGATGTAGGGCAGGGCGTCGGCCAGGACCGCGGCTTTGGCCAACGCGGTGGTGAGGTTCATGACGTCCGCATGTTCTCGTCGATGTAGCCGGGAGTGAGGTCGGTGAAGAGCATCGCCGCCCGTCCGTCACCCAATCCCAGGTCGGCGGTTATCTCGACGTGCCGGCCGGCCAGGTGCTCGGCCACCAGGGTGGCGTCGTGGTCGGCCGCGACCCCGTCCCGGCACACCTCGACCGCACCGTAGGACACCGACACCAGCCCGCTGTCGAAGGCCGCCCCCGAGCTGCCCAGCTCGCTCACGATGCGCCCCCAGTAGGCGTCGGCCCCGAACAGGGAGCACTGGACGAGCTGGCTCTCGGCCACCTTGCGGGCCGCCCGCCGGGCGTCTTCGTCGGACGCGGCTCCGTGGACCAAGATGCGGGCCAGCTTGGTGGCCCCCTCGGCGTCGGCCGCCATCTGCCGGGCCAGGCCGGCACACGCCTCGGCCAGCACCGATGTCTCCAGGGGGCGTCCGGAACGGCCGTTGGCCAGCACCATCACGGTGTCGTTGGTGGACGTGCACCCGTCGACCACCAGGGCGTTGAACGAGCCCGCCACCGCCGCCCGCAACTGCTCGACCAGCCCGGCCGGGTCGGCCACCGCGTCGGTGGTGAGGACGGCCAGCATGGTGGCCATGTCGGGGGCGAGCATGGCCGCCCCCTTGGCCATGCCGCCGACGGTGTAGCCGTCGCCCGCCACCGACACCTCCTTGGGGACGGTGTCGGTGGTCATGATGGCCCGGGCCGCCTCCGCCCCCCCGTCCGGTCGGCGGGCGGCGACCAGCGGCGGGATGCCCTTCTCCACCGCCGGCATGGGCAGGTAGTAGCCGATGAGGCCGGTCGAGCAGACCAGCACCTCGTCGGTCGCGCACCCCAGGCCGGCCGCCACCAGCTCGCACATCCGGGTCGCGTCGGCGTCGCCGGTGGCACCGGTGGCGGCGTTGGCGCAGCCGCTGTTGAGCACGACCGCGGCCGCCCGGCCACCGGTGGCGGTCAGGTGGGCCCGGCTGACGTTGACCGGCCCGGCGGTGGCCCGGTTGGACGTGAACACGGCCGCCGCCACCACCGGCTGCCCATCGTCGGTGGCGACCAGGGAGAGGTCGGGGTCGCCGCTGGCCTTGATCCCGCACGCCACGCCGGCGGCCACGAACCCGACAGGTGACGTGACGCCAGTCATGCCGGCGACCGCCCACGCCGCCGAAGGCGGCCGCCTTCGGCTGCCGGCAATGAGGTTTCCAGTGCGGAGGGGGCCGGCTCCGCCGGCGCCCGGAGCTCCGCCAACTCGCCGAGCAACCTCCGGTTGCGAAGGCGAAATCTCACGGGTAGACGCCGATCGAGGAGAGGCCGGCCGTCTCGTCGAGGCCGAGGACGATGTTGGCGCACTGCAGGGCCTGCCCCGATGCCCCCTTGACCAGGTTGTCGATGGCGGCCAGGACCACGACCCATCCGGTGCGGGGGTCGTACCGGGCGGTGAGGTGGGCGGTGTTGGAGCCCCGGGCGGCCTTGGTGGACGGGGGCGCGTCGCCGACCACCACGAAGGGCTCGCCGGCGTAGGCGTCCCGCAGGAGGTCGAGGAGGGCGGCGGTCGACGTGGGACCGGCCGGCCGGGCGTAGCAGGTGGCCAGGATGCCCCTCGTCATGGGGGCGAGATGGGGCGTGAACAGGACGGTGGCCCCCGTGGCCTGCTCGATCTCGGGGGTGTGACGGTGGTCGAGGAGGCCGTAAGCCACGAAGTCCTCGTGGACGGTGCCGAAGTGGGACGTGTGCCGGAGCGTGCGGCCGGCCCCCGACACCCCGCTGACGGCGTCGACCACGATCCCCTCGGGCTCGACCACGCCCGCCGCCACGAGGGGCGCCAAGGCCAGGGCGGCGGCCGTCGGGTAGCAGCCGGGGGCGGCCACCGCGACCGCGCCCACGATGTCCTTGCGGTGCAGCTCGGGCAGGCCGTAGGCAAAGCGTTCGAGCAGGTCAGGGGCGGTGTGGGCCTCGCCGTACCAGTGCTCGTAGGCCGACGGGTCCTTCAGCCGGAAGTCGGCGGCCAGGTCGATGATCCGTGTGCCGGACGCGGCCGCCATGAGGTCGGGCATCAGCCGCTGGGACGCGCCGTGGGGCAGGGTCAGAAAGACCAGGTCGACCCCGACCACCATCGACGGGTCGAAGGAGTCGAACACCATCGACGGGTAGGCGGCGGCCAGGCTGGGGTAGAGGGCACCGACCGCGGTGCCGGCCTGGGTGTCGCCCGTGGCCCAGGCCACCCGCAGGTCGGGATGGCCGTGGACCAGGCGCAACAGCTCGGCGCCCGCGTATCCCGAACCACCCACGATGCCGACGTCGATCACCCCGTCACCATACAGGCGCTTGCATTGTTATACAACCGAGTATCCGATGCCCGCCGGCCGCCCGGGGCTGATTGAGAATGTCGTCCTCCTCGGTAGAGTTGAGGGCATGGGCTGGACGATCGTGGTGCGTCCCAAGGAGATGGAGGTCCTCCGCGCCTGCCGGCGGCAGTGGGACTTCGACAGCCGGCTGCGTCAGAACCTGGTGCCCATCAAACCGGCCAAGATGTTCGACTTCGACCTGGCCATGCACCAGGCCCTGGCCGTCTGGTACTTCCCGGCCATGGACGACTGGAGCCGGGTCATCGTGCGGCCGGTGGCGCTGAAGGGCTTCGAGCGCAAGATGCTCGAGGACCGCACCGCCTATGCCGAGTACCACGAGGTCACGCCGGAGATGGACGAGGAGTTCCAGAGGTACCTGAAGCTGGGCCTGGCCGTCCTCAACCGCTACTTCGACTGGGCCACCGCCGCCGACGACCTCGACTCCATCCTGGCCGACGAGGACATCTGGACCGCCGTCCCCGACCCCGACGCCCCCGAGAACGACCTCGGTTCGGACGACCTGAAGCGGGAGCTCCGGTACTTCGGCCGGGTCGACCAGGTGATGTCCACGCCCGACGACGAGTACTGGGTGGTCGACCACCGCATCGTCTGGGACAACTTCGCCGACGAGGACGAGCTGCTCGGCGACACCCGCACCCTGCTCGGCCAGCGGGCGCTGGAGTACGCCTACCCCCAGATGCGCATCGCCGGCACCGTCTACAACGAGCTCCGCATCGGGAGCGACGAGCTGGAGGGGGCGGCCCCGTCGCCCGAGCCGGCCGGCGAGGACATGCGCGACCACTCCAAGGGCGCCCGTCACATCAACTTCCGGCGGGTGGCGTCGGCCATCGAGAGCAAGTACACCGACGACGGCGCCGACCACGTGGTCCAGCGGGAGGGCAACGACTACGTGCGGCGCACGTACATCACCCGCTCCCGGGCCACCATGGAGCCGATCAGCCGGCGCATGGCCGACGACGCCATCCTCGTGCGCGACCCCGACATCGAGATCTACCCCGACCCCGAGCCCGAGAAGTGCGCCGCCTGCCTGTTCGCTGGTGCCGTGCCAGATGATGGACGAGGGCCAGGACCCCTCCGAGTACCTGGCCGTCCACTTCCGGGCCCGCACCGACGAGGAGTTCGACGAGGAGGGGCTGCGCTTCTCCCCCCGCCGCCAGGTCTACCGGGCGTCGCTGGGCGGCATCCAGGAGCGGATGCAGAACGCGGCCAAGTGGCGCGGCGGCGGCGCCACGTAGCGCGCGTCTCAGCCCCGCAGGCGGCCGCCGCAGGTGGTCTCGACGGCCTCGATGCAGCGGCGGCGGAGGGCCGACAGCTCGTCCTCGGTGAGGGTGTGGTCGAGGGCGGAAAAGCGCAGGTGGAAGGCGAGGCTGCGCCGGCCGGGGTCGACGCCCGGCGCCCCGGTAGACGTCGAACAGCTCCACCCGCTCGACCACGGTCGCCGGCCGCGTCCCGCAGGGTGCGCTCGACGTCGCCCGCGGGGATGTCGTCGTCGACCACGAAGGCGAGGTCGATGTCGGCCGACGGGTAAGCGGCTGATGGGCGCGGAAGGTGGACGGGCGGCGGGGGGCGTCCCGGAGGAGGAGGCCCAGGTCGACCTCGATCCACCCGACCGGGCCGTCGAGCTGGTGGGCGGCGAGGACGCCGGGGTCGACCTCGCCCACCGTGCCCACGACCAGCCCGTCGCCCGACGCCACGAGCTCGGCGGTGCGGGTGGGGTGGAGGCCGGCGACGGGTGGCCGCCCGCAGGCGGGCATCGTCGAGGCGGAGGCCGCCGGCCAGGGCCCGCCACAGTGCGGACGGCCTCGGCCGCGTCGCGGCCGGCCAGGGCGACCGCCAGGTGCTCGGGCTCGTCGGGGAGGCGCTCGCCGGCGGCGGGGCGGCCAGGAAGACGTGGCCGATCTCGAACAGGGCCACGTCGGGGCGGCGGTGGTTGGCGTTGGTGACGAGGGCCCGCAGCAGCCCCGGGAGGAGCGACGGGCGCAGGATCGACTCCTCCGCCGCCAGCGGGTTCTCCACCTCGATGGCCTCGGGCGGCAGGCCGGCCCGGACCAGGTCGTCGGGGGCGAGGAACGACGTGGCCCATGCCTCCGACAGCCCGCCCCCGACGAGGATGTCGGCCACCAGCCGCCGGTCGCGCTGGTAGGGGTCGAGGAGGCCGACGGTGGCCACCGGCGGCCGGGTGCGGGGGATGCGGCTGTAGCCGTGGTGGCGGGCCACCTCCTCGATCACGTCGATCTCCCGCTCGCTGTCGGGGCGCCACGTGGGGATGGTGACGGCGAGGGTGCCGTTGGCCGCGCGGCCGCGGTCGTGAAGCCGATCGGCTCCAGGTAGCCCCTGACCTGGTCGGACGTGAGGTCGGTGCCGAGGATGGCGTTCACCCGGGCCGTGCGCACGGACACCGTGACCGGCGCCGGGCAGCTGGGCCGGGGTCGGTGGCGTCGACGATGCCGCCGACCACCTCGCCCCCCGCAGCGGCCGTGAGGAGCTCGACGAAGCGGGCCGCGGCCCGGCGCGCGCCCTCGGGGTCGACGCCCCGCTCGAAGCGGACCGACGCCTCCGACTGCGCAGGCCCAGGCGCTTCGACGTGCGGGCGATGGCCGTCGGGCCGGAACCAGGCCGACTCGAGCAGCACGGTGGTGGTGGCGTCGGAGATCTCCGACGAGGCGCCGCCCATGATCCCGCCCACGCCGACCGGGGTGCCCTCGGCGTCGCAGATGAGGCAGTCGTCGGGGCCGACGTGGCGGACGACCTCGTCGAGGGTGACGATGGTCTCGCCCTCGCCGGCCCCGGCGGACGCGGAGTCCTCCGCCGGGCAGGCGGTCGAGGTCGTAGGCGTGGTTGGGCTGGCCCAGCTCGAGCATGACGTAGTTGGACACGTCGACCACGTTGCTGATCGGGCCGCATCCCGGCCAGGGTCAGCCGCCCCGCCAGCCACCGGGGCGACGGCCCGACGGCGATGCCCCGGATGACGGTGCCGGTGAAGCGGGCCGACAGGTCGGTGGCCTCGACCACGATGGTGGCCGGCGAAGCGGCGATGCGCCGTCGTCGGCCAGGGGCGGCGGTTCGGGGATGGCGAACGGGCAGCCGGTAGTGGGCGGCCAGGTCGCGGGCCACGCCGGCCACCGACAGGGCGTCGGGGCGGTTGGGCGTGATGTCGAGGTCGAAGACGGCGTCGGGGTGGATGCCGAGGGCGTCGGCGAGGGGCATGCCCGGCGCCGCGCCCTCCGCCTCCACGATCATGATCCCGGCAGTGGTCGTCGGCCAGGCCCAGCTCCTTGGGCGAGCAGAGCATCCCCTCCGACCACTGCCCCCGCACCTTGCGCCGGGCGATCTCCATCCCGTTCGGCAGCCGGGCGCCGATGGTGGCCAGGGGCACGAGGTCGCCGGGGCCGAAGTTGAACGCCCCGCACACGATCTGCCGGGTGGCCGTCGCCGTCGCCCGCGTCGACCTCCACCAGCTGCACCTTGTCGGCGTCCGGGTGCACCGAGGTGGCCACCACCCGGGCCACGATCACCCCGTCGAGCCCCTCCCCGACCCGCTCCACACCCTCCACGACCAGCCCCAACTCCGACAACGACGACGCCAGGTCGTCGACGTCGTCGCCGAAGGGCGCGAAGTCACGCAGCCAGGAGAGGGGGACCTTCATGACCTAGAACTGTTCCAGGAAGCGGATGTCGTTGGAGATGAAGTGGCGGATGTCGTCGACGTCGTGGCGGAGCATGGCGCAGCGGTCGATGCCGAAGCCGAAGGCGAAGCCCTGCCACTCCTCGGGGTCGATGCCGACCGCCTCGAACACGTTGGGGTCGACCATCCCGCAGCCGCCCAGCTCGATCCAGCCCGACTGCGAGCACACCCGGCAGCCCTTGCCCTCGCAGAAGATGCAGGTGACCTCGAACTCGGCCGACGGCTCGGTGAACGGGAAGTACGACGGCCGCAGCCGGGACGTGATGGTGGGCCCGAAGTAGGCGCGTGGTGAAGGCCTCGATGGTGCCGGCCATGTCGCCGAAGGTGATGCCCCGGTCGACCACCAGGCCCTCGATCTGGTGGAAGACGGGCAGGTGGCGGGCGTCGGGCGTGTCGCGGCGGTAGGCGCGGCCGGGGGCGACGATGTAGATCGGCGGCGGCTGCGAGGTCATCACCCGGATCTGCACCGGCGACGTGTGGGTGCGCAGCAGCGTCGACTCGGGCTCGCCCAGCTTCACGTAGAGGGTGTCCCACATGCCCCGGGCGGGGTGGGCGGGGGGCATGTTGAGGGCCTCGAAGTTGTGCCAGTCGGTCTCCACCTCGGGACCCTCGGCCACCGAGTAGCCCATGCCGACGAAGACGTCCTCCAGCTGGCGACGGGTCTGGTTGACCAGGTGGAGGTGGCCCCGGGCGACGGCGCCCGACCACCTCGGTGAGGTCGAGGCGGTCGGCCTCCAGCCGCCGGCGGCGGTCGTCGGCCTCCAGCACCGTCCGCCGCTCGTCGACCGCCGCCGCCAGCCGCTGGCGGGTGGCGTTGATCGCCCGACCCGCGTCCTTGCGCTCCTCGGCCGGCATCCGCCCCGAGCTGCTGGTTGAGGCCGGACAGGGCCGAGCGCTTGCCCAGGACCTCGGTCTCCGCCACCCTCAGCTCGTCGAGCGTGCCCGCGCCCGCGATCCGGGCCAGGCCCTTCTCCTCGACCTCCCCCGCCATCGACACCGCGGCGGTCACAGCAGCTCCTCGGGGATGGCGGTGGGCAGGGTGAAGCGGAAGATCGACCCGACGCCCACCTCGGACTCGACCACCAGGCGGCCGCCGTGGGCCTCCACCAGGCCCCGGCTGATCCACAGGCCCAGCCCCGAGCCCGACGGGCGGGTCTCGGCCCGGCGGTAGAACTTGGTGAAGACCCGGGGCAGGTCGGCCTCGGGGATGCCCTCGCCCTGGTCGACGACGGCCACCGACACCTCGCCGTCCGGCCGACCCGGCCCAGCACCCGCACGCCCTTGGGGTCGGCGTACTTGGCCGCGTTCTCCACCAGGTTGGTCAGCACCTGCTCGATCTTGTCGGGATCGGCGTAGACCCGCGGGAAATTCTCGTCGAAGTCGACCTCGGCCCGCACGTCGGCCTCGATCATGCGCACCTTCTCGACCACCACCACCACCAGCTCGGCCAGGTCGACCATCTGCCGGCGCAGGACGAGGCGGCCGCTCTCCAGCCGGCTGATGTCGAGCAGCTCGGTGACCAGGCGGGTGACCCGGTCGGCGTCGTGGTGGACCTGCTCCAGCATCATCAGCTTCTGCTCGTCGGCCAGCCGGTCCCAGCGGTTCAGGAGCAGGCTGGTGTAGCCCTTGACCGAGGTGAGCGGCGAGCGCAGCTCGTGGCTGACGGTGGAGATGACCTCGATGCCCTGGGCCACCGCCTGGCGCCGGCGGGCGCCGTCGCGGAGGACCAGCACCGCCCCCAAGATTCGCCCGTCGGGGCCCGTTCGTAGCGGCCGGTGAGCATGACCCGCACCTCGGCGGCCGTCGGCCGCCCGCAGCCGGACCTCGTGCTCGGGGATGCGGACCACCGACCGCAGCCGGGTCGACCGGTGCCAGCCGTCGGCCAGCAGGCGCTCGCCTTCGGTGCCCCGGGGCGCGAGCAGGTCGTCGACGTCGCGGCCCACCAACTGGTCGGCCGGGTAGCCGAGGAGGGCGACGACGGCGGTGTTGACGGCCAGCACCCGGCGGTCGGCGTCGCACTCCAGGACTGCGTCGGGTAGCCGGTCGAGCCGTCCCGGCCGGTCGGACGCGGGCGACGGCGCTCATGTGGCGCGTTGGCGGGCCGCTTCGAAGCACAGGACGGCAGCGGCCATACCGACGTTGAGCGAGTCTCCCCGCCCCGCCATGGGAATGGTCACCGTCTCGTCGACCAACCGGTCGAGCCCGGCCGGCAGACCCGACGCCTCGTTGCCGAGGACGATGGCGGTGGGACGGACCAGGTCGGCCTGGTGGTACGGCTGGCCGCCCGAGGGCCGCGTGGCCATGCGGTGCAGCCCCCAGTCGCCCAGCGTCGCCAGCACCTCCTCCGGCTCCCCTCCTGCAACGACACGTACATGGAACAACGACCCAGCCGACGCCCGGACTGTCTTCGGGTTGTAGACGTCGACGGTGCCGTCACAGCAGATTACCCCGCCGACCCCCGCTGCCTCCGCCGTACGCAGGACCGTGCCCAGGTTGCCGGGATCGCGGACATTGACGCACACCACCACCAGGTCGGTGTCCCGCAGGGCTCGAGGGGGACGTCGACGTAGGCAGCGACGGCCAGCACCGGCTGGGGCGTGATGGTGCCCGCCACCCGCTCCAGAACGCCCGGACCCAGGTCGGAGCGCCCGGATGCCGGCGGCCAGGGCCCGCTCGACGACGGCGTTGTCGGCCCCGCCGGGCGGGAGGTAGAGCGACTCGACCGCCGCACCGGCGTCGAGGGCGGCGTCGAGGACCTTGAGCGAGTCGATGACGAACGCCCGCTCC
>CAWDDV010000005.1:0-294891 GCA_963801205.1 uncultured Acidimicrobiia bacterium
AGGGCGATCAGGGCGGCCACCAGGTTCTCGGTCTTGGCCTCGAGGTCGGCGGTGGCGTCGGCCAGGGCGTCGCTCAGCAGGGCGGCCAGGTTGCTGTTGGCCGCCAGCAGGTTGAAGACCCCGCCCAGGCCCCCGGGGAGGGCGTTGCACACCTGGGTCTCGACCAGGCCGGGGGGCACGATGACGGCACCGGCGGGGACCGCCGGTCCGACGGCGCCGCTGACCGCGGCCAGGGCGACCACGCCCATGATCGCCAGCTTGCGCATGGGGATTCCTTTCGATGCGGGTACTGGGCGGCCTCAAGGGCCCTCCGTCGACCCACGGTGACGGTCCCCCATCAACCGGCCGCCTACCGGCGCTCAACTTCCCCGCAACTCTCCGGCGCTCAAGGTCGCTGACGAGCGGTCGATGACACCATCGGCCCCCAGTTCGACTCGATCCTCGCCGCCGCCCAGGCCGGTGCCGGCTGGGCGCGCACCCGCCTCTACGAGTGGCTGGCGCCGGCGGTGGTCGGCTACATCCGGGCCCAGGGGGTGGCCGACCCGGCCGACCCACCAGCGACGTGTTCGACCCCCTCCTCCGATGGCTGGGGTGACATGCGCGACGAGCACTCCCTCGACGAACCCCTGCTGACCGACCTCCTCGCCGAGCTGCGGTCGTGGGGGACGGGGACGCGCCAGAGCCCTCCCCGGCCCTGGTCACCCTGCTCGACGGCGCCGACCCCGTGGACCCCGTCCCGATGCTCCCCAGGAGGAAGAAGATGCTACGTCGCCAAGCTCGCCGGACTCGGCCTCGCGGCCAAGGTCGCCCTCGGCGCCGGAGTGGCTGCCGCCGCCGTCACCACCGCCGGCGCCACCGGCGTCCTGCCCGACGCCGCCCAGCACGGGGTGGCCTCGGTGGTCAACGCCATCTCGCCCTTGGAGATCCCCGACGTGCCCGCCAAGATCAGCGCCAGCGTGCAGGCCGAGGTCGACCCTGACCTGCCCATCCCGACCACGACCCTCCCCGGTCTCGGCGGCGACCAGACCGACGACGACGCCACCGACGACGCCACCGGTGACGACGAGCAGTTCGCCGACCACGGCGCCTGCGTGTCCGAGGTCGCCAAGGACAAGGGCCTCACCGGCCGGGAGCACGGCCAGGCGGCGACCAGACCGCCAGTCGGACTGTGGCAAGGCCGACGACGAGGCCCCCACCTCGACCACCACCACGTCGACGACCTCCACCACGGTCCCCGATGACGACGGCGCCGACACGGCCAGCGAGGGCGCCCGGGCCACAGTCGCAACCGCGGCAACGGGAACGGCGGCAACGGGAACGGGAACAGCGGCCGGAACTAAGCCGCGGCCGCGGTCCTGGGCATGAAAGGGGCCTCGGCGCACCTTGGACGCCCACGTCCGGTGCCGGCGGCCCTTGTCAGCTCATAGTTCGATGGCCCGCCGGACGGCCCGGGTGGCGACCGTGAGGGCGTCGACCCGCACTGTCGGCTCGGCGTCGATCCGCCGCAGGAGGACCCCAACGGCGGCCACGTGACGGGCGCTCTCGGCCAGGAACGCCGCCACCGCGTCGGCCTCGTCGACCTCGAGGGGAGCCTCCAGCGCCCGGCACGCCCCCTGGCGGCGGAGATCGTGGAGATCGTCGAGCAGGCCCCGGACGGCGTCGTGCGACCACCGGTCGTCCTCCACGACCGCCACCTGCCGCAGCCGCTCCATCAGTTGGTCGATCGCCAGCCCCTCCTCCACCGCCACCAGTGCCCGGGCCACCCCTTCGACGGGCCGGCCCGTGTCCCGGGCCACCTCGGCCACGTCGGCCACGATCTCCAGCTCGCCCAGCCGCGCCCATCGGACGGCGGCGTCGGGCTCGATCCCGTCGTCCACCAGGGCCTCGGCCAGCCGGGCCCGCCGACGGCGGCGGAGGCCGGTGCCGATGGCCGCCAGCGCCGATTCCAGGGCCACCGCCGCCGGACGGTCGCGCGCCACCCCAGCGGCGATGTCGGCCCCGTCGCCCCGCCGCAGGTAGTCCCGGGCCAGCGCCTCCAGCACCGTCCGCACCGTCGTCACCTGGTCGTGCACCAGGCGCCGGCCCAACCCCTCGTCGCCGTCGAGCTCCTCCCACCAGGCGGCTGCGCCCACGACCTCCCGGCCGATCCACCAGGCGGCGGCCACCGCCGACGGGTCGGAGCCGGTGTCGGCCGCCAGTCGGGAGGCGAACGTCACACCCATGCGATCGACGACCTCGTTGGCCACCACCGAGGCGACCAGTTCCCTCCGCAGCCGGTGCCGGTCGAGCAGGTGGTCGAAGCGGGTCGCCAGGGAGGCCGGGAAGTACTCGGCCAGCGCCCCCGCAGCGCGGGCTGGTCGGGCACGCCCGAGGCCAGCAGCGACGCGGTCAGCCCCCGCTTGGCCCCCGCCAGCAGGACCGCCATCTCGGGACGGGTGAGCCCCGCCCCCGCCCGGGCCCGCACCGACATCTCGGCCGTCGTGGGCAACGCCTCCACCGACCGGTCGAGCACGGCCGCCCCCTCCAGCTCCACCATCAGCCGCTCGAGCGCCCCCACCCGCTTGGGACTGGAGGTGGCGGCCCGGCTGAGGGCCATGCTCTGGCGGGCGCTGTCGTGGAGGACGGCCCCGACCACGTCGTCGCACACCTCGGCCAGCAGCGAGTCCCGCTCCGCCCGGGTGATCTCCCCCGACTCGAGCGCCGGCCGGAGGAGGATCTTGAGGTTGACCTCCCGGTCGGAGATGTCGACCCCGCCCGAGTTGTCGATGGCGTCGGTGTTCAGGTGGCCGCCCCGACGGGCGTATTCGATGCGGGCCCGCTGGGTGAAGGCGAGGTTGGCCCCCTCCCCCACCACCCGGGCCCGGACCTGCGACCCCGTCACCCGCACCTCGGCGTTGGCCCGGTCGTCGAGCTCCCGGTCGGGCTCGTCGGTGGCCCGCACGAAGGTCCCCACTCCGCCCGCGAACAGCAGGGTCACGGGGGCCTGGAGGATGGCCCGGATCAGCTCGGGAGGCGACAAGACCTCCACCGCCGGCTCGAGCCGGAGGGCCGCCGGACCTCGGCGCTCACCCGGACCCGCTTGTTCAGGCGCGACCACACCCCGCCGCCGGGACTGATCAGGGCGCGGTCGTAGTCCTCCCACGACGAACCGGGAAGGGCGAACAGCCGGGCCCGCTCCCGGTACGAGACCGCCGGATCGGGATCGGGGTCGAGGAAGATGTGGCGGTGGTCGAAGGCGGCCACCAGCCGGATGCGGTCGGAGCGGAGCATGGCGTTGCCGAACACGTCGCCCGACATGTCACCGATTCCCGCCACCGTCACCAGTTCGGACTCGAGGTCGATGTCGAGCTCGGCGAAGTGGTGGCGGACGGCCACCCACGCCCCCCGGGCGGTGATCCCGAGGCGCTTGTGGTCGTAGCCGTGGGACCCGCCCGAGGCGAAGGCGTCGTCGAGCCAGAACCCGTGCTCCAGGCTCAGCCGGTTGGCCAGATCGGAGAAGGTGGCCGTGCCCCGATCGGCGGCGACCACCAGGTAGGGGTCGTCGCCGTCGCGCCGGCGGGGGACGCCCACCACGTCGCCGCCGACCACGTTGTCGGTGACCTCCAGCAGGCTGGAGACAAAGATCTCGTAGGCCCGGCGGACGTCGACCTCGCCCTGCCGCCGCACGACGAACCCGCCCTTGGCCCCGGTGGGGACGATCACCGCGTTCTTCAGGACCTGGGCCCGCATCAGCCCCAGGACCTCGCTGCGGTAGTCGTCGGAACGCTCGCTCCACCGGATGCCGCCCCTCGCCACCGGTCCCCACCGCAGGTGGACGCCTTCCACCGACGGGCCGTAGACGAAGATCTCCCGGTAGGGCACGGGGCGGGGGGCGTCGGGCACGGCCGCGCTGTCGAACTTCAGCGCCAGGTGGCCGCCCACCCCGCCCCCCGAGCCGAGATGGACGTACCGGTTGGTACGCAGGGTGGCGTCGACGAGGGCCAGGAAGCCCCGCAGGATGCGGTCGTGGTCGAGGCGGGGGACGCCGTCGCAGCCGTCGACGATCCGGTGCCGCAGCTCCTCCGCGATTGACGCTCCCGCCGCCCGCACCGGGTCGAAGCGGGCCGCGAACAGGTCGAGGAGGGTGCGGGAGATGCCCGCGTTCTCGACCAGCACGTCGTCGACGTACTGGGTGGTGAAGGTGGTGCCCACCTGGCTGCGGTAGCGGCGGTAGGCCCGGAGCACGGCCACGTCGTCCCACGGAACGCCGGCCCGCAGCACCAGCCGGTTGAGAGAGTCGATCTCGGCCCGGCCGTCCCACATGGCGAGGGCCGCCTCCGCCAGCCGGAGCCCGTCGCGCTCGACGTCGACGACGCTTCCCGTGGGGTCGTCGACCGCGAAGTCGTGCAGGTGGGCCAGGTCTTCGCCCGCGCCGAGGGTGTAGGGAATCTCCTCCACCGCCCACAGCCCCAGGCTCTCGATGATGGGGAGGAAGCGGGACAGCTCCACCGGACGGCCCCGGCTGTACACCTTCAACCGGGCATGGGCGCCCCCCCGGGTATCGGGGGTGAGCACGACCGCGATGTCACGGCCAGAGGTCCCCAGGCCGTCGAGCTGGAGGACGTCGTCGACGGCGTCGGCCGCCGCCACCTCCGCCCGGTAGACGGCCGGGAACCACTCCCCCCAGGCGTGGGCCAGGCGGGTGGCCCGGCCGTCGCCCACCCGGTCGGCCAGGGCCTGGGCCAACTCCTCGTCCCAGGTGCGGCACAGCAGGCGGACCTCCCGTTCGAGGGCGTCCAGCGGCGGCTCCGGCAGCGGCCCGTCGACGTGCACCACCAGGCGGGCGATGACGTCGGAGCTCTCGCCCAGGGAGACGTTGGCGTCGACCCGGGTGCCGTCGAGTTGGGCCATGAGGAAGCGCTCCAGCCGGTGGCGGAGGGCGGTGGAATAAGCTCCTGGGGCACCGACAGCAGGGCGGACACGGTGTTGTCGGCCGGCTCCACCTGCAGCAGCACCCGCACGTCGCTGCGCTGCTCGGCCGCGGCCAGCCCGACGATGACCTGGCGGAGGGTCTCCACGTCGGACTCGAACAACTCCTCCTTGGGCAGCACCTGGAAGAGCGACACCAGGGTGCTCTCGTCGTAGCCGCCCTCCACCACGTCCTCCAGTTCGAGGATGCGACGCAGCTTGTAGCGGAGCACGGGGGTGGCGACGGCCGGCTCGGTGGCCGCCCGGCGGCTGAACACACCGACCAGCCGGAAGATGCCCGTCACGTCACCGTCGGGGCCGACTTCGCCCACGTCGACGCGGTGCATGGGCACCTGGCGGTGGATCGTGCTCACCTCGGCCGTGCGCGTGAACGTCACCGGCACGTCGGATGGCGGGTGGCGGTCGATGACCGGCCGCTCGGTAGCGATCCCGAACGCCTCGGCGGTGTCGTCCCCCACCACCCGGCACGTCCCCTCCAGCACGAAGTTCCCGTCCAGCAGCCACTCCAGGAGGTCGGCCCCCTCGGCCACCTCGTCGGCAGGGAAGCGGAGGGCGGCGTGGGCCCGCAGGCGGGCGGCGGCGCCGGCCACCTGCTCCCGCATGGCCAGGAAGTCGCCGGTGGCGGAGAACACGTCGTCGAGGACGGCGTGGAGGGCGGAGACGAGTGCTCGACGGGCCTCGGGCGGGACCCGTCCGCCCAGCTCGGCCTGGAGGAACGACTCCCGTTGCTCGGCGTCGCGGGCGGGCAGGATCGCCGTCAGCCGGCCGTCGGCGTCGCGCTCACTGCCGAACACGGGGTGGAGGATGCGGGTGACCTTGTGGCCCAGCCGGTGGAGCTCCTCCTTCATCGTGGTCACGATGAACTGACGGTCCTCGCAGCTGACCTGGACCACCGTGCCGGCGGAGTGCCACCCGTCCACCGTCACCCGCGGGTCGACCAGCCGCACCTCGACCGCGCCGGGCGCCCGACCGTCGACGAAGTCGAAGGCGTCGACGAGAGCGACCGCGGTCGGCAGCGGGTCGGCGTCCTCCAGCTCCTCGCCCGGCACCCGCCGGAGCACGGCCCGGGCGAACGCCTCCACCAGTTCCCCTCGGGCCCCGGCGGACTGACCAGGGCCAGGATGGGCTCTATCGGGAGGGGGGCGGGCCCCTCCCGACCTCCCCCCAACGGCATGCCGGCCGTCGGCCGGCGGGAGGCCAGCCGAGTCGGCCGCCGGCCGCTCGGACGGCCGGCTCGGACGATCCGTCACGAAGAGCTGCCTGCCTGCTGCACCAGCTCCCGCACCTTGGCCAGCCGCTCGAACGAGGCCAGCACCTCACCATGGTCGTCGGCCAGATGACGGATGAGGATGTCGGTGTAGCCCAGTTCGCCCAGCCGGACGAACTCGGCCGCCACCTCCTCCGGCCCGCCGACCACGGGGGAATCCGGCGGGAGGCCGCGGTAGCCGGCGGCCAGGACGGGGTCGGCCACCCGGTGGGCGTCGGCCGCGTCGGCGCCCACGTGGATGTCGCGGCGGATGGCGACCACCCCGACCGGCTTGACCGCCGCCGCCCGTCGCTGGCGGTAGCGGTCGGCCTGGGTCTTGGCCTGGTCGGGGGTCACCCACGGGGCCGCGATCCATCCGTCCCCCAGACGGGCGGCCCGGTCGATCCCCTTGTCGGCGCTGGCCCCGATCCACACGTCGACCCGGGAGGGCGGGAACGGGCCAGCGACGGCCTCGCGCACCGATACCGGGCGGTCGGCGGTCACCGTCTCCCCCGCCAGCAGCAGGCGGATCATCTCGAGGGACGCCTCCAGGTCGCCCACCCGTCGGCCCAGGGACGCGCCCATCCCCGCGAACTGGGCGTCACCGTCGCCCAGCCCGACCTGCATGACGAACGGACCTCGGCCCACGGCGGCCAGGGTGCCCACCTGCTCCGCCACCAGCACCGGGTGCCACAAGGGGAGGAGGAACAGGGCGCCCGCCGTCTTGTCGCCCCACTCGGCCAGCAGGCGGCCGAGGATGGGGACGTTCTGCAGGTAGGTCGAGCCGGTGACGTGATGGTCGCCCACGAACAGCGAGTCGAGGCCGGCGGCGCGGGCCGCCCGGGTCCGCTCCACCATGCGGCGGACGGCCACCCGGGGCTCCACCAGGTGGTAGCTACTGCGCAGGGACACGCCGATCCGCATCGGAAGCATCATTGTCCTTCGTGCTCGGCCAGGTCGACGAAGACCTGGAGTGCGTTCGGATTGGCCATACCGTCGGCGCTGACCACCGACTGCCACGGCTCCCCCTGGAGGATGCGCTTCACCGGCACCTCCAGCTTCTTGCCGTTGAGGGTCCGGGGCACCTCGGCCACGGCCACGATCTCGTCGGGGACGTGCCGGGGCGAGAGCTCGGCCCGCAGCCGGCGGGCGATGGTGGCCCGCAGGTCGTCGTCGAGGACGGCTCCCTCGGCCAGGACGACGAACAGCCAGCAGCGGCCGTCGCGGCCCAGGCGGCCGGTGTCGACGACCAGGCTGTCGACCACCTGGGCGAGGTCCTCCACCACTCGGTAGAGCTCGCTGGTGCCGATGCGCACGCCGCCCCGGTTGAGGGTGGAGTCGGAGCGCCCGTAGATCACGCAACTGCCCCGCTCGGTGACCCGGATCCAGTCGCCGTGGCGCCAGACGCCCGGGTAGGTGTCGAAATAGGCGGATCGGTAGCGCGTGTGGCGCTCGTCGCCCCACAGGAACACCGGCATCGACGGCATGGGCTCGGTGACGACAAGCTCGCCGACCTCGTCCACGACCCGCTTGCCGTCGTCGTCGAAGGCCTCGACCGCCGCCCCCAGGTACCGGCACTGGATCTCGCCCGCCACCACCGGCAGCACCGGGCACGAGCCCACGAAGGCGGTGCACACGTCGGTGCCCCCGCTCACCGAGCCCAGGACGAGGCCGGGGTGGACATTGTCGTAGACCCACTGGAAACCCTCGGGGGTGAGGGGCGCTCCCGTCGAACCGAGGCCCCGGAGCCGGGACAGGTCGGCGATGGTGGCCGGTTCGAGGCCCGCCTTCAGGCACGACTGGATGTAGGCCGCGCTGGCCCCGAAGTAGGTGGTGCCGGTGTCCTCGGCCATCCGCCACAGGGAGCCCAGGTCGGGCCCGGAAGGAGATGTGGTCGCCGGGCTCCCGTCGTAGAGGACCACCGTGGCGCCCACGAGGAGCCCGCCGACGAGGAGGTTCCACATCATCCAGCCGGTCGACGTGAACCAGAAGAAGCGATCGTCCCGGCCCAGGTCGTGGTGCAGCGAGAGGGCCTTGAGGTGCTCGAGGACGATGCCCCCGTGCCCGTGGACCAGGGCCTTGGGCAGCCCCGTCGTCCCCGACGAGTAGAGGACCCACAGGGGGTGGGCGAAGGGGACGCGCTCGACCACGAGGTCCGCCCCGGGCACGGCCAGTTCGGCCTCGAGAGGTCGACGTTGACGACCGCCTCCAGGCTGGGCAGGCTGCGCTGGAGCTCGGCCACCTCCGCCCGGCGGTCGAACCACTTCCCCCGGTAGAGGTAGCCCTCGGCCGCGATCAGCACCTTGGGCTCGATCTGGCGGAAGCGGTCGAGGACCGCGGTGACGCCGAAGTCGGGCGAGCACGACGACCAGATCGCGCCCAGGCTGGCGGTGGCCAGGAAGGCGATCAGCGTCTCGGGGACGTTGGGCGCGTAGGCCGCCACCCGGTCCCCCCGCCCGACGCCCAGCCGGCGGAGGCCGGCGGCGACCTCGGCCACCCGGCGCCGCAGGTCACGATGGGTGATCGTCTCCGCCGGGCGTCCGCCGGGCTCGGCCCGGAACTCCACCGCCGGCCGGTCGTCGTCCCACCGCAAGGCCTGCTCGACGTAGTTGAGCTCGGCCTCCGGGAACCACCGGGCGCCGGGCATGGTGCGGTCGGCGAGGACGGTCGGACCTCGGGTCCCGGGCACGTCGAACCAGTCCCACATGGAGGCCCAGAACCCGTCGAGGTCGTCGACCGACCACCGCCACGCCTCGTCGTAGGCCTCGAAGCCCTGGGCCCGCAGGTAGGCGGTGAGGTTGGCCGCCGCCACCTCCTCGTCGGACGGGGTGTGGAGGATCACGCGGGGCGCACCACGTCGGGCTCGTCCAGGAGGAGGAGGGTCTGGGCCGACTGGACCTCGGGCATGGCCTGGAGGCCCTCGAGGATCACGTCCCGCAGGTGCTCGACGTCGGGCGCCCGCACCAGGAGCACGTAGTCGAACGAGCCCGTGCTCAAGGCCAGCCAGTCGACGCCCGGCAGCCGCCGCAGCCGTTCGCCGACGCCCCGCCAGGCGTGCTGCACCACCGTCACCAGCACCAGGGCGGCGATGGGCAGGCCCATCTTGTGGGGATCGACGTCGACCGTGAAGCGCCGGATCACCCCCGCCTCCCGCAGCTTGGCGATGCGCTGGTAGGCGGTGGCCCGGGACACGTTCACCCGGCCCGCCAACTCGTTCACCGACAGCCGGCCGTCGGCTTGCAACTCCTCGACCACCCGCCGATCGATGGCGTCGAGCTGGACGCTTTGCTCTGCTGGCATCGTCACGGTCCCAGTATGTATCGAATTCTCGTCATTGGCTATACATACCGTGGCATTCGACCGACACTGGAGACGTGGCCGCTGGGTCGCTGTACGCACCCGTCATTCGGGACGGGGAGGGTGAGGTCGAGGTCGTCCTCGGCCCCGATCACCCCGGGTTCCTGGACCCCGACTACCGCCGCCGGCGCAACGAACTGGCCACCCTGTCGGTGGACTGGGCGCCCGGCGACCCCGTCCCCCACGCCGATTACACCCCGGCCGAGCACCGGGTGTGGCGGATCATCGCCCGCGAGCTCGAGCCCCTCCACCACGCCCACGCCTGCCGGGCGTTCCTCGAGGCCAAGGAGGACTTGCGGCTCCCGGCCGACCACGTCCCCCAGCTCACCGAGGTGAGCGCACTGCTCCAACCCGTGACCGGGTTCCGCTACCAGCCCGTCGCCGGCCTGGCCCCCCTGCGGGACTTCTACGGCGCCTTCGCCGGCTCCGCCTTCTTCTCGACCCAGTACCTCCGGCACCCGTCCCAGCCGCTGTACACGCCCGAGCCCGACATCGTCCACGAGGTGGTGGGCCACGCCAACCAGCTCGCCGGGCCCGACTTCGCCGCCGTCTACCGGCTCGTCGGCCAGGCCGTCGAGCGCACCCGGTCCGACGACGCCCTGCGCCTGCTGTCCCGGATCTTCTGGTTCACCTTGGAGTTCGGGCTGGTGGCGGAGGGCGGCCAGGCCAAGGCCTACGGAGCCGGGATCCTCTCCTCGTGCGGCGAGACGGCGTCGTTCGGCAGCGCCGACATCCGCCCCCTCGACGTGGCCGAGATGGCCGCCGTCCCCTACGACATCACCCGTTACCAGCCGGTGCTCTTCGCGGCCCGGTCGATGACCCACCTGGTCGACACCCTGTCCGCCTTCTTCTCCGCCTTCGACGACGACACCCCCCACCTCCTCACCCGGAGCCTCGTATGACACTCACCGCCTCCAACCCCACCACCGACCTCCTCTCGGCCCGCTCCACCCTCCTCGGGTGGGACGCCATCGAGCTGTGGGTGGGCAACGCCCGCGCCGTCGCCGGCTTCCTCGTGTCCGCCTTCGGCTTCCGCGTGACCGGCCTACGCGGGGCCGGAGACGGGCTGGCCCGACCGGGCGTCCTACGTCCTCGAGCAGGGACGCATCCGCTTCGTCGTGACGGCCGCCCTCACACCCGACTCGCCCATCGCGGCCCACGTCCGCCAGCACGGCGACGGGGTCCACGACCTGGCCCTCGGCCGTCGACGACGTCGACCTCGCCTACCGGTCGGCGGTGGACCGGGGCGCCCGGGGCATCGACGAGCCCTACACCGACGCCGACGGCGTCCGGCCTCCTGCGCTCGGCCAGCATCGCCACCTACGGCGAGACCCGGCACACGTTCGTCGACCGGTCGGCGTACCGGGGGACCTACCTTCCCGGCTACACCGCCGACGGCCTGCCCCCCGAGCCCGCCGGGCCGGCCGTCGGCCTCGGCCACGTCGACCACGTGGTCGGCAACGTCGGAACTGGGCGCGCTCGAGCGGTGGGTCGGCTTCTACCGGTCGGTCCTCGGCTTCGACCGCCTCCGCCACTTCGACGACTCCCAGATCTCCACCGAGTACTCCGCCCTCATGTCGACGGTCGTCTGGGACGGGAGCCGCATCGTCCTCCCCCTGAACGAGCCGGCCAAGGGCCGCCGCAAGAGCCAGATCCAGGAGTACATCGACACCTACCGGGGTCCCGGCGTGCAGCACATCGCCCTCCACACCGACGACATCGTCCAGGCGGTAGCCGCCCTCCGCAGCCGGGGCGTGCGCTTCCTGCAGGCGCCCGCGACCTACTACGACGACGTCCGCCGCCGGCTCGGCCACCTCGACCTGCCGTGGGACGACCTCCAGCGCCTCGGCATCCTGGTCGACGAGGAACCCGACGGCTGGCTGCTGCAGATCTTCACCGAGACGATCACCGACCGCCCCACCGTCTTCCTGGAGATCATCCAGCGGGGCGGCGCCAAGGGCTTCGGCGCCGGCAACTTCAAGGCCCTGTTCGAGGCCATCGAGCGGGAACAGGCCCGCCGAGGCCACCTGTGAGGCGTCCAAGCGCGTTCTCGGTAGCCGGGGGTGCGGTTTCCGCACCCACCGCTACCGAGAACCGCCGGGGCGGCGGCGGCAGGCGGCCCGCGTCGGTGGGATCGTTGAGTCATGGCCAGCAGCGGATCGCCCAGAGGACGGCCCAGAGGACGGCCCAGAGGACGGCCCAGAGGACGGCACAGAGGACAGTTCGGATGACGGACGGGGTGGGCGTGGGCGGCGCCGGGTTCGGGATCGAGAACCTGCCCTTCGCCGCGGCCCGACTGGCGGGTGGGGCGCCGGCGTGCGTGAGCGCGCTGGCGGCCCGGGTGATCGACCTGTCGGTGCTCGACCGGGCGGGGACGTTCGCCGACATCGACCTCCCCGAGGGCGTCCTCGAGGAGGCCTCCCTCAACCGCTTCCTCGCCTGTGGCCGGGAGGTCGTAGGCGCCGTCCGCCGGCGGCTGGCCGAGCTGATCACGGCCCGGGACGACCGCCTCGAGTCCGCGCTCCTGCCCCGCCAGGCGGTCGACCTGCTCGTGCCGGTGGCGGTGGGCGACTTCGTGGACTTCCACGGCTCGCTCCACCACGCCCTGAACATGGGCCGCCTGTTCCGTCCCGGCGGCGACCCGCTCCCGCCCAACTGGCGGCTGCTACCCCGCGCCTACCACGGGCGGACGGGCTCGATCGTGCCCTCGGGCACCCCCATCATGCGCCCCTACGGCCAGGTGCCGGGCGACGGCGCGCCGGTGGTCGGGGTCACCCGCAAGCTCGACTTCGAGGTGGAGGTGGGCTTCGTGGTGGGCGTCGGCAACGAGCCCGGCCGGCCGGTGCGGGCCGCCGCCTTCGCCGAACACGCCGCCGGCCTGGTCCTGGTGAACGACTGGAGCGCCCGCGACGTCCAGGGCCTCGAGGCCCAGCCGCTGGGCCGTTCCTGGGCAAGTCCTTCGCCACGACCGTGTCCCCGTGGGTCGTCACCCTCGACGCCCTCGAGCCCTACCGGGTGGACGGTCCCGTCCAGGACCCGACGCCGCCGCCCTACCTGACCGCGCCCAAGGCGTCGGCGTACGACATCCGGCTGCAGGTGTCGATCCAGAGCCAGTGGATGCGGGTCAACGACATCCCCCCGGCCACCTTGGCCCACCACCGCCTGGCCGAGCAGTACTGGACGTTCCCGCAGATGCTGGCCCACGCCACCGTGAACGGGGCCTCGATCCGCCCCGGCGACCTGTTCGCCTCGGGAACCGTCTCGGGCGCCGAGCCCGGTACCCAGGGCTGCCTCATGGAGCTGGCGGCGGACGGGGCGGAGCCGGTGGCCCTGCCCGATGGCACCACCCGATCGTTCCTGGAGGACGGGGACACGGTCACCATCACCGGCTGGGCCGGCGGTGACGGCCGCCCCCTGCTGTGCCTGGGCGAGGTCACGGGCATGGTCCGGGCCGCCCGTCGCTTGGAGGTGTGACATGCCGAACTACCGATCGCTGGGGGACGTCCCCCGCAAACGCCACCTGCGGGTGGCCGGTCCCGACGGCGGGCTGCTCTACGAGGAGCTGATGGGCGAGGAGGGCTTCTCGGGCGACTCGTCGCTCCTCTACCACCGCCGGTCGCCGTCGGCCATCGTCGACGCCAAGGCCGTCGGGCTCGAGGAGCCGGCTCTCGTCGCCAACCAACCGCTCGTGCCCTACCACCTGCGGACGGGTTCGCTGGCGGTGGGCGGCGACCCCGTGATAGGCCGCCAGGTGCTGTTGGCCAACGACGACGTGGTGTTGTCGTGGGTGGCGGCCGACGCCGGCGGCCCGCTCTACCGCAACGCGGTCGGCGACGAGCTGGTCTTCGTGCAGTCGGGGTCAGCGGTGCTGGAGTCGGTCTTCGGCCGGATGGAGGTGGGCGCGGGCGACTACGTGGTCGTGCCCGCGTCGACGACGCACCGGTGGGTGCTCGATGGCGGCGGCGCCCTGGAGCTGCTGGTGGTGGAGGCGCGGGGCCACGTGCGTCCGCCGAAGCGGTACCTGTCGCCAACGGGGCAGTTCCTGGAGCAGGCGCCCTACTGCGAGCGCGACATCCGCAGCCCGTCGGTGCTAGTGGACGGGGGCTTCGGTCCGGAGGACGTCCTGGTCCGCCATCGGGGCGGCCTCACCCGCCACGCCCTGCCGTCGTCGCCCTTCGACGTCGTGGGGTGGGACGGGTGCCTCTACCCGTGGGCGTTGTCCATCCACGACTTCGAGCCGATCGTCGGGAGCATCCACCAGCCACCCCACGTCCACCAGACGTTCGAGGGACGGGGGTTCGTGGTCTGCTCGTTCGTCCCCCGCCCCTACGACTTCCACCCCGGCGCCATCAAGGTGCCGTACCACCACGCCAACGTCGACAGCGACGAGGTGATCTTCTACTCCGCCGGCGACTTCATGAGCCGGGCCGGGTCGGGGATCGGCGTGGGCTCGATCTCGCTGCACCCGGCCGGCTTCGTCCACGGCCCCAGCCGGGAAGCATGGAGCGGGCGGCCGACCAGGACCGCACCGAGGAGGTGGCCATCATGGTCGACACCTTCCGCCCCCTGGCACTCGGCCCCGCGGCCCTGGCCTCCTCCGACCCCGACTACCCCTGGAGCTGGTCGCGGCATTAGGCCGCGGGCTTGACCTCCGCCGCCTCGGCGAGGGTGTGGACCGGAACAACGACCCGACGGGCAGCCCGCTCCAACGCCTCGTGCCGGGCCATCTGGCGGCTGAGGGGAAGCACCCCGCCGAAGAAGACGCCGCTCAGGAAGCAGGGCAGGATCGCCACCAACGCCGCGTTGGCCAGGCCGGTCCCGGCCAGGAGGCACATCACGAGGACGAGGCCGTAGACGAGCGGTGTCCCGACAACGATCCCGAACAAGATGTCCTTTCCGAGCTCCGTGTCAGAGACGGCGTCGCCGCTCGACATGCTGGAGGCGTGGTCTGGCGTAGCCGCGACGGTGGTCGACACGGGGCGTCCTCTCGGTCGAGAGGATTGTCGAGAAGGCCGCTCGCACGCGAGACCGCCGGAAAACGAATGTCCTCGGGGAAGGCCCACCTTAGCCGACGCCCCTCGCGCCCTCCGGTTCACCGCGGAACGAGACGGAGGGGCAGAATGCCACCGGGACAGGAGGAGGGCGAATGATGCGGATCACGCGGCGGTGGGCAGTCATCGGGATGGCGACGGGGATGGCGATGGTGATGGTGATCGGCCTGGCCTCCTGCGGCGGCGACGACAACCCCGCCATCACGGCCGATGATGCGCCGGCACGGTCGGTGAGGGTGGTCGCCCAGACCGACGGCAACCGCCAGCCGATCGACGCGGCCCCGTCGCCCGACGGCAGTGTCATCTACTACGTCACCACCGGCGACCCGGGGCCGGCCGTGTTCAGCGTGGCCGAGTTCGACGGCGCGGTCTCGACCGTCGCCGAGAACGTGCCCCTGACCCGGCCGACGAGCATCGCCGTGTCCACCGACGGCAGCCGCATCTTCGTCGCCGACCAGCCGGGCATCCTCACCGTCCCGACGACCGGCGCCGAGCGGGTGCCGACCGTCGTCCCGGGTACGGCCGGGCACGCGCGCCCGAGGGCTCGACGTCGTCAGCCGGGCGGGGACCGACATCGTCTACTTCACCGGCGTCGACCCCGCCAACGGGGCGCCGGGGCTGTTCCAGGTCCCGGCCGCCGGGGGCGAGGTGACGACCGTCGCCGCGGGACCGCCGCTCGTCGCCCCGGACGGCGTCGTGGTCGCCGCCGACGGGGTGGCCTTCGTCAGCGACCCCGGCCCGGACGCGGCCAAGGGCAGCGTCTACCGCCTCGACGGGGGGACGGCGACCGCCGTCCTCACCGACCTCCACCTGGGCTCGCCCGCAGGTGTGACGCTGATCGGCGACGACAAAACCCTGCTCGTGAGCTCGATCGACGACGCCACCTCGTCGGACCAGCTCCTCCTCCTCGAGCTGGCGACGGGCGAGACATCCGTCACCACCGACGTGATCGGCTTGAACAAGAACAGCTCTGGCGGACTGCACCGGGCCTCTGGCACCGACGTGCTCGCCTGGGCCGACGTCCAGCGGCCGGGCCGGGTCTACCGCGTCCAGCTCTCGACCACCTCCCGCCCGACGTCCGAGGATGGTTGGCCCGGATGTTGTCCCGGGCCAACTCGACGGTCTGGGTGATGCGGCGGGCCCTGGTCTCGGGGCGCTGGCGGTGACGATCCACTCGAGGATCATCCGCCGGGACGACGGTGGGAACGCCTCGAAGTTGGCCGACGCCACCTCGTCCGCGTCGAGGAGCCGTTGCAGGTCCTCGGGGACGACGAGGTTCTGGGCCTCGGTCAGGAGGTCCCAGGTGCCGGTGGCCTGGGCCAGGTCGATCATGGCCTGGCCGCGAGCCGTCATGAGCCCGGCGTCGACCAGCCGCGCCACCCGTTCCCGGTTCAGGTTGCTCCATCCGCTCTTCGGGTTCCGGGGCGAGAACCGCTGGTACCGGCTGGTTGCATCCCGCGTGAGCGCCTTGCTGTCGATCCACCCGTAGCAGAGGGCGTGTTCGACAAGTTCCGCCATCGGCGGGCTGGGGGTGCCGGCGCCCTGGTTGTGGATGATCACCCACACCGCCGGCTCCGACTCGCAGTTGGCCGCCAGCCACGCCCGCCAGTCGTCGACCGTCGCCGCGTAGAACGTCGGCTCGTCGTCCGGGCTCACATCGCCACGCCCCGCTCGAGGATCCGAAGGACCGGCGTGACCCGCACGATGGCGTCCATTCGGCGACGCTAAGCCTCCCGACCGTCGGCTGCCGGTCGCCCCTTTTACGCGCCGTCGGGAAACGCGAGAAACTCCCACCCGACGCGGCCACGGAGGTAGGCGATGAGCGACAAGCAGGTGAACATCGGGCGAGGAGACGGCCGGGGCGAGGGCGGTGGCGTCCGGCCCATCCTGCTGGCGATCGTGGGTGACAGCGGAACCGGCAAGACGACCCTCACCGAAGGGCTGGTCCAGGCGTTGGGCCGCGACCGCATCACCTCGATCGGGGCCGACGACTACCACCGGTACGACCGCGAGGAGCGCAAGTCCCTCCCGTTCACCCCGCTCCACCCCAAGTGCAACTACATCGACATCATGGAGCAGCACCTCCAGCACCTCTCTCTCGGCCACCCCATCCTCAAGCCGATCTACAACCACGACACCGGCGCCCTCGACCGTCCCGAGTACGTCGAGCCCAAGGACTTCGTGATCGTGGAGGGACTCCTCCCCCTCTCCACCAAGGTCTCGCGGGCCTGCTTCGACATCACCGTGTACCTCGACCCGCCGGAGGACATCCGCATCGCCTGGAAGCTCAAGCGCGACATGGGGAAGCGGGGCTACACCGAGGACCAGGTGCGGGCCGAGCTCGAGAAGCGGGAGCCGGAGTCGGCCGAGTTCATCCGCCCGCAGCGGACCCACGCCGACATCGTGGTCCGCTTCTCGCCCATCGAGGAGCGGGGCGAGACGGCCGCCGACCCCCTCAGCGCCTACCTCGTCCTCCGGCCGACCATCAGCCACCCCGACCTGTCCAACATCCTGGGCGACGACGTCAAGGACGCCATGCACCTCAAGCTGCGCCGGGACGACGACGGCAAGCCGGTCGACTCCGTCCACATCCACTCCTACGCCGACCGGGAGGACACCAAGAAGGTGGAGAAGGCCATCTGGGACGAGCTGGGGGTGGACGAGCCCGTCCCCGACTCCCTCGGCCGGATCGACCCCGAGAGGAGGGACGAGCCCCTCGCCCTCACCCAGCTCATCCTCCTCTACCACCTCATCCAGGCCCGATCGGCGGCCGAGGCCAACCGGTGAGCGATCCGGAACACCGAGCCGTCGCGGCGACGGACTGACTACATTGAGCGGTGGAAGTCGAGCACAGGAAGGCGAGGTCCCTGCTATGACTCGTGATCGGCGACCGGCGGCGGCCTGTGATCAACCGGCCCGGTGAAGCTCCTCATCACCGTCGTCTACGCGGGGCTCCTGGCCTGGGGCTTCAGCGTCGGCGCCCGCCAGATCTACCAGGGCTTCCGCCGGCCCCAGGAGCTTCTCAACCCCCTCTTCTCGAACAAGGCCGCCATCCGCCTGTTCACCCTCCACATCATCATCGTCTCGGCCGACCTGTTCGTGATCGGACCGCTGGCGGTGGCCCACAAGAGCACCCTCTGGTACTGGGGCGGGCGGATCGCCCTGCTCTCGTCGTCGTTGCCCCTTGCCACCTACCTCAACCGCAACCCGCAGTCGTTCGGCAAGCTCATCGGCCGGTGGGTCGTCTTCCGGAACTTCTTCGAGTACACGCTCCACGTGGTGTTCGCGGCCATGGTCGTGAGCTGGTTCCGGTACTACGTGCTGTTGTGGTGGATCGTCGCCTACCGCTACCTCGACGTCGGGCCCCGGCGGCTGCTCCAGAAGCTCTACAACACCCCCGAGAAGAAGGCGGCCCGGCCGTGGGCGCCGACGCTCAACTGGGCCGTCATCGCCTCGCTCTACGTCCTGACCGCGTTGGTCGTCATCAACGAACTGGTCCTCTTCGCCGACGTGCCGGGCGACGACGTGCCCACCTACGTGGCCCAGCGCTGGGAGTATGGCGTGGTCATCGGGTTCAATCTCGCCCTCGTCCTGGCCACGTGGGTCATGACCAAGAAGTACACGGTGTCGCTCATGCAGGAGGCGGCCGACCAGCGGAAGGTCCCCGACGTCGGGCCCTGGGCGCGCATTAGGAGGAAGCACATGAAGCGTCTGTTCAAGCGACTCACCAAGGCGGTGGCCGTCGGCTTCCCCGTGGCCATGTGGTTCAAGAAGCGCAAGTCCAAGCAGCCGGAGGTGCCCAAGGGCTACCACGACAACCTCCTCTGGAACACCTGGGACAAGGTCGCCACCGCGATCGACCACAAGCGGGGCTGGGACAAGCTCCCCACGTTCCTCGGCATCCCGGTGCTCATCGGGATCCGCGACGTCCTGCGCAGGAAGAACCTGTTCGACACGACCGCCATGCCGGCCACCAACACGCCGCCGGTCGACCCCTACGACGGCCAGGTCCTCACCCGGCGCACGGCCGACGGCACCTACAACGACCTCGAGAACCCGGCCATGGGCATGGCCGCGTCCCGGTTCGGCCGCAACGTCCCCATCGAGCACACCTTCCCCGAGTCGGCCTCCGACCTCGTCACCCCCAGCCCCCGCGAGATCAGCCGTACCGTGATGACCCGCAACCAGCTCATCCCGGCCACCGCCTGCAACGCCCTCGCCGCCAGCTGGCTCCAGTTCATGATCCGGGACTGGTTCAGCCACGGCAAGAGCCCGAGCGAGAACCCGATCGAGATCCCGCTGGCTTCCGACGACAAGTGGCCCGTCAACCCCATGACGATCATGCGCACCCGGCCCGACCCCACCACTCCCCCGGGCCCGAGCGAGCTGCCGCCGACGTACACCAACACCGAGACCCACTGGTGGGACCTGTCGAGCATCTACGGGAGCACCAAGCCCTACCGCGACCTGGTGCGCAGCGGCGTCGACGGCAAGCTCCACGTCACCCAGGCCGGGCTCATCCCCTATCCCACCGATCCCGACCTCGACCCCGCCCAGGTCCCCGGGTTCTGGGCCGGCCTGGCCATGCTCCAGACCCTGTTCACCCTGGAGCACAACTCCATCTGCGACCACCTGAAGGTGCGGTACCCGGCCTTCACCGACGACGAGCTGTTCGAGCACGGCCGCCACATCAACGCCGCCCTGGTGGCCAAGATCCACACGGTGGAGTGGACCACGGCCGTCATCAGCCACCCCACGACCGTCCGCGCCCTACGCACCAACTGGTGGGGGTTGCTCGGCGAGCGCATCCACAACCGGCTCGGACGGCTCAGCAAGAGCGAGGTGATCAGCGGCATCCCCGGCTCCGAGGCCCAGCACTACAACGTGCCCTACTGCCTCACCGAGGAGTTCGTGGCCGTCTACCGCATGCACCCGCTGCTGCCCGACGATTACCCCCTGCGGTCGGCGAGCGACCACTCGCTGCTGGAGGACGCCACCCTGCGCAGCATGGCCGGCCAGGGGGCGCTGGACACGCTCAACCGGGTGTCGATGACCGACCTCTTCTACTCCTTCGGCCAGCTCCACCCGGGCGTGGTCTGCCTGCACAACTTCCCCCGGTTCCTCCAGGAGTTCATCCGCCCCGACGGGATCATGCTCGACATGGCCGCCCTCGACATCGTCCGGTCACGGGAGCTGGGCGTGCCCCGCTACAACGAGTTCCGCCGCCTCCTCCACATGCCACCGGCGAAGGACTTCCACTCCCTCACCGACAACCCGCAGTGGGCCGAGGAGCTGAGCGGTCTCTACGGCGGTGACATCGACAAGCTCGACGTCACCCCCGGCATGTTCGCCGAGCGCCGGCCCAAGGGCTTCGCCTTCAGCGACACCGCCTTCCGGATCTTCGTCCTCATGGCTTCGAGGCGGCTGAACAGCGACCGGTTCTTCACCGACGACTACACGCCCGAGGTGTACACCAAGGCCGGCTTGGAGTGGATCGACAGCAACTCGATGGTGACGGTGCTCCTGCGCCACTACCCGCACCTCGAGGTCACGATGGGCGGCGTCAAGAACGCCTTCCACCCGTGGGTGAAGGCCGGGAACTAGCCCGCCAGCCCGCGGCACCGAACACCACCAGGGCGACGAGGACGGCGACGTACAGCCACGCCGCGGGCGTCCCCCAGTCCACCTCGTCCGGGTAGCGGGCGACGGCCACCAGTTGGAGCACGCCCAGGACCACGTAAGTGATGCTCAGCGGCCGGAGGCGGCCCCAGTCGTTCTCCCACGCGGCCTGGCCCGCGGTGAGGCCGACGATCACCAGCCAGGCGCCGACGGCCCGGCTGGTGAGGACGGTCAGCGGCCACGGCCACCACGTCGACGCGTCCGTCGGCACCAGGACGAGGGCGGCCCCCAGGAGGGTGATGGCCACCGCCAGGGCCGACGTGACCACCCGCAGCCACGTGGGCAGGGGCGCCCGCCGGGGCGGGTCCCCGCCTCCGATCCGGCGCTGGTAGAGGAGCACGGCCAGCACCGACGGGGGCAGGAGGCCGTAGGTGACCAGCCAGGCCCATCCGGTGAAGGAGTCCATGTGGAAGGCGTCGAGGTGGACGAGGGTGACCACGAAGGTGGTGGTCGTGAACACCAGCACCGCCGGCAGCGGCACCCGGGCCACGGCCCACAGCCGCTCCCGGGCCGACATCCCGTCGAGGCAGGCGGCGGCCAGGTAGCCGGCGCCGAGGAAGGCGGCGGTGAGGGGTGAGGCGATGGTCCAGGCGAAGAAGTCGTCGGTGTGCTCGGTGAGGACGAACAGGTCGAGGCCGGCGGCCAGCACCAGCACGGTGCCGGCCAGGAGCAGCCGGCGGGTGGGCGCGGTCACGGGGGTGAGCGTCTCGACCGGGCTCCTCATGGGACCAGGACCTCCCGGACCTCGACCGCCACCGTGCGCTTGGCCACGTAGCCGGGTAGCTGGGCCAAGGCCCCCGTCTCGTCGCCCGCTTCGACCGTCCACCACAGCCCGTGCCCGCCCGAGTCGCAGGAGGCGAGGACCGGCTGCTGGCGCAGCGGGCTGTCGAAGCCGTTCCAGGAGGCGAACGCCACCGGGCAGTCCCGGGCGGCGTGGCTGTGGCACAGGAGATAGGTAGGCATGGCCGTAGAATGACCGCCCCGCGGAGCCGGCGCATCAGGGAAACCCTTGATGCCCGTCCCTGAGACGCTGGGTGACCGAGGATGGCTGAGGGAGCGCGGATCGTGGGGCGGCGGGCGGAGCTGGAGACGCTCGGCCACGCCCTCGACGCCCTCGGCGAGGGGTCGCCGCCGATCCTCTACGTGGTGGGCGAGCCCGGGATCGGTAAGACCCGCCTGCTGGCCGAACTGCACGCCCGCTCCCACGCCCGCCGCCACCTCGTCCTGGTCGGTCGGGCCGCGGAGTTCGAGCGCGACCTGCCCTTCGGACTGTTCGTGGCTGCCCTCGACGACTACCTGGCCTCGCTCACCGACGACGGCGGGGGGTCGCTGGCGCTGCCCGCGGAGCTGGGCGGGATCTTCCCCGCCCTCGGCCACCTGGCCCAGGGCGCGGCCGCCGGCCTCCAGGAGGAGCGCTACCGGGCCCATCGGGCGGTGCGGGGGCTCCTCGACAGCCTCAGCGGGCGCCGACCGGTGGTGCTCGTCCTCGACGACGTCCACTGGGCCGACGCCGCCTCCGTCGAGCTCCTCTGCCACCTGGTGGCCCACCGCCCGGCGGGGCCCGTCCTCATGGCCCTGGCCATGCGCCCGGTGGGAACGTCGCCCCGCCTCATCACCGCCCTGGAACAGGCGGCCCGGGACGGATCCGCCCACCGGCTCGAGCTCGGCCCGCTGTCCCCCGACGACGCCCGCCAACTGATCGGGGCGCCCACCGATCCCCGGCTGTACCAGGAGAGCGGCGGCAACCCCTTCTACCTGCAGCAACTCGTCCGGGCCGGCGGTGCGGGACGGCGGACGGGCGGTGACGACCTCGGCGACCTGGCCGTTCCGGCGGCGGTGCGGTCGTCGCTGGCCGGGGAGCTGGAGGCGCTGTCGGCACCGGCCCGGGCCCTGCTCGCGGGCGCGGCCGTCTCGGGCGAGTCGTTCGAGCCGGAGCTGGCCGCGGCCGCCGCCGGGATGGGCGAGGCCGAGGCCCTCGACCTGCTCGACGAGCTGGTGCGCCTCGACGTGGTCCGGCCCACGGCCGTCCCCCGCCACTTCCGGTTCCGGCACCCGATCGTGCGCCACGGGGTCTACGAATCGGCCGGCCCCGGATGGCGGCTCATGGCCCACGCCCGAGTGGCCCAGGTCCTCGAGCGCCAGGGGGCGTCGCCCCAGGTCAGGGCCCACCACGTGGAGCGTTCGGCCCGAGCCGGCGACACCGCCGCCCTGGCCCTGCTGGAGGAGGCGGGCGCGGCCGCCGCCCCCCGGGCCCCGGCCACGGCCGCCCGCTGGTACCAGGCTGCCCTGCGCCTGCTGCCCCACGACCAGGTCGAGCGCCGGCTGGGCCTGCTGGTGGCCACCGCCACCAGCCTGGTCTCGGCCGGGCTGCTGGCCGAGGGACGGGCGACCCTCCTCGACGCCGTCGACCTGCTGCCCCCGGCCATGGCCGCCCTCCGGGTGCGGCTGATCGCCTCGTGCGCGGCATTGGAGCACCTGCTCGGGCGCCACCGCGACGCCCACGCCCGGCTCACGTCGGCCCTGGGCGAGCTGGCCGACCAGGGGTCGCCGGAGGCGGCCGCCCTCAAGCTCGAACTGGCGGTCGACGCCATCTACACCTTCGACTTCCCCGCCATGCGGGCGTGGGCGTCGACCGCGGCGGCCGACGCGTCGGCCATCGGCGCCGCGCCCCTGGAGGCGGCCGCCCTCGCCCTCCTCGGTTTCGCCGAGTACATCCGGGGCGAGACGGCGGTGGCGGCGGGGCACCTCGAGCGGGCCTCCGCCATCGTCGACGGCCTGGCCGACGCCGCCCTCGCACCCCAGCTCGATGCCACGTACTACCTGTGCTGGGCCGAGAACTTCATGGAGCGCTTCGACAGTTCCTTGCGCCACACCGAGCGGGGCATCGCCCTCTCCCAGGCCTCGGGCCAGGGCCACCTGCTCGTCCCCCTGATGCTGGGGCGGGTCTACGCCCTCGTGGCCCGGGGCCGGTGTGCGGAGGCGAGCGAGCTGGCCGAGGTGGCGGAGGACGCGGCCCGACTGGCGGCCAACCCGCAGTCGCTGTCGTGGGCGTTGTGGGTGCGGGCCCTGGCCGCTACCGCCGCCGGCGACCACGCCCTCGCCGTCCGATCGGGGGAGGAGTGCATGGAGGTCGGGCGCACAGTCGACGACAACGTCATCTCCGCCACCGGAGGGTGGGTCTTCGGCGCGACCCTCTTGGAGGCGGGCGAACCCGAGCGGTGCCGGGCCGAGGTCCTCAAGTCGGGCGGCGGTCCGGACCTGCTCCTGATCGGGTCGGGCGCCCGCTGCACCTGCTACGAGGTCCTGACCCGGGCCGAGCTGGCCCTGGGCCGGCGGACGGAGGCGACGGCGTGGGCCGAGCGGGCGCGGGCGGCGGCGGAGGGGCTCACCCTCGGCGTGGCCCGGGCCGCGGCCCGCCGAGCGCAGGCCGTCGTGCTCGTCGAGGCCGGCGAGCACGCCCGGGCGGCGGAGCTGGCCCTCGCCGCCGCGGTCAACTGCGAGGGGGCGTCGGCGCCGATCGAGGCGGCCCGGTCGCGGGTGCTGGCGGGGCGGGCCCTGGCCCTGGCCGGCGACCGCCAGCAGGCGGTGACCGAGCTGGAACGGGCAGAGCGGGAGCTGGCCGCCTGCGGCTCGCCGTCGTACCGGGCCGAAGCCGTCCGGGAGTTGGAGCGCCTCGGCCGCCGTCCCGCCGCCTCGGCCGGCACCGCGACCTCGGCCGGGAGCAGCTCCGGCTCCTCGGGACTGGCGGCGCTCACCGCCCGGGAGCGGGAGGTCGCCGGGCTGGTGGCCGCCGGCAACACCAACCGGGAGATCGCCAGCACCCTCTACCTGAGCGAGAAGACTGTGGAGAGCCACCTCTCCCACATCTTCACCAAGCTGGGGGTGTCGTCCCGGGCCCGGCTGACGACCCTGCTGGCCCGCCACTCTCAGGGTCCGATATCAGGGTAGGGGAACCGAGGTTCCCCCGATGTGGCCGGGAGCCGTCCTCTTCAGAGTGTGGGCATCGGGATCAACCAACGATCCCCACTCGTCCTCAGGAGGACTCCAATGAACGCTTCGCTCCGTCGCTTCGCTTCCGCCCTCGTCGCCGCCACCGGTATCGCCGTCGGCATCGGCGCCTCGTCCGCCTCCGCCACACCCTTCATCTCCACCGACCTGAACGTCATCGCCATTGCCAACAACGACTTCATCCTGCGGGTGGCCGGTCACATCGAGATGAGCCAGGCGGACGCCCAGGCCGCCTGCGCCCACGCCGGTGATCCGGTCGACGTCCAGCTCTACGGACAGGACGCCGGGATCCTGGCCGACGACGAGCTGATCACCAAGGCCGAGTACGCCGCCGCCACCATGACGTGCTCGGCGTCCGGGACCGGCCTCGACTTCGTGGTGTCGGTGACTCGTGACGGCGACGTCCTCAACGAGGACCGCCCCGGCCAGGACGAGCTCTACGCCTACGTCACCTTCTTCGACATCCGCACCGGCACGACCCACGTGGACGCCTCCGACGTGGAGGTGCGCAGCTTCTAACCCGCCGGCCGCCCGCCACCCGGCCGTCGGCGACAAGCCCCCCTCAACGGCGAGGGGGGCTTGTCGCGACCCCAGCCTTACCAAGGCTGTTCAGGCCGATTCGCCGACCTGCGCCGACGCCCGTTATGCCCTCTGAGCTGCGGGGCGCGGGCTTCCGCGGTAGCTGCTCGCGATGGCCGCGATGGCGGCCACGCCTCAGTCGGTTGCCTTCGGGTGGCCCGGCGAGGCCTCCATGAGCCAGACAGTTCGCTTGGCGTCGTCGATGCAGTACCAGAGCCGACCACTCGCAGTGACCTCGTACTCTGAACTACTTCAGATACCATGGCTGCGCCAGCCCGATACCTCCCCGACGGTCAAGGACTGCGGCGGGTGGCTCGCCGCTGTCGCGCGGGCCGATCTCGCCGGCTTCACCTTTCACGACATGCGGTACCGCTGCTGGAGCGGACGACGGGATTCGAACCCGCGACCCCAACCTTGGCAAGGTTGTGCTCTACCACTGAGCCACGTCCGCGTGCTCCGGTCAGCCTACCAAACGGGCTCCCGGGCTGGCACCCCCCAACGGTTGGACCTCACCGGCCGGTGTGGCCGAAACCGCCCTCGCCCCGCTCGGACGACGGCAGCTCGGCCACCTCCACGAAGGCCGCCTCCTCCACCCGCTGCACGACCAACTGGGCGATGCGGTCACCCCGGCGGACCACGTAGTCGCCGGTGCGGTCGGTGTTGACCAGCGCCACCCGCAGCTCGCCCCGGTACCCGCAGTCGACCAGGCCGGGGGCGTTGAGCACGGTGACGCCGTAGCTGACGGCCAGCCCGCTGCGGGGGAGGACGAAGCCGGCGTAGCCGTCGGGGATGGCCACCGCCACGCCCGTCGGCACCACCGCCCGGCCGCCGCCAGCGCTCAGCAGCACGTCCTCCCGAGCCACCAGGTCGGCGCCCGCGTCGCCGGGGCGGGCGTAGGTGGGCACGGGCAGGTCGGGGTCGAGGCGGACGATCGGGATCTGGATCACGGGGAGCAGCCTACGATCGCCTCCATGCTCGCCTGGATCGACCTGGAGATGACCGGGCTCGACCCGTCCACCGAGGTGATCGTCGAGATCGCGGTCCTCCTCACCGACGACGACCTGGAGATCGTGGCCGAGGGGCCCGACGTGGTCGTCTTCCAGCCCGCCGAGAAGCTGGCGGGCATGGTCGACGTCGTCAAGCACATGCACGAAACCAGCGGGCTGACGGCGGCGGTGGCGGCGTCGACCACGTCGCTGGAGGACGCCGGCCGCCAGGTCCTCGACTTCCTCCGCCAGCACATCCCCGAGCAAGGCACCGTCCCGCTGTGCGGGAACTCGATCGGCACCGACCGTCGCTTCCTGGCCGCCTACCTGCCCGAGCTGCACCAGTTCTTCCACTACCGGTCGATCGACGTGTCGACGGTGAAGGAGCTGTGCAAGCGCTGGTACCCCGACGCCTACGCGGGCGCCCCCGACAAGGCCGGGAACCACCGGGCGCTCGACGACATCCGGGAGAGCGTCAAGGAGCTGCGCCACTACCGGGCCACGATCTTCCGCCCCCCGACGTGAGGCGCTGGGCCTACCTCGACCACCCCGGCCCGCTGGCCTTCGCCCACCGGGGCGGGGCCGCCGACTCCCCCGAGAACACCATGGTCTCGTTCGAGAGCGCCCTCCGCCTCGGGTACCGGTACCTGGAGACCGACGTGCGCACCACGTCCGACGGCATCCTGCTCACCTTCCACGACGAGGTGCTCGACCGGGTCACCAATCTGACCGGTCGGGTGTGCGATCTGCCCTGGTCGGAGGTGTCCAAGGCCCGCATCGACGGCCAACCGATCCCCCGGCTGGCGGAGGTGCTGGCCGCCTGGCCCGACGCGCGGGTGAACATCGACGCCAAGACGGACGAGGCGGTGGCGCCCCTGGCCGCTGTGATCGACCAGGCCAAGGCCCACGACCGGGTGTGCGTGGCCGCCTTCTCCGACGTCCGCCTGCGCCGGTTCCGGCTCCTCACCGGCGGCACGGTGTGCACAGCCATGGGGCCGAGGATGATCGCCCGCCTCAAGGGCGCCGGCTACCGGGCCCCGACGTGGCCCTTCGCCGCCGGCTGCGTGCAGGTGCCGCTCTACCACGGCCGCATTCGCGTCGTCGATCGCCGGTTCGTGGCCGCCGCCCACCGGCGGGGGATCCACGTCCACGTGTGGACCATCGACGAGCCGGACGAGATGGACCGCCTCCTCGACCTGGGCGTCGACGGGATCATGACCGACCGCCCGACGGTGCTCCGGGACGTGCTCGAACGGCGGGGACAGTGGGTCGACCGCCCGGCGTGACCAGCCGAGTGAGCAAAAGCCGACATATTTCGTAGGTTTCTGCACCCTCGACCGAGCTGTCCCACCCGGTCGGTAGCCTCCTTGGAGATGGACCTCACCGGCGAGCAGCGGCGGATCGTCGACCACGTGGGCGGCCGGCTGCGGGTGACCGGCGGCGCCGGTACCGGGAAGACGACCGCGCTGGTGGCCCGCTACCGGCGGCTGTCCGCCGACGACGGCGCGTCGGCGCTGGTGCTGTGCCGCACCCGGGCCACGGCCGACCGCTTCCGGGAGGCGGCGCTGCCCCACGGGGCCGGCCCCGTCACCACCTTCTTCGGGCTCGCCTACGACCTCGTCACCCGCCACACCGGGCCCGTCACCCTGCTCACCGCGGCCGAGCAACGGCACACGGTGGCCCGGCTGCTGGTGGCCGACCACCCCGCCCGGTGGCCGAGCTCGGCCACTTCCTCCGGCGACCGGTCTTCGCCGCCGAGGTGATCGCCGGGTTGAGGTCGGCGACTCCCCATCCGGAGGTGGCCGCCTTCGCCGAGCGCTACCGCGCCCATCTGGCCGCCACCGGCCGCACCGACGGGGCCGGGCTCCTGGCCGCGGCGGCCGAAGCTCGACATCCCCCGCTTCGACCACGTGCTGGTCGACGACTACCACGCGGCCACGCCGGTCATGGCCACCCTCCTCGGGCGGCTGGCGACGGCGGCCGTCGATGTGGTGGTGGCGGGCGATCGCGAGGGCGCGGTGGGCGGCTTCCCCGGGGCCGACCGGCGCCACCTGGCCGACTTCCCGGCCGACGCCGAAGTCGACCTGGGCGGGGTCGCCACCGGCTTCCGCCGTCCGGGGCCGCCGGTGCTGGTCACCACCCGCCACCCCTCGCTCGAGCCGGAGGCGGTGGCCGGCGAGCTGCTGGCCGCCCGGGCCGCGGGGGCGGCGTGGTCCGACATGGCCGTCCTCGTCCGCCGCCCCCGCTTCCGGGCCCGGGCCATCGCCCGGGCCCTGGCCCGCCACGGCGTCCCGGCTCGGGCGCCGGCGCCCACCGCCGGGCTGGCGGGTGACGACCCCGTGGTGGGCAGCGTGGTCGACATGCTGCGGTGGGTCGATGGCGACGCCTCCGCGCTCGACCGCCTGCTGGTGTCCCCCCTGTCGCACCTCGACGCGGTGGAGGTCCGGCGGGTGCGCCGCCAGGCCCGGGTCGACGGCGCCGACCTGGCCGACGACCCCCGCCTCGCTCCCCTCGTCGCCCTACGTGACCGCCTCGCGGCGTCCGCCCCCACCGCCACCCCGGCCGACCTCGCCTTCGAGGTGTGGCAGCAGGGGCTGGGCCACCTGGTGGACGCCGAGGACGAGGTCCTCGACGGGCTGGTCGCCTTCCTCGACGGCCTCTGGCGGGAGGCCGAGCGCAACCCCCACCGCCGCTTGACCGAGGTGCTCACGCTCCTCGACGACGACGGGGTGGAGTCCGACCCGTGGCGGGTCGACACCGCCGCCGCCACCGCGGCCGACGCGGTCACCATCACGTCGATCCTGGCCGCCGCCGGCCGGGAGTGGCACACCGTGGTCGTCGCCGGCTGCGTGGAGGGGGAGCTGCCGTCCGTCCGCCGCAGAGACCTCGATCTCGACGAGGAGCGGCGTCTGTTCGCCCTCGCCTGCTCCCGGGCCACCCACCGGCTGGTGGCCACCGCCGGTCCCGAGCCGGGCGTCCTCCTCAGCCGCTTCGTCGAGGGCTGGGACCGGGCCGACGTCCGCATCCCGGCCCCGCCCGGCCCGGCGCCCGCCTTCCGCCGTCCCACCGTCAACGACCGGCCCATCGCCACCGACGCCGGGCTGGCCCTGTCGGCCACCCAGCTCGACACCTACGACGACTGCCCCCTGCGCTACGCCTACCGCTACGTCCTCCGGGTGCGGGACGAGGGCGGGGTGCGGGCCGATCTGGGCACGCTGGTGCACGAGGTGCTGGCCCGGTTCCTCGACCCGGAGACGTCGGCCGACGGCCCTCGCACCCAGCAGACCCTCCACGCCATGGCCGAGGAGATGTGGCGCCACGACATCGCCCGCTACCGGCCCCAGGTTGACGAGGCCCGGCGCGACTTCTTCGCCATGCTCGACATGTGGTGGCAGTTCGAGGGCCAGAGCGAGCTGGCCCCCGACGTGCTGGCGGTGGAGCGCACCTTCGACATCGCCGTCGCCGGGCACCGCCTGCGGGGCTCCATCGACCGCATCGACCGGGTGGAGCGGGCCGACGGCAGCCCCGGCCTGCGCATCGTCGACTACAAGACGGGCAAGAAGGAGCCCCGGCCCGACGACGTGGCCGACAACATCCAGCTCGCCGTCTACCACTTGGCCGCCACCCGCGACCCCGACCTGGCCGCCTACGGGCCGGTCGTCGAGCTGCGGCTGATCTTCCTGCGCACCATGCACGCCTTCGACCAGGAGGTCACCCCCGGCCACGCCGACGCCACCGAGAAGCGGGTCCTCGACGTGGCCGAGCGCATCCGGTTGGAGGAGTTCGAGCCGTCGGTCGACGCCACCTGCCGGTGGTGCTCGTTCCAGCGCCTGTGCCCGATCCAACCCGAAGGCCGGGAGGTGGTGTCGTCGTGGCCGTGACACTGACCTCCGAGCAGCGGGCCGCGGTCGAGGCGCCCCTCGAGGCCCAGCTCCTGGTGGCGGGGGCGGGGGCGGGCAAGACCACGGTGATGGCCCGCCGCATCCTCCACCTGGTCGGATCGGGACAGGTGGGCGCCGATCAGGTCCTCGGCCTGACGTTCACCAACAAGGCGGCCCAGCACCTCAAGGAGGCGGTGCGCGACGCCCTCGGCCCCGACGCCGACGTCACCATCGCCACCTACCACTCCTTCGGCGCCTCGCTGGTGGCCGACCATGCCCTCGAGCTCGACCTGGCCGCCGGCACCCAGGTCCTCAACCGGGCCCAATCGTGGCAGCTCCTGTTCGCGGTGTTCGACGAGTTCCGCTTCGACCGCCGCAGCAGCCTGTCCCCCGAGTTCGTCCTCAACGACGCCCTGGTGCTGGCGTCCCGGTGCGCCGACCACCTGGTGCCGATCGCGGCGGTGGAGGCCGACTGCCGGCAGGTCCTGGAGACCGGCCGGTGGCAGTCCATGCGCAACACGGCTGCCTCCCGCCTCGACCTGTGCCAGGTGGTGGCCGCCTACGAGCGCCGCAAGCGGGAGCGCAACTTCCTCGACTTCGGCGACCAGGTGGGGCTGGCCGTCCGCCTCCTCCAGGAGTACCCGGACGTGGCCGCCGACCTGCGCCAACGCCACCCGGTCGTCCTCCTCGACGAGTACCAGGACACCAACTTCGCCCAGCGTCGCCTGCTCCAGCTGCTGTACCCGCCCGGATCGGCGGTCACCGCGGTGGGCGACGACATGCAGTCGATCTACGGGTTCCGCGGCGCCCACCTGGTCAACATCCTGCATTTCCGGCACCACTTCCCTCCGGTGACGGTCCGCCCGCTGCAGACCACCTTCCGCTTCGGAGCGAGCCTGGGCATCCTGGCCAACCGCATCCAGGAGCACGTCGTCGAGAGCCTGCCGAAGCTCCTTCGTCCCCGGCCCGACGCCCCCGACACCGAGATCGAGTGCTTCCTGGCCGCCGACGACGCCGAGGAGGCAGCCGCCATCGCGGCCGACATCGCCTCCCGAAACGGGCCGTCCCGGGGCCGGCCGTGGTCGGAGGTGGCCGTGCTCTGCCGCAAGCGCCGTCTGATCCAGCCCATCGTGGCCGCCCTCGAGGAGCGTCGCATCCCGGTGGAGGCGGTGGGCACCAGCGGGTTGCTCGACCGGCCCGAGATCGTCGACGTGGTGGCGTGGCTGGAGGTGCTGGCCGACCCGTCGGCGTCGGTGGCGCTGCTGCGCATCCTGGGCGGCCCCGGTACCGCATCGGCCTGCGCGACCTGGCCGCCCTCTCCCGCCACAGCCGGGACCTGGTCCGGTACGACCCGATGGATGACCGGGCCGCCCCGGCCGAGGTGGAGGCGGAGTTGGCGGCGGCCACCACCTCGCCCGACGACCAGCCTCGTATCGGCACCGCCCTCGCTCCCCCGCCACGAGTCGATGCGGTCCTGGCCGACGCCCTGGGCGACCTCGACGGCGCCGACGGGCTGTCGACGGAGGCCCGCGACCGCCTGGCCGCCTTCGACCGCGAGCGCCGCCACCTGGCCGACCAGGCCCGGCGCCTGCCCGTGCTGGGCCTGGTGGAGGCCATCCTCGGCCGCACCGGCCTGTGGCAGGCGGCGGGCCCCTCGGCCGGCAGAACCTTCTCCGCTTCCTCGACCTGGCCGAGCGCTTCCGGCCGGTGGAGGGCGACCCCGGCCTGGCCGCCTTCGTCGAGTACCTCCACCTCCTCGACGAGTCGGAGGAGGACGTGGCCGAGGCCCACCTGGGCGACACCGACGCGGTCAAGGTCATGACCATCCACCAGGCCAAGGGCCTCGAGTTCGACACCGTGTACGTCCCCGGGATGGCCGGGGCCCGGGGACCGTCGCGCATCTTCCCCGACGGGCGGCCGGGCGAGAACGCCCTCGGCAACTCGTCGGCGCTGCCGTGGTGGCTGCGGGAGGACGACGAGGGGTTCCCGCCGGTGGCCACCGCCCGCATGGCCGACATCGAGGACGTCATCCGCCGGCGCAAGCTCGACGAGGAGTGGCGCCTGCTGTACGTGGCCTGCACCCGGGCCCAGCGCCGGCTCGTCTGCTCCGCCGCCCACTGGTACCCGGGCGCGGCCGAGCCCCAGGGGCCGTCGGAGTTCTACGACTTCGTCGCCGGCCAGACCGACGTCGTCACCGAGTGGTTCCGCCACCAGCCGGCCACCGTCGACCCCGAGGTGGCGGCCAAGGAGAGGTTCCGGGCGGCGGCGGCCCGCCGGTACCCTGACCCGGTGGTAGCGGAGCTGGCGGGGCAGCTCCGCCTCGACTGGGTCGACCCCGGCGACGCCCACCCCGTCCAATCATCCGCGGCTGCCGGCCGCCCGCGCCAGGCCCCCACCGCCCTGTCGGTCACCAGCCTGGTCACCTACGCCCGCTGCCCCAAGCAGTTCTACTGGAGCGTGGTGCGGCCCCTGCCGCGGCGGTCGAGCGCGGCCGCCCGCCTCGGTACCGAGGTCCACCGGTGGATCGAGCAGCGGGCCGGCCGCCAGCTGTGCCTGCTCGACCCAGCCGAGGCTGCCGGCGGCGACGGCGCCCAGCCGGCCCGGCCCGGCGCCGAGGTCGTCGAGCGGCTGCAGGCGTCGTTCCTGGCCAGCCCGTGGGCCGACCTCGACCCGGTGCGGGTGGAGGCCCCGTTCGTGCTGGCCGTGGGCGCCCACCTGGTCCGGGGCCGGGTCGACGCCGTCTACCAGCGCGACGGCCGCCTGGAGCTGGTCGACTTCAAGACCGGCCGCCCCCCCGACGGCGGCGACGGCGGGGCCGAGGTCCAGCTCGACCTCTACGGCTTGGCCGCCCTCGACACGTGGGCCGCCGACCCGGCCCGCCTGCGCACCACCTACTGCTGGCTCCGCACCGACGGGCCGCCCGTGGTGGAGAGCACCGATTGGGACGGGCCGACCGCCGATCGGGTCCGAGCCCGGGTGGCCGACAGTCTCGAGGCGCTCGCCGCCGGCCGGTGGACGCCATCGCCGGGACGGTGGTGCTCCGGCTGCGACTTCCAGGCGGTGTGCCCCGAAGGCAGGGCCGTTACGTCGTCCTCCTGAGGATCAGTCGGTCCTGAGGATCAGTCGGTCCTGAGGATCAGTGGGCGTGGGCGGCGCAGGTGGTCGCCCCGTGGCCCTCGATCCCGGCGAAGGGACCGCATTCGTGGTCGCGCATCCAGACGTGGAGCATCGGCGGCGTCACCCGGAAGGCGCCCGCCGGATGGCAGTTCCCGTCGTCGTGGACGAAGCCCGCGATCCGCGTCCCCGTGGCGTCCCAACAGATGTTGTGGTGCTCGTGCCAGGTGGTCAGCAGGCCGTGGCCGGGGGCGTCGCTGAGCGTGTGCCCCGACTCGAGGATGAACATGGCCGACGCCACCCACTTCCCGGTCGGAGTGCTCTCGATCACGATCGACTCGATGCGCTCCGGGTCGAGTTCACGGCCGTCGCTCAGGTACCCGGAGTGGACGAAGTGCTCGAACGACGAGAACGGGAACCCGTCCCCGATCGACGTGTAGCCCGCGGCGACCACCGCGGCCTGGGTCGGGAACCGGCTGCGCACCGTTTCACGGGTCCGCAGGACGAGGTTGGCCGCCGCCAACAGCTCGTCCTCGGAAGAGGCCGACGTGTCGGCCCCGGAGAACAGGGGGTCGGCGGCCAGGCCGACGTGCATATCGTGGCCGTCGGCGTGGGCCTCGGCGCCTTCGGTGTGGGCGTGGGAGGCACCGCCGCCGTGGACGTGGGGTGCCGTCATCCCCACCAGGGCCGGGCTGAGGGCGAGCAGCCACACCGGTGACAGCAGCGCGGGCCGGAGCGCGCGGCCCGAGATGGAACGCGGCCGCGGCCACAACGACCGCGGCCCCCTCGAGGAGGGTCGCCATCAAGTCCTGGAGCCCGACCTTCTCGGGGGCGGCCAGGTCGGCGACGAAAGGCACCCCCGTCGTCCGGGAGACGATCCACGTGGCGACCGAGGCGCCACCGAGGACGGCCACGGCGGCCACCACGGCCCGCGACGGCCGGAACACGGCCAGGGCGCCGACCACCACCTGGACGACCGCGATGGTGGCGAAGAGCTTGACCATCGTCGGTTGGTCGCTGTGGGTGCCGGCGGCGGCGGCGTGGACGAGGCCGGCGCCGACGGTGAGAAGTCCCGCCAACGCCGCCGGTCGGGACGATCGGACGTCTTCCATGCCCACGTTTTCGACAGGCGGAGAGGCCCGCGTTGACCCCGGTTCCCCATTTTTCGGAAACACTGCGGGAATAGTTGAACGTGCAACAACCTTGTACAGTCTGTACGAAGTAGTTGAAGTCTCAACTTCGAAGGGAACCACCATGACGGTCACCACCACTCCCACCATCCTGCTGCCCACCGGCACCTGGAACATCGACGCCAGCCACTCCACCATCGAGTTCTCCGTGCGTCACCTGATGATCGCCAAGGTCAAGGGCGCCTTCAAGAGCTTCTCCGGCAGCGTGACCATTCCCGAGGACCCCTACCAGGCGTCGGTCCAGGTCAGCATCGACCCCAACTCGATCGACACCGGTGACGCCAACCGCGACAACCACTTGCGCTCGGCCGACTTCTTCGGGGTCGAGAAGTACCCGGTGGCCGAGTACGTGTCCTCGTCGGTGCGGCCCCAGGGCGACGGCTACCTGGTCGACGGGCAGCTCACCCTCCACGGTGTCACCCGCCCGGTCGCGCTCGACCTGGAGTTCAACGGCACCGGCGGCGACCCGTGGGGCAACACCCGGGCCGGGTTCACCGCCACTGCCGAGATCAACCGGCGGGACTTCGGCATCGACATCGTCATGCCGATGGAGACCGGCGGCGTGGTCGTGGGCGACAAGGTCAAGCTCACCATCGAGGTCGAGCTGGTCCTGGCCGCGTAGCCGCCACCCCGATCGCCGGCGGTTCTCGGTAGCTGGGGGTGCGGTTTCCGCAACCACCGCTACCGAGAACCGCGGGACGTCGGTCAAATCAGATGAACACGACCAGGGCGTCCGGCTCCACCCGGACCGAGAGGACCCGGGCCCTGCCCGCGACCTCGCCGTCGAGGCGCAGGGGGAGCGCCCGGTCGAGCTCGACCTGCACCGCCGCCGCCCGCCGCTCGGCGATCCCGGGATGGGGCAGGTGGGTCCCGTGGGGCAGGCGGGACCGGACCGGGAGGAGCTGGCCCGGCGGCAGCCGGACGTCGTAGGTGTCCAGGAGACCGTCGCCGGGATGGGCCCGGGGGGCGACGTCCCACGGTCCCAGGTACTGGGCGTTCATGGCCACGAAGGCCCGGGTCCACACGCGGGTGCGGGCGACCAGGGAGGCCACGAACAGGTGGATGCGGCCGTCGGCCAGCACCAGGCCGAGGTCGACGGGGAACCGCACCCCGGCCAGCTCGGGACCGGTCCCCCCGCCGAGGGTGCGGCACAGGTCGCCCCCGAGCAGGCCGAGGACGGGGTACGGGCGCCGCTGCCGGCGGGCGTCCTCCAGGGCGGCCCGGGCCTCGGCGTCGGACCGCACCACCACCAGCCCGTCCGGCACCGGCGCCGGCTCCCCGTACGGCGACCCCTTGGCGATCGGCACCGGCCGCTACCGCCCCCCCGGTTCGCCCATGTCACACCACCGACGAGGCGGCCACGACGCCGCGGAAGAGGCGGTCGGCGGCCTCGGAGGCGGCGTCGGCGGTGCGCTTGTCGGGGGCGACGATCCCCAGTTGGCGCAGGAGGTCGATGAGCTGCTTGACGTTGCGCACGAAGTCGCCGCCGGTGACGACCTCGTCGGCGATGACGTCGGCCAGATCGTCGCCCGAGGCCCAGCCGTGGGCGGCGGCGAAGAAGCCGGGGTCGGGCGTGCGGGTGAGGGGCAGCCCGGCGGCGGCCTCGGCCGCGTTCAGGTCGAAGGCCAGCTTCTCCAGCTCGACCCACCGCCGCTGCACCTTCGCCGACGGGAACCACACCTTGGGTTCCTCGCCGACGGCGCCGCCGGCGCCGTCGCCCCGGCGGTGGCCCGACGACCGCCGGGCCTGGAACGTGAACGACGACGCCAATGCGGCCAGGCTGGCCGGCTCGAGATCGTCGAACAGGCCGTCGCCGAGGGCGTGTGCCACCAGCAGGTCGCTCTCGTGGTAGATCCGGGTCAGACGGCGGCCGGCGTCGGTGAGGCTCCAGCCCTCCACGTAGCCCCAGATGTCGAGGACCCGCAGCACCCGGTCGAACTGGCGGGCCAGGGACTCAGTGCGGCCCTCGATCCGCCGCTCCAGGCGGCGCAGGTCCTTCTCCAGCCGTTCGGCCCGCTCCGCCGCCCGCAGGTGGCGGCGGACGTCGGGGCAGTCGGCGACGGGGTGGGCTTCCGCCGCACTGGTGACGCTCCGGGGCGACAGCCGCGCCGAGGCGCCACCGGCTCCGGTGGCCTTGACCTTGCCCAGGGCCTGGGCCACCTCCCGCTGGAAGGCGGCGTTGCGGGGGGCGAACGGCGTGGGGAGATCGAGGTGGGCGACGGTCCGGGGCGGTGACGTGAAGTCCCGGGCCGAGAGGGTGAGGTAACGACGGTCGGTCGTGATCGCGCCCAGGCGCACCTCCGACCCCCGCCGCCGAGCGGTGGACAACACCGCCACCCGCCCCGCCGACTTCCCCCCCGAGAGCAGCAGCACGTCGCCCGGCTTGACCTTCTCCAGCGCCTCCACCACCGCGTCCCGCGACGTCGGCGCCCGCCGCCCGCCGTCGGACGCCTTCGCCAGCCGCCGCCGGTACTCGGCCACGTCACCCCGCTCGCACATGGCGTCCGCCCGCGACTCCTCTATCTGCTGCCGGCTGCGCTCCACCTGCCGCTCGAGGCGGACGACGTCGCGGTCGGCCCGGTACTGGGCGAAGGACAGGTTGAGCAGGTGGTGGGCCGCCTCCGGGGTGTACCGGCGGACCAGGTTCACGGCCATGTTGTAGGTCGGCCGGAACGACGACGTGAGGGCGTAGGTGCGGGTCGACGCCAGCCCCGCCACCTGGTCGAAGGGGACGAAGGGCGACCACAGCACGACCGCGTAGCCGACCTCGTCGATCCCCCGCCGCCCGGCCCGCCCGGTGAGCTGGGTGTACTCGCCGGGCGTGAGGAACTCGTGCTTCTCGCCGGTGAACTTCGACAGCTTCTCGATCACCACCGTGCGGGCGGGCATGTTGATGCCCAGGGCCAGGGTCTCGGTGGCGAACACGGCCTTGACCAGCCCCGCCTCGAAACAGGTCTCGACCGTCTCCTTGAAGGGGGGGACCATCCCCGCGTGGTGGGCGGCGAAGCCCGCCTCCAGCCCCGCCAGCCACTCCCGGTACCCCAACACCTCGAGGTCGTCGTCGGACAGGCCGGCGGTGCGGGACTCGGCGATGGCCCGGATGGCGTCCCGCTCCTCGGGCATGGTCAGGCGCATCCCGCTCATCAGGCACTGGCGGACGGCATCGTCGCAGGCGGCCCGGCTGAAGATGAACGTGATGGCGGGCAGCATCCCCTCCTGGTCCAACCGCTCGACGACCTCCGCCCGCCGGGGCGTCTGCAACGCGGAGGACGACCGTCGCGGCGGGCCGCGGTACGACACCGCGTGGGTGACCTTGGCATCGAGCTTGGCCGCCTCCGGGTTGGGCTTGGCGTCGACGAAGGTGGGCAGGAGCCTGAGCTCGTCGGACTCGCGGTCGCTCACCATGTAGAAGTGGTTGAGCTCGACCGGGCGGCGCTCCTCGATGATGGCGACGGTCGCCCCCCGCACCGTCTGGATCCAGTCGGCGAACTCCTCCGCGTTGGACACCGTGGCCGACAGGCAGACCAGGTCGACCTCGGGCGGCGTGTGAATGATCACTTCCTCCCACACCGGTCCCCGGTACTGGTCCTGCAGGTAGTGGACCTCGTCGAGCACCACGTAACGGAGCCCGTTCAGGGCGGGCGAGGAGGCGTAGATCATGTTCCGCAGCACCTCGGTGGTCATCACCACCACCGGGGCGTCGCCGTTGATCGAGTTGTCGCCGGTGAGCAGCCCCACCCTGTCCGCCCCGTGGGCCCGGCCCAGGTCGTTGAACTTCTGGTTGGACAGGGCCTTGAGGGGCGTGGTGTAGAAGGCCTTTCCCCCCTCGTCGAGGGCCTTGGCCACCGCGTACTCGGCGACCACCGTCTTGCCCGACCCGGTGGGCGCGGCCACCAGCACCGAATAGCCGGCGTCGAGGGCATCGAGGGCCCGGACCTGGAAGCCGTCGAGCTCGAACGGCAGGGCGGCCGCGAACTCGTCCCGCTTCATTTCTTGAGCAACCGGCCGATGAGGATCGAGCCCTCGTAGAACAGGTACATCGGCCCGGCCATGGCGAAGAGCGAGTAGGGGTCCTGGCTGGGTGTGATGACCGCGGCCACGGCCACGATGATCACCACCGCCGGCCGCCGCCACGACCGCAGCTTGCGGCTGCTGACCACCCCCGCCAGCTGCAGGAACAGCAGGAGGATGGGGAACTCGAAGGCGATCCCGAAGGCCACCATCATGAGGGTGATCAGGCTCAGGTACTTGCCGGGCGAGAACATCGGGTCGATCGAGGTGCCGCCCACGCCGATGAGGAAGCGCAGCGCCTGGGGAAAGGTGAGCATCGCCACCACCGCCCCCAGGGCGAAGAGGATCATCGACCCGAGGATGAAGGGGATGGCGAACTTCTTCTCCTTCTTGTGCAGGCCGGGGGTGATGAACCGCCAGAGCTGCCACAGCACGACCGGCGAGGCGATGAACGCACCGCCCCAGGCCGCCACCTTGAGCCGGGCGGCGAAGCCCTCCAGGGGGTCGAGGATGATGAAGTCGGTCTTCCCCGTGATCTCGGTGTAGGGCCGGATCAGGACCTCGAGGATCTGGTTGTAGAGGGCGAAGGCGACGGCCGCCCCTCCCACCAGGGCGATCACGGAGATGATCAGCCGCCGGCGCAGCTCGGTGAGATGGCTGACGAGCGGCATGCGCTCGCCGCTCTCGGTCCCCTCCCCGTCGGCGATGGGGTCGTCCTCGATGATGGCGATGAGAACCGCCTAGCTGGGCGCCGGATCCCCGGGCGGGGCCTCCGGCCCGGGCACCGGCTGCTCCGCGGGGGCCTCGACACCCAGGGCCGCCGGCTCGATCGCGACCCCGTCGACGGTGGCCACCGCCTGCACCGACACCACCTCGGCGACGGGCACCGGCTCGGGACGGGTCTCGACCGCAGTGGACGAGGCGGATACCACCGTCGGCTTGGTGACGGTGGACTTCAGGGGGGCCTCGAGGTCGACCACGCTCTTGATCTCGCTGGTGACCTCGTTGGTCCACCGGCGGACCTCGGCGATGGCCTTGCCCACCTGGCGCCCGGCCTCGGGGAGACGTTTGGGGCCGAGGACGATCAGGGCGACGACGAGGATGACGAGGATCTCCGCCGGTCCCAACGAGGTCGGCATGGGGCCAGCCTACTGAGGGGGTACGTCGTCACCGGCGGGGCGCCGGGCCGCCAGTTCGTCCCGCAGTTGGTTGAGGCCGAGCCCCACGTCCTTCAGCTCCTGCATGCTCTGGGCGAGCGTCCCCATGGAACGGCTCACGTTGCGGACCGCTTTCAGCACGAACAACAGGGCGATGATGGCGATGGGCACCACACAGAGCCAGACAACGGACATGCCCCGATCCTACCGACTTCGCCTGGGATACGGTCCGGCGGCGGCCGGCCGATGTCCGGGCCAAGATGAAGTCCCCGCCATGAACGACTCCCTGCGCCGCCCTCCCATCGCCTTCGCCCACCGGGGTGGTCGGGCCCATGCCCCCGAGAACACCCTGGAGGCGTTCCGCCTCGGCCTCCGGCTGGGGGCCACCGGCCTGGAGAGCGACGTCTGGCTCACCGCCGACGGCCATGCCGTCCTCGACCACGACGGGCTGGTGCGGGCCCGCCGCCTGGGCCGGCTGCGCCACCTCCCCATCTCCGCCGTCCCCCGGGCCGGCCTCCCCGACCACGTCCCGACTCTGGCCGAGCTCTACGCCGAGTGCGGCACCGACTTCGAGCTCTCCCTCGACGCCAAGGACCACACGTCGGCCGAGGCGGTAGTGGCCGCCGCCCGGGCCGCGGGCGGAGGGGCCCCGAGCGGCTGTGGCTCTGCCACGGGAACTGGGAGCTGCTCGCCCGGTGGCGCCAGGACACCGACTTCGCCGGCGTCCGCCTGGTCAACAGCACCCGCACCAAGCACCTCCGCCAGGGGGCCGAGCGGCGGGCGGCCCAGCTGGCGGAGGCCGGCATCGACGCCGTCAACCTCCACTACACCGACTGGAGCGGCGGGATGACGGCCCTGTTCCACCGCTTCGGCCGCCACGCCTTCGCGTGGGATGCCCAGCACGAGCGCATCATCCGCGATCTCCGCAAGATGGGTATCGACGGTATCTACAGCGACCACGTCGACCGCCTGGTCGACGCCCTCGGCCTGGCGACCTAGTTCCCCGCCGGACCATTCCCATCGACGATGGTGAACACCTGGTCGAGGCCGGAGATGTGCAGGACCCGGGACGTCAGACCGGTGGGCGACTGCAGGACCACATCGCCGCCCCGGTCGCGGCAGTGCCTGAGCGCCACGACGAACTCCGACAACCCGGTCGAATCGACGAAGGCCAACTCGCGGAGGTCGAGGACGAGCATCTTGGCGCCGTCGTTGTAGAGCGCGGACAATGCCTGGCGCAGGGCGGGCGCGGTGACCAGATCGAGCTCGCCGGCCAAGTGGACGGTGGCGACACCGCCGTTGGCCATGATGTTGAGCGCCAGCTCCCCGGTCTGCATCCCGTGACTCCTCGGTCCGAGCGGGGCGGGACTCACAGTCCCCAGCTGACGTCTCAACCGGCGCGGATACTACACCTCAAGGGCCGATTTCGGACTGGCGAACCTCGTCCCGGGAGGCCACCCGGACGATCTTGTTGACGGCCGAGAGGTAGGCCCGGGCCGACGCCTCCACCACGTCGGTGGACACGCCCCGTCCCGACACCCGGATGCCGTCCGCCTCGACCTGGACGATGACGTCGCCCAGGGCGTCGACCCCGCCCGTCACCGAGGAGACGTTGAAGTCGGTGAGCTTCCCGTCGATGCCGGTGGCGGCCTTGATGGCCTGGCAGGCGGCGTCGATCATGCCGTCGCCCTCGGCGTGGGCCTCGATCTTCTCGCCCTCCCGGAGGACGACCACCCGGGCCCGGGGGATTCCCACGGTGCCGCCCGCCACCTCCAACGATTCGAGGGTGAAGGCGGGCGACACGCTGGTGCCCAGCTCCTCGGCCACGATCGCCTCCAGGTCGGCGTCGGTGAGCTGCACCTTGCGGTCGGCCAGCTCCTTGAACCGGGTGAAGGCGGCGTTGAGCACGTCGCCGGTGATGGTGATCCCCATCTTGGTCAGGGTGTCGGCGAAGGCGTGGCGGCCGGAATGCTTGCCCAGGACGATCTGGCTGCCTACCTGTCCCACCGCGGAGGCGTCGATGATCTCGTACGTCGAGCGTTCGGCCAGGACGCCGTGCTGGTGGATGCCGGACTCGTGGGCGAAGGCGTTGCGGCCCACGACCGCCTTGTTGTACTGCAGCGGGTAGCCGGTGAGGCGGCTCACCAGCCGGCTGGTGCGGGCCAGCTCCTCGGTGTGGACCCCGACGTCGATCCCGGGGAACTGGTCGGCCCTGATCTTGAGGGCCATGACCACCTCCTCCAGGGCGGCGTTGCCGGCCCGCTCCCCCAGCCCGTTGACACACACCTCCACCTGGCGGGCGCCCGCCTGCACGCCGGCCAGGGAGTTGGCGGTGGCCAGTCCCAGGTCGTTGTGGCAGTGGACCGACGTCACGTAGGCGCCCGTGACCTCCCGCCGGACGTACTGGATGAGGCCCCGAAGTCCCACGGGATGCCGTAGCCCACCGTGTCGGGGATGTTCAGGGTGGTGGCGCCCGACTCGACCGCCGCCTGCAGTACCTCCAGCATGAAGTCGAGGGGCGTGCGGGTGGCGTCCTGAGGACTGAACTCGACGTCGTCGGTGTGCTCCCGGGCCCGGCTCACCCCGGAGCGGATGGCCGCCAGCACCTGGGCCTGGTCCATCTTCAGCATGTGCTCCATGTGGTTGGGGCTGGTGGAGATGAACACGTGGATGCGGCCCCGGTCGGCGTCCCGCAGGGCGTCCCAACAGCGGTCGACGTCGCTGACCTGAGTGCGGGACAGGCCGGCGATCACCGGGCCGTGGACGGTGCGGGCGATCCCGCGGACGGCCTCGAAGTCACCCTGGCTGGCCACCGGGAACCCGGCCTCGATGTAGTCCACGTTGAGGCGGGCCAGCTGCTCCGCGATCTCCAGCTTCTCGGCCGCGTCGAGGGAGATGCCGGGCGATTGTTCGCCGTCCCTCAAGGTAGTGTCGAAGATGATCAGCCGTTCGGTCTCGGGAGCTCATGGGGGGTCCGTCCTCCTGAAGAAAGAAAAAACCTCCCGGCCCGGAGGCACGAGAGGTTTTGGCGAGCGCGATGGCGCTCGCCGCTAGGTAAGGAGCAGGTCGGTGGCGAAGGTGGAACCAGACATCTCGCCCGAGAATGACAGCCTGCTCACCACCCGTCAAGTCGGATGAGGACGTTCAGATCATGAAACCACTTCGCACCGGACTGGCCGCGGGGCTGCTCGCAGGAGGCGTGGCGGCCGCCAACAAGCTCGTTTCCGACTGGCGAGACGGCACCGGCGGGTCGCCCCGGGTCGTCACCGGGACCAACGGGAAGGCGTCCGTCAAGGGTGGGGTGAGCGCGGCCGTGAGCGGCGTCGTCGCCCGCCGGGCGGCCCGCAAGGCGGAGGCCAACCGTCCGCCGTGGGTCGTCGCACCCGTCCCTGGGGTCACCACCGTGGCGTCGACGCCGATCCCGGCCCGGACCACGCCCGCGGTGCCCCGCAAGCTCCCCAGCCTCAGCCTGGAGCAGCTCCGGCCGCCGACGGCGAAGGCGGTCGGCGTCTCCGTCGGCAAGTACGCGGCCAAGCAGGCGGGCAAGGCCATCGGGAAGGTCGCCGCCGAGCGGGTGGGCAAGGCCATCGAGGTGGTCGAGACCCTGGAGAAGGTGCTGGCCACCGCGTCGGCACCGGTGACTACGCCCGACATGACCCCCTCCGGCCCCGGCGCCACGGCTGCGATCGTCGAGATGGCGCCCTCCCCCCTGGCGGCGGAGCCCCGACCGAAGCCGCAGGGGACGCTGGTCTCGGTGCGCAAGTTCGAACGCGGCCCGCGAGTCGTGGTGGGCCCGGGCGTGCAGACGCCGCCCGCGGCGGCGGCCGAGGCCGCAGTCGAGGCCGCGGTGGAGGCCGCGGTGGAGGCCGTCGAGGCCACGGTCACCGAGGCCGCGGTCACCGAGGCGGCCGCCGAGACCCCACCCGCCGAGCCGGTCGCCAAGGCGCCGCGGAAGAAGGCTGCGCCTAAGAAGAAGGCGGCCTCGCCTAAGGACTAGCCGGCCGTCGAGTGCGCAAAAACCTACCGGTTCTGTAGGTTTTTGCACTCTCGACCGGTCAGCCTCGGGCCGGGAGGCGGCGGCGGTCGCGGTACTCCCAGCAGGCGAGGTGCCAGTGGCGGCGGAGGTCGGGCGCCTCGAGGGGGACCACCACCAGGTGGCCCATCCCGACCGCGATCATCTGGTTGCACCCGGGGCAGAGGTACGCCTTGCGGGCCTGGTAGGGCTGGAGCCGGCGGACCTCGACGTCCTCCTCCATCACCCCGAGCTGACGGCGTGCACCTGGAGGATCCCGGGCTGGGCCCGCAGGTCGTCGAGTACCTCGGCCGGCAGCGGCCGGTCGGTCGACAGCACCATGAGGGCGGCCTCCCCCGACGGCGCCTGGCCGACGTCCATGTCGGAGATGTTGATCCCCGCCCGCCCGACGGTCATCCCGACCAGGCCGATCATTCCCGGCCGGTCGTCGTTGCGGACGACCACCATGTTGCTCGACGGCGGGATGTCGACGGTGTGGTCGTCAACCATCACCAGCCGGGCCTCGTCCCGCAGTCCGAAGAGGGTGCCGGCCACTCCGTGGTCGTCGCCATGGATGGAGATGAGGTTGACGTACTCCTGGGTCTCGGTGGTCTTCGACTCCCGCACGGCCACGCCCCGCTCGGTGGCCAGCTGGGGGGCGTTGACGTACGACACCGGCTCCTCGCTGCCCGCCGCCAGCAGCCCCTTGAGCACCGCCAGCGTCAAGATGCGGGTGTCGTAGTCGGCCAGGTGACCCTGGTACTCGATGTCGAGGCTCTTCGGCACCCCGTCGTTCAGGGAGGCGAAGATCCGGCCCAGGCGCTCGGCCAGGGGGAGGAAGGGGCGCACCGTCTCCGACGCCTCGGCCGCGCTCACGTTCACCGCGTAGGGGACGAAGGCGCCGCTCAGGGCCAGCTGCACCTGCTCGGCGATGGTCTCGCCCGCCTTGTCCTGCGCCTCCCGGGTGCTCGCCCCCAGGTGGGGCGTGACCACCACCGAGTCGAGCTCGAACAAGGGCGACTGGGTGGTGGGCTCCTTGTCGAACACGTCGAGGGCGGCCCCCCCGATCCGGCCCGAGCGGATGGCGGCGTCGAGGGCGGCCTCGTCGAGGATGCCGCCCCGGGCGGTGTTGACGATGCGCAGCCCGGGCCGGGCCAGGCCCAGCATGTGCTCGCCGAGCAGCCCGACCGTCTCCTTGGTGCGGGGCAGGTGGATGGTGACGAAGTGGGACATCCGCATCGAGCTCCTCCAGGCTGACCAGCTCGACGCCCATCTGCCGGGCCCGGTCGGCGGAGACGAACGGGTCGTAGGCCACCAGGCGCATCCCGAAGGCCGACGCCCGCTGGGCCACCAGCGCCCCCACCCGACCGAGGCCGACCACCCCCAGGACCTTGCCGTGCAGTTCGATCCCCTCCCACCTGGTGCGCTCCCACTTGCCGGCGGTGAGGGCGTTGTGGGCCTGGGGGATGTTGCGGGCCATGGCCAGGAGGAGGGCCATGGCGTGTTCTGCGGCCGACAGCACGTTCGACGACGGGGCGTTGACCACCATGACGCCACGGCGGGTGGCGGCGGTCACGTCGACGTTGTCGAGCCCGATGCCGGCTCGGCCCACGACGACCAGGCCGGTGCCCGCATCCAGGATCTCGGCCGAGACCTGGGTCTCGGAGCGGATGATGAGGGCGGCGGCACCCTTCACCGCCACCGCCAGCTCGGGGGGAGTCAGCCCGAGGCGGATGTCGACCTCGTGCCCCGCCTCCCGTAGGCGGGACAGGCCGCGCTCGGAGATGGTTTCGCTGACGAGGACTCGGGCCATCCGGCCATCGTTTCATGCCGGGCCGCCGGGCATGGTCGACATCCGGATCGCCGGTCGCGCCGAAGAACCCTCCGAACGTCGACCGAGGAGAGAAGCCTGTGAAGAACCGTCACCGGATGGCCGCCATCGCCGTCTCCGCCGCCGCCGCCGTCGCCGTGAGCCTGGCCCTGCCCGCTTCGGGCGCGGCCGCCCGGACACCGGGCACCATCCTCTACGGGCTCACGACCGGCAACCGGATCGTCACCCTGAACACCGCCTTCCCGGTCCTCCCCACCGCCGACGTGGCCGTCTCCGGCCTGGCGCCGGGCGAGAAGCTGATCGGCATCGACCGGCGACCCAAGACCGGCGCCGTCTACGGCGTCGGCAAGCTGGGGACGACCGGTCGCCTCTACACCGTCGACCCCGCCACCGGCGCGGCCACGCTGGTGGCCACCCTGGTCGCCGCCCCCACGGCCAACTCCCCTCGGGGCGGGCCCATCGCCCTGTCCGGGACGGAGTTCGGCTTCGACTTCAACCCCATGGCCGACGCCCTCCGCATCGTCAGCGACACCGGGCAGAACCTGCGGGTGATCCCGTCCGACCGGATCCCCGCCACCGGCCCCGCCCTGCTCACCGGCGACACCTTCGCCGACGGCACCCTCAACGCCGACGTCACCCCCGCCACCGGGGTCGGTGCCGCCGCCTATACCAACAACGTCTCTGGCGCCACCTCCACCGTCCTCTACGACGTCGACACCCGCCGCGACGTGCTGGTTCGGCAGACGCCGCCCAATGCCGGCACCCTTGTCACCGTCGGCCCGCTGCGGTTCCCGGCCGCATCCGTGGCCGGTTTCGACATCGTGACCACCAACGGCGTCGACTCCGGCGTGGCCGCCCTGACTCTCCCCGGGCAGCCCTTCACCTTCCTGGCCCGGATCGACCTGGCGACGGGGGCCGCCAGCATCACCAGTGTGGCCGCCTTCCCCCAGACGCTCACGGGGCTGACCGCCTGAGCCCGGAGTAGGCCGGAGCCGGCCTGCTGCGAAGGGATGTCTCAAACTCCCCCGTCGGGACTCCTAGTCCGTAGGCGAGCAGGGGAGGACGGCGATGGCCGACATTTCGGCGGGCGGGGCGGCGAGGGCGCTGCCCCCGTTCGACCCGGGCGACGAGGCGCGGGCGGCGGCCGCGGTTCGTTTCGACGAGCGGGCCGCCGTCCGCTTGGCCAAGATCGACCGGCTCAACCAGGGCGAGGCGATCGTCGACACGCCCGAGCGGATGGCCAAGCGGGCCGACCGGCTGCGGCGCCACCGGGGCGGCGAACCCGTCCGGGGGGCACCGGTGGGTGTCAACTCCAGCGTCGACGGGCGGACCCTCGAGCAAGTGATCAACAGCGCCGATTTCGTCGACATCCGCTTCCTGGAGGCGGGGGTGGCCGCGGCCCGGGCCGTCGGTCGCATCGACATCCGCAACCAGGCCGGGCGGGTGGTGGGCTACGGCACCGCGTCGCTCATCTCCAACCAGCTGGCCATCACCAACCACCACGTCCTGCCGTCGGCCGACGTCGCCCGCCAGTCGGCCATCGAGCTCAACTACCAGGACGGCGTCGACCGGAAGCCCCTCCAGCCCCGGCTGTTCGGCCTCGACCCCGATCGGTTCTACCTGGCCGACAAGGACACCGACTTCGCCATCGTGGCGGTGGACGCCACCGAGGACGAGCTGGCCAAGTTCGGCTTCAACCGGCTGATCGACGTCGAGGGCAAGGCGGTGGTGGGCGAGTTCGTCACCATCGTCCAGCACCCGCGGGGCGAGAAGAAGCAGGTCTCGCTGCGGGAGAACCGGCGTGGTCGACCTGCTCGACTCGTTCCTCCACTACGAGACCGACACCGAGCCGGGATCATCGGGCTCGCCGGTGTTCAACGACCAGTGGGAGGTCGTCGCCCTCCACCACGCCAGCGTCCCGGCGCCCGACCACGCCGAGCTGGGCTCGATCATGAACGAGGGGATCCGGGTCAGCGCCCTGGTGCGGGCGGCCTGGCTCGGCGCCGAGCGGCTGCCCGCGCCCGATGAAGGACCTGTTCGACGGCCTGTTCGAGGACGAGCGGGCCGGCGGGTGGGGGCCACGCCGACGGCCGTCCCGAGCCCGCGCCGCGGCGGTCGGGCCCCGGAGCGGTGGTCGCCCGGCCCGGCAATCCTTCCCGGTGCCCGACCTCGCCGTCGGCCAACTCCGCTTCACCGTGCCCATCGAGATCACGGTGCGGGTCGGGACGCCGGCGATGCCGACGGCGAACCGCCCTGGCGACCCCGATCCCGACCCCGACGCCGACACCGACCCCGACGACGACCCCGGCGCCGGTGGCGCGGCCCGCTCGGCCGTGGTCTTCCCCTGCCGGTGGCTGCAGCCACGCCCGACGCCGAGCCCGAGCCGGGCGCCACGAGGGCATCCGCATCGACCCCGACTACTCGAACCGGAAGGGCTACGACCCCAAGTTCCTCGGGGCGGCGACCTCGAGGTCCCGCTGCCCACCCTTCCCGCGGCCCTGCTGGCCAAGGCCGCCCTTACCAAGGCCGGGACCGGGACCCCGCCACGTCCTGCCGTACCACCACTTCAGCGTGGTCATGAACCGGGAGCGGGGCGCTGGCCTTCTTCACCGCCGTCAACATCGACGGACGCCTCGGCCACCGGCTGAAGCGGGAACCCGACCGGTGGACGCTCGACCCCCGTATCGCCCAGGCGGCCCAGACGGGCGAGGCGGTCTACGCCGACAACGACCTTGACCGGGGCCACCTGGTGCGGCGACTCGACCCGGCCTGGGGCACGACGGCGGCCGCGGCCAAGGCGGCCAACGACGACACGTTCCACTTCACCAACTGCACGCCCCAGCACAAGGACTTCAACCAGCGCCAGACGTCGTGGGCCGGGCTGGAGGACTACGTCCTGGAGAACGCCGAGAACCACGACCTCAAGATCAGCGTGTTCACCGGGCCGGTGCTGGCGGCCGACGACGACGTCTACCGGGGGGTCAAGCTGCCCCGCCAGTTCTGGAAGGTCGTCGTGATGGCACAGGCCGACGGCACGCTGTCGGCCACCGCCTACCTGCTGAGCCAGGAGAAGCTCATCCACGGGCCTGGAGGCGGCGGAGGAGTTCTCCTACGGCGCCTACCGCACGTTCCAAGTGCCGGTCACCGGGTGGCGGCGCTCACCGGCCTCTCCTTCGGCACCCTGCCGGCCGCCGATCCCCTGGCCCGGCCTGGAGTCGACCGGCGACGTCGTCCGCCAGGTGGCGACGACCGACGACATCGTCCTCTAGCTGGGCGGTTCCCGGAGGCGGAGGCCGAGCTCGGCCAGCTGGCGCTCGTCGATGGCCGTGGGCGCGCCCGTCAACGGGTCGACGCCCGACTGGGTCTTGGGGAAGGCGATGACCTCGCGGATGTTCTCCTCCCCGGCCAGGATGGCCACCAGCCGGTCGATCCCGAAGGCGAAGCCGGCGTGGGGCGGGGCCCCGTGGCGGAAACCGTCGAGGAGGAACCCGAACTTGCGCTGGGCGTCCTCGGGATCGATCCCGAGCATGGAGAAGATGCGCTGCTGCACGTCGGAGCGGTGGATCCGGACACTGCCCGAACCCAGCTCCCAGCCGTTGAGGACCAGGTCGTAGGCCTGCGACCGCACCGAGAGGGGGTCGGACTCGAGCCGGTCGAGGTCGTCGGGGTGGGGCATGGTGAACGGGTGGTGGGCGGGGATGGGCCGGCCCTCGCCGTCGATGCCCTCGAACAGGGGGAAGTCGGTGATCCACACCAGCTTGGTGCCGCCCTCGTTCACTGGCGGCCGGCCGATGTCGAGGCGGAGCAGGCCGAGGACGTGGTTGGCGATGCCGCGGTCGCCGGCCACGATGAGGACGAGGTCGCCCGGCTGGGACTCGGTGGCCGCGAGCAGGTTCTTCTGCTCCGTCTCCGACAGGAAGCGGGCCACCGGCGAGTCCAGCTCGCAGGTCCCGTCAACCTTCATCCACACCAGGCCGGCGGCGCCCGCCTTCTTGGCCCGCTCCACCAGCCGGTCGAGCGCGGCCCGGCCGTGGGCCGCCACCCCGTCCGCCACCCGTATGCCCTTCACCGCCGCCGGCGGCTGGAAGGCCCGGAACTCGGTGTGCTCGAACACCGGGGTCAGGTCCATGATCTCCATGCCAAAGCGGAGGTCGGGCTTGTCGGAGCCGTAGCGGTCCTGGGCGTCCTGCCACGTCATGTGGGGGATGCGCCCCGGGTAGCCCCGGCCGCTGGCCTCGATGGCGGCGACGACCGCCTCGGAGATGAAGGCGAGCACGTCGGCCTGGTCGACGAAGCTGGCCTCGGCGTCGAGTTGGGTGAACTCGAACTGGCGGTCGGCCCGCAGGTCCTCGTCCCGCAGGCAGCGAGCCATCTGGTAGTAGCGGTCGACGCCGCCCACCATGAGCAGCTGCTTGAACAGCTGCGGGCTCTGGGGCAGGGCGTAGAACTTGCCCGGCTGCAGGCGGGACGGGACCACGAAGTCCCGGGCCCCCTCGGGCGTGGACGCCACCAGCACCGGCGTCTCCACCTCGAGGAAGCCGTTCGCCTCCATGGTTCGGCGGATGGCAGCCATCACCGTGGCTCGCAGGCGCAGGTTGCGCTGCATGATCGGGCGGCGGAGGTCGACGTAGCGGTGGCGGAGGCGGGTCATCTCGTCGGCGTCGATGCGGTCGGACACCGGGAACGGCGGCGGCTCGGCCCGGGACAGGATCTCGACCGTGCAGTCCCCTACCTCGACGTCGCCGGTGGCGAGGGCGGGGTTGGCGGTGCCCTCGGGCCGGGCCCGGACCGTGCCCGAGACCTTCACCACGAACTCCGAGCGCAGGTCGTGGGCCCCGTCGACCACGCACTGGACAATGCCGGTGTGGTCGCGCAGGTCGACGAAGGCCAGGTGCTTGCCCTGCTCCCGCCGGGTGGCGACCCAGCCGCAGAGCTCGACCTCCCGCCCGATGTCGGCCACGCCGAGGCGCCCGCAGAAGTCGGTGCGCATCATCCCGACGTGCGACCAAACCGCGCATTTACACGCGTGAGGGGGCAAGGGCGCGAAGTGTTCACGAGAGTCGCTTCCTGACGTGGTCGACGAGGTCGGCCTTGGGCACGACCTCCTGTTCGCCGGAGCGCATGTCGCGCACGGTCACCGTGCCCGCCTCCGCCTCCCGCTCGCCGATGACGAGCGCCAACCGGGCGCCTGACCGATCGGCCTGCTTGAACTGGGCCTTCATCGACCGCCCGTCGAAGGCCCGGTCGGCGCCGATGCCCGCCTCCCGCAACTCGGCCGCGTGGATCGTGGCCGCCACGCCGCCGATGGTGTCGATGACGAACACGTCGACCATGCCCTCGGGCACGGGGAACACGCCCTCCGCGTCGCAGGCGAGGAGGAGCCGCTCGATGCCCATCCCGAAGCCGATGCCGGGCGTGGGCGGACCACCCAGGGCCTCCGCCAACTTGTCGTAGCGGCCGCCGCCGCCAACCGCGTTCTGGGCCGAGTCGAGCACCATGGCGGCCAGCTCGAAGGTGGTGCGGGTGTAGTAGTCGAGGCCCCGCACCAGCCGGGGTTCGATCCGCACGGGCACGGCGAGCGCCTGCAGGCCGGCCAGCACCTGGCCGAAGTGGGCCGCGCACGGCTCACACAGGTGCTCGAGCATCTGGGGCGCGTTCGCCGTCGCCTCCCGGCAGGCGGGGCGCTTGCAGTCGAGGACCCGCAGGGGGTTGTCGGCGGCACGGGACGTGTGCTCGTCGCACAGCTGGTCGGCCCGCGCGGCCAGGTAGGCCCGGAGGGTGTCGAGGTAGGCCGGGCGGCAGGCGTCGTCGCCCAGGGAGTTGATGAGGAGGTCGATGTGCGTCAGCCCCAGGTCGCGGCACACCGACCAGGCCAGGGCCACCACCTCCACGTCGAGGTCGGCATCGTCGGTGCCCAGGGCCTCCACGCCGACCTGATGGTGCTGGCGGAAGCGTCCCGCCTGGGGCCGTTCGTAGCGGAAGTTGGGGGCCACATACCAGGCCTTGAACGGCACCGGCGGGCGGTGCTGGACGTAGGCCCGCACCACCGACGCGGTCCCCTCCGGGCGGAGGGCCAGGCGGCGGCCGCCCTTGTCCTCGAAGTCGTACATCTCCTTGCGGACGACGTCGGTCCCCTCCCCCACCCGCTCGAAGACGCCGATGTCCTCGAACATGGGACTGAGGACGAGGCCGTAACCGGCCCGGTCGACGCGGTCGGCGAAGCGCGCCACCAGGCGCTCCCAGCGGCGCGATTCGGGGGGGAGGACGTCACGCGTCCCAGTCGAAGCTTGAAACTCGGCGATGAACGGAGGCTACCGGAGGTATCCCGAGGGCCCGCCGCCGTTTCCGACGGGACGGGCCGCGGATGAACCAGCTACGACTGCTTGCCGAGGGTGTCGCTGACCACCTTCAGGGCCTTGGGCAGGTACTTACCCAGGGCGACGGCGATGGCGGGTTTGATCGCCACCGCGTAGCCCTGCTCGCTGGTGTCGGGCGCCCGCACCACCGGTGGCCTGCCCTTGGACGCCGTCTTGTGGATGCTGGGCGGGATGTTGGCGCTGGGCTTCGGACCGGAAGCGTGACCAACGGCCACCCGGCGGGCGGTGCTGGCGGCGGCGGCCTCCGGCTCGGCGGCGGCCTCCGCCTCGGGGGCCGCTTCCGGCTCGGGGGCGGCCTCCGGCTCGGCCGGAGCCTCAGCCTCGGCCTCCGCCTCGGGAGCGGCTTCCGGCTCGGCGGGTGCCTCGTCCTCGGCCGCGGGCGCCTCGTCGGCGGGAGCCTCTTCGTCGGCGGCCTCATCGGCGGCGGGACCGTCGTCGTCTGCCTTGAGCCCGCCGGGGGCGGAGGCCTCGCTCGCGCTCATGCGGGGCGCGGCGGCCTGCTTCACGGCCGCCGTCACGGTGTCGCCGACCCGCTTGAGGGCGGCGATCACACCGGACATGTCGACCGAGGGCGAAGGGGGCGGCGGCGGGGGCGGGGGCGGAGGGGCGGCGGAAGCCACCGACTCGCCTTGGGCCACCAGCGTGGTGACCGACTCGGCGATGCGGTTCTGCACGTCGAGCATGGCCGCCAGCTTGCCGGACATGTCGGAGATGGCGGCGGTGAGGTTGTCCATCGCCACCACGCTGGCGTCGGGCGTGGGCTCGGGGGCGGGCTCGGGAGCGGGGGCCGGCTTCGGGGCGGCAGCCTTGATCGCGCGCGCCTTGCGGGGAGCGGCGGCCCGCTTGGCGGGGACCTTCTTGGCCGGCGGCGCGGGCGCGGTAGCTTCGGGCGCCGCAGCCTCGGGCGCGGCCTTGGCCTTCCGGGCGCGAGTCGCCTTCTTCGCCGGAGTGGGGCTGGTGTCGGTCACGGTCGTGAGTCCTCCCTACGCATCGATGTCGACAGAGCGAACGAGCGGTTGCTGGACCCCGGCCCGTCACCCGGCGAGGCGACCGCGGTCAAAAAACACGGGACATCGGATGATCCGAAGCTTGCAGGCAGCATCGGCCGTAAACCTACACCGCCACGCGCGTCGCGCCAGGGTCCGTGGCCCGGCCCTGAGCGTCGTGGTCAGCGAGGGCCGCCACCGGGCAGGACCCGGTAGGCGTCGTACACCGATTCCACCCGCTTGACCGTGGCCAGCACCGACTCCAGGTGCGACGGGTCGGCCAGCTCGAACTCGAACCGGAGGTGCGCGACCTGGTCGGACCCGGTGGACGTGAACGACGACACGATGTTCACGTGGTGCTCCGAGAGCACCGTCGACACGTCCCGCAGCAGCCGGGCCCGGTCGAGCGCCTCGACTTCGATCGAGGCCACGAACATCCCCACCGGCCCGCCGTCCCAGTCGACTTCGATCTGGCGATCGCCCATCCGTGAAGACAGGGCCACCGCGTTGGCGCAGTCGGAGCGGTGCACCGACACGCCCCGGCCGGCCGTGACGAAGCCCACGATGTCGTCGCCCGGTACCGGCGTGCAGCAGCGGGACAGGCGCACCATGACGTCGTCGAGCCCCTCCACGTGCACCCCGACCTTGCCCCCCGCCCGGCGCCGGGCCGGACGGCGCACCGTCGACGGCAGCTGCTCCTCGTGGACGCCGCCGTGCAGTTCCCGCGCCACCCGCTGGGCCACCGTGTGGGCCGAGACGTGACCCTCGCCGATGGCCGCGTGGAGGGAGTCGAGGTCGGCGTAGTGGAGGGCCTCGGCCACCGACACCAGGACGGGCGAGGTGGTCAGCTTCTGCACCGGGAGCCCCTCCCGGCGCATGTAGCGCACCAGGTCCTCCCGGCCGCTCTCGATGGCCTCCTCCCGCCGGCTGCGGCTGAACCACTGGCGGATCTTGTTGCGGGCCCGCGGCGTCGTCACCACCTTGAGCCAGTCGCGCGACGGTCCTGCCCCCTCCACCTTGGAGGTGAACACCTCGACCGTGTCCCCCGACGACAACGACGAGTCGAGGGGCACCAGCCGGCCGTTGACCTTGGCCCCGATGCAACGATGGCCGACGTCGGTGTGGATCGTGTAGGCGAAGTCGATCGGAGTGGCCCCCGCGGGCAGGGTGACCACGTCGCCCTTGGGGGTGAAGACGAAGACCTCGTCCTGGTCGAGGTCGACCTTGAGGGTCTCCATGAAGTCGGCCGGGTCGATGGTGTCGCGCTGCCAGTCGACGATGCGCGACAGCCAGCCGGGCTCGGTGACCGCTGTCTTCTCCTTGTAGCCCCAGTGGGCGGCGATGCCCGCCTCCGCCCGCTGGTTCATGTCGCGGGTGCGGATCTGGACTTCGAGGGGCTTGCCCTGGGGGCCCACCACCGTCGTGTGCAACGACTGGTAGAGGTTGAACTTGGGCATGGCGATGTAGTCCTTGAACCGGCCCTGCACCGGCTTCCACGTGGCGTGGATGGCGCCCAGGGCGGCGTAGCAGTCCTTGTCGCTGCCGACGACCACCCGGATCCCGACCAGGTCGTAGATGTCGGAGAACTCGCGGTTCTTCACGACCATCTTCTCGTAGATGCTCCAGTAGTGCTTGGGCCGGCCGGTGACCTCGGCGTCGATGCGCAGCTCGGCCAGCCGGGCCTTCACCATGTCGAGGACCTGGCTGATGTAGATGTCGCGCTCGGGGGCCCGCATCGACACCATCTGCTCGATCTCGGCGTAGCGCTTGGGGTAGAGGGCGGCGAAGGCCAGGTCCTCCAGCTGGAGCTTGATGCCGGAGATGCCCAGGCGGTGGGCCAGGGGGGCGTAGACGTCGAGCGTCTCCTGCGCCGTGCGGTGCTGGTTCTCGATCGGCATGGCCGCGATCGTGCGCATGTTGTGGAGGCGGTCGGCCAGCTTGATGAGCAGGACCCGGATGTCCTTGGCCATGGCCACCAGCATCTTGCGCATGGTGGCGGCCTGCTGGGCCTCCTTGGAGTCGAAGCTGACCCGGTCGAGCTTGGTGACGCCGTCGACGATGGCGGCCACCTCGGCCCCGAACTCCTTGGCCAGGTCGTCGACGCTGACGGTGGTGTCCTCCACCGCATCGTGCAGGAGGGCGGCGGCGAGGGTCACGTCGTCGAGGCCAAGGTCGGCCAGGATGGTGGCGACCGCCACCGGATGCTGGATGTAGGGGTCGCCCGAGCGTCGGGACTGGCCCCGGTGGGCCTCCGAGGCGACCTCGTAGGCCCGGGAGATGAGGGTTGTGTCGGCCTTCGGGTGCCTCGCCCGATAGGCGTTGAGGAGTTCCTTCAGCTCATCGGCGGACGCCGACCCCGCCGTGCCCCGCCGCCACGGCAACACCCGATCGGCAGTGACCACCAGCCCCCTCTCCATTGAAGGTACGACCAACCCAGTCTAGGTCTTCGTGAGCACGAGTCGAGGTGACAGATGAACCCGCTGGCGAGTGGTCATCGGTGGGAGTTGAGCACGGTCTGTGGGGTGCGGCCGCGCATGAAGTCGCCGTGGTTGCGGCGGTGGGTGTTGTAGCGGTGGATCCAGCGCTGGAACTGGCCGTCCAGCTCCGCCAGGCCATCGAAGCGCTGACGGTGGAAGGCGGGCCGGTGGAACTCCTGCAGGGCCGTGCCCTGGAAGCGCTCGCACACGGCGTTGTGGTTGGGCGACCGGGGTGGGATGCGGACATGGCCGACACCGATCTCGCCGAGATGGCTGGTGAAGGCCTTGCCGGTGAACTCGGGGCCGTTGTCGGTGAGCACCCCGGTGAGCTCCACGCCGATCTCGGCCAGACGAACGATGACGTGGTCGACGAAGTCGGCCGCGGCCTGGGCGGTCTTGTCCCCGACGAAGAGCCGACAGATCGCCCATCGGGTGGCGGTGTCGACGGCGGTGAGCTGCCACACGGTGCCCACCCCTTTGAGCTTGCCCACGTAGAACGTGTCCAGGGCCAGCAAATCCCCAGGTCGGGCGGCGAAGTGGCAGAACCCGAACGGTCCCTCCTTGGCCGCCTGGGTGACCAGCCCGGTGTCCATGGCGGTGATCTGGGCCAGGGCCGCCAGGCGCTGGCTGCGACGGCCCAGGCAGTGGCGGACCAGGATCTTCTGCACCCCCGACGCCGACAGGACCACGCTGCGCTCCTCGAGGTGCTCGAGCAGGCGGCGGGCGCCGAGGGTGGGCCGGGCGATGGCCTCGGCCAGAACGACCTCGACGGTCTCGGGTGGGACCGAGTTCGGCATTGCCGGCGAGCGCCGGCCCTTGGGCATGAGCGCGGCCAAGCCGTAGCGACGGGCCCGCTCGGCCCAGCGGTAGTAGGTGGTGCGGCTGATCCCGAAGGTTCGGCACGCCTCGGTGATCGATGTCTGCCCGGCGTGGTCGAGCACACGGACGCGTCGGTGATAGACGATCTCGTCAAGGGTCACGGTGGTGGTCTCCAGTTCTTTGGAAGGAACCAGAGGATTCATCACCGTGACCCCCTCATGGGGGACCCGGTGCCACCTCAACTCGTGCACAGGAAGACCTAGGTGGGCCGCGCCCGCACTATCTGGGGGGCGCGGAGGGAAGCCCGCCGGCCGCGCCCGCCGCCGAAGGCGGCCTCTCCGGATGGCCCCGAGCCGGCCGACGGCCGGCATCCTGGGGGGAGGGTCCGGGAGGGGGGCCTGCCCCCCTCCCGTTACTCGTAGGTGAGAAGGGAGACGGCGTCGTGGTTGCCGACGCGGCGGCGGCCGCCGAGGAAGGCGAGCTCGATCACGAAGCCGAGCCCGACCACGGTCCCTCCAGCCGCCTCCACCAGGCGGAGGGTGGCGGCGGCCGTCCCGCCGGTGGCGAGGACGTCGTCGACGACGAGGACGTTGTCGCCGGCGGCGATGGCGTCCTCGTGCATCTCCAGGCGATCGGTGCCGTACTCGAGGGAGTACTCCTCGACCCGCGTCCGCCACGGGAGCTTGCCCGCCTTGCGGACGGGGACGAAGCCGGCGCCGAGGAGGTGGGCGATGGGTGCGGCCAGGATGAAGCCCCGGGCCTCGATGCCGACGACCTTGTCGATCGGACGGTCGGCGAAGTGGGCGGCGAGGGAGTCGACCATGCACCGGAAGGCGTCGGCGTTCCCAAGCAGCGGGGTGATGTCCTTGAAGACGATCCCCGGCTGGGGGAAGTCGGGGATGTCGCGGATGTGGTCCTTGAGGTGGACTACGTCCATCGGCCCGGCGCCGGTCAGCGCTTCTTGCCCTTCTTGCGGGGACGGGGGGCGCCAGGACGGTTCGCCGCCGGCCGATGGGCGGTGCCGCCGCCGGCGCCGCTCGGGCCGGTGCCCGCGGCGCCGGTGCCGGTGCCGGTGCCCGCGGTGCCCGCGGCGCCCGCGCCTGACTCGGCGACGCCGGCGGGCTTGGGCGCGGTGGTGGGACGGGCGGGGACGAGGACGTCGCCGCCCTTGCCTTTCGGGGCGCCGGAGGGCTTGGCGCCGGGGGGTATGGCGCCGGCCGGCTTCGACGGCGCCTGCTTGCCCGACGGGCCGCGGTCTTGCCCGAGCCCGACGGGGCTGGCCGGGCCGGGCCTGCGGCCGGCTTGGCCTTGCCCCCCTGCGCCTTGGTCGAGGTCCCTCCCCCGCCGGTGGCGGCCAGGGCCGCGGCCGCGGCCGGCGTGAGCAGCCCGGCGCCGCCACCCTTGGCCTGCAGCCGTTGGCGCACGGCGGTGTAGCGGGGCTCGCGTTCCTTGAGGAGGGCGAGCACGGGCGCGGCGATGAAGATCGAGGAGTAGGCGCCGGTGAGGAGGCCGATGAGCAGGGCCAGGCCGAAGTCCTTCAGCGTGGTGGCCCCCAGCACGCCCGCCCCGATGAACAGGATCGACAGGATGGGCAGGATGGCGACCAGGGACGTGTTCAGCGACCGCATCAGGACCTGGTTCATCGACAGGTTCACGGTGTCGGTGTACGTCATCCGGCCGGTGGCGGAGAGGCCCTTCGAGTTCTCCTCGACCTTGTCGAACACGACGATGGTGTCGTACAGGGAGTACCCGAGGATGGTGAGGAAGGCGATCACCGTGGCCGGGGTGACCTCGAACCGGGAGATCGAGTAGACGCCGACGGTGACGAAGATGTCGTGCACCACCGCGGCCAGGGCGGCTACGGCCATCTTCCACTCGAAGCGGAGCCAGATGTAGGCGCTGATCAGGACGAAGAAGGCGATGAGGGCGGTGCGGGCCTTCTTGGTGATGTCCTTGCCCCATGAGGGGCCGACGTCGTTGACACTCACCTGACTGGTGTCGACGCCGCCCATCTGGGCCATGGCCTCGGTGATCTGTTCCTGCTCCTCGAGGGCTCGGGTGTCGGACTGCACCCGTACCGTGTCGCCGCCCGCGATCTGGATCTTGGCGTCGCCCAGGCCGAACGGGCGCAGCCGGTCGCGGGCCTCGGCCACCGACACGCCCGGCGCCTTGACCTCCCAGGAGGTGCCGCCCTTGAAGTCGATGCCGTAGTTCAGGCCCTGGGTGCCGAGAGAGAACAGTCCCGCAGCGATGACGAGGGCCGAGACCATGAACCAGATGCGGTGACCGGCCGACGAAGTCGTAGGAGGTCTCGCCGTGGTAGAGGCGATGGCGGAGGGTGCGGCCGTCGGCGTCGCGGCTCATCCTTGCCCACCTCCGGGCGCGACCGCCGCCGGCGCGTTCAGGCCCCGGGCCACGCCGACCCACCGGGCCTCGGTGAAGAACTGGCTGCGACCGAGCAGCACCACCATGGGCCGGGTGAAGACGTAGGCCACGACCACGTCGAGCAGGGTCGAAAGGGCGAGGAAGAAGGCGAAGCCACGCACCGAGCCGACGCTGAGGACGTAGAGCACGACGGCGCCGATGAACGACGCGATGTCGGCGGCCAGGATCGTCCGGTAGGCCCGGGAGAAGCCCCGGTCGACCGACGAGCGGATGGTCTTGCCCGAGCGGATCTCGTCCTTCAGCCGCTCGAAATAGACGACGTAGGAGTCGACGGTGACGCCGACCGACACGATGATGCCGGTGGCGCCGGCGAGGGTGAGAGCCAGGCCGCTGGTGTTGCCCAGGAGCGTGACCAGGGAGTACATGAGGGCGCCAGAGACGAGCAGTCCCAACCACACCACCAGGCCGAGGGCCCGGTAGTAGAGGACCATGTACAGCGCCACCAGGCCGAGCCCGACCGCGCCGGCGATCATGCCCGCCCTTAGGGAGTCCCGGCCGAGGCTGGCCGACACCGTCTGCACCGTCTGGCGGTCGAGCTGGACGGGCAGCGAGCCGTAGCGGAGCACCAGGGCCAGGTCCTTGGCCTCCCGCTCGCTGAAGTTGCCCGAGATCTGGCCCGACCCGGGGAAGTTAGTGGTCTGGAGGCTGGGGGCCGACTGCACGATGCCGTCGAGGTCCATCGCGATCTGGCCGTTGACGCCGACCTTCTCGGCCATCGTGTTCCACTGGGTGGTCCCGCCCGAGGTGAGGCTGAACTGGACTTCCCACACGCCGTTGGTGGTGTTGACCGTGGCCCGGGCCGACGACATGGCCTGGCCGGTGACCTCGGCCGGACCGAGCAGGTAGCGGGCGGTGACGTTGCCGTTGTCGTCCTTCTCGGGGAGGATCACCGTGGCCTCGGGGGTGTTCTCTTCGGGTGTGGTGGTCGTGTCGCGGTCGAGGGGGACGGTGGTGGGCGTGCTCGGGTCGAGGGTGGTGGTCGGCTCGGTGGGAACGGTGGTGGTGGTCGGCGCCGCCACCGCCGGGAGGCGCTCGAGGACGGGCCGGAAGTAGAGCTGGGCGGTCTGGCCGACGACCTCGACGGCCCGGTCCTTGTTCCGGACGCCGGGAAGGGAGACGATGATCGAGTCACCCTGGCGGGTGATGTCGGGCTCGGCCACGCCCAGGGCGTCGACCCGGTCGCGGATGATCTCGATGGCCTGGTCAAGGAGGCCCGACGCCACCTCGTCGCGAGGCTGGAGCACCACCGACGCCCCACCCTGGAGGTCGAGGCCGAGCTGGGGGGAGTTACCGGTAGCGACGGTGAAACCGAGTGCCACCGCCGCCAACGCCAGGATCCCGATCAGGCACACCGCCATGGAACGGGGCACGGATCAGGCCTTCTCCCCGGTCGAGGGCGGCGTCGAGGGCGGGGTCGTGGGGGGGTCCGCGGGAGGCGAAACTTTCGGGGGGATGTACGTGGTCTCCTCGACCTCGGCCACCACTTCGACCGGGTCGTCGATCTCGATGACCTCGTCCTCTAGTTCTTCGTCTTCTTGGTCGTCGGGCTCGTAGGCGAACTCGTCCTCGAACGCCTCGGCGTCGCCGTAGCCCGCGATCCGGGTCTGGACGGCGGAGCGGAGCATGCGGATGGAGGTGCCGGACGCCACCTCGAGGGTGACGATGTCGTCGACCACCGAGACGATGGTGCCCACGATGCCCCCCGTGGTGATGACCTCGTCGCCCACCGCGAGGGTGGACACCAGTTCCTGGTGCTGGCGGACGCGGCGCTGCTGGGGCCGGATGAGCAGCGCCCACATGAGCCCGAACGTGATGATGAGAGGGAGAAGTGCTTCCATGGCGAAGGAGGCCCGCGAGGACCTGACGCGAGACTACCCGGGTCGTGGAGGGTGGGTCAGGCGGACACGCAGGCAGACAGGTCAGGGCTGGGCTCAGCCGAACAGGGGCGTGACACCGGGGGCGGCGGCCGCCGGCGGTGGCGGCTCCAGTCCCAGGTGCTGCCAGGCGGCGGGCGTGGCCACCCGGCCCCGGGGGGTGCGCTGGAGCAGGCCCAGTTGGAGGAGGAACGGCTCGTACACGTCCTCCACCGTCTCCCGTTCCTCGCCCACGCAGATGGCCACCGTGGACAGCCCGACCGGCCCGCCACCGAAGCGCACGCACACCGCCTGGAGGATGGCCCGGTCGACCTTGTCGAGGCCCTGGGCGTCGACCTCGAACAGCTCCAGGGCGGCGTCGGCGATGGCCCGGGTGACCACGCCGTCGCCCCGAACCTCGGCGAAGTCACGGACCCGGCGTAGGAGGCGGTTGGCGATTCGGGGCGTGCCCCGGGCCCGTCGAGCGATCTCGAAGCCGCCCTCGGGCTCGAGGGGGACGCCCATGATGCCGGCCGCCCGGCGGACGATGGCCTCCAGCTCGTCGACCCGGTAGTAGTCGAGGCGGGCGACGAACCCGAACCGGTCGCGGAGGGGGCCGGTGATGAGGCCGGTGCGGGTGGTGGCCCCCACCAGGGTGAAGCGGGGCAGGTCGAGCCGGATGGAGCGGGCCGACGGGCCCTTGCCGATGACGATGTCGAGCTGGAAGTCCTCCATCGCCGGGTAGAGGACCTCCTCCACCACCCGGCTCAGGCGGTGGATCTCGTCGATGAAGAGGACGTCGCCCTCGTCGAGGTTGGTGAGCACGGAGGCCAGGTCGCCGGCCCGTTCGAGGGCGGGCCCCGACGTGATGCGGAAGCCCACGCCCATCTCCGCGGCCACGATGCCGGCCAGGCTGGTCTTGCCCAGGCCCGGGGGGCCGGCGAAGAGGAGGTGGTCGACCGGCTCCTGGCGGCCTTTGGCCGCGCCCAGGAGGATCTCGAGGTGCTGGCGGAGCTGGCCCTGACCCACGAACTCGTGCAGCCGCCGGGGCCGGAGGGTGACTTCCTCGTGGGCCTCGTCCGGCCCGGGGACCGTGGCCAACAGCTCGTTCCGGGTCACCGGCGGGCCGCCGGGTGTGCAGTTGTGTGGCTATATCCGACGTAACTGCACACTCGATCTCTCATCGGTGGACCCCGAGGAGGCGGAGGGCCTGGCGGAGGAGGTCCTCGACGCCTCCGTCGGCGGGGAGGTCGCGGAGGGCGTGGTGGACCTCGTCGGCCTCGTAGCCGAGTGCGCCAAGGGCGGCCCGCACCTCGGCCCGGGTGGAAGCGGACCCGTTGCCGTTGCCGGTGCCGTGGGCGTCGCCGTTGACCGCGGCGGCCATGGCGTCGGCGTCGTCGGGTAGGTCGAGGCGGGACTTGAGCTCGATCATGAGCCGGGCCGCCGTCTTGCGGCCCACGCCGGGCACGAGGCAGAGGGCGTCGAGATCGCCGTCGGCCAGGGCCTGGCGGAGAGCGGTGGGCCCGTGCACCGACAGGATGGCGAGGGCGAGGGCCGGCCCCACCCCGTGGGCGCCGATGAGGGCCTCGAAGCAGTCGCGCTCGTCGCGGGACGCGAAGCCGAACAGGGTGAGCGAGTCCTCCCGCACCGCCAGGTGGGTGTGGACCAGGGCGGTGGACCCCAGCTCGCCCAGGTGGGCCATGGTGAGCGGCGGGACGGAGATGCGGTACCCGACGCCTCCCACCTCGAGCAGGACCTCGCCCTTGGCCGACCGGTGGACGACGGTGCCCCGCAGCGATCCGATCATCGCTGGCCGATCATCTCTGGCCGATCACGGCCGCGCCGCCCGGGACAGGCGGCGCAGGGGCGCGCTGGCCAGGTGGCAGAGGGCGAGGGCGAGGGCGTCGGCGGTGTCGGCCGGGTGCGGCCGCTCGGCCAGTCCGAGGAGGGACTGGACCATGCGCTGGACCTGCTCCTTCGACGCCGACCCGTACCCGGCGACCGCCTGCTTGACCTCGTTGGGCGTGTACTGGACGACCTCGCAGCCGGCGCTGGCGGCGATGGCCAGGGCCAGCCCGCTGGCCTGCCCGACCGACATGGCGGTACGGGCGTTGACCTGGAAGAACACCCGCTCCACCGCCACCGCGTCGGGCTTGAACTCCTCGACCAGGGCCTGCAGGTCGCGGTGGAGGTCGGCCAGGCGGGTGGGCAGGGGATCGGACGGCGGCGTGGTGAGCACGCCCGCGCCCACCAACGTGGGCTGGCGGCCGACGGCCCCGGCCAGGCACCCGTAGCCACACCGGGAGACCCCCGGATCGATCCCCAGGACGACGAACATGCGTTCGGAACGCTAGCGGATGGGCCGCCCGGAATCGAGCATTCTCCCCGCCCTTTGCGAACCGGTGACGTTTTTCGGGGTCCTGACCCCGAAAAACGTCACCCGTTCGGGGTCAGGCCTCGACCGACTCCAGCACCGAGTCGGGGATGTCGAAGTTGGCGTAGACGTTCTGGACGTCGTCGTGGTCCTCCAGCGCGTCCACCAGGCGGAGGACCTTGCGGGCGTCGGTCTCCGTCTCCAGGGCGATGGTCGTCGACGGGAGCATGGTGAGGTCGGCGTCGGTGACCTCGAGGCCCGCCTCCTCCAGGGCGGTGCGCACGGTGGCCAGGTCGGATGGAGGCGTGATCACCTGCCAGGTGTCGCCCTGGTCGACCAGGTCCTCGGCACCCGCCTCCAGGGCCAGCATCAGCAGCTCGTCGTCGTCGGCCGTCTTGGGCACGACCATCGACCCCTTGCGCTCGAACTGCCACGCCACCGCCCCCGGCTCCGCGCTCGAGCCGCCGTTCTTGGAGAAGATGGCCCGGACGTCGGCACCGGTGCGGTTGCGGTTGTCGGTGAGCGTCTCCACGTAGACGGCCACCCCGCACGGGGCGTAACCCTCGTAGTTGATGGCCTCGTAGCGGACGCCCTCGAGGCCGCCGGTGGCCCGCTTGATGGCCCGCTCGATGGTGTCGGTCGGCACCGAGGCCTCCCGGGCCTTGGTGTACATCGTGCGCAGGGAGGCGTTGGCCGTCATGTCGGGGCCGCCCTCCCGGGCCGCCACCTCGACCTGGCGCAGGACCTTGGCGAACACCTTGGCCCGCACCTTGTCCTTGGCGCCCTTCTGGTGCTTGATGGTGGCCCACTTGGAATGGCCGGACATGGGTCCTCCCTAGGTCTGGCTGAGGAAACGCTGATGCAGGCGGAGGTCGCCTGACAGCTCGGGATGGAAGGCCGCCACCAGGACCCCGCCCTGGCGGCACAGCACAGCGCGGCCGTCGATAGTGGCGAGGACCTCGACGCCCTCGCCCACCCGCTCGACCACGGGCGCCCGGATGAACACCGCCGGGAACGGGGGCCCCGCCATCCCGTCGCCCCCCGACCAGTTGACCGCCAGGGTCGTCTCGAACGAGTCGACCTGGCGGCCGAAGGCGTTGCGGCGGACGGAGACGTCGATGGCAGCGAAGCGGCGCTGGTCGGGGCGGCCGTCGAGGACGTCGGCGGCCAGCAGGATCATCCCCGCGCAGGTGCCGAAGGCGGGCATGCCGTCGGCCAGGCAGCTCGGCGACGGGGTCGAACAGGCCCGACGAATCGAGCAGCTTGGACAGGGTCGTGGACTCGCCGCCGGGGATGACGAGCCCATCGATGCCGGCCAGGTCGGCCGGGGTGCGGACCTCGACTGGGGCCGCGCCCAGGGCGAGCAGCGCCTCAGCGTGGAGCCCGACCGCTCCCTGCAAGGCGAGGATGCCGACCTTGTGCACCTGGGGCACCTGGCGGCCTCATCGGGTCGCGCCTCCGGCGAACAATCCGCGCAGTTGCCCCCTCGGCCGTGTACTTGCGCGGATCAATCGGCGGGGGGACGTCACCAGCCGCGCTCCGACAGGCGGACGCCGAGGGTGCCGATCTCCTGGCCGGGCATGGCCTTACCCAGGCCCCGGCTGACCTTGGCCACGATGTGGGGGTCGTTGAAGTGGGCGGTGGCCTCGACGATGGCCTTGGCCATGGACTCGGGGTCGTCGCTCTTGAAGATGCCGGACCCGACGAAGACGGCCTCCGCCCCCAGCTGCATCACCAGGGCGGCGTCGGCCGGCGTGGCGATGCCACCGGCGCAGAACAGGGGGACAGGCAGGCGGCCGGCCTCGGCCACCTCCTCGACCAGGGAGATCGGCGCCTGAAGCTGCTTGGCCCAGGCGAAGCGCTCGGCGGCGTCGGCCACCGTGAGCTGGCGGATGTCGCCCAGGATCGACCGCAGGTGACGGACCGCCTCCACGATGTTGCCGGTGCCGGCCTCACCCTTGGAGCGGATCATGGCCGCCCCCTCGGAGATGCGGCGCAAGGCCTCACCCAGGTTGGTGGCGCCGCACACGAACGGGACCGTGAACCCCCGCTTGTCGATGTGGTGAGCCTCGTCGGCCGGAGTGAGGACCTCGCTCTCGTCGACGAAGTCGACGCCCAGCGCCTCGAGGATCTGGGCCTCGGCGAAGTGGCCGATGCGAGCCTTGGCCATCACCGGGATGGTGACCACGGCCTGGATGGCCTCGATCATGGCCGGGTCGCTCATGCGGGCCACGCCGCCGTCGCGCCGGATGTCGGCCGGGACCCGTTCGAGGGCCATGACCGCCACCGCCCCCGCGTCCTCCGCCACCCGGGCCTGACCGGCGGTGACGACGTCCATGATCACGCCGCCCTTGAGCATCTCGGCCAGGCCCCGCTTGACCAGGTCACTGCCGGTTGCCGGTCGGTTCGTCTGCGCGTCCGTCACGGCGACCATTCTACGGTTCCGGCCACCGGGACCTGGCCGGATTCAGCCGACGGTCGTGGGCGGCACCGTCGACGTCGACGGCGGGGGTGGCGACTCGACGCTCACGGAGGCGTCGCTGTGCACCATCTCCACGATCGTCCGGCCCGGGGGAAAGATCATCGGGCTGCCGTTGGCGTCGGAGTAGGTGGTGACCGCGCTGGCCGAGCTCTTCGACCACGTCCCCTTGGCCAGCGTGCCGTTGGCGAAGTACCAGGCCTCGCCCGTGTCGAGGACCTCGGGGTAGGTGACGGCGGCGTCGGCTGCGAAGCGGGAGTAGGCGACGAACTGGACGATCACGTTGTTCGGAGTCCACACGCCACCGCTCTCCAACGTGTGCTCCACCCCGTTGGTGGAACGCTTCCAGCCATTGGCGGAGGCGTCCCAGGCGTAGGAGGCGAGGATGTCGGCCAAGGGGACGTCCATGGCCGTCACCGCGGTGGCGCCTGCCCCGGCGTAGGTCTCGCCCGGCTTGAGGAACTGGGCGAACGGCGGCGGCTCCTGGGAGTCGTCGACCTTCTGGTAGAGCCTCTCGGTGTCGGTGTAGAGGTTATGGGGGGCGGACCGGCCGGACCGGCGGTAGAGGGCGTCGGTGGCGTTCTCGTCGATGAACCGGAGGCCTGCGTTACGCACCAGCTGGACGATGTTGGGCGCCCCCCCCGAGAAGACGAGCAGTCCGCCCAGGGGGGCCACGATGAGCGGGTCGGCGGGGCGGACCGAGCGCACCGGGCCGATGGGGTCGGCGTCGGTGGACTGGAACACCACCACGAAGCGGGTGATGCCCTCGGTGACCTCTTCGTAGACCACGTCGGCCGTGTCGAGGCCGGCCTGGGGGCGGGCGGCGGCGTTGTTGTCGATCTTGACCGTCACCGCCGCCCGGTGGAGCTTGACCGGGTCGGGCTGGGGCAGCCCGGTGAGGGGCGCCTGGGGCGGGATGGTGGTGGTCGTGGTGGCCGGGACGGTGGTGGAGGAACGGCCCTGGGCCGCCTTCTTGCCGCCACCACAGGCGGCGGCGGTGGCCATCAGGAGGACCACGACCAGGCCCATGGCTCCGCGCCGGCGAAGAGTTGCCATTGTCTCTTACAGCTCCTTGAGGGCCTGGATCCGCTCGTCCAGCGGCGGATGGGTATCGAACAGGCGGTTCAACCACGCTAGACGGCCCTCCTGCTCGGTTCGAGCCAGGGGCGACTCGATCCACAGGTGGGCCGTCGCCCGCGACGACGAGTGCACGACCGTGGAGTCGTTCTTCAGCTTCTCCAGGGCCGAGATGAGGCCCGGCGGGTAGCGGGTGAGGGACACGCCGCTGAAGTCGGCCAGCGCCTCCCGCCGGCGGGACACCGCGAACTGCATGACCCGGGCCACCAGGGGGGCGACCAGGAGAAGGGCGAAGCCGACGATGGCCAGGGCCGCGGCCGGGCCGGCGCCGCCCGAGCTGCGGTCGTCGCGGTGGCGGGGGCCGCCCCACCAGAGGAAGCGGAGGCTGAAGTCGGCCACCAGGGCGACGACCCCCACGAAGGTCACGGCCAGGGTGGACACCAGCACGTCGTAGTTCTTGATGTGGCTGAGCTCGTGGGCCAGGACGCCTTCCAGCTCGATGCGGCTGAGCTTTTCCATCAGCCCGGTGGTGACGGCGACGGCCGCGTGCTGGGGGTTGCGGCCGGTGGCGAAGGCGTTGGGGGCGGGGTCGTCGATCAGGTAGACGCGGGGCTTGGGCAGTCCGGCGGCGATGCACAGCCCCTCGACCAGGTTGTGCAGCCGGGGCTCGCTCTCGGGGGTGGTGAGCCGGGCGTGGCTCATGGCCAGCGCCACCGCGTCGGACTTGTACCAGGCGACCGCCGAGCCGATCCCGACCACGACCAGGGCGATCAGCAGCCCACCGACCCCGAAGCCGAAGAGCAGCTGGACGGCCCACGCCAGGGCCATGAACAGCAGCACGAAGCTGCCGACCAGCAGCCAAGACCGCCGTTTATTGGACGAAATTTGGTCGTACAGGGTCTTATCCGGCGGCCGCGAACGCCGCCGAAGGCGGCCCCACCGGCTGCCGGCAACGAGCGTTCAGCGCGGAGGGAGCCGGCTCCGCCGGCGACCGGAGGCTCGATCAAATCGGCCGAGCGGAGCGAAGCGGAGCGAGGCCGAGACGTCAAAACTGCACGTTCACGGGGCCGCGGCTGGTGTCGTCGGCCTCGAAGAACTCCTGCTGCTTGAAGCCGAACCGCCCGGCCACGATGTTGGAGGGGAAGCTCTCGATCTTGTTGTTCAGCTGGAGGACGGCGTCGTTGTAGAACTGGCGGGCGTAGCTGATGCGGCCCTCGGTGCCGGTGAGCTTCCTCCTGCAGGGCCAGGAAGTTCTGGTTGGCCTTCAGCTCGGGATAGGCCTCGGCCACCGCGAACAGCGACTTCAGGGCCCCGGTGAGCATGTTCTCCGACTGGGCCTGCTCGGCCACCCCGGTGGCGTTGATGGCGTTGGCCCGGGCCTGGGTGACCGCCTCGAACGTCTCCCGCTCATGCTTGGCGTAGCCCTTGACCGTCTCCACCAGGTTGGGGATGAGGTCGTAGCGCCGCTTGAGCTGCACGTCGATCTGGGACCACGCGTTCTTGACCCGGTTCCGCAGCCGGACCAGCCCGTTGTAGGTGACGATCACGTACAGGACGAGCAGGACCACCACTCCGAGGAGGATCCACTTGATCATGCGGGCCCCATCATACGGTGCCCGGCCCGCCTGAGGCCGGGCAGCCGGCGAGCGATCGCCACTGCGGGTCCCGCCGAGGGACCACGAGTGGCATCCGCTCCCATCGGTGGCGCGGGCGGGCAACGGGCCGTCGTCATCGACTGTTCACACGATCCCAGTGGCCAACGGCCACCGATCCGCCATACTGCTCCCGCCGGCATCCAGCGCCGCGGGCCAGTCCCGCAGGCCGATGTCACCCCTCTCCCACGGAGCGTGATGCGCATGCACCTCGTCACCCCCGACCCGGCGACCCCCCGACGGATCGCCCTGGTCGCCCACGACAACAGGAAGCGGGACCTGCTCGACTTCGCCCGCTACAACCGGCCCATCCTGGCCGGCCACGACCTCTACGCCACCGGCACGACCGGCCGCATGCTCCAGGACGAGCTCGGGCTCGCGGTCACCCGGTTCCTCAGCGGCCCTCTCGGAGGCGACCAGCAGCTCGGCGCCCGGGTGGCGGAGGGTCGCATCGACCTGATCCTGTTCTTCTGGGACCCCCTCGAGGCCCAGTCCCACGACCCCGACGTCAAGGCGCTCCTGCGCATCGCCGTCGTATGGAACACGCCCATCGCCTGCAACCGGGCCACCGCGGACTACCTCATCTCGTCCCCGTTGCTGGCCAGCGGCTATTTATCGACCCGCCCCGACCTGACGGCCGCCAGCGAGGGACTGGTTTACCGGCGGGCGACGGCGGAGGTGTAGAGGTCGAGGTAGCGCTCGGCCAGGTGGTCCATGGAGAACTCGTTGGCCCTCGTTTCCCCCGCCGCCACCAGGTCGACGGCGGTGGACGGCTCGTACAGCACCCGGGTGAGGGCGGTGGCCAGTGCGGCCGAATCGCCCGGCGGCACCAGCAGGCCGGCTGGGCCACACGCCCCCCCACCAGCCACGTTGCGGTAGCCGGGGATGTCGCTGGCCACCACCGGGGTCTGGGCGGCCATGCCCTCCAGCAGCACCATCCCGAACGACTCCCCCCGCAGCGATGGGGCGCAGAGGACGTCGGCCCCCCGCACGCGGGCGGCCCGCTCGTGGTCGCCGATGCGGCCCAGCCACTCCACCCGGTGGTCGCCGGCGGTGAGGGCTTTCAGCTTGGCCGTCTCCGGCCCGTCGCTGGCCACCCACAGGCGGGCGTCGGCGGGCAGGCGGGCCATGGCCGCCAGGAGGACGTCGAGTCCCTTGCGGGCCTCGTGGCGGGAAAGGAAGAGCACGGTCGGGCCGACGGTGGGCCAAGGCGTGGCCTTGGCGAAGCGGTCGACCTCGATCCCGTTGAACAGGACGTGGTAGTCGCCGCCGAGGGCCCGTACGGCCATGGCCTTGGCGTCCTCCGACACCGCGCAGCGATAGGTGAGCCGGTGGGCCAGCCACCGGGCCAGCGGCTTCATCACCCGGTAGGCGGCGCTGACCCCGGAGGCGTGGAACGTACCCACCAGGGGGGCCGAGGCCAGGGCCAGGCTGGTGAGGGTCGGCCCGGGAGCGAGCGGCTCGTGCAGGTGGAGGACGTCGAAGTGCTCGTCGCGGAGCACGGCGATGGTGCGCAAGGCGCACGACGGGTCGGGGGCGATGGGGGCCATCGAGCCGTTGGCGGCGGTGGGGATGCTGTTGCCGAGGGGGATGACGCCGACCTCGGGGGGCGGACCGTCGCAGGGGCCGAGCACTCGGGCGTCGTGGCCCAGCGTCCGCAGCGCCCGGGCCAGCCCCAGCACCTGGCCCTGCACCCCACCGGGGATGGTGAGGCTGTACGGGCAGACAACGGCGATCCGCACGGAACGGAGCGTACCGGTGCCGGACAATGCTGGCTTTATGACAAGACTTCGCTTCATGACGAGACTGGCCGTATGAAGGACGACAACCTGACCCGGGCCGAGGCGGTCGAGCGGGCCGCCTGCCTGGCGGTGCTGACCTACGACGTGGCCCTCGACCTCACCGGCGACGGCGACACCTTCGCCAGTTCGACGACGGTGCGCTTCGACTGCCTGACGCCGGGAGCCGGGACGTTCGTCGACCTCGACGCGGCCGCCGTCCGGGAGATCACGCTCAACGGTCGGCCCGTCCCCCTCGACGCCTTCGACGGCGAGCACAGTCGCATCCACCTGGCCGGGCTGGAGGCGGACAACGTCCTGACCGTGGTGGCCGACTGCGAGTACCAGCACACAGGCGTCGGCCTCCACCGCTTCGACGACCCCACCGACGGCAAGCGCTACCTGGCCACCCAGTTCGAGCCCTACGACGCCCACCGGGTCTTCGCCTGCTTCGACCAACCCGACCTCAAGGCCACCTTCGACCTCGCCGTCGTCGTCCCGCCGGAGTGGACGGTCGTGAGCAATGCTCCCGTCGCGGCGCGCGATGGGGGCCGGTGGCGGTTCGCGACCACCCGGCGCATCTCCACCTACCTGGCCGCCCTGGTGGCCGGTCCCTACTACGCGGTGCACGAGGAGTACCGGGGCATCGGGCTGTCGATCTACTGCCGGGAGTCATTGGCCCGGTACCTCGACCCCGACGAGATCCTCACCGTCACCCGCCAGGGGCTCGACTTCTTCGAGGCCGAGTTCGGCTACCCGTACCCCTTCCCCAAGTACGACCAGCTCTTCGTCCCCGAGTTCAACTTCGGGGCCATGGAGAACCCGGGCTGCGTGACGTTCAACGAGAACTACGTGTTCCGGTCGCGGGTCACCGATGCCTCCTACGAGCGGCGGGCGGGGACGATCCTCCACGAGATGGCCCACATGTGGTTCGGCGACCTGGTGACCATGCGCTGGTGGGACGACCTGTGGCTCAACGAGAGCTTCGCCACCTACATGGGCAACGACGCTGTGGCCCGAGCCACCCGGTTCACCGACGCCTGGGTCCGCTTCGCCTCCGGCGACAAGGCGTGGGCCCTGGTACAGGACCAGCTCCCCACCACCCACCCCATCTCGGCCGACATCGTCGACTCCGACTCCGTCCGCCTCCACTTCGACGGGATCACCTACGCCAAGGGGGCGTCGGTGCTCAAGCAGCTGGTGGCGTGGGTGGGCAAGGAGGCGTTCACCGAGGGGGTCCGGCGCTATTTCCGTCGCCACGAGTGGTCCAACGCGTCCCTGTCCGACTTCCTCGGCGCGCTGGAGGAGACCAGCGGCCGCAAGCTGGAGCCGTGGGCCGAGGAGTGGCTGGAGGCGTCGGGGGTCAACACCCTGCGGGCGTCGTTCAACGTCACCTGCGGGCGCTACGACGCCTTCGCCATCGCCCAGTCGGGGGAGCCGTTGCGGTCGCACCGGCTGGCCATCGGGTTGTACGACCACGAGAGTGGCGGCTTGGTGCGCCGGAAGCGGGTGGAGCTGGACGTGATCGGCGAGTCCACCGAGGTCATCGACCTGCTGGGCGAGGAGCCGGCCGACCTGGTCCTGCTCAACGACGACGACCTCACCTACGCCAAGGTCCGTCTCGACGAGCGGTCGGTCGCCACTCTCGAGCACCATCTGAGCGCCATCGCCGACCCCCTGGCCCGCAACCTGTGCTGGTCGTCGACCTGGGACATGGTGCGCGACGCCGAGCTGCCCACCCGCCGGTTCGTCGACCTGGTGCTGGCCCACGCCGCCGGCGAGCCCGACGACTCGACGCTGGCCCGCCTGGTGGGCCAGGCCAACAGCGCGGTCGACGCCTACGGCGACCCCGCCAACCGCCCGCCGGCGCTGGCCGCCCTGGCCGCCCAGGCCCGGGCGGAGCTGGCCTCGGCCCCGGCCGGGTCCGACCGGCAGCTGATCTGGGTCCGCCACCTGCTGGCCGCGGGAGAGTCGGCCGCCGACCTCGCCTTCGCCCGGGGCCTGCTCGACGGGACGGTCGTGGTGGACGGGCTCAAGGTCGACACCGACCTGCGCTGGAGCATCGTCGGTGCGTTGGCCGCGGCGGGGGTCGACGACGCCGAGGCGGTGGTGGCGGCCGAGCTCGAGCGCGACCCAACCGACATCGGCCGCCGACGGGCGGCCACGGCCCGGGCGTCGATGCCCACGGCCGAGGCCAAGGCGGAGGCGTGGGCTCGGGCGACGTCCCCCGGCCTGCCCCTGGCCACCTTGCGGGCCATCGCCGGCGGGTTTTGGCAGTGGGGCCAGGACCACCTGCTCGAGCCCTACGTCGACCCCTACTTCGGGTCGGTGACGGAGTGGTGGAGCGGGCGCTCCCGAGAGGAGGCGCTGGCCCTGGCCAACGGCTTCTACCCGAAGCTGGTCCGGCCCGAGATCCCGGCCGCCACCGATCGGGCCCTGGCCGATCCCAAGGTGGCCGGCCCCGTGTGCCGCATCCTGCTGGAGGGCAAGGACGGGATCGAGCGGGCGGTCCGCGCTCGGGCGGCCGACGTAGCCGCCGCCGACTGACCGGGTGACGCGGTGAGGCGGTGAGGCGGTGACTGGGCCGGGGGTGGCCGCCTCGTTGCCGGTGTTCTGTGCGATCGCGCCCGAGATGTCGCCCGTGATCGTGAAGGCGGTCGTCGCCGGCGGCGGGGTGGTGGTCGACCCGTCGGGGGCCGACGTCCTGGTGTGGACCGAGCCCATGGACGGGCCCGGGCTGGCCGCCACCCTCGCCCGCGCCCCCGGGGTCCGGTGGGTGCAGCTGCCGTTCGCGGGGGTGGACGCGTTCCTGTCCCTGCTCGACGATCAGCGCACGTGGACCAGCACCAAGGGCGCCTACTCGGAGCCGGTCGCCGAGCACGCGCTGGCCCTGGGCCTGGCCGGGATGCGACGTCTGCCGGAGCGGGGCCGGGCCGACGCGTGGGGGGAGCAGGGCGGACGCCGGCTGATGGACGGGCGGGTGACGGTGGTCGGCGGCGGCGGGATCACCGAGGCGCTGCTGCGCCTTCTCGCTCCCTTCCACGTGGAGACGACGGTGGTGCGCCGCCACGTCGGCCCGGTGGCGGGGGCGGATCGAGTGGTCGGCCCCGAGAGGCTGCACGACGTCTTACCCGGCGCCGACCTGGTCGTGCTGGCCCTGTCCCTCACGCCGGAGACGGAGGGGGTCATGGGGGCGGCCGAGCTGGCGCTGATGGAGCCCCACGCCTGGCTGGTGAACGTGGCCCGGGGCCGCCACGTGGTCACCGACGACCTGGTGGACGCGTTGCGCCGGCGGGTGATCGGGGGGGCCGCCCTCGACGTCACCGAGCCCGAGCCCCTGCCTGCCGACCATCCCCTGTGGGACCTCGACAACTGCCTGATAACGCCCCACACCGCCAACACGTGGGCCATGGCCGAGCCCCTCTTCGCCCGGCGGGTGACGGAGAACCTCGGCCGCTATCTGCGGGGCGAGCCGCTGCTGGGAGTGGTCGACCCCCGACTCGGTTACTGAGCCGTCAGGTGACCGAGACGGCGACGAGGTCCCACACCGACGGCGCCAGCGGCGTCCGATCCGGGCTGCCGGCCACCACCCAGATGGTGTGGGGGCCGGGGGCGAGGTCGGGGACGCTGATCGTCGTCTCCGAGGACTGGACCGCGTCCTCGGGGACCGTCTCGCCCGACGGGGCCAAGGGGCGGCCGTCCACCACCACGTAGAGCAGCGCGTCAGCCGGGATCGATAGGCCCTCGAGGGCGACGGTGACGACGACGGGCTGGCCACTTGGCACGTTGGGCGGGGCGGTCGCGTCGATGGATGGCCCGGCCACGGTGAACGAGGTGGCCGCCTCGGTGAAGCCGAGCCGGCGGTGGGTGCCGTCCCCGTAGGCGACCGTCACCCGGTGGGGGCCGACGCGGAGCCCGGGGATCAGGATGGGGTCGGCCGTGGTGTGGATGATGTCGGCGGCCAGGGGGATGACGTTGCCGGGGTCGACGGGGTCGCGGTCGACGAAGACGTGGTAGTGGCCGCTGCGAGGGGAGGTGTTCCCGTCGGCGGGGACGATGGTGATGCCCGAGCTGGTGACGTCGAGGGTGACGACGTTGCCCTGGACCACGTCGCCGGTCGCGGGCGAGACGATGGCCAGCACGCTGGGGGGGGCCGACGTCGGCGGCGTGGTGGACGCCGCCGGCCCCGCGGTGGAGGCGGTGGCGTCGTCACCCTCGCTGTCCGAGCTTCCCACACCCGGCTAAGGCCAGGACGAGGGCACAGGCGAGGGCGGCGAGCCGGACGGGCGACGATCGCATGGCGGTCGAAGCTAGTGCCCGCGCCAAGGTGGAGGCGGGGCTGGGATACAGGAACCATCGGAATGTGGTGTTTTTGTCTCAGGGGTATGGTATGCTCGAATACATGTTCGATCGGCTGCGCCAGGTGCTCTCGGAGCTGGAAGGGATGCTGCGGGTGCTCGACCCTGAGGCGCTGGAGGCGTCGGAGTCGCTTGAAGTGTTGAGGTTGTTCGGTCGCGTCGAGCGGCTGGCGGCGGCGGGCAAGGTCTTGTGCTCGCGGCGGGTGGCGGAATCCCAGGCGTGGTTCGGTGCCGGGCATCGCTCGCCCGCTCATCTGGTGGCGGAAGTCAGCGGCACGTCGGTACGCCACGCCGTCGACCTGCTGGAGGCGGCCGAGGCCATGCGCAGCCTGCCCGCCACCGAGGAGAAGTTCCGGTCGGGGTCGTTGACCGAGGGGGAGGTGATCGAGGTGGCCAGCGCCGCCGTCCTCGATCCCACCTCGGAGGCCGAACTGCTGGAGCTGGCCGAGACCGAGAACTACCTGGAGCTGCAACGGGCGGCGGCCCGGGTGCGGGCGGCGGCCACCGACGAGGTCGAACGCCACCGTCGGGCCCATCGCCGGCGCCACTTCCGGCACTGGGTCGACGGGGAGGGTTCGTTCCGCTTCTCGGGCAGCCTCACCCCCGAGGCGGGGGCCGAGCTCATGGCCGCCATGGAGCCCCACCGCCAGGCCATCGCCCGCCGGCGGGCGGAGGCCGACCGGGGCCGCAAGCGCCGTAGGGACTCCGACGGCGCAGTGGCGGCCGACGCCCTGGTGGAGATGGCCCGCTGCTCAGCCGGCACCCAGCCGGCCGGTCCGCTGCGGCCCACGACGGCCATGATCCACGTGCGGGTCGACCACGCCGCCCTGGTGCGGGGCCGCACCGAGCGGGGGGAGGTGTGCGAGGTGCCGGGGGCGGGGCCGGTGACGGTGGACTGGGTGCAGGCCCTGGTGCCCGACGCGGTGGTGGCGGCGCTGGAGGTCGACGACGGCGAGGTGCTTAAGGTCGTGCACCTGGGGCGCAGCATCCCGGCCCGGGTCAAGACCGCGCTCAGCGAGCGGGACCGGGTGTGCGTGGTGCCGGGGTGCTCGGTCGACAAGGACCTGGAGATCGACCACATCCGTGCCGTCGCCGAGGGCGGGCGCACCCTGCTGGCCAATCTCTGCCGGCTGTGTTGGTTCCACCACTACCTCAAGACCCACCACGGGTACCGCATCTCCCGCCGGGGGAAACGCTGGTTGTGGGAGGGGCCCCACGGACCACCGCCCGATCCCGATGCCCGGCAACCGGAGCTGGTGGCGGCTCGCGGCTGCTAGAGGACGCCGGCGGGTCATGCGCCGCTCGGCCCTGGCTTGCTCTCGACCGGCGGTGGGCACTCCGCGCCCGCCGGGCTGGTCCGCCTTGGACTGTCCTGCCCCGAGCCTGGCCGTGCTCGTGATCGCGGGCGTCCTCATCAGCCGGCCCCAAGGCGGCGCCGGCCACAGCCGTCAGTGCACCCAGACGGCGGCGCCGATGGGCATGAGGCCCTCGGCCCAGATCCAGTCCATGGCCGCGTTGCTCACCCGGACGCAGCCGTGGGAGGCGGGGTAGGCGGGCACGTCGGAGTAGCCGTGGACGGCGATCCCGTCCCGGTGGAAGTACCGGGGCCGGTAGAGCCCGCCCAGTTCGCCGACGTCGATCCCGTCGAACGCCCAGGCCACGTTCCACTCGCCGACCGGGGTGTCGGCGATCTCGGTGCGGCCGTTGACCCAGTAGGGCTCCTCGGTGCCGGTGGACACGTTCAGCACCCACTCGACCTGGCCGCCACGGACGACGAACAGCACCTGGCGGTCCTTGTCGATCTCGATGAGGTCGCCACCGGCGCCGGCACCCGCCGCCGGACGGGAGGCGGTCTCGAGGGCGGCGGCGGTGGCGGCGCCGACGATGCCGTCCCGCTCCATGCCCTCCACCTTCTGGAAGGCCATGACCGCCTGGACGGTGAGTCCGCCGTAGGTGCCGTCGGGGGTGCCGAGCCAGTAGCCCAGGCTCCGCAGCCGCTGCTGGAGGGCGAGCACCTCGGGCCCGTGGGCGCCGGGTCGGAGGGTGCCGCTGGTGGGGACGGGGTCGGGGACGGGGACGGGGTCGGTGTCGGGCTGGGGCTCGGTCGTCGGCGGGGTAACCGTCGTGGGCGGGACCGTCGACGTGGTTGTCGTACTGTCGATTGGCGCGGGCACGTTCGGAACCTCAGCCACTGCGTCGGTTTGGCCCTGGAGGGCGAACAGGGCGACCGCGACGAGCGCGGTCAGGCTCGCGACCGCGGCCGACATGCCCTTCAGGATGCGGGTCGTTCTCATACCCTGTCGGACGGGGTGGACGGCCCGATCGTTCCGTTGCAGTTCGGTAACAGCGACAGGGGAAGGATCCCGGGGACGGCCCGTCCAAGCCCACGCATGGACATCGTCGTCGACCTACCGATCTCCGCCCGGGTCCTTGGCTGGCTGCGAGCGGCTGCCGTCCCCCGAGCCACAGGTGACATCGACCGCCTGGTCGTAGCCCGGGCCCGGCGGGGCGACCACCAGGCCTTCGCCCAGATCGTCGACCACTACGACCACCGCCTGCGGGGCCTGGCCTACCGTCTCCTCGGCGACCGGGACCGGATGGACGACGTCCTCCAGGAGGCCTACGTCAAGGCCTTCCGCTCGCTCCCCCGCTTCAAGGGCGAGTCGGCCCTGGGGACGTGGCTGTACCGCATCGTCTACAACGCCTGCATCGACGACCTCCGGTCCCGAAAGGCGACGGTGGCCCTCGACGACCAGGTGGAGACCGCCGACGCCCGACCGGACCCGGCCGACATCGCCGTCGGCCGGGGGGACCTGGCCGCCGCCCTCGACACCCTCCCGTCCGATCAACGGGCGGCGGTCCTCCTGGTCGACGCCTACGGGCTCGATTACGGCGAGGCGGCCGACGTGCTCGGGGTGGCCGCCGGCACCATCGGGTCCCGGTTGAGCCGGGCCCGGGCCGCCCTCCGCACCGTGCTGGGAGCGGGCGAGTGAGCGACCGGAGCCCACCGCGACGAGCGGCTGGGCGAGGCCCTCCGGCGGCTGGATGTGCCCGACCACGGCCCCGACTTCCACCCCCGGCTCATGGCCCGACTGGAGGCGGAGGCCGCCCGCCATCCGGGATCGCCCCGCCGGCCGCGATGGACGAGCCCGTACCTGCTGACCGCGGCCGCGGCCGCGGTGGTGGTCGTCGTGCTCGCCATCTCGTCCGTCGTCACCACTCGCCGCCAGCCAGGCGTGGAACCGGTGCTGATAACCGCCTCGGAGGTGCGGTCGAGGGTGGCGGGCGCGCTGGCGTCGCTCGAGTCCCTGCGGGGGGAGATCTCGTTGGAGTGCGAGATCCCCTACGGGCAGTGCTTCCCGCCCGAGGCCGGGGGGCGGACCACGTTCACCTGGTCGTTCGTCACCACCGCCGCCGGCGACGAGCGGGTGACGGGGATCGGGATCGGCGTCACCGACGACATGGCGTTCGGCGCGTCGTCCCGGACTGTCCGGGAGGTGAACGACTTCGGCGCCGGGCCCCAGGGCCTGGAGATCACCAACGTGGGCGCCGGGCCGCCCGACGACTTCGGCCGGTCGCCGCTGCGCCGGGAGCTGGGGTCAGTGGTGCGGGCCTTCGTCACCGACACGTCCGACGTCCCGGTGACGGAGGTCGTCGAGCAGGGGCGGGATGCGTGGCGGCTGGTGACCCCCGTTGTCCCCAACAAGCTGGCCGGGCCGGGTGGGAGCGGCGACCAGCTGGAGGTGCTCGTCGACCGCGAGAGCGGGTTCCCGCTGCGCATCACCGAATCCCTGGAGGGACGCTTCCTCCACGAGGTCCGGCTGTCGGGCCTGGTGGCCGACGAGCCGGTCGACCCCTCGGCGTTCGAGCTCGACTTCCCCGCCGGGGCCGAGGTCTTCCGTCAGGACCGGGGCTTCCGGCTCGTGACCCTCGACGAGGCGGCCGCCGTCGTCGGCTACCGGCCGGTCCTGCCGTCCGACGTGCCCGACGGCTTCGAGCTGGCCGAGGTGACGGCGGCCGGGGTGGGCGGGCCCACCGGCACCGAGGGGATGAACCCGCCGGCGCCGGGCGTGGTGTCGGTGGCCTACCGGCGGGGCTTCGACCGGATCGTGGTGACGACGCGGTTGCGGGACGGGATCGACCGGTGCAACCGGGAGCTGCCCGGCTCGGACCCGTCCGCCTGCTGGGCCGACCCCCTGGCGTCGGGCGAGGGCGTGGTCGACACGCCGACGCCCTTCGTGATCGGCGAGGGGGCGCTGGCCGGGGCGGACGCCGAACTGCTGGTGTCGCCCCGGGGCATTCCCCACGTGTGGGCCATCGACGACCGGCTGGTGGTCACCGTCGCCGGCGACGCCTCGGCCGACGAGTTGCGGCGCATGGCCGAGTCGTTCACGACCCGGTAGCTCGCCGGCGGGGGCCCGCCGATCACCTGGACGATCGTCCCACCGCCCTGGCCCGCCGGGCGCCGGGGGGCACTCCGGCTGGCAACCGGGGGGGAACAGACGGCCGAACCGGCAGGGGACATTCGGGGGACGGGCAGTCATCAGCCGGGCCGCCGGGAACGGGCGGACAGTCGGGCTCAAAGGTCACCGGGGGCTCTCCGGCTCCAGCTCCGGTTCGGGCGGGGCGATGGGCGGGGCAGGACGAGCGTGGGGATCGACGTGGTCGTGGTCGAGGTCGGAGGGGTGGCGCTCACCAGCCCACCGATCGTCACCGGCGGCTGGTCACCGCCGGGGGCGGTGCGTGTCGGGGCGGCGGACACGGCCCACGCGCCCGCGAACTGGCTGAGCACCAGCACGGTGGCGCCGACGACGGCGGCCAGCAGGCGTCGGGGACGGTTCGGCGAGCGGTCGGTGGCGGTCATGGCGTCCTCCTCGGTGTGGGCTTCACCGGAGGGGAGGCGCGACGGAGCGCCCCGACTTATCGACTCATGGCGTTCTGGGCAGGAAAAGGTGCGGCTACCGCTCGTTTTGATGCCCCGGAAGGGCGAGCAGCCGGCGGAGGCTGCGGGCGTCGGCGGCCAGGGCCACCACGTGGACCGCCGGCCCCGCCAACGGGAGCGCCACCGCCGACCCCCCGCCGTCGTCGACGACGACCGGCCCGGGCGCCGTGGCACCGCCGGCCCACGCCGGGTCGACCACCAGCAGCGATCCCGTGCATCGGGCTCCCCCGCCGACCGCGGGCGATGACCACGAGCAATGCTCCGGACCCACCTCGACCAGGTGGCGTACTAGCGGCGCGCCCCCGTAGTCGACCGACAGCCGGCTCGACACCGACCCGCCCTCCTCATGGTGGCGGCCCCGCACCAGTTCCTCCCGCCACACCAGCCGCGCCCCCGACTCCAGCACCACCCGGGCCCGGGCCTGGTGCCGGCAGGCGCCGGCGGCGACGGTTGGCTCCGGCAGCCACCGCAGCGAGCCACCCTCGCCCACCCACGCGTCGATCTCGACCACCGACGGCACCGGCGCCACGCCCCGCCCCGGCAGCACCACCGCCGCCGCCACCGTGTGCAACGCCAACTCGGCGCCCGGCCCCACCACGACCTCGATCCGCAGCACGTCGCCGCCGAGCGGACCGCCGGCGCCCCCCACCAGGTGGACCACCGCGCCCGGCGCCGGACGCAGCACCAGCGGGCCCTCGGACCGGAGGCACGCCAGCCGGGACCCGCCCCCGCCGTCGACCTCCACCACCACCCGAGCCCGGGCGATCACGGAGCCACGTGGATGTGACGCCAGGCCGCCAGCTGCGCTCGCACCCAGTCGGCCGCCGCCGACGCGCCCGGGTCCTCCACCAGCGAGCTGAACAGCACCGGCCCGTCTCCCCGCCGGGCCCGGGCGTCGCGGTCCATCACCGCCAGGTCGGCCCCCACCATGAAAGCCAGGTCGGTCTTGTTGACGACCAGGAGATCGGCCGACGTCACGCCCGGCCCCCTTGCGAGGGACCTTGTCGCCCCCGGCCACGTCGATCACGAACACCTGCCGGTCGACCAGGCCCCGGCTGAACGTGGCCGTGAGGTTGTCGCCCCCGCTCTCGACCAGGACCAGGTCGAGCGGCCGGTGGCGGGCCTCCAGGTCCTCCACCGCCTCCAGGTTGGCGGAGATGTCGTCCCGGATGGCGGTATGGGGGCAGCACCCGGTCTGCACGGCCACGATGCGGTCATCGTCCAACACCCCCGCCCGGCGGAGGAACTCGGCGTCCTCTTCGGTGTAGATGTCGTTGGTGACGACGCCCAGCCGCAGCTCGTCCCCCAACGCGCGGCACAGGGCCGCCACCAGCGCCGTCTTCCCGCTCCCGACGGGACCGCCGATGCCGATGCGCAGGGCCCGGCCGGTGGCCGTCGGCGCTGGCTCGAAGTGGTCGTCATGAGGCAAAGAGACGCACCTCCCGGAGGGCGTGGACCTCGGCCCCGATGTCGAGCAGCGGCGCCGCCCCGCACGGCAGCTCCTCCAGACCACGGTCACCGGCGGCGAACGCAGCCGCCTCCGCCGCCACCTCGTCGATGGCCGACGACAGCCCCGCCACCAGGGCCGACACCGCGAACGGGTCGAGCCCCAGCAGCCGGACGGCGGCGGTCGCCGGGCTCATCACTGCGTCGTAGGCCGCCCACCGGGCCGCCTCCACCGGCGCCAACCCGGCCGCCGCCGCCACCACCCCCACCGCCACCGGGAAGTGCGCTTCATGGACCGCCAGCGCCCACGAGTGGGACGCCGCCCGCAGCAGTTGTCGGCCCTGGCGGCGGGACGCGGCCCGCACCGCGGGCGAGGCCATGCGGGCGTCGGCCTCGGCGTCGAGGACGTCCGCCGGCGCCCTCCTCCCACAGGCCACCGCCGCCAGCCCCGCCGCCACCCGTCCGCCGGTGGCCAGCCGTCCCTCGAGAAATGCAGCCAGCGACGCCACGTCGCACACCCGACCCGAGGTCACCGCCTCCTCGAGCCCGCCCGAGTGGGCGTGGCCCCCGGCCGGGAACCGCCCGTCGGCCAGGAGCAGCGCAGCCAGGGACGACATGCTCAGAACAGGAAGTAGCGCTGCGCCATCGGCAGCTCGGTGGCCGGCGCGGCCTCGACCACCTCGCCGTCGATCCGCACCGTGAAGGTATCCGGCTCGACTGTGATGACGGGCAAGGCGTCGTTCTCGGCCATGTCGGCCTTGGTCCGCGATCGGACGTCGGCCACCGCCACCAGCCGCCGGCCCAGAGCCAACCGGTCGGCCAGCCCGTCCTCCACCGCCACCGGCGCCACGAAGGCCATGCTGGTCGAGGCCGCGGCCCGGGGCGCGGCCCCGAACATCGGCCGGGGCAGCACCGGCTGGGGCGTCGGGATCGACGCGTTGGCGTCGCCCATGGCCGCCCACGCGATCATCCCCCCCTTGATCACCGCGTGCGGCCGGACCCCGAAGAAGGCCGGCTCCCACAGGACCAGGTCGGCCAGCTTGCCCACCTCGACCGACCCGATCTCGCCCTCCAGGCCATGGGCCACCGCCGGGCAGATGGTGTACTTGGCCACGTAGCGCCGGGCCCGGTGGTTGTCGGCCACCGAGTCCCCCGGCAACGAGCCACGACGTTTCTTCATCACGTGGGCCGTCTGCCACGTCCGCAGGACGACCTCCCCCACCCGGCCCATGGCCTGGGAGTCCGACCCGATCATGGAGATCGCCCCCATGTCGTGGAGGAAGTCCTCGGCGGCGATGGTCGAGGGGCGGATACGGCTCTCGGCGAAGGCCAGGTCCTCGGCCACCGCCGGGTTGAGATGGTGGCAGACCATGAGCATGTCGAGGTGCTCGTCGATGGTGTTGACCGTGTGCGGGCGGGTCGGGTTGGTCGACGACGGGAGCACGTTGGGCTTCCCCGCCACCGTGATGATGTCGGGCGCGTGCCCGCCTCCCGCCCCCTCGGTGTGGTAGGCGTGGATGCCCCGGCCGGCGATGGCGGCCAACGTCGACTCCACGAACCCGGCCTCGTTGAGGGTGTCGGTGTGGATGGCGGCCTGCACGCCCGCCACGTCGCACACCCGCAGGCAGGCGTCGATGGCGGCAGGTGTGGTGCCCCAGTCCTCGTGCAGCTTGAAGCCGGACGCCCCCGCCCGCAGCTGCTCCCACATCCCCTCCGCCGACACCGTGTTGCCCTTGCCCAGCAGGGCCACGTTGACGGGCCACCCGTCGAGGGCCTCCAGCATCCGGGCCAGGTGCCACGCCCCCGGCGTGACGGTGGTGGCCTTGGTCCCCTCCGCCGGTCCCGTCCCCCCGCCGATGATCGTCGTGATCCCGCCGCCGAGGGCCTCCTCCAGGATCTGGGGGCAGATCAGGTGGACGTGGCAGTCGATGGCGCCCGCGGTCAGGATGCGCCCGTTCCCGGCGATGACCTCGGTGGACGGACCGATCACGAGCGCGGGATGGACTCCGTCCATGGTGTCGGGGTTGCCCGCCTTCCCCAGCCCCACGATGCGACCGTCGCGGATCCCGACGTCGGCCTTCACCACTCCCCAGTGGTCGAGGACGACGGCCCCCGTGATGACCGTGTCGGCCGCCCCCTCGGCCCGGGTGGCCCGGCCCTGGCCCATCGACTCCCGGATGACCTTGCCCCCGCCGAAGACGGCTTCGTCCCCGCCGGCGGCCCGGTCCTCCTCCACCTTGATGAACAGGTCGGTGTCGGCCAGGCGGATGCGATCGCCGACGGTGGGGCCGAACAGGAGGTTGTAGCGGGCCCTATCCATGGCCATCCAGCGGCCCGCCGACCTCGCCCCGCAGCCCGGCAACGACCCGCAGCCCGCCGATCGGCACCAGGTCGACCTCCCGCTCGATGCCCGGCTCGAAGCGCACCGCGGTGCCGGCGGGGATGGCCAGCCGCAGGCCCCGGGCCGCCACCCGGTCGAACTCGAGGGCGGGGTTGGCCTCCGCGAAGTGGTAGTGCGACCCCACCTGCACCGGCCGGTCGCCGGTGTTGGCCACCACCAGCCGGGTCACCGGCTTGCCGACGTTGATCTCCACCGGCCCGTCCCCGAGGACCACCTCGCCGGGGATCATCGGCCCGCACCGAACTGGTGACGGTTGAACCGGCCAGGGGCGGGCGAAGTGTCACCGGTTCGCGGTTGGCTCATGGGATCGGCTGGTGGACGGTGACCAGCTTGGTCCCGTCGGGGAAGGTGGCCTCCACCTGGACCTCGTGGATCATCTCGGGGACGCCCTCCATGACGTCGTCCCGGGAGAGCACGCCCCGCCCGCTCTCCATGAGGTCGGTGACCGACCGCCCGTCGCGGGCGCCCTCCATGAGGAACGAGGTCAGCACCGCCACCGCCTCCGGGTAGTTCAACCGGAGGCCCCGGGCCCGCCGCTCCCGAGCCAGACCGGCGGCCACGTGGATGAGCAGCCGCTCCTGTTCGTGGGGGGTGAGGAGCATGGCCGGTCAGCTTGCCATTTCATTCATTGGGCCGGCGGCGTCGCCCGCCAGCAGGTCGTCGATGGACCAGCACAGCTCCCGGAACGTCTGGTCCCGCAGCAACGACCGCTCCCGTCCCCGCCCGAAGGGGATGGCCAGCTCGGCCGCCACCTGACCCGGCCGGGACGACAGCACATACACCCGGCTGGACAGGTAGACCGCCTCTTCCACGTCGTGGGTCACCATGAGGATCGTCGCCCCCGTGTCGGCCTGGACCTGGACCACGAAGTCGCGCATCGACGCCCGCGTCTGGGAGTCGAGCGCCCCGAAGGGCTCGTCGAAGAGCAGGACCGACGGCTCGGTGGCCAGGGCCCGGGCGATGGCCACCCGCTGTTGCATGCCGCCCGACAGCGCACGGGGCAGCGCCCCCGCGAACTCCGACAGGCCCATCACCGCCAGGTAGCGGGCCACCCGCTCGGCGATGTCGGCCTTGGGCAGCTTCTTCAGCTCCAGCCCGAAGGCCACGTTCTCCGCCACCGTGCGCCACGGGTAGAGCGAGTAGCCCTGGAAGACGAGTCCCCGGTCGGGGCCGGGGCCGGTGACGTGGCGGCCGTCGACCAGCACCGCCCCGTCGGTGGGTTCGACCAGGCCGGCGGCGATCGCCAGCAGCGTCGATTTCCCGCAGCCCGACGCTCCCACCAGCGAGACCAGCTCCCCCTCGTCGACGTGGAGGTCGACGTCGAGCAGCGCCCGCACCACCTTCCCCTTGGCCGCCGGGTAGTCCTTGGTCACCGCGATCATCCGCAGCTTGGGGATGGCAGTCATCGGGCCCACGGGGCCACCCGGTTGCGCAGGAACCGGAACGCGAGGTCCATGGTCACCCCGATCAGGCCGATGACGATGAGCACGGCGAAGATGGTGTCCGTCTGCCGGAAGCGCTGGGCCCGGACGATCCGGTACCCGAGGCCCTCGGTGGCGGCGATGAGCTCGGCCACCACCACCAGGTTCCAGGTGGCGGCGATGTTCACCCGCATGGCGTCGAGCAGGCCGGGGACGGAGAAGGGGACGATCACCTTGCGGATGACCTGCCATCGCCCCGCGCCCAGGGTGTAGGAGGCGTTGATCAGCTCGGGGGGCACCTGACGGGCCACGTCGGCGCTCATCAGGGTGTTGAAGAACACGGTGCCGATCACCAGCAGCGTGATCTTGGGCGCCTCCCCCAGCCCCAGCCAGATCAGCAGGAGGGGGATAAAGGCGGGCGCCGGCATGTAGCGGACGAGCCCGATCATGGGCTCGAACAGGGCCCGCACCGTGGGCCAGGTCCCCATGGCCAGCCCGAGAGGCACCGAGATGGCGACCACCAGGCCGAACCCGATCGCGACCCGGGTGAGGGTGGCCTGGGCGTCGGTCCAGAGCTCACCGCCGGAGGCCAGCCTGCCCAGGGCCCGCAGCACCGCCCCCGGCGATGGCAGGTAGAGGGGGTCGACCGCCCCGGTGGCGCTGAGGGCCGTCCAGACCAGGAACGGCAGCCCAACCGACGCGGCCGCGATCGGCCACCGCAGCCGTTCCGGGACTCCTCCCGTAAGCGGAGCATGCGGATCGGCGACCGGCCCGCCAACCGGGTCGCCGGCACCCTCGGCGGCGGGACGCCGACACCGACACCGGCCTGCTCTGCCCGGACGGGCGCGTCCACGTCGGTCACCCAGCGGCCGCCACGGCCTTGACGAACGTGGGGTCGAGCAGCCCGGTGAGGTCGGGGGCGGTGTCGATCAGGCCGGTGTCGAGGAGCAGGGTCACGATCTGACGGGCCACGAAGTCGAGGTGCTTCTGGTTGTCGCCGGGGGTAAACGCCTCGACGTTGTCGGCGACGGTGAAGATGGTGGTGCCGGCGTCGTAGGCCCGGTAGGCGTCATCCGTCACGCCCGCCCGCTTGGCCATGATGGCGATCGACTGGTCGGGGTTGGCGGCGATGTAGTCGAGGGTGTCGTACCAGGCGTCGACCAGTTTCTGGACGTCGCCCGGGCGTGACTTCACGAAGGCGGTGTCCATCACCAGGTGGTCGGGGATGGCGCCCGGGAAGTCGGCCGAGCTGAACAGCACCTTCGACCCCTCTCGGGTGATGGCGGTGTCGGTGAAGGGGGCGAAGGCGCCGACCGCGTCGAGCTGGCCCGCGGCGAAGGCGGCCGCCGCATCGGCGGTGAGCAGCGGCTTGAGGTCGATGTCGGTCGGCTGCATCCCGGCCTGCTGCAGGCCCAGCAGGAGGAGGTAGTGGTCGACGGTGCCCTCCTCCACGCCGACCGACTTGCCCTTGAGGTCCTCCACCTTGGTGATGCCGGGGGCGACGATGATCTGGTCGTTGCCGGTGGAGTTGTCGTTGGTGAGCACGATCGACTGCTTGGACCCGCCGGACACCGACGAGATGGTGTCGTTGAGCGTCTGGCTGTTGCCGTCGATGTTGCCCGTGGCCAGGGCGTTGAGCGAGTCGAGGTAGCTCTCGAAGTACTTGAGGTCGACGTCGAGGCCGTGCTTGGTGAAGATGCCCGTCTCCTCCGCCACCTGCCACGGGAACCATCCCGGCCAGGCGCTGAACCCGATGCTCACCTTGCCGCCGCCGGCCCCCGAGGATGACGTGTCGTCGTCCCCCCCGCAGGCGGCCAGGCCCACCAGTCCGAGCACCACGAAAACCGCGGCCAGTCGTCTACGCATCAGCTCGCTCCTTCCTGGGCAAATGCCCGTGATTCACGAGGGTCCCCAGCACGTCGCAGATGACCCGGGTCCCGAGCAGCGAGGTGATCTCGGCGCTGTCGTAGGGGGGTGAGCACTCCACGATCTCGATGCCGGCCAGGCCCCGGGCGGCGGCGCCCCTGACCAGCTTCAACGCCTCTCGGGGGAGGAAGCCGCCCGGCTCCGGCCAGCCCGTCCCGGGGACGAAGGCGGCGTCGAGGCAGTCGACGTCGAACGACAGCCAGACGGCGGCGGCCCCGTCCCACGCCACGTCCAACGCGTGCTCGATGGCCGCGTCGAGGCCCATGTCGACGCAGTCGTTGACGGTCATGATGGTTGTCTCCCGCTCCCGGCAGACCTTCACCCCGGGCCGGGGGGCCTGCCACCCGCCGATCCCGATCTGGACCAGGTTCTTGGCCGGGACGTTGGGGATGTCGGTGGCATGGAACCACGGGGTCGTGTGCATCCGCTCGTCGAGGTCGGTCTCCTGGGTGTCGACGTGGCGGTCGAAGTGGATGATCCCGAGGTTGCCGCCGCCCAGGTGGGGGGCGACGCCCCGCACCGTGGGGTAGCCGATGGAGTGGTCGCCGCCGAGCACCACCGGGAACGCCCCGCTGGCGAACACGTGGGACACCGCCTTGGAGATCTGGTCGAACGACTTCTCGATGTTGCCGGGGATGGTGAAGATGTCGCCCAGGTCGCACATGGTGATCGACTCCCGCAGGTCGACTCCGAGCTCGAACGAGCAGGGCCCGTAGAGGGTGGAGATGGCCCGCATGCCCCGGGGCCGAAGCGGGTGCCCGGCCGGTAGGTGGTGCCCGAGTCGTGGGGGGCGCCGACGATGGCCACGTCGTACTGCCCGCACGTGCGCACGTCCTCCACATAGGGGGCCTTGAGGAACGTGGTGATGCCGGCGTAGTGGGGCAGCTCGCCCCGGCTGAAGGTGGGGATGGTCTTGTCGACGATGGAGTCGGCGCCCTGCAGACCCATCTCCAGGCCCCGGGCGATCTCCCGCCGCCAGCCGTCGAGGGGGATGAGGGCCTCCGCCTCCAGGGCCCGCTTGGCTTCAGGCCCGTGCCGGTCGTGCACTGCCACCTGGGCCGCCTCCTCTCCCTGACCGGCGCCCCGACAACGGAAAAGCCCGGTCGATCGATGTGATCTCCCGGGCTTTTGTCCCTCCGTGTGACGGGCCCAGCAGTGATCGGCCCGCCTGCACCTCTCGGACCAGACCCCCCACAGGTGGGGGCGGAACCCTAGGTGCTGCTGTTTTCAGTTGTGACCGGAACGTACGCCCGGTTCGTTTCGACCATGTTTCCGTCCAACGACGAACTGGTGACACCCACCGACCCCCGGCAACTGGTGACACATCGCCCGCCCCTGACCCGGTGAAGTGTCACCAGTTCGCAGCATCCGCGATCGGCGGGCGCCGGCTACGTAGCGTTTTGGACGCGTGCGGCCCGTCCTCTTCCATGTCAACACCTGGGTCTTCTCCGTCGGGGTCCCTACCCACGCCTTCTTCGTCGCCCTCGGCCTGCTGACCGCGGGGGCGGTGTTCCTCGTCGAGTCCCGCCGGCGGGGGCGGCTCGACGAGGCCATGGGCTGGATCGTGGCCGGCACCCTGCTCGGCGGAGCCGTCGGCGCCCGCGTGAGCACGCTGTGGGGCTACATCGACTCGGCCGCCGACCCCAGTGTGATGGGCGCCCTCGCCGACGGGGGCAAGAGCATCCTCGGTGGGCTGTCCGGCGCCTACGTGGGGGCCCTCGTGGCCAAGCGCATCCTCGGCTACCGACGGTCGACGGGCGACCTGTTCGCCCCCGCCGTCGCCCTGGGCCTGGCCGTGGGGCGCATCGGCTGCTTCCTCACCGAGCAGGTGGGCACCCCCACCTCGCTGCCGTGGGGCATCCACGTCGACGCCGCCACCGCCGCCCGCATCCCCCATTGCCCGTGGTGCGCGTCGGGGGTGGCCATGCACCCGTCGATGCTCTACGAGATCGCCTTCCACCTGGTCGCGTTCGTGGTCGTGGTCCGCCTCCGGGGCCGCCTCGGGAAGGAGGGCGACGTGTTCAAGCTCTACCTGCTGGGCTACGCCCTCTTCCGCTTCTGGGTCGAGTTCGTGCGGGGCGGCCCGCAGGTGGCGGCCGGCCTCACCCGGCCCCAGCTCTTCCTGATCCCCTCGTCCCTGGTGCTGGCCGCCTACTTCGGGCGCCGCCTGGCCCGGACGCGGCCGTCGTCGCTCCCCGTGCCGGTGGTCGACTGATGGAAGTGGTCGAAGCCATCGTCGGGGTCCTGACGTTCCTGTCGGGGCCGGCCGCCATCGTGGGTGGGATCACCGCCCTCGTCGCCCGGTCGGCCGGGCGCAGCCCGGTGCGCGCCTTCTGGATCGCCTTCACCATCACGGTCGCGGTCGAGATCGTCCTCGTCGGGACGTGCCTCGCCCTGGTGGCGGGGTCGTTCGACTAGACGACCGTGCGAGGCATGCCCCTGCGGGGCGATCGGATCCTGCGCTACGTGACCGCCTTCTGCCCGTCGTGCCACGCCGAGCACCCGGACCGGCCCCTGGCCGAGGTGGCCCGGCTGGCCGGCTACCTGTCGGAGGCCGAGGGCCGGGTGTGGCTGGTGCGGGGCTGTCCCACCCACGGGCGCATCGTCACCCTCTACGACGAGTCGCCCGAGATCCTCCGCTACCTCGAGCAGTGGACGGCGCCCACCAAGGCCCACCGCCCCGACACGCCCGGCAACTTCGACCCGGTGCCGTCCGCCTACCTGCGGGGACTGGGCGAGCTGCAGACCCAGCACACGTGCACCCTGCTGGAGGACGTCGCCGAGCGCTGCAACCTGCGCTGCCCCACCTGCTTCACCGACTCCGGCGCCGACCGGGCGGGCCTGGTCCCGGTCGCCGATGTGCTGGCCAACGTCGACCAGCGCCTGGCCCGGGAGAACGGGTCCCTCGACGTGGTCATGGTCAGCGGCGGCGAGCCGACCGTCCACCCGGGACTGGTCGAGCTCCTCGACCGCCTCCTCCAGCGCGACATCACCCGGGTCCTGGTCAACACCAACGGCATGCGCCTGGCCCACGACGACGCCCTCCTCGCCGCCCTCGCCGACCGTCGGGACCGGGTCGAGGTCTACCTCCAGTTCGACGGGTTCCGGGGCGCCACCCACCGCCACCACCGGGGCGCCGACGTGGGGGCGGTGAAGGCCAAGGTGGTCGAACGGCTGGCCGCGGCCGAGATCTTCACCACCCTCACCATGACCGCCGCCCTGGGCGTCAACGACGACGAGATCGGCGACGTCGTGCGTCTGGCCCTCGATACCCCCTACGTGGGCGGAGTGAGCATCCAGCCCCAGTTCGGCTCGGGCCGTTCGGGCGCCATCGACCCTCTCGACCGACTCACCCACACCGGCGTGCTGGCCCGCCTGGGACCGCAGACGGGCGGCCTGTTCACGTGGCGGGACATGACCGCGCTGCCCTGCTCGCATCCCCACTGCTGCAGCATCGGGTATGCCCTGCGCAGCGACGCCGGCGAGTGGAAGTCGCTAGTCGGCCTCATCGGCCACGAGGAGCTCTGGCCAACCTCGATCTGGTGAGCAACCGCATCGCCGACCGCGAGCTGCCCGGACGTCTACGCCGGGTGCTGAAGGACTCCCTCCTGGGCCTGCTCAGCGACCAGGCGTCGCTGACCCACCCGGGCGTGACCCAGCTCTTCCGCAACGTCTGCGACCACTGCGACCTGGGCCTGGGCGCCCTGTTCCGGCTCAAGGACCGGGGCCACGTCCGCCAGCTGCTCGCCCATCGGGTCAAGCGGATCATCGTCAAGCCGTTCATGGACCTCGACACCATGATCGAGGAGCGGCTGCAACAGTGCTGCGTCCACGTCGGGTCCCGGAGCGCCGACGGCGGCCACCAGTGCGCGCCCTTCTGCGCCATGCAGGCGTGGCCCGCCCTCGGCCGCACCCGCCTGTCCGCCACCGCCACCACCACCGTCACCACACCCCAACTGGTGACACTTTCACCGGCCAGGGGCGGCTGAAGTGTCACCAGTTCGCAGGGTACGGGTCCCGGCCGCCCTCACCGGCGTTCCCGAGGTGGCGCCCGCCCGCGACCCTCTCCAGTGGTGCGTCTTCACCACCGTCAGCCTGCTGACGTGGGCCCTCGGACCGGTCGTGCTGGCCGGCTTCGCCCTGGCCGGTCTGGCCGCCTACGGGCGGGCCTTCGCCCGCGGCCGGCGCCGCAGCCGCTGCCTCCTGGGCGACACCCGCCTGGTCCTCGCCTACCTGGCCGCCATCCTCGTGGCGGCCGCGGCGGCGATCGTTCGGGGCTGGTAAACGCCCTCCTGCCGGTCAGCTTCGATCCAGGGACAAGCCAGAAACAGGACAGGGAATGGTCATGGGGCCTACATGCTCGCTTCACGGCCGGGCAATGGGCTCTCCGTATCGTTCGGCGAATTGGTCCGTCGAGCAAGAGGGAAGCCATGGGAATACGCACACGATCGGCCCCGAGGAGACTTGTCGCCGTCCTGGCGGCCGCGGGGTTGGTCTTCGCCGCCTGCGGCAGTGACGACGACACGGCGAGCACAGGTGGTGGCACGACGTCCGAGTCCGAAACGGTCAAGGTCGGCGTGTTGCACTCGTTGAGCGGGACGATGTCGATCAGCGAGGTGGCCGTTCGAGACGCCTCTCTGCTGGCCATCAAGGAGATCAACGCCGCTGGTGGCGTGTTGAACAAGACGATCGTGCCCGTCGTCCGCGACGGGAAGTCGGACTGGCCCACCTTCGCCCAGGAGCTGGAGTCGCTCATCACCACCGAGGAGGTGGCGGTGACGTTCGGCGGGTGGACGTCGGCCAGCCGCAAGGCCATGAAGCCGGTGGTCGAGGGCCTCGACGGCCTGCTCTTCTACCCAGTGCAGTACGAGGGCCTGGAAGTGTCGCCCAACATCTTCTACACCGGCGCCACCACCAACCAGCAGATCATCCCCGCCCTCGACTACATCAAGGAGAAGGGGCTCACCAAGGTCTTCCTGGTGGGGTCGAACTACGTCTTCCCCCAGACCGCCAACAAGGAGATCAAGGCCTACGCGGCGGCCAACGGCCTGGAGATCCTCGGTGAGGAGTACTTGGAGCTGGGTGAGAAGAACGCCCAGACGGTCGTCCAGAAGGTCATCGACGCCAACCCCCAGGTCGTGTTCAACACCCTGAACGGGGACACCAACGTCAGCTTCTTCCAGGAGCTGAAGGCCAAGGGCAACACCCCGGACAAGATCCAGACCATCTCGGTGTCCATCGCCGAGGAGGAGACGCGCGGCGTCGGCATCCCCAACCTGGTCGGGCACCTGGTGGCATGGAACTACTACCAGACCACCAACCTGCCCCGGAACACCTCGTTCGTGGAGGCCTACAAGGCCGAGTACGGGCCAGACCGGAACACCGACGACCCCATCGAGGCCGGCTACAACTCGGTCTACATCTGGAAGGCGGCGGTCGAGAAGGCCCAGACCTTCGACGTGGCGGCCGTCACCGCCGCCGCCGGCGGCCTGGTGCTGGACACGCCGGAGGGGACCCTCACGGTCCACCCGTCCAACCACCACGTGTCCAAGACGGCTCGGATCGGCGTCATCAACGACCAGGGCCTGATCGACGAGGTGTGGAACTCGGGGACGCCCATCGTCCCCGACCCCTGCCTCGACACCTACCCCTGGGCGGCGGGACTGGCCACCGGCGAGGCACGCGCCGAGTGCGACGCGGCGGCGTAGGCCTAGGCCAGTTGGCGGGATGAGGACGCTCGCCGCCCGGGCCGACCCGGGCGGCGAGCCCCTCACCCTGGCGCACCTCGCGAGGAGCGAACGACGTGGACACCTTCCTGAGCAACCTCTACATCGGAATCACCCTGGCCTCGTTGTTCCTCCTGGTCGGGCTGGGGCTCACCTTCACCTTCGGCCAGATGGGCGTGATCAACATGGCCCACGGCGAATTCATCATGGCCGGGGCCTACGTGCCCTACGTCCTGCAAACCACCTTCTTCGAGGGGACCAAGGGCGCCGCCGTCCTCGTCGCCCTCCCCGTCGCCTTCGTCGTCGCCGGCCTCATGGGCGTGGTGCTGGAACGCCTGCTCCTCCGGCGCATGGCGGGACGGCCGCTCGACACCCTCCTCGTCACCTTCGGCGTCAGCCTGATCCTCCAGCAGCTGGCCAAGGACCTGTTCTCGGCCAACAACAAGGAGGTGGTGACGCCCACCTTCCTCCGGGGCCAGACCCGCCTCCTGGGCGTGACCGTCACCCACACCCGACTGTTCGTCCTGGTCGTGGTGGTGGTGTCGATGGCGGGCGTGGCCTTCTTCCTGAGCAAGCTGGCCGCCGGCCGGCGGATGCAAGCCGTGATGCAGAACCGGGACCTGGCCGCCGTCAGCGGCCTGCCCGTCTCCCGGGTCGACGCCACCACCTTCTTCATCGGCTCCGGCCTGGCCGGCGTGGCCGGGGTGGCCGTGTCGCTCATCGGCTCGGTCGGCACCGCCACCGGCACCTCCTACATCCTCTTCGCCTTCCTGGTCGTGATCGTGGGCGGGGTCGGCAGCCTCAAGGGGGCGGTGATCGCCGCCGTCGCCCTCGGCATCCTGAACTCCTACGTCGAGTTCTGGACCTCGTCCAGCCTGGCCAAGGCGGCCGTGTTCGCCTTCGTCATCCTGTTCCTCCAGTGGCGCCCCAACGGGATCGTGTCGTTCCGCACGCGGGGGCTTACCGCGTGAGCGAGCCGCAGGCGAGCGAACCGATGTGGAGCGCTCGGGCCGGCCGTAGGCCGGGTCAAGCGACGGGTTTCGTTGGCGCAGCATCCGAGAGGATGGTGCGCCAATGAGCGAAGCGACGATCGTCGGGCCCCCCCTCGGCGCCCCTTCGCCACCTCCCGCCGCTCCAGACCGACGTACGCCCCTCTCCCGCCTGGCCGCCGGCTCGAGCAGCCCGTGGACGGGCCGGGGCGTGTTCCTCGTCTTCGCCGTCGTCCTGCTGGCGGTGCCGAGCGTCGCCGGCAACCCGGCCGACATCCGGCTGTGGGCCGAGTGGCTCTGCTACGCCATGATCGCGGTCGGCCTCGACATCGCCTGGGGCTACGGCGGCATGCTCGCCCTCGGCCAGGGTCTTTTCTTCGGCCTGGGCGCCTACGCCATGGGCATGCACCTGTCGCTCGAGCAGGTGCCCGACGGCTCGCTGCCCTCGTTCATGGCCCTGTACAGCGACTACACGTCGCTGCCGGCCCTGTGGCGGCCGTTCCAAAGCCTGTGGTTCGCGGCCGCGGCGGCGGTGCTGGTGCCCATGCTGGTGGCCGGGCTGCTCGGGCTGCTGGTGTTCAAGCGCCGCATCCGGGGACCCTTCTTCGCCATCCTCACCCAGGCCATGGCGGTGATCTTCGCCCTCCTGCTCATCGGCAACCTCAAGCTCACCTCCGGCACCAACGGGCTCACCGGGTTCACCAAGATCTTCGGTCGCAGCCGGTACGCCCCCGGCACCAACAAGTGGCTGTTCACGGTGGCCGCCATCGGCCTGCTGGTCGTCCTGGCCATCGCCATGAAGGTGGTGCGCAGCCGCTACGGCAAGCTGCTCCAGGCCACCCGCGACAGCGAGGACCGGGTCCGCTTCCTCGGCTACGACCCGGCCCTCGTCAAGACCGTCGCCTTCATGATCGCGGCCGGCATGGCCGGCCTGGCCGGCGCCATCGCCGCCCCCGTGTTCGGCATCGTCTCGCCCGCCCAGTTCGACTACGTGCCATCCATCCTCATGGTCTGCTGGGTGGCGGTTGGCGGTCGGGGGACCCTGTGGGGCGCCGTCCTGGGGGCGCTGGTCGTGAACTACGCCCGGGTCGAGGTGAGCGCGGCCCGTCCCGACGACTGGCTGTACCTGCAGGGCCTGCTGTTCGTGGTCGTGCTGGCCTTCGCCCCCGGGGGCATCGCCGGCGTGCTGGGGGGCCGATGGCGGGCCCTGACCGCCTTGTTCGAACGCCGACGCTCACCCATCGAAGCAGGAGGAACCCTATGACCAAGGTGCTGGAAGTCAGTGGCCTGGCGGTGGAGTTCGACGGGTTCAAGGCCCTCGACGGGGTCGACTTCTCCGTCGAGAAGGGCGAGCTGCGCTTCCTGATCGGCCCCAACGGCGCCGGCAAGACCACCCTCGTCGACTGCATCACCGGGCTGACCAAGCCCACCGCGGGCGACGTCCGCTTCGAGGGCCAGTCGATCGTCGGGCTGGCCGAGCACCGCCGGGTCCGGCTCGGGATCGGCCGCAGCTTCCAGGCCCCCACTGTGTTCGACACCCTGACCGTGGCCGACAACCTCGACCTGGCCGAGTCCTTCCGCAGCCCCATGGCCCGCCTGTTCCTCCGCCGGAAGCGGCTGAGCGCGGGGGTGACCGCCACACTGGAGCGGGTGGGCCTCACCGCGGTGGCCGACCGCCCCGCGGGCGCCCTCAGCCACGGCCAGAAGCAGTACCTGGAGATCGGGATGCTCCTCGTCCAGGAGCCCAAGCTCCTCCTGCTCGACGAGCCGGTGGCGGGGATGAGCCCCGAGGAGCGCCTGGACACCGGCGCCCTGCTGCACGACCTGGCGGGCGACCACACCGTCGTCGTCATCGAGCACGACATGGCCTTCCTGCGCCGCTTCGCCCACACCGTCACCGTGCTCCACGAGGGCAAGGTGATCTCCGAGGGCTCGGTGGAGAAGGTCCAGTCCGACCCCCTGGTGCGCGAGGTCTACCTCGGGCGGTCGCGTGACGAGCGGTCGGGCAAGGTCAAGGAGCCCGTGGCCTCCGGCGGGCGGAGGGGACGGGGCTGATGCACCTCGAAGTCGACGACGTGCGCGTGGCGTACGGGCGCACCGAGGTCGTGTTCGGTGTGTCCCTCGACGTCCCCGAGGGGAGCTTCACCTGCCTCATGGGCCGCAACGGCGTGGGCAAGACCACCCTGCTCAACGGCATCATGGGCATGCTGCCGATCAAGGCGGGCCGCATCCGCCTCGACGGGCGGGACATCACGGGGATGGCCGCATCCGCCCGGGCCCGGGCGGGGATCGGCTACGTGCCACAGGGCCACCAGGTGTTTCCTCACCTCACGGCCCGCGAGAACCTGGTGGTCGTGTTCGAGCGCGACCGCAAGGGCGACAGGTCGGCGATCGACGACGCCCTCGACGTCTTCCCCCGGCTGCGGGTGCTCCTCGACCGGCCCGCGGGCCTGCTCTCCGGCGGCCAGGCCCAACAGCTGGCGATCGCCCGGGCCCTGGTCTCCCGGCCGAAGCTGCTCCTGCTCGACGAGCCCACCGAGGGCATCCAGCCGTCGATCATCCTCGAGATCGAGGACGCCATCGCCGACCTCCACCGCTCGACGGGCATGACGATCCTGCTGGTCGAGCAGTACGTCGAGTTCGCCCTCCGGCTGGCCGAGCACTACGCGGTCATGGACGGTGGCCTGATCACCCACCGGGGCGAGACGTCCACCGTCGAGCTGTCCGCCTTCTCCGACCTTTTGGCGGTCTGACGACACCCGGCAACCAACTGGTGACACTTCGCCCGGCCCTGGCCGGCGGAAGCGTCACCGGTTCGGTCGTCAGGCGCCGCTGACCCGGACGTTGACCCGGTGGTGGCCGGTGGCGCCGTCGGGGAAGGGCTGCTCCCTGGTGGCCGTCTGCACCTCGCCGTCGCCCGTGGTCGCCCGCACCGTGAGCACGTGCTCGCCGGGCGTGGCGTCCCACGGCGCCGACCACTGACGCCAGGCGTCGTCGCCCAGGGCGGGACCGAGGTCGGCCTCCGTCCACGGGCCCTGGTCGACCCGCACATCGACCCGGCTGATGCCCCGGTGGGGAGCCCACGCCACGCCGGCGGCGACAGCCGGCCCGGCGACCACCCGCCCGTAGTCCCGGGGCACGTCGATGCGGGACTGGACCTTGACCGGCCCGTGGCGGGCCCAGTTGCGCTCCACCCAGTAGGCGTCGAACGCCTCGAACGTGGTCAGCTCGATCTCCTTCAGCCACTTGGTGGCGGAGACGTATCCGTAGAGCCCGGGCACGACCAGCCGGGCGGGGAACCCGTGGCCTGCCGGTAGGGGCTCGCCGTTCATGCCCACCGCCACCAGCGCGTCGCGGCCGTCGGTGGCGGCCTCCATCGGGAAGCCCACCGTGAAACCGTCGACTGACCGGCCCACGACCTGGGTCGCTCCCGGCTGGACGCCGGCCCGGGCGAGGAGGTCGGCCAGGCGAACACCCAGCCATTTGGCCGTGCCGACGAGGGAGCCGCCCACCTGGTTGGACACGCACGACAGGGTGATGTGGCGCTCCACCAAGGGCAGGCCGAGGAGGTCGTCGTAGGTGAGCTCGAAGGGGCCGTCGACCATGCCGCTCACCTGCAGGCGCCAGCTGCCGACGTCGACCGACGGGGTGATGAGGGCCTCGTCGATCCGGTAGAAGTCGCGGTTCGAGGTGACGAGGGGGCTGAGGCCGTCGACCTCCCGGAACCCGGAGGCGGCGGACCCGACGGTGGCCGCGCCGTCGCCGGCCGGCGGGAGGACGACCGACGCCTGGGGGTTGGAGCGGCCCGTCACCCGGCGCAGGCCGGCGGCCCCGCCCAGGAGGGCGGCGGTCGCGCCGGCGGCGGTCGAGCCGGCTACGAGGAAGCGCCGCCGGCTGACCGTCCGCTCGCCGGGCCAGGCCACGGGGCCGTCGGCGGCGGCGGGCTCGGGCTCGGGCTGGGGCTCGGGTTCGTTGTCGGCGGTCGCGGCCGCGGCCAGGAGGCGGCGGAGGGTGACCGCCCCCACGACGGCGGCGATGGCGGCGCTGGTCGCGGTGGCCCCGACCGAGACGTGGTCGAGGGACGCCGCGCACACGACTGCGAACAGGGCGAAGGCGGCGAAGGTCACCGCGCCCACCCGCCGGCGACGGCGGGAAGCGGTACCGACCCGGGTGCCGATGAGGACGGTCAGGACAACGATCACGGCCAGCAACAGCGGCTTGTCGGCGGTGCCGACCGTCTCCGTCGCCCCCCGGCTGAGGAAGCCGGGCGTGTGGCGGATGACGGCCTGGCCGACCACGGCGACCAACGACGGGACGGGACCGGAGACGGCGTCGACCACGCTGGCGGTGGCCAGGGCGACGGCGGCCGCCAACCCGCCCGCGACCGCGGCCCGGCGCTCCGTTACCGGCGACGCCGCCGTCGGCGGGCGCGTCTCGACCTTCATCGACGACATCGTCCTTGCCCGAGCAGCATCCGTTACAGGGTCCCACCACAGGGGCCGGACCTGCCCGCGAGTGCAACTGTGCTGGCCGGACGCCGTTTCGGGGTCTAATCTGGCCCGATGCTTCAGGGAGTGAAGGGACGCGTGGCCCGGTCGGTGGCGGGGCTGGCGGTGTCGATGACGGCCCTGGCCGTGCTCGCCATCCCGGCGGGGGCACAGACCGCAACCGGGGCGTCGAGCGTAGGAACGTCCGACGCCAGCGGGGGTGGCGCCGGGGGATCCGTCGTCGTCGCCAGCCCGACCGCCGTATCCGGAAGCTCGGGCGCGGCGACCGCCGGCTCCACCGCCACCAACACCGGCGACACCGGCGACGCCACGTCGATCGCCATCACCAACCCCTTCGCCGCCTCCGGCGTGTCCGGCAGCGGCGGCAGCAGTGGCGCCACCGCCGGCACCTCCACCGCCACCAACAGCGCCCCCCTGGGCTCGGCCGTCGCCGGCTCGCCCTCCTCGGCGCCCACCGCCGGGAACGGCAACCAGGCCACCAGCAACCAGTCCTCCGCCGGCACCGAGAGCGCGGGCGCGGGCGCGGGCACCGGCGTCGTCACCGCCGCCGAGGCCGCCGGCCCCGGGCTGCAGGCCGCCGACGCAGCCCTGGCCACTGCCGCCGACCTGGGCCAGCCGCCCGCCTTCCAGGCGCCGGGACCCCCCACCCCGGTCGTGCCGTCCGGTGGCATCGACGGATCGCTGGCCGCCTTCAGCCGCGACCTCGTGAGCCAGTACAGCGAGGCCGGCACCAGCCACCTCCTGGTGCTCTTCCTCGGGTTCCTGCTGGCCGTCAAGATCGCCCGCGAGTTCCTCCGCCTCCAGCTCTACTGGGACCTGCGGGCCTAATCCGCCGGTAGGGCGGGCAGGGGGACGATCAGCACCGTCCGCGCCTCGGGCAGCAGGCTGACACTGGCGCACGGCCGCTCGGCGGAGAACTCGGCGCCGACCCCCAGGGTCACCGTCCAGTCCTCCAGTCCGGCCCGCTCCAGCTCGTCCCGCACGATCGCCTCGGCCACCGCCGGGCCCAGGCAGACCGGCCCCAGCCGGGCCTGGACTGCGTCCCGGAAGGCGAGGAACCGGTCCGGGTCGACGTTCTGCTCCGCGCCCGCGCCCGGCCCGGGGACGGAGGGGCGGGACGCCGGCGGGGAGCCGGCGGCGGCCAGGTCGAGATCGAGGCAGACGTCGCTTCCCGAGACCTGCGGGAAGACGCCGAACACGCCCGACTCCAACACGCACGCCTGGAGCGGCGGGGTCGGGAGGTCGCCGAAGTCGCCTCGGGCCACACGGCCGCGCAGGCGGCCACCGGCCCGACGCCGCGGTCGACGCCCACCACCGCCGTCTCCGCCCGCAGATCGGCCGCCGCGAAGCAGGCGACGGTCTGGGGCTTGGAGGACTGTCGTCCGACGAGGGCGTAGCCGGCGACGGCGACGGACAGGGTGGCCGCGCCCACCAGGACGGCCACCCGCGGGCCGCGGCGGCCCCGGCCCGGTCGAGGACGCGCCGGCAGGGTGTCGGCCCGGGTGCCCCCCACCACCACGTCACCGGCCACGATCCGGTCGAACAACGTCTGGGCGGGGAGGGCCAACACCAGGCCGTCGAGCTCTCCGGCGCGGACGGGATTCAACGCCCGCAGCCTGTCCAACGGGTCACGGTCACGGTCACGCTCAGTGGTCATTCGGCGCCTTTCCGTGTTGATCGGGTGGCTTCGAAGGAGTTTCGTGTCCGGATCGGGCGCGACCTTTCTCGATTTCCTTGCCCAGTTCCTTGCCCAGCCGGTTGCGGGCCAGGTGCAATCGGACGGCGACCGTCGCCTCCGAGCACCCCACCACCAGACCGATCTGGCGGTGGGACAACTCCTCCCACACGCTCAGGCGGAGGATCTCCTGGTCGCCCTCCCGCAACCGCAAGAGGGCGGAGAGGACCGTGCGGCGCTCGTCGTCGAAGAGCACACCCGCTTCGACCCCGGTCCCCGGCAGCCACTCCCGGGCCAGGCGGTTCGAGAGCTCGGTCCGCCGTTGGGTCCCTCGCCGCTGGTTGGCGATGACCCGCCGGGCGACGCCGTAGAGCCACGGCAGGGTGTCGGCCCCCGCAGGGACGTCGGCCAGCCGCCGCCAGGCGACGAGGAACGTCTCGGACACCGCGTCCTGGGCCAGGTCGCCGTCCGGCAGCCGGCGGCGGGCGTACGCCGACACCGCGCCGTAGTACGCCTCGTAGAGGCACCGGAACCGCTCCTGGTCGTCCATCAGGATTGTCAGCTTTCTAGACGCCGAACGCGGAAGCGGCCGGCCCGAGAGCCGGCCGCTTCGCGTTTCCCGCAGGGACGCAGCTGCTGGGGTAGCCGCCTCCGCAGGGGGATCTAGGCGAGGTAGATCGACGACACCCGGTCGTTCCAAGAGGTGATCATCCACGCGACGTTGGACCATGGCGCGATGGGCCCGGGGTAGTAGCCACCCCCGCCGTTGCTGTGTTCGGCCAGGTACGAGTAGCAGGCGCCGATCCGGTACGAGGAGGTCTGGTCGTTGAACCCGTAGTCGGGGAGGTTCTGCCAGTAGTAGCGGTCGAAGAACATCAGCTGGCGACCGCTGTAGCCGCTGTGCTCGTAGAGGCGCAGCGGGGACGAGCAGGAGTAGCCGGCGGCCGCGAACTCGGAGGTGATGGGGCCGGCGGCGGCCTCCATGTCGGCGGACGAGCGGAAGCACTCGACCACCCCCGCCTGGCGCAGGACGAGACAGGCCCGGGCCTGCTCCCAGTTGGTCGACAGATCGATGCGGCGGCCCTCGAACCCGGCGACCGTCACGGCCACGCCGGGCGCCCGCTCGGCCGGCGCCCGCTCGGCGGGAGGTGACCACGAACCGCCCCGTGTCGCCTGGGCCGACGCCGGCGACGCGCCGACAGACGCGAGGAGGCCGGCCCCGGCGGCGACGAGCGCCAGCCAGCCAAACGACCCCCTCCGTACCGACCCCATCCCCCCGCCCTTCGTGTGCCGGACCCGTCCATGGAGATGGACGTAGCCGTCACGGGAACCAGTGTCCGGAAGCAGACCGAACCTTTCACCGCTGGGATCGAGAGAAAAGTGTTAGGTCTCGGCGCGGCTGCGGCTCCTGCATGCGACGGGCGGACCTACCACCCCGAACCGAATGGAGGACACGATGAGTCGCACGCGAAGGACCCTTCTCCTGGCCAGCGTGACGGTGGCCGCAACCATGCTCACGCCCCACGCGGCGGGAGCCACCGAGACCAAGCTGCGGGCCGGCACCACCCGCTCGCTGCCCCCCGTGAGTGGCCCGACGGGCTTCATCAACTGCGGTGCGGGATACCACCCGTCGCCGTTCGACATGCCCATCTACGACGAGGACGGGCTCTTCGTCGTCGGGTACAAGACCGTCTGGTTCTGCATCCCCGACGACCTCGAGCCCGCCGGCTAGGAACCGCTGACCCCCGGCGGCGACCCGCCCGCCAGCCTCCTCGCGGGGGCTGGCGGGCGACTTCGCGCCGGTCACCCCCCTCTAGGGGCGTCGAGACCTTCGCGTCCGTGCGTGCCTGTTGGTGTACCATAGTGTAGATGGGTCGAACCAACATCGAGATCGACGAGGGCCTCGTCACCGAGGCCATGCGCCGCTACGGATTGCGGTCCAAGCGCGCCGCGGTTGATTTTGCCCTCCGCCGCCTTGTCGGCGATGCGATGAGCCGCGAGGAGGCCCTTGCGATGGAAGGCAACGGCTGGCAAGGGGATCTCGCCGAGATGCGCCGCGACACACCGTCGCCTGCTGAGTGACACTCGTCGACACCTCCGCCTGGGTGGAATATCTCCGGGCCACCGGCAGTGAGGCGCATCGCACTGTTCGTCAGCTCCTCGAGGCTGACGCCGAAGTACAGACCACCGACGTCGTGGTCATGGAGGTGCTGGCTGGTGCCCGGGACGACAATGACCTGACGCGGCTCAGGCGCCTCATCGCTCGATGCCGGTATGTGCCCGTCGAAGGACTCGGCGACTATGAGGCTGCTGCGACCTTGTACCTGCAGTGCCGAAGAGCTGGCTCGACGATCCGATCGCTCACCGACTGCCTCATCGCTGCCGTCGCCCTGCGCTCCGACCTGGCCCTCCTGCACTCCGACCGAGATTTTGACCTTCTTGCCCGTCACACGGGACTCAAGATCCATCGCACTGCGTGACGGCCATGACTTTGGACCCGTTTTTACGGAAGCGGAACTCTCCTTGTCTCGCGGCCTTATCGCGGCGCGATGAGCACTCAACCGCAAAACCGCAGGTCAACGCGCTACAAGCGGTCGGATGGCCAGTTGGGCTGGAACAGGTGCCACTGCTCGGGGGCCCGGCGGATGAGGCCCTCGAGCTCGGTGGCCATGCGTTGGGTGACGTCGACGACGGTGCCCTCCAGCGAGACTGCGGGCCGGATGACGACGTGGTGGCCCCGACCGCGGAAGAAGATGGCGGTGGGGTGCAGGGGCGCCTTCAGACGGCGGGCCAGGGTGGCGGGACCGGCGGGGAGGGTGGTGCGCTCGCCGAAGAACTCGACCTCGACGCCACCACCGGCGATGTCCCGGTCGGCCAGGAGGGCGACGATCTGATTCGCCTTCAGAGCCCGGACCACGGCGGTCCCGGCCCGCATCCCGAGGGGCACGACGGTGAAGCCGAACGACTCCCTCAGGCGGACGAACCAGTCGAACAGCTCAGGTGGCTCGAGGGCCTCGACCACCACCGTGAGTGGGAAGCCCTGCCGTACGAACCACGCTCCACCCACCTCCCATCCGCCCAGGTGGGGAATGGCGAGGATCGCGCCCCGGCCCGCGTCGAGGGCCGCTTCCAGCTGGCCCAGGCCCTCGATCGACAGGCCGGCGGCGATGCGGTCGGGGCCATCGTCGGCACCCGCAGCGACTCCATCCAGTACCGGCCGTAGGACCCGTAGGCGCCCCGCACGGCTCGGTCGAGCTGGCGATCGTCGAGGGGCATGGAGGCCGCCCGCCGCTGGTGGCGGACGACCATGTCCCGGTTCCCGACGAAGGGGACGGCGGCCGAAGCCAGCCACCGCGCCACCGGCACCGCCACCCGCTCGGGCAGGGCGTTGGCCACCGCCGACGCGGCCCGGAGGACGTAGTACGGCCGCAGCCGCCGCCATGACCGGACTCCGCCAGCGGCCGCGGCCACCGTGGGGGCCGCGGGTGGGACGGCGTCGACCGGCGGCGGGACGGGGGCCGGGCGCGGCGGGTCGGGGGGAGGCGGGTCTACGGTCGGCGGGGCCGTCGGCGGGCGGCGTCGGACCGCGGGCCGCCGGAGGCGCCCGTCCCCCAACGGGACCGTTCCTGGCCCCGGGCGGTGGGACCGGTGACGCCGGGGGTCCATCCCCGCCAGCGACCGGCGACGCCGGCCAAGGTGGGCTTGGGCCGGGCCGGCCGGGCCTGACCGGCCTGGCGCCACACCATCACGAAGCGGTGCCCGGCGGTGAACATCGTCAGGGCCAGCATCACCCAGAGGATCGGCACCATGAGGGCGCTGAAGATCAGGCAGGCACCCAGGGCCAGCATCCGCTCGGCCCGTTCCATGAGCCCGCCCCGGGCGGTGAAGCCCAGCGACTCGGCCCGGGCCTCTCGTAGGACACCAGGCTGGAGGCGGCCATGACCGCCAGCGGCAGCATGGCCGCGTGCCCGCCGTCGACCGAGGCCAGGTACCAGGCGAAGCCGCCCAGCACGACCATGTCGCTCACCCGGTCGACGACCGAGTCGAAGAAGGCCCCCCGGGGCGACGCGGTGCCCGAGGCCTTGGCCACCGCCCCGTCGAGCAGGTCGGGGACGGCGGAGGTGCCCAGCAGGAAGGCGCCCAGTCCGAGGCGGCCGGTGCCGATGGCCAGCGCCGCGGCCACCGAGATGAGCAGCCCGACGGTGGTGAGTTGGTCGGCGCTCACGCCGGCGCGCTTCAGCCCGGTACCCACGGGGCGCAAGCCCCGCTCCACACCCGCGCGGCACCGCTTGTCGAACATTCCGCCACCGACGGTAGCAGCAGGTACGGTTGAAACCGCCGGAAACTCGTGGTTAACACTTCTCAGCGAGGGGCCCCCGTGAAGAGCTTTTCTCCTGCCCAGATCCGCAACGTCGCCCTCGTCGGCCACGGTGGAGCGGGGAAGACGAGCCTGGCCGAGGCCCTCCTCTTCTGTTCGGGGACCATCAACCGCCAGGGTCGGGTGGAGGACGGCAACACCACCACCGACTTCGATCCCGAGGAAGTCAAGCGGGGAATCTCCCTCGCCCTGTCCCTCGCGCCCTTCGAGTTCGAGGGTCACAAGATCAACATCCTCGACGCGCCCGGCTACGCCGACTTCGTCATCGACCTCGAGACCGCCCTCGACGTGGCCGACCTGGCCGTGATCGTCGTCAGCGCGGTGGAGGGCGTCGAGGTGCAGACGGAGGTCGCCTGGCGGCTGGCCGCCGAGCGGGGCGTCCCCCGGATGTTCTTCGTCAACAAGCTCGACCGGGAGCGAGCCAGCTTCGACCGCACCCTCGACCAGCTCCGCGACATGTTCGGCGCCGGCGTCGCCCCCCTCGAGCTGCCGATCGGTGAGGAGAGCGGCTTCTGCGGCATCGCCGACCTGCTCACCGACAGCGCCGTCTTCTACGAGGGCGGTAAGCCCACCAAGGGTGAGATCCCCGACGAGATGACCGAGCGCGAGCACGAGGTGCGCGACAACCTGGTCGAGGGCATCGTGGTCGCCGACGACGACCTCACCGAGCGCTACCTGGAGGGTGAGACCATCAGCGCCGCCGAGCTGGAGAAGGCGCTGGCCAAGGGGGTGGCGGAAGCGAGCGTGTTCCCCGTGACCTGCGGGTCGGCCACCAAGGTGATCGGGATCGACCGCCTGGCCCAGCTCATCTGCGAGGTGGGCCCCTCGCCCCTCGACCGCCCGCCGGTGATGGTGCAGGCGGGCGACGGCACCACCGAGGTCACGCCCGACCCCGCCGGCCAGCCCCTCGCCCTCGTCTACCGCACCATCGCCGACCCCTACGTCGGCAAGGTGTCCTTCCTCAAGGTGCTGTCGGGCACCATCCGCCCCGACGTGGTGCTCACCAACCCTCGCACCCACTCCGACGAGCGCCTGCACGGGCTGTTCACCATGCGGGGCAAGGAGCAGGTCCAGCTGCCGTACCTGCCGGCGGGCGACCTGGGGGCGGTGTCGAAGCTGTCCGACACGTCCACCGGCGACACCCTGGCGCCCAAGGGCACGCCCGTCACCATCCCCACGCCCGAGGCTCCCGTCCCGGTGCTCTCGGTCGCCATCCTCCCCAAGTCCAAGGGCGACGAGGACAAGCTCATGACCGGCCTCCACCGGCTCCAGGACGAGGACCGGGCCCTCTTCATCCGCCGCGACGACGAGACCCACCAGACGATCCTGTCGGGGATGGGCGAGACCCACCTGTCCATCGTCACCGAGCGGCTGGCCCGCAAGTTCGGCGTCGAGGTGCAGACGGAGGACGTCAAGGTTGCCTACCGGGAGACGATCACGGGCGCGGCCGAGGCGGAGGGCAAGTACAAGAAGCAGACCGGCGGGCACGGCCAGTTCGGCGTCGCCTTCCTGAAGGTCGAGCCCCTGGAGCGGGGCGGCGGCTTCGAGTTCGTCGACAAGATCGTGGGCGGGGCCATCCCCCGCCAGTTCATCCCCGCGGTCGAGAAGGGCGTGGCCGAGACCATGGTGACGGCCGGTGTGTTCGGGTACCCGGTGGTCGACGTGCGGGTGACTCTCTACGACGGCAAGTTCCACGCCGTCGACTCGTCGGAGATGAGCTTTAGGATGGCGGGCTCGCTCGGGTTCAAGGACGCCATGGCCAAGGCCGGACCGGTGCTGCTCGAGCCCGTCTCCCTGCTCGAGGTCACCGTGCCCACCCAGTACCAGGGCGACGTCATGGGCGACCTCAACTCCCGGCGGGGGCGGGTCCAGGGCACGGAAGCCGTCGGCAACGGCGAGCAGACGATCACGGCCCAGGTCCCGACGTCGGAGATCCTCCGCTACGCCATCGACCTGCGGTCGATCACCGGCGGCCGGGGGCGCTTCACCACCCGCCACGACCACTACGACCCGCTGCCGACCCACCTGGTCGACAAGGTGGTCAAGCACGAGTGAGCGCGTGCGAGGAGTGCGGCTTCGTCTACGACTCCGTGACTGGGGGCGACGCTCCGGCGGCTCTGCGGGCGTTCGGCCGGCGCTTCCGGGCGCCCCTCACCCGGTTCCTGCCCGGGGAGGACGGCGACGCCCTGGTCCGCACCCGGCCCGCCCCCGAGACGTGGTCGGCCCTCGAGTACGTGGCCCACGTACGGGACGTGTTCGGCAACTACGACCGGTGGGTGCGCCAGATCCTGGCCGACGACGGTGCCGTGCTGGAGGGGCCGCCTCCTGACGAGCAGGCCGTCGAAGGCCGGTACAACGAGGCCGACCCGGTGGCGGTGGCCGACGCCCTGGCCGCCAACGCCGAGCTACTGGCAGCCACCTTCGAGTCCGTCCCCGACGACGGCTGGGACCGGTTCGGGGTACGCCGCGACGAGGAGCGAAGCGTGCTCCTGCACGCACGCCGGGCCGTCCACGAGGGCAACCACCACCTGCTCGACATCGGGCGGGGCCTCCGGGCGGTCCGAGAGCAGGCCAAGCAGGCCTGACCGCGGTGCTCGCCCTCGTCAAGCCGGCGGCCGGGCCCGGTCTGGAGCTGTGCGAGGTCCCCCAGCCCGAGTTCGGGATCAACGACGTGCTCATCCGCGTCCTGCGGACGGGGATCTGCGGCACCGACCTCCACATCGAGGCGTGGGACGGGTGGGCCCAGCGCAACGTGCACCCGCCCCTGGTCGTGGGCCACGAGTTCGTGGGCGTCATCGAGGCGGTGGGGTCGAACGTCACCGGCTTCGCCCCCGGCGAGCGGGTCTCGGGCGAGGGCCACGTGGTGTGCGGCCGCTGCCGCCACTGCCTGGCCGGACGCCGGCAGCTGTGCGCCCGCAGCGTCGGCCTGGGTGTGGGGCGGGACGGCGCCTTCGCCGAGTACGTGGTCCTGCCCATGACCAACGTCTGGCGCCACTGGGCCGGCATCGACCTCGAGGTGGCCGCCATCTTCGACCCCCTGGGCAACGCCGTCCACACCGCGCTGGCCTTCCCCGTGCTGGGCGAGGACGTGCTGGTGAGCGGGGCCGGCCCCATCGGGCTGATGGCGACGGCCGTCGCCCGCCACGCGGGTGCCCGTCACGTGGTGGTCAGCGAGCCCAACCCCGTCCGCCGGGAGCTGGCCCTCAGGATGGGGGCCACCGTCGCCATCGACCCCACCGTCACCGCCCTGGACGAGGTCTTCGGCAGCCTGTCGATGGTGGAGGGCTACGACGTGGCCCTGGAGGTGTCGGGTAACCCGCACGCCCTGCGGTCGGCCATCGCCGCCATGGCCCATGGCGGCGGGATCGCGGTGCTGGGCCTGCCCACGGAGGACGTCCCCATCGACATGAGCGAGGTGGTCCTCAAGATGCTCACCATCCGGGGGATCTACGGCCGGGAGATGTACGAGACCTGGTACAAGATGACGGTCATGCTCCTCTCGGGGCTCGACGTCGCCCCCGCCATCACCCACCGGTTCGGTTTCCGCGACCACGAGGCGGCCTTCGCCGCCGCCCGCTCGGGCGCCTCGGGCAAGGTGATCATGGACTGGGCGCCGTGACCTCCGCCGACCCGATGGCGTTCCTGAGCGCCGAGGTGGCGGCCCTCCGGGCGAAGCACCTGTACCGGTCGCTGCGGGTGATGTCGAGCGCCCAGGGGCCGGTGGTCGACGTCGACGGGCGGCGGCTGGTGAGCCTGTCGTCGAACGACTACCTCGGCCTCACCCACCACCCCCGGCTCAAGGAGGCGGCCCTGGCCGCGGTGGCCGACTTCGGGGTGGGTTCGGGGGCGGTGCGCACCATCGCCGGCACCATGGCGATGCACGAGGCGCTGGAGGCGGAGCTGGCCGAGTTCAAGGGCGTGGCGGCGGTCCTCACCTTCCAGTCGGGCTTCACCGCCAACACCGGCCTGATCCCCACCATCACCGGCGAGAACGACCTCATCGTCTCCGACAGCCTCAACCACGCCTCGATCATCGATGGCATGCGCCTGTCGAAGGCGCCCCGCCGCATCTACCCCCACGCCGACGTGGACGCGTTGGCCGACATCTTGGCGGAGGCCGCGGCCGATGGTCGGTACCGGCTGATCCTGGTGGCCACCGACGGCGTGTTCAGCATGGACGGCGACGTGGCGCCCCTGCCGGGCATCGTGGAGGCGGCGGAGGCTGCCGGCGCGGCCGTCCTGGTCGATGACGCCCACGGGTCGGGGGTCCTCGGCCGCCAGGGACGGGGGACGGTCGACCACTTCGGGCTCACCGACCGGGTGGCGATCCAGGTGGGGACGCTGTCGAAGGCGGTGGGCGGCCTGGGCGGCTACGTCGCCGGCCCCACCGCCCTGCGGGAGATCCTCATCCAACGGGCCCGCCCGTTCCTCTTCTCGACCTCCCACCCGCCGGCGGTGGTGGCCGCCAACCGGGCCGCCATCCAGGTGATGCAGGACGAGCCCGACCTGCTCGACCGGCTGTGGGCCAACACCCGCCGCGTCAAGGAGGAGCTCGGGCGGCTGGGGTTCGACATCGGCCGGTCGGAGACCCCCATCACGCCGGTGATGATGGGCGACCCCGAGACCGCCATGCGCTTCTCCGACCGCCTGGCCGATGAGGGCGTCTTCGCCCAGCCGGTGGTCTTCCCGACGGTGGCGCTCGACAAGGCCCGGATCCGCACCATCGTCACCGCCGCCCACACCGACGACCACCTCGACGTCGCCCTCACCGCCTTCGCCACCGTGGGTCGGGAGCTGGGGCTGGTGGGGGGCTGACGGCCGCTCGTCTTGCCGCGCCGCCCAACCAAGCCCATACTGCCGACATGTTCGCCGGAGTGACCCGACAGAAGCGACGCCCGACCATCGGCGCCGTCGCCCGGGGGGCGGTTCTGGCAGCCGTGCTCGTCCTCACCGCCTGTTCGTCGGACGACGACGGCAGTGAGGTGACGCCGGCCACCACGACGACGCCAACCACGGCGGCGACGTCGGCCGCGCCCGCCCCGACCCAGCCGGAAGCGGTCGACACGACGACGTCGGTCGCGGTCGAAGCGACATCTCCTTCACCATCCGACCCGACGACGCCGACAACCGACGGTGGGCCGGAACTGACGACAACGACCATCGAAGGAAACGTCATCGGTTTCTGAGGCACGAGCGTCCACCGAGACAACAGCGACCGGCGATGAGACGAGGCCTTCTTGTATCGCAAGACCCCGCCCCGGCCGTTGTGCAGCTGACGCCTGGACATCCGGCTGACCCACCGGGTCTCCCGACCTGGTGAGCGCGCCGCCGGTCGGCGCCTACGGGCTACGGGTGTACGGCCTTGAGGGGGCCGGCGCGTGGCTGGGACCGGTACCGGAACAGTTCCCCCGGCTCCACCTCGCTTTCGGCTCCGGCGAGGTGCAGGGCGGCCGGCCGGCCACCGACGACCGGGTCGTCTTCGAGCTCGGCCCGGACCGGAGCCTGGTGATCCAGCGGGAGGGCGGGTCGGATGCGTCGGCCACCTGCCATGACGCCCGCCCCCTGAGCGTGGCCGAGGCGATCCACCCCCTGCTCACGGCCGCGGCCGCGGTCGCCGGGGGCTGGGCGGGTTACGACTCGTTCCATGCCTCCGGGATCGTCGGGGCGACGGGCGTCTGGGGCGTCCTGGGAGACAAGGGATCGGGCAAGAGCACGCTGGCCGCGGCCATGGCCGGCGCCGGCCATTCTGTCGTCTGCGACGACATGCTGGCCCTCCGAGGCACGACCGCCTTCGCCGGTCCCCGTTGTGTCGACCTGCGCACCGACGCCGCCGCCCACCTGGAGATGGGCGATGACCTCGGCACCGAGGCCCCCGTCCCCGATGGCGGGTGGCGCTACCCCCTCTCGACGCCGAGCAGCCCATGGCCGGCTGGGTGATCCTGGCGTGGGGCGACGGCCCGATCCTGACCCGGGTCGGCCCCGGGACGTCATCGCCCGGCTGGGCTCCCATCAGACCTGGCCCCGCATCCCGATCCGCCCCGAGGCGCTGCTCGACCTGGCCAGCCTGCCGGCGTGGGAGCTCCGCCGACCCCGGGTGTGGTCGTCACTGGACTCGGTCGTGGGCGCCCTCGAGACCGTCGTCGGCTGACCTGGCGGTGCGGGCGCCCTCCGGCGAGCGGCGGAACAGCTCGACGAAGCCCTCGCCGTGGTCGTGCTCGTCGCCGTCGATCCACGCGTGGGCCCGAAAGCCGGCGGCCGGTGAGGTCACGCCGACGATGACGTCCCGTCGGTCACCCTGGCCCGCGTACCACCGCTGGAGCACCAACGCCCTGACCAGGCACGTGGGTGAGCGCCGGCGGAGGACTGCCCGCACCCCCCGGATGGCGCCCGGGTCGACGGAGGGCGGCGCCGGCAGGTGCACGTCACCGAGATCGGCCAGGTTCACGCTCCGCCGGGCCCGGGTGACAGCACGGATCGCCCACCAGGAGGCCCGCAGGTAGTCGGGATGGGACCGGCGCATCTACGTCTCGACGAGGAGCTGCCGCTCGGCCAGGGCGGCAAGGAACCGGTCGACGTCGGACGCCGCCCCGACCGCGTCGACGCCGTACCGTTCGACCAGCGCGTCGGTCAGTTGCTCACGGGAGGCGCCGCCGACCAGCAACTCCCAAAGCGCGGCTCCGGTGCGGTTCACGGCCAGGAACTCCGCCCGCTCGACGTCGAGCAGCACGACCTCGCCCTCGACGAGGCGCCACTCCATGGACCCGCCGCGCAGCCGTACCAGACGATCCCGCGGCGACACCGTCATCGGCGGTTCTCGAGGCTCACGCGGGCCACGCCGACGGCAGCTCGCGGGAGCCGCCTTATCCGACTGAGCACCAGCCACACGTAGCCGACGGCCAGGCCGGCGCGAGAGCGGGCGGCGAAGGGCACCGACAACCGCACCAGGGAACAGCTCGGTACCGCCAGGCGCGCCGCCCGGACGGACTTGGGTCCGATACCCGGCGTGGCGATGACCTTGGCCAGGGCCTTGGCGCCCCTCGCTCGCGAGGTGGCGGAGACCTCGACCACCAGGGGGGCTCGGGAGGGCAGCCCCAACCGGGCGGCCAGGTCCGGCCCTCCCGCCGCCAGGCGCAGCCCGGCGCCCATCGCCTCCGCGGCACCGAGTCGCCCGGCCAGCGCCGCCGCCTGCTGCCAGGTGTCGATCGGCAATCGGGTGAGGGCTCGGGCCAGGTCCTGGGCGGGCTTCGGATGACGCGGGCCGTGCTGCGCGGCATGGAGGGCGACGTGCAGCGCCTGGGCGGGTCGGCCCAGCACCGACAGCTGGCCGCCACCCACGGCCAACGTCTCCGTCCCCTCCACGAGCAGCAGCCAGGCCAGCGCCGGATCGAGGCCCACGCCCCACAGGCTGTGGTGGAGGTCGACGTAGACGCCGTCCCGAGCCCACTCGCGCGCATGAGCGGCCGCTTCCAGCGGCGACAGTCCCAGGCGCCAGTCGTCGAACCCGAGCGAAACCAGCACCGCTTCCGCCCGGGAATGCTCGGCGGGGGCCACCAACAGGTCGATGTCGCCGTAGGGGCGCACCGCGCCGTCGTCGTACAGCCAGGTGGCCAGGGCCGCACCCTTGAGCAGCACCACGGGGATGTCGGCCCGGCGGAGGGCGGCGCTGACCTCGGCCGCCACGTGGTCGAGGCCGAGGCTGCGAGCGGTCTCCAGCCGATGCTCCACGGTCAACAGCATGGCCCTGTGCCCGGAAGGTGTCCACCACCGGCGATATGCTGCCGGCGACGCCACGGCGGCGATAGTGGGTGTCCACACCGAGCGGGAGGTCGGAACGTGGCAGACAGCCGCAGGGCAGGTCGGGACCCGGCGGTCTCCACTGACCATCAGCCGTACGAGCCCCCGCGCATCGAGGTGCTCGGTACCGTCGGCGAGTTAACGCGCGGCCCCGACCCCGGTGCGGGCGATGTGCCCAGCGGTGTGATTTCGTTCTGAACGCCGACCGGCTGACGACGACAACCGATCCGGGGTAGCCAATCTTCGTCGGCGGCGTTCGCCCGGTGCGGCCCGGGACCAGGACCGGCGAACGTCGAGCGCATGGGAGCGGGGCTGCCCCGTCCGCCGCACGCCGGGGGCGAACCGGTGCCACTTCGGCAGTGGGCTGACCTGATGGTGGGTCTGGCCCACGTCCCGCCCGAGCGGCCGACGACCGACCCTTCGGCCCAGCTCGCCATCGTCGGCGACATCCACCTCGACGACCGTCGCGCCCTCCTGGCCCGCCTGGGGACGGAGGCGCCGGCGGCAGCGGGCGATCCCGAGCTGGTGCTCGCCGCCTACCGGAACTGGGGGGACGGCTTCGTCGACCACCTCATCGGGGACTTCGCTTTCGCCCTGTGGGATGGCGGACGGCGGACGCTCACCTGCGTCCGCGACCCGGGCGGGACCCGGCCGCTCTACTACCACCTCTCGCCGTCGACCTTCGCGTTCGCCTCCGACCCCGAAGCGGTCCTGCGCCTTCCGGAAGTCCCCCGGCGGCTCAACCCGGCGGCCCTGGTCGACTACCTCTACAACCGGTACGAGGACGAGGAGGCCGGGGTCTGGCATGACGTCAGCCGTCTCCCGGCCGGCACCACCTTGACCGTCGGCACCGACCAGGCACGGCGGCGGCGGTTCTGGCACCCGGAGACGGTGCCCGAGCCGTCTCGGCTCGGACGCCGAGTACGAGGAGGCGTTCCGGGTGGCGCTGCGCGACGCGGTGGGGGCACGGTTGCCGGCGACCGGCGCCGGCGTCTCCCTGAGCGGTGGGCTCGACTCGTCTTCGATCGCCTGTGTAGCCGGGCCTCTCTACCGCGGCGGCCGCCTGGCCGCCTTCTCGGCCCGGTTCGACCTCGACCCGGGCAGTGACGAGTGGGAGTACGCCGCCGCCGCTGCCGCCCAGGCGGGGGCCGACCACCACCCGTGCCGTCCCGAAGACACCAGTCCGCTGGCGGACTGGGCGGGGGCGGCATGGCTGGCCCCGCGCCCGCCTGCAGCCCGCAGGTGGCTGTGGTCCGGGCGGTTACCGAGGCTGCGGTCGCCCAAGGGGTGACGGTGCTCCTCACCGGCCTGGGCGGCGATTCCGTGGTCTCCCATGGTGCCGCCTACCTCACCGAGCTGGCCGGTTCGGGTCATCCCGCTCGCTTCCTCGCCCAGGCCCGGGCCGTGGGCCGTCGTCATCGGAAGCCTGTCGCCCGCCTGGCCTGGACCTACGGGCTGCGGCCGTTCGTCCCCGACGCCGTCGTCCGCACCCGGCGGAGGCTGCGCGGTCACGACCTCGGCATCGGCGGGGTCACGGCGCCGGTGCGCCCGGAGGTGATCCGGGAACTACGGCTGGAGGAGCTCGCCGCCGAACCCGGTCTGCCCCGGTCGATGCCCCGGACGGCCCGCCTCGACCATCTGGCCGGGATCACCGGCGGCTTCCTCCCCTACGCCCTCGAGACGTACTTCCACACCGATGTCGTCGTGGGGGTTGAGCGACGCCACCCCTTTCTCGACCGGCGGCTGGCCGAGCTGTGCCTCAGCCTGCCCGGGGACCAGAAGCTGCGGGACGGCTGGACCCGCTCGATCATGCGCCGGGCACTGGTCGGCATCCTGCCCGACGTCGTCCGGGAGCGGCCGGGGAAGGCCGACCTGACCGGCCCGTTCCTCCGGGGCTTCCTCGGCCCGACCGTGCCGCCCTCGATGAGTTCGTCGCCCGCCCGGGCCAGGTCACGGAGTGGGTGGACCCGGTCGGGCTCACCGAGCTGTGGCATCGGTGCCTGGCCGAGCGGGGAGCCGACGACTGCTTCACCATGTGGCGGGTCGCGGTCCTGTCCCGCTGGCTGGCGCACCACGGGTTCTCCTAGAAGCGGCCTACTTGTCGAACTCCGCCCAGTCTTCGGGATTGTCCTCGACGAAATGGTCGAGGACGCCGCCGTTGACGCCGTCGACGAGCACCAGGCCCCGGCGCTTGGGCGGCTCCTCGTTGGAGTAGAGGAGGATCCGCCACGTCGGGCGGCTGCGCAGGCCCCGCCACCCGAGCTGGGCTGAGGCGTGGCCGACGGGAAAGCCCACCTCCCGGGCGGCGGCCACCAGGGCGTCGCCGTCACGGACCGACAACGGCCAGGCCGCGGCCAGGTGGTACGCCCCGATGGCCAGGAGGGCGAGGGCGGCGCCGAGCATCCCCTCGTTGACCAGGACGCCGTCGCTGCCGCTGGTGGCCCACAGGCCGAAGCAGGCCGTCGCCACCAGCAGGTAGACGTAGGCCGGCCACCGTCGGCGGCGGATGTCGGGGAACGTGTACTGGCCGACGTAGGCGGTGACGTCGAGCTCGGCTGGCAGGGTGTCGCCGTCGTGGTTGGGGGACGGCTCGCCGGGGGTGGTGTCGTCGTCCATCTCTGGTGCCAGCGTACGCTCGGGACCGTGACTGCCCCGCCGGAGCCGCCGCCGCCGGAGCCGCCGGAGCCGGAGCCGCCCCGTCCCCCGCTGGAGCCGCCGCCCTCGCCGCCCCCGCCCCGGCCGCCGGCCCTGCCGACGTTCCCGGCCGCCGAACGGGTCCGCACCGCCTACCAGCGCCGGTACGAGACCGACTACCTCTTCGACTACTGGACCGCCCTCGGCTGGACCGTCCTCACCTGCTCCATCTTCAGCTACTTCGTCATCTACCAGCTCGTCCGCCGGATGCGCGACCACAACCGGCGCCGGCTCGACCTGCTCGAGGCGGGCATCGCCTTCGCTTGGGAACAGGCCCAACGGCGGCCAGCGGTGGCCGATGAGCTGCGGCCGACGTTCGAGTCGATGGCGGGCAACCTCAACGTCCTGCGCCAGATGACCACCGACTTCCGGGAGCCCGCGGTGTGGACCCTCCTGGCCTGGATCAGCGGTGGCATCGCCACCCTCGTGGCCTTCGTCCTCCTCGACGGCGACCTGGTCAAGCACACCGCCGCGGAACGGGCGGTGCAGGCCGACCTGGGCCGGGTCTACCTCCGCCTCGGCCACGACCTCGGCCCCGTCGACCCGACGGCCGTCAAGGGTCGCCACAACTACGGCGGCCGCATCGCCGCCGCCATCTTCAGCCTGGGCCTTTACCTCTTCTGGTGGTACCGCGACGTCATGGCCGAGCCCAACCGGCACTTCGCCGAGGACTGGGCGTGGGAGGACCGGCTGGGGACCGCCGTCCACGCCCTCTCCACCGCCGCCTGAGCCCTCCCGATGGGGTGCTAGCCCCACCACGGAACATGCATGGCTGCACGATTCCGAAATATCCGTGGACCTGACTGAATTGTGTTCACCAAACTGTTGGTGAACAACCGGGGCACGGATGGGGGTAGGGCGATGACGACGATCGAATCAGTGGAGCGGCGTTCTCCGACGACCCACCCACCAATTGTCGCCCTCGACGACCCCCGCGCCGCGAACGCCCAGGTCAGCGGGGCCAAGGCGGCGGCGCTGGCCAAGGCCGCGGCCAACAGCCTGCCCGTGCTGGCCGGCATGGTCGTCACCACCGACGCCTTCACCCGCCCCGTGGCCGACGTCGAGGACGATCTCCGGACGGCGTGGGCGAGGATCTCCGACTTCGGTCGCCAGCCGATCGTGGTGCGGTCGTCGTCGACCATCGAGGACAACGCCAACAGTTCCATGGCCGGCATGTTCACCTCGGTCCTCGACGTCACCTCGTGGGACGGCTTCCGGCTGGCCCTCGACACCGTCCTCGCCTCCAGCAACGTGGTCGCCCTCACCGGGCCCGCGGCCCGCAGCCGGGTCCGGGCGCCGATGGCGGTCCTGGTCCAGCCCCAGCTGACGGCCACCGTCGGCGGCGTGCTCTTCGGCCTCGACCCCGTGTCGGGCCGGCGCGACCGCCTGGTCGTGTCCGCCAGCGAGGCCGGGCCCTCGGCCGTGGTCAGCGGCGAGGTCGACGGCACCCGCTACGTCCTCTCCCGCCATGGCCGCCGGCTCGAGGGGCAGACGGGCACCGCCGGGCCCCTCACCCCCTTCCAATTGCGCCGGCTGGCCGCCCTCGCCCGCCAGGCGGAGCACGTGTTCGGCGGCCCCCAGGACGTCGAGTGGGCCTTCGGTCCCGACGGCCGGCTGTGGTTGCTCCAGAGCCGGCCCATCACCGCCGCCGCGGCCGACGCCCTCGATGCCCACGGCCCTGTCCTCGGCCCGGGCCCGGTGGCGGAGACCTTCCCCGACGCCCTGTCCGCCCTGGAGGAGGACCTGTGGGTCGGTCCCCTGCGCGACGGCCTGCGCACGGCCCTGTCCCTGGCCGGCACCGCCCCCAAGCGCCGGTTGGCCACCTCGCCGGTCGTCACCACCGCCGGTGGACGGGTGGCGGCCGACCTCGAGCTGTTGGGGGCCACCGACGCCCCCACCTCCTTCCTCCGCCGGCTCGACCCCCGTCCCCCCGCCCGCCGCTTGGTGGCGGCCTGGCGGGTGGGCCGGCTGCGGGCGGCCCTGCCTGCCCTCGCCGACGACCTGCTGACGGTCGCCGATCGAGACCTGCTCGACGTTCCCGACCTCGCCACCCTGTCCGACCGGGAGCTCATCTCCCTCCTCGGTCGGGCGGGGACGGCGCTGGCCTCCCTCCACGGGCACGAGGTGCTGATGGGGTGGCTGGTCACCTCGACGTCAAGCTCCACCACCGCCGCCTCGGTCGCCCTCCGGGCCCTGGCCTCGGCCCGGGCCGACGGCATGTCCGACGACGACATCGTCGCCACCTACCCCGGCGTCCTCGCCCTGGTGCCTCCCCGCATCGGGTCGGTCACGGTCCTTCCCCCCACCGTCGACGGGCTCGGCGTCGCCCACGAAGCCGATCCTGGATCGGATGGGCCAGAGCCCGACCGGCCCGCCGTGCTGCGGGAGGCCCTCCGGCTACGGGCCCGCTGGGTCCAGGAGCTGACGGCCAAGGCGGCCGAGCAGCTGGGCCGGCGCCTGGCGGACAAGGGCGTCCTCGCCCAGGCGGCGCACGTCCGCCACCTGCGCCTCGAGGAACTGGCGACCGCCGTGCACCGGGGCCGCCTGCCCGACGACGTCGACATCGAGGAACGGGCCCACATCACCGAGGGGGCGCCGCTGCCCACCCGGTTCCGCCTCACCAACACCGCCACGGTCGTGCCCGTGGCCGGACGGGCTCGCCGGTCACGAAGGTTCGGCGGTCGCGAAGGTGTCGGTGCCGGGGCTGGGGCCGGCACCGGCGCTGGAGGCGGGCGGGGCATGGGACCGGTCCACATCGGCGACGATCCTCCCGCCGTCGGCTCGGTGCTGGTCGTGCGCACGCTCGACCCGGGCCTGGCCTCCGTCCTGCCCCGTCTGGGCGGGCTGGTGGCGGAGACGGGGAGCTTCCTCTCCCACCTCGCCATCCTGGCCCGGGAAGCTCGGTATCCCAACCGTGGTCGGCGTCGAGGACGCCCTCACCCGGTTCCCGGCGGGGACGGTGGTGGTGGTCGACGGTACGACCGGCGAGGTCAGCCGCCACACCGAGAAGACGAACACCGAGAAGATGAACACCGAGAACGTGAACAACCACGAAAGGGGTGCGGCATGAAAGCCGGACGCATCGCTTCCCTGTTCGGCGTGGTGGTCATGGCCGCTACCGCCCTCTACTTCTTCGTCTACCTGTGGCGGTGGGAGTGGAACCGGGCCCTCATCGCGGGGATGCTCTTCGTCGCCGCCGAGGTGGCCATGCTGGCGGTGGCGGTCCTCGACCGCATCCGCCGGCTGAGCGACCACGTCGACCGCCGCTTCGACGCCCAGTCCGACGGCCGGGTGCTCTCCCGCATCCGGGAGTCGGCGCCGCCGGCCCGCGACCACTTCCAGTGGCTGTCCCCGGCCAGTGGTCGCACCAACGTGTTCGTGCCCGTCCTCATGGGCATGGGCGTGGTCATGTCGGCCCTGGCCTGGCTGGTCGAACGCCTGGCCCGGGCCACCGCCGCCCCCAGCATGGAGCGGGGACTGGCCTCCCGCATGAGCGCCCTGGCCTGGCCGGCGGAGGGACTGCTCGTCCCCATCGCCGTCGACGAGCCGTCGGAGCTGCTGGCCCGGCCCGTCCGGAGGGAGCTCCGGCCGTGAAGCGCATCGCCGTCGTCCTCATCGGGATGGCGGCCCTGGCCGTGTTCGTCGACGTGCTCGGCGACCTCACCCAGGACCGGCCCGACAAGGTGGTGGCCGGAGCCCAGAGCGAGATCGTGCTCCAGCTGCGGACCAAGGACTACCTGGGCTCGCCCCTGAGCGCGGCCCAGGGCCTGTGGGGCGCGTGCTCGGGCACCGTCACCCAACAGCTGGTCGCCCCGGGGGTGATCGACATCGGTTCCGGCCGCTACCGCCTGGTCACCGACACCGCCGTCGGCGAGCACTCGTGGCGTCGCCTCCAAGGCTGCCTGGAGGACGCCACCATCGACCGGATCACGGCCGAGGTCGTCACCAAGCGCGACTTCCTACCCACCGGCTAGCCGCCCCCAGAACTCGATCTCGAGCCGGAAGGGGCCGCCGGTCGGGACAAGTCGGTGGGGTGCTCCCGGAGGGATGGCCTGCTCCGATCCTGCGGCCAGGTGGACCACCGGCGTCCCGTCGGACTCGAACCGGAAGTCAACCGCCCCGTCGTACACCCGGAGCCGGCCCCACCTTCCCTCCGCCGTCCGGTGGGCCCGCAGCAGTCCGGCGGGCAGGGAGTCCTGGTCCCAGGGCCCGCCCCGGCCGAGGATCACCAGTCCCTCGGGACGCTCGGCCCGGTCGCACAGCGGGCACTCGATGGGGGAACCGGTGCGCTCCGCCCGCCCGCCGGGATCGAGCACCCACGCCCGCTCCTGGAACGGCGGTCGGTGACGCACGTGCTGACGGTGGTAACAGGACAACTCCGCCACCCACTCGCCGGCGTCGTCGGTATGGAACCCGACGATGGCGCGGATCAGCTCTAGCCGATCCTCGACCAGAGGCGGCGGGGCGCGTCGAGGACCCGGCTCACCGCGGTGAGGAGGGGGCTCGGGCGGTCGATGCCGCCCGGGTCCAGGCCGACCACGAACGCCAGCTGTTCCAGGCTCGGAGGCCCGATGGCGAGGTTGCGACGGACGGCGTCGCCCCGTCCGGCTGCGGTCTGCGACACGAGGTAGGCGCCGACCATGGTGCCGGTCCGTCCGACACCCGCCCCACAGTGGACGAACACCGTTCCCTCCGACTCCTGGGTGGCGGCGAGGAACTGGGCCACCTTGTCGGCCGAGGGCACCTGGCCGTCGCGGATGGGAATGGTGACCAGCCGCATGCCCAGTTCGGTGACCAGGCGGGCGTCGGCCTCGATCCCGTCCTCGGCCCGCAGGTCGACGATGGTGGTGACGCCGGCCTGGGCCAGGTTTCGGTAGCCCTCGGCGGACGGCGCTCCGCCCCGCCACACATGGGCGTCGACCGCGGTCAGGTTCGAGATGCCGGCCACGTCGTTCACCGGCACCGAGGAGGTCGTGCCCTGGGCCCACCACGACGCGGCCAGGATGGCGAGATTCCCGAGCACGAGGAAGGCCGCCGTGCCGGCGACGAGCTTCAGCCCCAGGGCCACGAACGGTCGGATGATGCTCAGAGCTAGCCCTCCAGGTGCTGGAACCGCCACTGAAACGCTGGCAGCCGGGGCCGGCCGCAGTCAAAACGGATCATCGGCAGGAGAGGTGCCCTGCCTTAGCCGCTCTCTTCCCCCGGCAGAAGATTCAGGAACACCATCACCCCTCGAGGTGGTTCCCCGGCCAGCCGCCCCGAACCCGGGCGAGGGTCTCCGGCAGCGATTCCGGGAGGACCCGGGTCTCGGCCACGGTGGTCATGAAGTTGGTGTCGCCGTCCCACCGGGGGACGCAGTGGAGGTGGAAGTGGGCGGGGATGCCCGCCCCCGCGGGGCGACCGAGGTTGGCGCCGATGTTCAATCCGTGAGGCCGGTAGGCGGCCTTGAGCGCCGCCACCGCCGCCACCAGCGTCGACCACAGGGCCGACCCCTCGGCGGCGTCGAGGTCCTCCATCTCGGCCACGTGGCGCACAGGCATTACCAGTAGGTGACCCGACGTGTACGGGTAGGCGTTGAGGACGGCGGCCACCGTGTCGTCCCGGAAGACGACGTTGGTCTCCTCCGGGGGACCGTCGCTGGCCAGGATGCGGCAGAAGACGCAGGCGCCCTCCGACCGGTCGTCGGGATCCTCGTCGGCGGCCCGGATGACGTACTCCTGCCGCCAACCGGCCCACAGCCGTTCGAGCGTCAACGGATCACGACTTGGTGGCCACCTCGTCGGCCAGCCGGGCCACGAAGGCGTCGACGGCCACGCCCCGCTCGACCTCGCCGCCCCGAGGGTTGACCCCGACCGTGCCCGCGGCCACGTCGGCGTCGCCCACCACCAGCACGTAGGGCATCTTTTCCAGCTTGGCCTTGCGGATGCGGCCGCCCAGGGGCTCGTCGGCGGCGACGGTGTCCGCTCGCAGGCCGGCCGCCTTGAGCTGCGCCACCACCGTGTCGGCATACGGCTGGTGGTCGTCGCGGACGGCCAGCACCCGGACTTGCACCGGCGACAGCCAGGCCGGCAGGGCGCCCGCGTAGTGCTCCAGGAGGATCCCGAAGAAGCGCTCGACGGAGCCGAACAGGGCCCGGTGGATCATGAACGGCCGGTGGCGCTGGTTGTCGGCGCCCACGAACTCCATGTCGAAGCGCTGGGGCATCTGCAGGTCGACCTGGAGGGTTGAGATCTGCCACCGCCGGCCGATGGCGTCGCGTACGTGGACGTCGATCTTGGGGGCGTAGAAGGCGCCCTCACCCTCGGCCAGCTTGTAGGGGATGCCCACGCCCTCCAAGGCCTCCCGGAGGGCGGCGGTGGCCACGTCCCACTCCTCCGGCTCGCCCACGAACTTGTCCGGACGGGTGGCCAGCTCGGCCTCGAAGTCGGTCAGCCCGAAGGTGGCCAGGATGCGCAGGACGAAGGCCAACAGCGAGGTCAGCTCCCCCGCCAGCTGGTCGGGGGCGACGAAGATGTGGGAGTCGTCCTGGGTGATCCCCCGCACCCGGGTCAGCCCGTGGAGCACGCCCGAGCGCTCGAAGCGGTACACCGTCCCTAGCTCGAACAGGCGCAGCGGCAGCTCCCGGTATGACCGGGCCTGCGACTTGTAGATGAGGATGTGCATCGGGCAATTCATGGGCTTGGGGTAGTAGGTGGCCCCCTCCAGTTCCATCGGGGGGTACATGCCGTCGGCGTACCAGCCGAGGTGGCCCGAGATCTCGAACAGGGTCGACTTCGACAGGTGGGGCGTGAAGACGAAGTCGTAGCCGGCGGCCTCGTGCTCGGCCCGGGAGTAGTCCTCCATGAGCTTGCGGATGAGCCCGCCCTTGGGATGGAAGACGGGCAGCCCGCCGCCGATCTCGGGCGGGAAGTGGAACAGGTCGAGCTCGAGACCGAGCTTGCGGTGGTCGCGGCGTTCGGCCTCCTCCAGCCGGTGGAGGTGCTCGGCCAGGGCCTTGTCGGACTCCCAGGCGGTGCCGTAGATGCGCTGGAGCTGGTCGCGGTGCTCGTCGCCCCGCCAGTAGGCGCCGGCCACCTTCATCAGCTTGAACGAGCCCAGGCGCTTGGTGGTCGGGACGTGGGGACCTCGGCACAGGTCGACCCAAGCCCCAGCATCGACACCGTTGCGGTAGACGCTGACGGCGCCGCCCTCGGCCCCCTCGGCCGGATCGACACCCTCGATGATCTCGACCTTGAACGGCTGGTCGGCGAAGCGGGCCAGGCCCTCGTCCCGGGTCAGTTCCTCCCGGACGAAGGGCTGGTCCTGGGCCACGATCTCACGCATCCGGGCCTCGATGCGGGCCAGGTCGTCCTCGCTGAAGTGGGCCCCGCCGGGAAGGGAGAAGTCGTAGTAGAAGCCGTCCTCGATCGGGGGGCCGATGGCGTACTTGGCCCCCGGGAACAGGTCGGTGACGGCCTGGGCCATGACGTGGGCGGTGGAGTGGCGCAGGACGTAGCGGCCCTCGTCGGTGTTCGACGTGATGATGGCCACGGTGGCCCCGTGCAGCAGGGGTGTGGTGAGGTCGACCTGGCGCCCGTCGACGGTGGCCGCCACCGCCGCCTTGGCCAGCCCCCGGCCGATGCTGGCGGCCAGGTCCCCGGCGGTGGCCCCCTCGGGGACGCTGCGGGTGGAACCGTCGGGAAGCGTGACTGAGATCTCTGCCGGCATGATGCGCCGAGGTTACCGGCGGGCCGCGCCCGGTCCGGATGAGAAACTGGCGGGTATCGGGGACCGGTTCGAGTACCGCAACGTTCGGGTCGACGGCGACGGGGGCCGGGCGATCGTGGCTGGCTTCTCGGCCCGCATCCCGGCCGACGGGTTGACGGCCATGGTCGGGCCCTCCGGGTCGGGCAAGACGACCCTCCTCCGCCTTCTCAACCGGCTGGACGACCCTGACGGAGGCGAGGTTCTCTTCGACGGACGCGAGGTGCGCTCGTACGACGTCATCGCCCTCCGCAAGCGGGTGCAGTACGTGGGCCAGGTGCCGGTGACGTTCCCCGGGACGGTGGCCGAGAACGTCGGCGGAGATGTCGCCGGTCTCTTGGGACGGGTCGGTCTCGACCCGGCGCTGGCGGAGCGGGTCGCCGACCGGCTGTCGGTGGGCGAGGCCCAGCGCATGTGCCTGGCCCGGGCGCTGGTCCTGGCGCCGGAGTGCCTCTTGCTCGACGAGCCCACCTCCGCCCTCGACGAAGGGTCAAAGGGCGGGATCGAGGCCCTGGTGCGGTCGCTGGCCGACGACGGGCTCACCGTGGTCATGATCACCCACGACCGCCGCCAGGCGGAGGAGCTGGCCGACCGGATGATCACCGTCGAGCCGGCGGGCGGCGGCCGGTCGTGACCGACCTCAGCGGGCGCATCTCGATCGCCGACGTCGGCCTGTCCCTGCTCCTCGTCGTGGTGGCCATCGTCGTCTCCCGAGCCCGGAAGGCCGACCTCGAGGGCGACATCGTCGTCGCCACCTTCCGCTCCTTCGTCCAGCTACTGGCCGTGGGCTTCGTCCTCGACTTCGTCTTCGGCGGCCACGGGTGGCTGACGCCCGTGGTGCTGGCGGGGATGATCGGCACCGCCACCCTCACGTCCGGCGCCCGGGGCAAGCGGGTGCCGGGCGCCTATGCGATCGCCCTGGCCGCGGTGAGCGTCTCCACCGCCGGCACCCTCGGCGTCCTCCTGGCCCTGGGCATCGTGCCCTTCGCTCCCCGGGCCGCCATCCCCCTGGGGTCGATGATCATCTCCAACGCCATGAACACCGCATCCCTCACCATGGGCCGCCTGCGGGACGACCTGGCCTCGCACCGGCGGGAGGTGGAAGCCCACCTGAGCCTGGGCCGGACGGCAGCCCAGGCGTCCGCCCTCTGGCACCGGGCGGCGGTGCGCACCGGCACCCTTCCCGTGGTCGACCAGACCAAGGTGGTCGGTCTGGTGGCCCTCCCCGGCGCCATGACGGGGATGCTGCTGGCGGGGGCCTCGCCGACGTCGGCCATCCGCCTGCAGCTGGTGGTGATGTACATGCTCCTCGGAGGCAACGCCTTCGCCGCCCTGGTGACCGGACACCTCACCGTCCGCCGCCTGTTCACCCCCCACCACCAGCTCATCCGGTCGCTGGCCCGGAACAGCTGAGGTCAACCCAGGAGCGAGCGGGAGCCCTTCAGGTCGACCTCGACCTGGCGGGGGGCATTGGTGGCGGCCACCACCAGCTTGGCCGTGTAGTCCCCCGGCTGGGTCGCGGCGAAGACCACGGTGACGTCGCAGCTCCGACCGGGCGGCAGGGTCGACGAGGAACAGTCCTCCGCCGCGACCGTGAAGGCGGTGCTTGCCGGATCGATGGTCGGCCTTCGCATGGCGAGGGGCACGTCGCCCGTGTTCTCGACGGTGACGACGGCCTCCTTGGGCTTGAGCGGCTCGAACGAAGCCGACGCCGGCTCGACCGCGAACTCCCCCTTGGCCGTGGTCGTGGGCGACGACGACCGGGTGGTGGGCGTCCCGGGGACGGTGGCGGCCACGGTCGTGCTCACGCCGTCGGACGACGAAGCCTGGTTCCCGTTGCCGTCACCGCCGATCCAGCCCAGCTGGACCGAGATCCCGAGCAGACCCACGATGGCGGAGATCACGCCGGCCATGCCAGTGACGACGCCGGGGACGGTGGACCAGAAGGATTTTCCGTCACTCACGTACTCCGACCCTACCGGCCGGCGCCGACCGCCCCCGACGCGGCCCACCCTCACGAGCACGGCCGCTCTCGGTGTCACAGGCGGTCGGTACGATTCGGGGCATGGTCGTCGCCGTCGGGCGCATGAGCGCCGCCGAATACCTCGCGACTCCCGAGAGCCGCCCTCGTCACACGGAGCTGATCGACGGGACGGTCGTGGTGAACGAACCGAGGATGCGGCACGCGCGTGCCCAGACGGCACTGATCTACCGGTTGAGCCGATGGATCGACGACGGTGAGGGGCGCGGCTACGTCAGCGTGCCCACCGACATCGTGATCGACGAGACCAACGTCTTCGCCCCCGACGTGTGGTGGGTCGGCGAACATCGCCGGCCTCACCCCGACCAGTCGTACCTCGACGGGGTCCCCGACCTCGTCATCGAGATCCGCTCCCCCTCCACCTGGGTCCGCGACCTCCGCGTGAAGCTTCCCCGCTACGAGGCGGCGGGCGTGGCCGAGGCCTGGTATGTCGACACCGAGGCCCGGACCGTGCTCGTGTTCCGCCGGTCCGGGCCTAACGCCGCCGGGTTCGATGTCGCGCTCGAGGTCGGGATCGACCAAGAGCTCACCTCGCCGTTGTTGGAGGGGTTCGCCCTCCGCGTGGGGGCGATCTTCGGTTAGGCGGGCGGCGGTGCGCCCTTCGACGCCCAGTACTGGTTGAGGGCGTCCTGGCACTTCCAGTACCAGGGGATGCCGAGGGCGAGGATCCAGAAGGCGGTGGTGGCGCTCACCGGGCTCGGCCGGCCGTCGGCCTCGTACATCTTCTTGATCTCGATGGGCAGGAGGAACAGGGTGATGATCCCGGCGATGAAGTAGATCAGCGCCCCCAGGGCCCACCCACCCCCTCCCCCGTGTGCTGCTTGATGTCCTCATGGCTCGTGTAGGCCCAGTAGACCCCGTACAGGCCGAGGGTGATCACCGACAGCCCGATCTGCTTCGGGATCGACTTCTGCTTCCCGATGTGGCTCATGGCCGGGCAAGATACAACGGCGCCGCCTCAGCCGCTCGTGACGTCGACCCCCAGCAGATTGGCCGCCTGGCTGACCCCGTTGCCGGCCGACGCGGCCCGGTCGATGGCCTCGATGGCCCGGGGAAAGTCCAAGTCGTCGTCGATGGCCGTCCGCACCGCATCCAACGCCGCGTCGCCTCCGCCAGCCGCCCGCCAGCGGGTCAGACGGTCGGTGGCCACCGGCAGCAAGCCCTCGTGCCACGACCACGGCGCCCGGTAGGAGTGGTCGAGGATGGCCAGCCGGACGGCCATCGGGTCCCACGCCTCGACCAGCTCGCTCACGAACACCAGGTTCCCCAGCGACTTCGACATCTTGACCCCGTCCAGCTCGACCATGGGCGCGTGCAGCCAGCGGCGGACGAAGCGCTCGCCGATGGCCGCCTCCGACTGGGCCGCCTCGCACTCGTGGTGGGGGTAGATGAGGTCGCTCCCGCCACCGTGGAGGTCGATGCTCGTGCCCAGCTCCCGCAGGGCCAGGGCCGAGCACTCGATGTGCCACCCGGGCCGGCCCGGTCCCCACGACGACGGCCACGACGGCTCGTCGGCCGCCGACGGCTGCCACAGGACGAAGTCGAGGGGGTCCCGCTTGACCGGGTCGTCGGGGTTGCCGCCCCGCTCGGCGGCCAGTTTGAGCATCTCGTCCCGGCTGAGGTGGCTGACCTGGCCGAAGTTCCCGAAGGACGTCACGTCGAAATAGACGCCGCCCCCGGCCTGGTAGGCGTGGCCCCGGTCCATCACCATCCCGATGAAGCCGAGGATGTCGTGGATGGCCGACGTGGCCCGGGGCTCGCTGAAGGCGGGGAGCATGCCCAGCGCCTTCATGTCGGCGTCGAACCTGGCCACCTCCCGGGCGGCCAGGTCGAGGTAGGGGATACCCACCTCGCGGGCCTTGCGCAGCAGGTCGTCGTCGACGTCGGTGACGTTGCGCACGCACAGGGTGCGGTAGCCCTCGTCCCGCAGCCGGCGCTGGACCACGTCGTAGAGCAGGTAGGTGGCGGCGTGGCCCACGTGGGTGGCGTCGTACGGCGTGATGCCGCACGTGTACATGGTGACGACCCGCCCCGGGGTGAAGTCCATCACCTCCTGGCGGGCGGTGTCGAAGAACCGCAAGGCGCGCCGGTTCCCCTTAGGTGTGGTTGCCGGAGTCGATGCCGGTGAGGCGGAGGCTGGCCTTGCGGAAGCGCACCAGCACGGCCGTGAACGCCTCCACGGTGCCCGCCATGGCGAGGGAGCCGGCCGACAGCGGCCGTAGGCCGGGGATGGCCCGGACCATGGCGGAGGTGGCCTCGAACGCCTCGGGGTGGTCGGTGCAGATGAGGACGTCGCAGTCCATCACGTGGTCGAGCTGGCCCAGCTCCCGGGCGGGGACGTGCTGGAAGGCGGCCGCCACCAGGGCGTCGGGCGCGGCCAGCTGCACGGCGGCGGCCACCGATCCCGCAGGCAGGGTTACCGGTCGCAGCTCCTTGCCGACCTTGGTGAGGGCGTTGCCCATGGAGATGACGACCTTGCCCCCGAGCGCACCCGCCACCGAGGCCACCGTCGGCTCGGCGGCCGCCCACTGGGTGCCCACCACCACCAGGGTGGACTTGGCCGCCCCCTCGTTGGTGGCCGGCTCCAGGCTCAGGTGGCGGTCGGGCCACCGGGCGCGGATCTCGTCGCAGACCGACGACGCCTTGTCCTCCGACCGGGATCCCACCACCACGTCGTAGCCGACCGCCGCCAAGCGGGCGGCCAGCGCCTGTCCGGCGGGGCCGGTGCCCCCGAGGATGCCGACGTCCATCCCGCCAGACTGGCACGAACCGGCGGTCGAGTCGCAACCGGACCGCCCGGCACATCGATTGATCCGCGCAATTCCCCCGCCGAGGGAGTGCGCGCGCGAACTGTTCGCCGCTGGGTACACGAGAAGGGTGGGACCGACCTTTCGCCTCGTGCGCCTCGGGGGTATCCCCGTGGACGCCCATTGGACGTGGCCGGTCGCCGGCGCGGTCGTCGCCTGGACGCTGGCCGCGTCCGTGTTCCCGTCCGCCTACCCGGGCGTGGACGGCATCGGCCACGTGGTCATGGCCCTGGCCGCCACCGGCCTGCTGTTCGTGTCGGTGGTGCTCCACGAGCTGGCCCACGCGGTGGCGGCCCGCCGGGAGGGGATGCCGGTCACGGGCGTCACCCTGTGGCTGCTGGGCGGGGTGTCCGACGCCGGCCACCGGCTCGCTCCCCCGGGCAGGAGCTGCGGGTGGCGGCCTCCGGGCCGGCCGTGTCCCTGGTCCTGGCCGGCCTGCTGACGGCCGCCGGCGGCTGGGCCGAGGGCCACGGCTGGCCGGAGCCGGTCCACGGCGTGCTCGAGTACGTCGCCCGCCTCAACGTGGTGGTGGCCGCCTTCAACCTCATCCCCGCCCTCCCCCTCGACGGCGGCCGCATCCTGCGGGCGTGGCTGTGGCGGCGCCAGCGCAGCCTGCTGGCCGCCACCCGCTCGGGGGCCCGGGCGGGCCAGGCCTTTGGCCTCACCCTGGTCGTGGTCGGCCTCCTCGACCTGTGGGCGGGTTCCCCCCTGCTCGGGCTGTGGCTGGTGGTCCTGGGCGCCTTCCTGCTGCGGGCGGCCTCGTCCGAGCTGGCCGACGCCCGCACCCGCGACCGCCTCGACGGGCTCACCGCGGCCGACGTCATGGCCTCCGACCCCGGCGTCGTCCTGAACGACACGCCCGTGGCCCGACTGGTGGATCACCCTCCCGCCCCGGTCCGCTCCGGCTACCCGGTGATCGGCGGCGGCCGGCTCCTGGGGGTGGTGGTGCTCGATCACGCCCGGCAGGTCCCGTCGGGAGAGCTGGCCGACCGGGTGGTCCAGGATGTGATGACGCCGCTCGACGACGTCCCCATGGTGGACGCCAGCGACACCGTCGTCGACGTCGTCGAACGGCTGAACGGGACGAACCTCACCGGGCAGGTGGTCGTCGTCGACGAGGGTGTCGTCGTCGGCATCCTCGACGAGACCGATGTGGCCGGCGCCCTCGACCGCTCCCACACCGATGGCGGCTCGTCGGCGGCGGGCGGGCGTGAGCGGCGGGCAGCGGGCGCCAAGGCGTGGGGGGTGGTGGCGGTCCTGTGCCTCCTCACGGTCGGGGTCCTCTACCGGCCGCCCCTCGTGGTCGTCACCCCCGGGGCGGCCGTCGACGTGGCCGGCGACGTGTCGGTGGAGGGCGTGCCCGTCACCCCGGTGAACGGGCGCTACCTGGCCCCCACTGTCGATGTCCGGCGGATGAACGCCCTGGGGACCCTGATCGCCGCCGTCCGGGACGGTCGCCGGGTCGTCACCGCGGGCGAGGCCGACGACGTCGAGGGCGGCCGTCACCCCGGTCCGGCCCGGGAGACGCGGAGCCTGGCCGCGGCCGCCGCCGCCCTGTCCCAGGGCCTGCCGGCCACCGTCACCGGCACCGGCGTCACGGTGGTGGCGGTGCGGCCGGGGTCACCCGCGGCTGGCACGCTCCGGCCGGGGGACGTGGTCCTGGCCGTCGACGGTCGCCCGGTGAGCCAGGCCGCCCTCCTGTCCGACATCGTCCGGGTCAGCCCGACCAGCACCGCCCTGACGTTCTCCGTCGAGCGGGACGGGCGGGTCGTCGACGTGATCGTCACCACCGCCGAGGCCGGGATCGGCATCACCGTGGAGACCCGTGACCTGGCCGTCGAGCTGCCGTTCGAGGTCCGGTTCTCGGGCCGGGCCGCCGGCGGGCCGGGTGCCGGGCTGGCCTACGCTCTGGCCATCGCCGACCTCCTCTCCACCAACGACGTCGCCCGGGGACGGACGATCGCGGCCCACGGCACCATCGACGCCGACGGTCACCTGGCCCCCGCCGGCGACCCTGCGACGGCCGCCGATGCCGCCGCGGCGGCGGACGCATCGGTGCTCCTGGTCCCCCTGGAGGAGGTCGACGGGCCCGCCGCGACGGGCTGACCGTCGAGGGGGTGGAGAACCTGACCCGGGCCCTGGAGGTCCTGTCGACGACGGTGTGACGTTCTGCCACGGCGTGGCCAGTGGCGATCCCCTGCCCGACTCGGTGCTGCTGTGGACCCGCTGGACGCCCTCCGAGGACGGTGCGGTCGCCGTCGAGGTGGCCATCGGGTGGACCGTCGCCACCGACGCCGACCTTCATCACGTCGTCGCCGAGGGGACGGTCACCACCGGCCCCGACGCTGACTTCACGGTCAAGGTCGACGTTGGCGGGCTGGCCCCGGCCTCGACCTACTGGTACCGGTTCGCCGGTCCCGACGGCCCCGACCGCGAGGCGCCGTCGCCCGTCGGCCGCACCCGCACCGCCCCGCCCGCCGGAGCCTCCGTCGACCACCTCCGCCTCGGGTTGGTCTCGTGCGCCTCCTACGCCGCCGGGTGGTTCCACACCTACCGCAACCTGGCCCGCCGGGACGTCGACCTCGTCGTGCACGTGGGCGACTACCTCTACGAGAACGGGCGGCACTCGAGCAAGGGCCCCCGCAGTCACCCGCCGGGACGGGCGACCGACGTGGCCGGCTACCGGCTCCGCCACGCCCTGTACAAGTCCGACCACGACCTCCAGGCGCTCCACGCCCGTCACCCCATGATGGCCGTCTGGGACGACCACGAGCTGGCCGGCGGCGCCTGGTCGGGCGGTGCCCACGAGCACAGCCAGCGGCGGTACGGGCCGTGGCCGGAGCGCAAGGCGGCCGCGCTCCAGGCCTACTGGGAGTGGATGCCGGTGCGGCAGCCCGATCCGGCCGTCCCCGACCGGATCTACCGCCTGCTGCGCTGGGGCGACCTGGCCGACCTGGCTATGCTCGACACCCGGCTGGTGGGACGGGACGAGCCGGTGGGGCGGGGCAAGGGCGTCGTCGTCAGGGTGGCCGCCAACGACGCCGACCGGGCCATGCTCGGGCCCGCCCAGCGGGACTGGCTGCAGGCGGAGATGGCGGCCTCCACCGCCCGCTGGCGGGTGCTCGGCAACCAGGTGGTGCTGGCCCCCACCCCGCTACTGGCCGGGCGGCTGCTCAACCCCGGCCAGTGGGACGGCTACCCCGGGGAGCGGGACTGGCTGTACGGGGTGCTGGCGGCGGCGGGCGGCAACGCGGCCGTGCTCAGCGGCGACATCCACTCGTCGTGGGCCAACGACCTCCCGGTGGGCGGCGAGTTCGTGTGCCCGTCGGTGTCGTCGCCCAGCTTCGCGTCCATCCTGGTGCCCGGCGGCCGGCTGGGGGCGGCCGCGTCGGAGGTTGCGTTCCGCCGCACGAACCGCCACGTGCGCATGGTCGACCTCCGCCACCACGGCTACGTGGTGGTCGACGTCACGCGGGAGCGGGTCCGGGGCGACTGGTGGCACCTGGACACCGTCGTCGGCCCGTCCCCCACCGAGTCCCTGGCCGCCTCCTGGGAGCTGCGGTGGGGCCGTCCGGGGCTGGTGCCGGCCGCCGCCGCAGGGTAGGAAATCGGCCATGGCATACGACGACGACGACAACGACAACGACGACGGCGACAACAAGGCACCGGCCGCGGTCGACGAGTCGGGTGAGGCCCAAGGCGTCCTGCTGGAGGAGGCCCAGCGCCTCCGGCAGCAGGTCGAGGACCTCCAGGAACTGTTGACGCGCAACAACATCGAGTTCCTCCCCGACATCGAGGGCAACGTCCAGCTCACGACGAACTTCAGCCTGTTCGAGTTCGCCTGCAACGACGACGACCACACCGGGGTCCCCGAGGAGGCCCGGCCCGGGCTACGGGCGCTGTGCGAGCGGGTCCTGCAGCCGCTGCGGGACGAGTTCGGCGTCTGCACCGTGACCTCTGGCTTCCGCACCGAGGCCTACAACGAGTCGATAGGCGGGGCGACCAGCTCGTACCACGTCTACACGCTCCACGTCGACGAGGAGGCGGCCGCGGCCGACGTCTACTTCCACGACGGCACCCTCCAGGAGTGGGCCGACCGGGCCGACGCCCTCCTCGACGGCGGCGGCGGGGTCGGCCGGTACTTCCGGGAGGGCTTCCTCCACGTCGACAACGGCGCCCGGGTCTGGCGCCAGTAGGCGGGCTAGCCGGCCTCGGCCAGGAGCTTGCCCAGGCGGGTGAGGCCCTCCTCCAGGGCGTCGTCGCCCAGGGCGTAGGACAGGCGGGCGTAGCCGGGGGCGCCGAACGCCTCACCGGGCACGATGGCGACCTTGGCCACGTCGAGCACCACGCCTGCCAGCTCGAGGGTGGATTCGATCCGCCGGCCGCCGATCTCCTTGCCCAGGACGCCGGCGAAGGACGGGAAGGCGTAGAACGCCCCCTCCGGCTCCAGGACGGTGACCCCGGGCATGGTCGAGAGCATCTCGAACATCTTCCGCCGACGGCGGTCGAAGGCCTCCCGCATGGCGGCCATGGGGGCCATGTCGCCGGTGAGGGCGGCCACCGCCGCCATCTGGGACACGTTGGCCACGTTGGACGTGGCGTGGGACTGGAGGTTGGTGGCCCCCGCGATCACGTCCTTGGGACCGATCATCCACCCCACCCGCCAGCCGGTCATGGCGAACGTCTTGGCCACGCCGTTGATCACCACACTGCGCTCGGCCAGTTCCGGCACCGACGCGGGCAGGGACGAGAACCGGTGGTCGCCGTAGACGAGGTGCTCGTAGATCTCGTCGGTGACGATCCACAGCCCCTTCTCCACCGCCCACCGGCCGACCTCGGCCGTCTCCTCGGGGGAGTAGACGGCGCCGGTGGGGTTCGACGGCGAGACGAACAGGAGCACCTTGGTGCGGTCAGTGGTGGCCGCCTCCAGCGCCTCGACGGTGGCCTTGAAGCCGGTGGTCTCGTCGGTGGGGACCACCACCGGTACGCCCCCGGCCAGGCGGATCGCCTCCGGGTAGGTCACCCAGTAGGGCGCCGGCATGAGGACTTCGTCGCCCGGGTCGAGGAGGGCGGCGAAGGTGTTGTAGACCGCCTGCTTGGCCCCGTTGGTGATCAGGACCTGGGCCGCGGTGGTCGGGTAGCCCGAGTCACGGACCGTCTTGGCCGCCACCGCCTCGCGGAGCTCGGGCAGGCCGCCGGCGGGCGTGTAGCGGTGGTTACGGGGCACCCGGCAGGCGGCCATGGCCGCCTCCACGATGTGGTCGGGCGTGGGGAAGTCGGGCTCACCCGCGCCGAAGCCGATGACGTCTTCGCCGGCCGCTTTGAGGGCCTTGGCCTTGGCGTCGACGGCCAGGGTGGCGGATTCTTCGATGGATGCGATGCGAGCGGATACACGATTCATGCGACTGGCCATGTCTGTAAGAGTTGCACAGGTGACTGCACCCCCCGAACGCATATGACCGTTCCCGACATCCGCCTGCCCGCCGACCTGCTCCCCGCCGACGGCCGGTTCGGGGCCGGGCCGTCGAAGGTCCGTCCCGAATCGGTCGACGCCCTGGCCGCGGCCGCCGCCTCCTACCTGGGCACGAGTCACCGGGCCAAGACCGTCCGGTCGATGGTCGGCCGCCTGCGGTCGGGGCTCTCCGACCTGTTCCGGCTCCCCGACGGCTACGAGGTGGCCCTGGGCAACGGCGGGGCGGCGTTGTTCTGGGACATGGCCACCTTCGGGCTCATCGAGCGCCGCAGCCAGCACCTCACGTTCGGCCAGTTCTCGGCCTCCTTCGCGGCCGCGGCCCGGGCGGCCCCGTTCCTCGACGACCCCGACGTGATCGAGTCGGCGCCCGGCACCCACCCGTCTCCCCGCGCCGATCCCGACGTCGACGCCTACGCCTTCACCCACAACGAGACGTCCACCGGCGTGGTCATGCCCATACGCCGCCCGGCCGGCTCGGTCGAGGGCTCCCTGGTCCTGGTCGACGCCACCTCGGCCGCGGGCGGGATGCGGGTCGACCCGGCCGAGTTCGACGCCTACTACTTCGCCCCCCAGAAGTGCTTCGCGGCCGACGGCGGACTGTGGCTGGCCCTGCTCTCCCCTGCCGCCGTCGAGCGGGTGGAGCGGATCAAGGCGCCAAGGAACGGGATGGCAGGCCGGTGGACCCCCGCCCTCCTCGACCTGGGCCTCGCCCTCGAGAACTCCCGTCTCGACCAGACCTACAACACCCCCGGGCTGGCCACCATCTTCCTGATGGTCGAGCAGGTGGAGTGGATGCTGGCAGGAGGGGGATTGGGCTGGGCCGCCTCCCGGTCGGAGGCGTCGGCGGCGGCCCTCTACCCGTGGGCGGAGGCGTCGGAGTACGCCACCCCGTTCGTGGCCGACCCCGCCCAGCGCAGCCCGGTGGTGGGCACGATCGACCTGGCCGGCTCGGTCGACGCCAACGTGGTGTCGGCCGTCCTGCGGGCCAACGGCATCGTCGACACCGAGTCCTACCGCCGGCTGGGCCGCAACCAGCTCCGCATCGCCATGTACCCGGCGGTGGAGGCGTCCGACGTCGCCGTCCTCACCCAGGCCATCGACCACGTGGTCGCCGAGCTGCCTCACACAACCCTCATAGTCCGGTGGTCGGGCGATCACCCCGGCGACCGACAGTCGGGACATGCGAATGAGACGAATCGTCGGAATCACCGTCGGAGCGGCGCTGGTCGTGGTCGTCGGAGCAGGCGCGGTGGCGTGGGCCGGCCCCGGCCGCGGCGTGCGAGACCCCGCTCTCCGGGAAGCGGCCAAGGCGTGCGTGCAGGAGGCCAAGGCGGCCAAACCCGACGCCGACCGGGCCGCCATCCGGGAGGCGGCCACGCCCTGCCTGGAGGCGGCCGGCATCAACGGGCGCGACCTCACCCCCGAGCAGCAGGCTCGCCGCGACGCCCTGCGGACGTGCGTACCGGCGGCCAGGGACGCCAACCCCGACGCCGACCGCCCCGAGCTCCGGGACGCGGTCAAGGGCTGCCTGGGAGAGGCCGGGATCACCCCCGGTGTCGCCCGGGAGCGCCTGCGCCAGTGCCTGGCCGACGCCCGGGCGGCCAACCCCGACGCCGACCGCTCCACCCTCCGGCCCATCGTCCGGGAGTGCATGACCAAAGGAGGCTGAATTCCCGGGGCCATCTGGTCCGGGGTCGGAGGCGGGCCCGTCGAGTGTGCAATTACGTGGGATATACCGACGTAACTGCACACCCGGTGGCGTCTCTGCTTCAGTTTCGGCGCCGTTCCGCCGATGACCGGCAGGTGGACCTCCACCCGGCGACGGACCTGGCTGCTCTCTACCGCGAGCTCCAGCCCGGCCTGCTCCGCTACCTGCGGGCAGTGGCGGGGGGATCGGCCGAGGACCTGGCCGCCGACGTGTGGGTCGAGGTGGCCGCGTCCGCCCACCGCTTCCAGGGCGATCAGTCCGCTTTCCGGGGCTGGCTGTTCACCATCGCCCGCCGGCGGGTCATCGACAGCCAGCGTCGGGCCGGCCGTCGCCGCACCGATCCCGTCGCTCGCGAACGCCTGGCCGGCTTCTCCGGCAACGACCACCCCGACCAGGTCGTCCTCGACCGGGCCACCACCGAGGCGGCCGTGGCCTACGTGCTGGCCGTCCTCTCCCCCGACCAGGCCGAGGTCGTCCTCCTCCGCGTGATCGGCGGCCTGCGGGTGTCGCAGGTGGCCGAGCTCCTCAACAAGCGCCCCGGTACCGTCCGCGTCCTTCAACACCGCGGCCTCCGCCGATTGGCCGACCACAGCCCGAGGGAGTCGCTCAGCGCGTGATTTCGCCTTCGGAAGCGGAGCTTCCTCGGCGAGTTCCAAGGAGCTCCGGCCGTCCGGCGGAGCCGGACGGCCATTGCCAACGACGTAACGCCCGGCGGCCCTCGCACGATTGAACTGGTACGACCGGCTCGTCTCTTTGACGGGCTGAGATCACCCGACCGGGGGGGCCGCGGGCCCGTCCCTGGGACGACTGCTGGGAGCTTCTAGCCTCCGGACACGTCCTGGGGACGGGCCTTACCGGCGGAGATCCACGGCATCATGGCCCGCAGCTCGGCTCCCACCTTCTCGATGGGATGCTCCGCCCCCTTGGCCCGCAGCTCGTTGAACTTGGGCCGTCCGGCCCGGTTCTCGGCGATCCACTCCTTGGCGAAGCGGCCGTCCTGGATCTCGTCCAGGATGCGGCGCATCTCGGCCCGGGTCTCCGAGTTGATGATGCGGGGGCCGCGGGTGAGGTCGCCGTACTCGGCCGTGTCGGAGATGGAGAAGCGCATGCCGGCGATGCCCTGCTCGTACATCAGGTCGACGATGAGCTTCACCTCGTGGAGGCACTCGAAGTACGCCGACTCGGGCTGGTAGCCGGCGTCGACCAGGGTCTCGAACCCGGCCATGACCAGCTCGGTGAGCCCGCCACACAGGACGACCTGCTCGCCGAAGAGGTCGGTCTCCGTCTCCTCCTCGAAGGTGGTCTCCAGCACGCCGGCCCGGGTCGCGCCCAGGGCGTGGGCGTAGGACAGGGCCAGCGCCTTGGCCTTGCCCGACGCGTCCTGGGAGACGGCGATGAGCGACGGCGTGCCTCCGCCCGCCTCGAACGTGCGCCGCACCAGGTGACCGGGGCCCTTGGGGGCCACCATGCCCACGTCGATGCCCGGCCCCGGGTTGATGAGCCCGAAGCGGATGTTGAGGCCGTGGGCGAAGAAGAGGGCGTCGCCGTCGCCCAGGTTGGGAGCGATCTCCGACTCGTAGACCGCGGCCTGCTCGGTGTCGGGCAGCAGGATCATCACCAGGTCGGCCTCGGACGCGGCCTGGGCGATGGTGGTCACCCGCAGCCCGGCTGCCTCCGCCTTGGCCCACGACTTCGAGCCCTCCCGCAGGCCGACGCGCACGTCGACGCCGGAGTCCTTCAGGTTGAGGGCATGGGCGTGGCCCTGGGACCCGTAGCCGATGACGGCCACCTTGCGACTGCCGATGAGGCCGGCGTCGGCATCCTTCTCGTAATAGACGTTGGCCATCGGGAGATCCTCCAAATTTAAGCCTGGCTAGGTGGGTTCGATGACGACGGTAGTTGTCAGCCTGCGCGCCGCAAGCGGGTGGGGTGGGGCTGGCGTTCGAGCTTGGGCAGGGCCACCCGCCCGGTGCGCTGGAGCTGGGCGATCCCGAAGCCCCGCATGAGGTCCTCGAAGTCGTCGAGCTTGGCCGGCGGCCCGGCCAGGACCACGGTGATGGCCTCCAGCCCGACGTCGATGATGCGCCCCTCGAAGACCTGGACCAGCTCGATGACCTGGCCCCGGCCGGCGCCCTCGGCCTTGACCGTCACCATCATCAGCTCCCGCTCGACGGCGTCGGCGGGGTCGAGCTCGCTGATCTTGACCACGTTGATGAGCTTGAACAGCTGCTTGGTGACCTGCTCGAGCGGTGTCGACTCGACGTCGACCACGATCGTGATGCGGCTGAAGCGTTCGTCGTCGGTAGGAGCCACCGCCAGCGAGTAGATGTTGAACCCCCGCCGGGCAAACAACCCCGCCACCCGAGCCAACACGCCGGCCTTGTTCTCGACCAGCACGGTCAGGATGTGGTGCTTGGAGGTCGAAGTCACGAGGTTGCCTTTCCGCCGCCGGCCCCGAACGCCGCCGAAGGCGGCCGCATCGGGCTGGCGGCACCGGGCGAGCGCAGCTCGCCCGCAGAAGAATCGGTGGAGGCCTGCCGGCTCCGCCGGCCGGCCGGAACACGAACAACTCGCCGAGCAACCTCCGGTTGCGAGTGCGACATCAGTGGCCCCCTTGGCCGAACTCCGGGCCGAGGATGATGTCGTCGTTGGACGTTCCGGCGGCGACCATCGGGTAGACCTTTTCGTCGGAGTCGCAGCGGAAGTCGATGACCACCGGGCGGTCGTCGATCGAGTTCGCCTTCTCGATGGCCGGCCCCACCTCCTCCGGATGCTCCACCCGCAGGCCGACGCAGCCCATGGCCTCGGCCCACATCTTGTAGTCGGGCAGGTCGGGCGACAGGTAGACCTCGCTGTAGCGCTCCTCGTAGAACAGCTCCTGCCACTGGCGGACCATCCCCAGGTAGGCGTTGTTGAGGATGGCGACCTTGATCGGGATGCGCTCGGCCGAGGCCGTGACCAGCTCCTGGGCCGTCATCTGGAAGCAGCCGTCGCCGTCGATGGCCCACACCGTCCGCCCCGGCATGCCCACCTTGGCCCCCACCGCGGCGGGGACGGCGAAGCCCATGGTGCCCAGTCCCCCGGAGTTGATCCAGGTGTAGGGGTGGTCGAACTTCCACAGCTGGCTCGACCACATCTGGTGCTGGCCGACGCCCGAGACGACGATGGTGTCGTCGGGGGACGCCGCGCACAGCGACTCGATGCAGAACTGGGGCTTGAGCTTGTCGCTCTCCTCCCAGCCCTGGTCGTAGCGCAGGGGGTAGGTCTCCCGCCAGTAGCGGATCGTCGTGTTCCACTCGGTGCGGTCGGGCTGGGCCTCGGCCCCTCCGAGGTCGCGCACCGCCCGCACCAGCTCCTCGATGACCAGGCGGCAGTCGCCCACGACGGGCACGTCGGGCCGGCGGACCTTGCCCAGCTCGGCGGGGTCGATGTCGACGTGGATGATCTTGGCGTCGGGGGCGAAGGCGGACACCTTGCCCGTGACCCGGTCGTCGAACCGAGAACCGAGGGCGATCAGCAGGTCGGCCTTCTGCATGGAGGTGACGGCGGTGTAATTGCCGTGCATGCCGGGCATGCCCAGGCACAGGGGGTGGGAGTCGGGGAAGGCGCCCCGGGCCATGAGGGTGGTCACCACGTGGATCCCGGTGAGCTCGGCCAGCTCCCGCAGCACCTCGGCCGCCCGGGCCTTGAGGATGCCGCCGCCGGCGTAGATCACGGGCCGGCGGGACTCGAGGATGAGGCGGGCCGCCTCCCGGATCATCTTGGGGTGGCCCTTGGTGGTGGGCTTGTAGCCGGGCAGGTCGATGGAGTCGGGCCAGTACCACTCCATGGCCGAGTTGGGGTTCCGGGGGTCGACGATGTCCTTGGGGATGTCGACCAGCACCGGTCCCGGACGGCCGGTGGTGGCGATGTGGAACGCCTCGTGGACGACGCGAGGGATGTCCTGGGCGGACGTGATCAGCTCGTTGTGCTTGGTGACCGACCGGGTGATCCCGATGGTGTCGCACTCCTGGAAGGCGTCGGTGCCGATGGCCCCCGACGGCACCTGACCGGTGATGACGACGATGGGGATGGAGTCCATCAAGGCGTCGGCCAGGGGGGTGACGATGTTGGTGGCCCCCGGCCCGCTGGTGACCATGGCCACGCCCGGGCGCCCAGTGGCGTGGGCGTAGCCCTCGGCCATGTGCCCCGCCCCCTGCTCGTGGCGGACCAGGATGTGGCGGATCGGCGAGTCGATGATGGGGTCGTACACCGGCAGAATGGCGCCGCCGGGGAGGCCGAACATGACCTCCACCCCTTCCATCTCCAGGCTCTTGATGAGGGCTTGTCCCCCGTTCAGCTTCATGGTTCGCTCCAAATTTCGTGTCCGGGAAAGAAAACGACCCCCCTTCCGGGAGGTCGTATGCGCACGCGCGAGATGTCGGCGTGCGCTCAGTCGATAAGTACGAGTCCGGTGACGCGGTTCATCCGGACGGAGTGTAGGCGGGAGGGCGGGACGGCTGCAAACATTGGCCGGTGATGTCCCGCCACCGCCACGGCCGGCGCGTAGCGCCGGCCAATGCCGCCGGCCACGCTCGGCCGCCGCAGGCGGCCCGCCTCGTGGCTGGCGGCCAATGAGCCTTTACAGCAAGAGGCCGGCCGGCTTCGCCGGTCGGCCTCTTTCCTTACAACTCGCCGAGCAAGCTCCGCTTGCGAAGGCGAAGACCTACCAGCGGACGACGGTGTCCCATTCGCTGGACGAGACGCCGCCACCGAGCCGAATCGGCGTGAGCCGGCGGCGGGCGGTGACCAGCAGGGCGATGCCGGCCAGCACCAGGGCGGTGGCGACCAGGGCCAGGCCCGACTCGAACCCGGTGCGGGCCAGGGTGCCGGTCTGCACCGCGGGGGTGACCACGACCGGCGTCGGGATCGACGGGACGATGATCGGGTTGCCGGTGATCGGGTTGCGGATCATGGGCTGGGTGCCGCTGCCGCCACCGCCGCCACCTGCGGCCAGCTGGCCACAGGCCTGGTTGACGGTGGTGCTCGACTGGTTGCCGGAGGCGTTGGCGGCGCCGGTGTTGATGGTGGCGGTGCCGGTGGAGTTGTTGGTGGGGCTGCCCAGGTTGACGTTGAGGCCGATGAGCCCGCCGGACGCGGTCTGGTTGATCGACTGGGTGTTGGTGGAGTTGTTGCCGATGGCGGTGTTGTTGCCGGTGGAGGCCACCGCGTCGCCGGAGTTGTCGACCCGCGCCGTCTGGTTGCTGCCGCTGGGAGCGTTGAAGAACGGGTTGAGCGGGAAGAACCGGCCGCTGCACGGGTCGAACGAGTTGCCGAGGTTGTTCACCGTCCCCGGGAACGTGCCCGGGAAGAACGGCGTGGCGTTGAAGAAGCCGGCCGGAGCGGCACCTGCGCCCGCGCCGCCGCCGGCACCGCTGCCGAAGCCGCCGCTCCCGTCGCTGCCGAGCCGGGCCTGGTTGACGCCGGTGGTGGCGGTGTTGCCGGTGGCGTTGGCGGCACCGGTGGTGACGGCGGCCGTGCCGGTGGAGGTGTTCACCGGGGCGCCCAGGGCGACCAGGGCGTCGACCGCCCCGTCGTCGTCTTCGGGGCCGATGTTGTTGGTGGAGTTGTTCCCAGTGGCGGTGTTGCCGCCGGTGGTGGCCGCGGCGGTGCCGTCGTTGGTGACGGTGGCCGACTGGCTGGGGGGGCGGGGGGTGCGCCAAAGGGGTTGAACGGGGTGAAGCCGGAGGAGCCCGTGCCGCCCGTGCTGGCCTGGTTGACGCCCGTCTGGGACTCGTTGCCCGACGCGTTGGCCGCGCCCGAGTTGATGGTGGCGGTGCCGGTGGAGGTATTTGTGGGCGAGCCCAGGCCGACGTTGGCGTCGACGAGACCGCCCGTGGTGACGCCAGGGCCGCCGATCGAGTTCTGCGACGCGTTGCCGGTGGCGGTGTTGCCTCCGGTGCTGGCCGTACCCGACCCGCTGTTACCGACCGTCACACTGGCCAGCTGGCCTACGGCGAGTGGAGCCCGGGCCACGCTGAAAAGCGCCAATCCAGAAACCAGCGCGAGCGAGCCCGCGATCGTGCGCGTACGCCCCTGGTTCCCCAACCGCTGGACGTGCCTCATAACGCAATCTCCCCGCTCTACGGTTGGCCCGCAGTCTCTCCCACTGGAGTCTACAGAAGCAAGCTTCTCCCGGCTGAAGGAAGCTCAATCGAGCCCGATTCAGGGCTCGGTCACGGCTCCCCGTTCGGCGCCGGTGACCAGGCGAGCGTACTTGGCCAGCACCCCCGTCGTGTAGCGGGGCGGCGGCAGCTTCCAGTCCGCCTTGCGGGCGGCGAGGGTGGCGTCGTCGACCAGGAGGTCGATGGTGCGGGCGTCGGCGTCGATGATGATGCGGTCGCCGTCGGCCACCACACAGATGGGCCCGCCGTCGACCGCCTCCGGCGCCACATGCCCGACACAGAACCCCCGGGTACCGCCCGAGAACCGCCCGTCGGTGACCAGGGCCGTGTCTCCGCCCCGGCCCGCCCCCTTGAGGGCCCCGGTGACGGCCAGCATCTCCCGCATCCCGGCGCCTCGGCCCCTCGTAGCGGATGACCACGACGTCGCCCGGCCGGATGCGGCCGGCGAGGATCTCGTCCATGGCGGCCGTCTCGCCGTCGAAGACCCGGGCCGTGCCCTCGAAGCGCATGGCGTCGATGCCGGCCACCTTCACCACCGCCCCGTTGGGGGCCAGCGAGCCCCGCAGCACGGCGATGCCACCCTCGGCGTGGATGGGGTCGTCGAGGCGGTGGATGACCCGGCCGTCGGGAGCGGGCGGGTCGAGGGCGGCCAGGTTCTCGGCCATGGTGCGGCCGGTGACGGTGAGGCAGTCCCCGTCGAGCAGGCCCTCCTCCAGCAGGTGGCGGAGCACCATGGGAACGCCGCCCACCGCGTCGAGGTCGGTCATGTGGAAGGTGCCGCCGGGGCGCAGGTCGGCGATGTGGGCCACCCGCCGCCCGATGCGGTTGAAGTCCTCCAGCTCGAGCTCGACCCGGGCCTCGTTGGCGATGGCCAGCAGGTGGAGGACGGCGTTGGTGGAGCCGCCCAGGGCGTTGACCACGGCGATGGCGTTCTCGAACGCCCCCTTGGTCAGGATCTGGCGGGGACGGATGCCCGCCTCCACCAGGGCGATGACGGCCTGACCGCTGGCGTAGGCGTAGTCGTCCCGCCGGCGGTCGACGGCCGGGGCCGACGCCGATCCGGGGAGGCACATGCCCAGGGCCTCGGCCGCGGCGGCCATGGTGTTGGCGGTGAACATCCCCGCGGACGAGCCGATGGTGGGGCAGGCGTTGCGCTCGATGAGGGCCAGTTCGTCGGCGGTGAGCCCGCCAGCGGCGTGGGCGCCGACCGCCTCGAACACGCTCACGATGTCGAGGGCCTCGCCCTTGGCCCCCCGTCCGGGAAGGATGGTCCCTCCGTAGAGGAACACGGACGGGACGTTCAGCCGGGCGGCCGCCATGATCATGCCGGGGAGGGACTTGTCGCAGCCGGCGAAGGTCACCAGGGCGTCGAGGCGCTCGGCGTGGACCATGACCTCGACCGAGTCGGCGATCACCTCCCGGCTCACGAGCGACGCGTGCATCCCCTGGTGGCCCATGGAGATGCCGTCGGACACGGCGATGGTGACGAACTCCATCGGGAAGCCGCCCGCCGCCCGCACCCCTTCTTTGGCCCGCTGGGCCAGGCGGGAGAGGGACATGTTGCAGGGCGTGACCTCGTTCCAGCTGGTGGCGACGCCCACCTGGGGGCTGTCCCAGTCGGCGTCGGTCATGCCGACGGCTCGCAGCATGGCCCGGGCGGGCGCCCGCTCGTACCCGACGGTCACCTCACGGCTCTGGAGATCCATGACGATGATCGTGGCACAGGTAGGCCAAATGCGGCCTTTAGAATCGTGAGCGGCGTGTACCAAGAAGACGGGGACCTCCGACAGCGGCTGGCCGACGACCTCGAGGCGGTTCGCCGCCGGTCGCTCGACCTGCTGGCCCCTCTCGACGACGGCGCTCTCCTGCGCCAGCACTCGCCCTTGATGTCGCCCCTGGTGTGGGACCTGGCCCACGTCGGCAACTACGAGGAGCTGTGGCTGCTGCGGGAGGTGGCAGGGACCGAGCCCATCGACGCCGCCCTCGACGACGTCTACGACGCCTTCCGCCACCCCCGGGCGGGCCGGCCGTCGCTGCCCCTGCTGGGACCGGCCGAGTCCCGCCGCTACCTCCTCGACGTGCGGGGCCGGGCCCTCGACGCCCTGGAGGCCGCCGACCTCGACAACGGCCGACCGCTGCTCCGCGGCGGCTTCGTCTACGGGATGGTCGTGCAGCACGAGCACCAGCACGACGAGACCATGCTGGCCACCCTCCAGCTCATGGCCGGCGACGGTTACCGGCCGCTGGCGCCCTCCCCGCCCCCGGCCGTCGACCCGCCCCCGTCGGGCGAGGTGTGGATCCCGGCCGGGCCGTTCGTGATGGGCACCGGCAACGGGAATGTGAGCGCCGAGCCCTGGGCCTACGACAACGAGCGCCCGGCCCACGTGGTCGACCTGCCCGCCTTCCGCATCGACGCCGGCCCGGTCACCAACGGCCGCTATCTCGAGTTCGTCCTCGACGGCGGCTACCGCCGGCCCCACTGGTGGGCGGCCGACGGCTGGGCGTGGCGGGAGGAGCACGATGTCCGTCACCCCCAGTTCTGGGTCGAGGAGGGTGGCGGCGAGTGGTCGCGGGTGCGGTTCGGGTTCCGGGAGGACCTGCCCCTCGACGAGCCGGTGCAGCACGTGTGCTGGTACGAGGCCGACGCCTTCGCCCGCTGGGCCGGAAAGCGCCTGCCCACCGAGGCGGAGTGGGAGAAGGCGGCGTCGTGGACTCCGGAGGGGGTCAAGCGCCGTTACCCGTGGGGCGACTCGGCGCCGACGGCCGCGGTGGCCAACCTGGGCGGCGACTTCTACCGGCCGGCGCCGGTCGGCGCCTATCCCGGCGGGGTCAGCGCCTACGGGTGCCACCAGATGGTGGGCGACGTCTGGGAGTGGACGGCGAGCGACTTCGAGCCCTACCCCGGCTTCGCCTCTTTCCCCTACCGGGAGTACTCCGAGGTCTTCTACGGACCGTCGTACAAGGTCCTGCGGGGCGGGTCGTGGGCCACCTCGCCGCGGGCGGTGCGGAACACGTTCCGCAACTGGGACTACCCCATCCGCCGCCAGATCTTCAGCGGCTTCAGGTGCGCGCGCAGCGCGTAGCCGGGCCATGTGTCGCTTTCTTTGTTACCTGGGGCCCCCGGTCACACTTGGGTCGGTCGTGCTCGATCCTCCCTATTGCCTGAAACGGCAGGCCTGGGCGCCGAGACACCAGAGGGTGGGAGCGATCAACGCCGACGGGTTCGGTGTGGGCTGGTACGACTTCGGGCGGCGCCCGGAGCCGGCCCGGTACCGCACCGCCCGGCCCCTCTGGGCCGACCGGTCGTTCGAAAGCCTGGCCGGCCTGGTCACCGCGCCGGCCCTGGTGGCCGCGGTGCGGGACGCCACCCCTCCGTCCCCCGTGGAGGAGACCGGGAGCCAGCCGTTCACGTCGGGGCCGTGGCTGTTCGCCCACAACGGCAAGGTGGGGGGTTGGGCCGTCGACCCCGAGGTCAAGGCGGCCCTCCGCCGGCCTCTCTCCGACCGGCGGGCGGCCGGGATCGAGGGGGCGGCCGACTCCGAGGTCCTGTTCGCCCTTGCCCTCGACCACCTCGACGGGGGCGCGACGGCGGCCGACGCTCTGGCCGCGATGGTCGCCTCCGCCACCGGGGTGGCCCCATCGATCCTCAACCTCCTGCTCACCGACGGCCACCGTGTGACCGCCACTGCCTGCGGCGACTCGCTCTTCCTCCTCGAGGGGCCCGACTCGGTGGTGGTGGCGTCCGAGCCCTACGACGACGATCCCGCCTGGCGCCGGGTCCCCGACGGGTCGATGGTCGAGGCTCGCCCGGGATGGGTATCGACGGTGTCGCTATGACTTCTCGCGTCCCCCGCCCCGTTGTGACGTCCACCTCGCTCCCGGGGCCATGCGGGACGCCCTCCGGGCCGACGTGGCCGAGGGCCTGTCGTCGGTTCCCAAGACCCTGCCGCCCAAGTGGTTCTACGACGACGTCGGCTCCCGGCTCTTCGACGAGATCACCCGCCTGCCCGAGTACTACCCGACCCGCCGCGAGCGGTGGATCCTCGAGCACCACGCGGCCGACGTGGCCCGCCTGAGCGGCGCCGACACCCTCGTCGAGCTGGGCTCGGGCACGTCGGAGAAGACCCGGCTCCTGCTCGACGCCTTCGTGGCCCGACCGGGCGGCGGGTTCCGGCGCTTCGTGCCCTTCGACGTGAGCGAGTCCACCCTGCGGGACGCGGCCGCGGCGGTGGCGGCCGAGTACCCCACCGTCGAGGTCCACGCCGTCGTCGGCGACTTCGAGCACCACCTGGGCACCCTGCCCGGGGGCGGCCGGCGGGTGGTCGCCTTCCTGGGGGGGACGATCGGCAACCTCGAGCCCAAGCCGCGGGCCCAGTTCCTGGCCGACCTGTCGGCCACCATGGTCCCCGGCGACGCCCTCCTCCTCGGCACCGACCTGGTGAAGGACCTCGACCGCCTGGTGGCGGCCTACGACGACGCCGCCGGCGTGACCGCCGCCTTCAACCGCAACGTGCTGGCCGTCGTCAACCGCGAGCTCGCCGCCGACTTCGTGCCCGAGCGCTTCACCCACGTGGCCCTGTTCGACGTGGACGACGAGTGGATCGAGATGCGCCTACGGGCCGACCGGGCCCACGAGGTCACCATCGCCGACCTCGACCTGGTGGTGGCCTTCGAGGCCGGCGAGGAGATGCGGACCGAGATCAGCGTCAAGTTCCGCCGCCACGGGGTGGAGGCGGAACTGGCCGCCGCCGGCTTCGCCCTCGCCCGGTGGTGGACCGACCCCGACGGCGACTTCGCCCTCTCCCTGTCGTTCAAGGAGTAGTCGGGCTCAAAAGCAAGAAGCCCGGTCCGTTGGGGACCGGGCTTCTCTTTTCTCGTTCTCGTTGCCGGTTAGCCGCCGCCGCCTGGGTCGGGACCGTCGTCGTCGTGCTGACCGTCGGCGGAGTCGAAGGCGGTGAGGGCGTCGGACGTGGCCGGGTCGAGCGGGCTCAGGGCACTCCGGTTCCGGGAGACGGCCGGCGGGGTGTCGAGGGTCCGGAACTCGGGCGTCACCGGCGGCCCCGTCGGAGCCGGCGGGGTGTAGGTGACCGGCGCGAACGCCTGCTCACTGCGCCGGACGAGCGCACCCAGGGCGATGGCGAGCATGCCCAGGCCAACCAGCGGGAGCAGGTTGGTGCCGGTACGAGGCAGCGGGGCAGGGACGGCCACGGTGGGCGGCCGGGTGGTCGTGGTGGTGGACGTGGTGGTCGTGGGCTGGGCGGTCGGCACGGTGACGATCGGCGCCAGCGTGGTGCTGGTGGTGGTCGTCGCCGCCGGGGCGACCGTGGTCGTGGTGGTGGCCGCGACCACGGTGGTGCTGGTGGTCGTGGTGGCGGGCCGGGTGGTGGTGGTCGTGGTGACCGTGGTGGGTGTGCTGACCGTCGGGGCCGTCGTCGAGGTGGTCGTGGTGGAGGTAGCCGGCGTGCAGAACACGGTGTACTCCCACGCCGTGTTCTGGTCGGTTCCGATGACCGTCACCCGGACCGTGCTCGACGCTCCCGCCGGCACGTTCACATTGGCCGTGACCGTTCCGTTGGTACCGACCGGTCCGACGTTGAAGATGGTGGCGCCCTCATAGGTGATCGAGATGCTGTCCGGGACACTGAAGGTCTCGTAATCGAACCGGAACGTCCGCGGGCCGGGGCCAGGCAGCGCGTGGTCGGTGGTCGTCGTGCCGAACCCACCGGACTGTGTCTGGTTGTTGCACGGCTGGACCGCGATCGTCGTGCTCGTCGTGGTGGGGGCGATCGTGGTCGTGGTCGTGGTGGTGGGGGCGATGGTGGTCGTCGTGGTCGTGGTGGGGCCGACGATGGTCGTGGTGGTCGTGGTGGTGGGGGCGATCGTCGTGGTGGTCGTGGTGGTCGACGTGGTGGTGGTGGTCGTCGGGACCACGTTCACGTCGGGGCCGGTTGCCGCGCACCGGGACTCGGCGAGGACGATCTCGACGACGCCCAGCAGCGAGCCCAGGCCGGGCAGGAGGGTGATGTGGGCGCCCCGGACGATGATGCTCGTGCTCCCGACGGCGTCCGAACGGACCTGCTCATTGAGGACGACCTCAAGGATGCCGGGGAGGACGAGGGCGGTGTTGGCCGCCGGCGAGCCGAGGAGGGGGTTGCCGCCGAGCACACCGCCGATGATCTCGGTGAAGCCGCTGGAGCCGTTGCCGTTGGACTGGCACTGGGTCTCGATGGCGTCGATGGTGAGCGAGCCCAGACCGACGAGGACGTCGGCCACGCTGGCCCGGCTCTGGGCGAAGCCGAGGTGACCGGCGGGGTCGCCCGCGGCCACGTTCCCGCCCTCGGTGCGCGCCGTGAGCACGCCGAGCTCCAGCAGGCCGGGGATCGACAGGGGTATCGCCGACTGCGCGATGGGACCGTAGGTGTCGACCGGCTCGGTGGCCGAGCCGGACACGTCCGGGGTTGGGGCGATGACCGTTCCCAGGAGCGACGACTGGACGGTGGCGCCGAACGCTCCACCCGACACCGAGTCGACGTCGGCCTGGGCCGACGGTGCCACCGCGGCCAGAAGGATCGCGATGATCGGGACCCCAGCGATTGCGCCCGCTCGGAACCTCGAGCTTCGACCTGCGCTCATCTCAGCACTCCTTCGGTGATCTGGCGCTCCCCACCCCGTCCGTCCTTCATCTCAGGACGGTGACGGGCGAACCATAGTCGACCGGGTCGACGCATTCGAGTTTGATGACAGGAAACCCGAAAGGCCCGACTTCCAAACGGAAGTCGGGCCTCGGGCGGTGCAGACGGCTACGAATCCTTTTCCGGACCATCGTCGTCGAAGGCTGACAGGGCGTCCCTGGCGGCACCGTCGAGCGGGCTACGGCGCACCCGGCGGCGAGCGACGGACGGCCGGGCGTCCGCCGGCTGGAAGCGGATCGGCGCCGGCGGCGGAGGCGGCGGGCCGACGCGGTGGCCGGGGAGAAGCCCTCACTGCCCCGGCGCAGGATCACACCGAGGGCGATGGCGAAGAAGCCGATGGCGACCATCGGGATGGTGCTGGTACCGGTGCGGACCAGCGGTGGGGCGGTGGTGGGCGGCGCCAGGGTGGTGGTCGTGGTGGGCGGCAGGGTGCTGCCGGCCGGCGGGACCGTGACCACCGGAGCGAGCGTGGTCGACGTGGTGGTCGTGGCCGCCGGGGCCACCGTCGTGCTGGTGGTGGTCGACGTCGAGGTCGAGGTCGTCGTGGCCCCGACCACCGTGGTGGTGGTGGACGTCGAGGTGGTGGTGCCGGGGATCGTCGTGGTCGTGGTGGTGGTGGTGGGAGCGATCGTCGTGGTCGTGGTGGTGGTGGTGGTCGGGACCACGTTGACGTCGGGGCCGGTGGCGGCGCAGCGGGACTCGGCCAGGATGATGTCGACGACGCCGAGCAAGCTGCCCAGGCCGGGCAGCACGCTGATGTGCGCACCCCGGACGATGATGCTCGTGCTGCCCACCGAGTCGGCCCGGATCTGCTCGTTGAGCACGACCGAGAGGATGCCGGGGAGCGTGAGGTTGGTGTTGGCCAGGGGCGTGGCCAGGAGCTGGTTGCCGCCCAGGATGCCGCCGACGAGCTCGGTGAACCCGGTGGAGCCGGTGCCGTCGGACTGGCACTGGGTCTCGACCGCGTCGAGGCTCAGGGCGCCCAGGGCCACGACCACGTCGGCCACGCTGGCCCGGGCCCGGGAGAACCCGAAGTGGCCCTGCGGGTCACCGATGGCCACGCCGCTGCCCTCGACCCGGGCGTTGAGGACGCCGACGTGCAGCAGTCCGATCACGTCGACCGGGACCGAGGACTGCTGGATCGGGCCGAACGCGTCGACGGGCTCGGTGGCCGAACCGGACACTGCCGGCGTGGGCGCGATGACCGCGCCGAGCAACGACGACTGCAGGGTGGCGCCGAAGGCGCTGGCCGAGACGGCGTCCACGTCGGCGGTGGCCGAGGGCGTGAGGGTAGTGAGGAGGATGGCGGCGATCGGGATCCCCGCGATCGCGGCAGCCCGGATCCTCGACGTACGAGATGCGCTCATCCCCCGGACTCCTTCAGTCATGATGCACAACCGCCAGTTCCCACCCGCAGCTGCCTCGCCATGGCAGACGGCGTAACCTATCCGTTCGGTTGAGGGTTACGCCAGTATTGGCGGCGGATCCTTCCGGAAACTCTTAGCGAGCTTCCCGCTGCTCTACGTGGTAATTCCACAACTCGCTCCCCGTGGCGACCGGCCCACTCTGCGTCGGAGGAGGTCCATCCGTCCCCGCGCCGGGCCTGGTCCCGCTCCCTGGCCCTGGTGGGCCTGGCCGAAGGCCTGCGACGACATCCAGGCCTGGAACGACTCCTCGTCCCGCCACCGGGTGTAGACGAGCCACGTCGTGCGGTCGTCGGTGGGCCGTAGGAGCTGGAACTCCTCGAACCCGTCGGACTTCCCCACCTGACCGGCCCGGGCCGCGAACCGGGCCGCCAGCTGGTCGGCCCGCTCGGCCGGAACGGTGATGGCATTGATCTTGACGACGCTCATGGCGCCGGACCCTAACGCCCGTCCGAACTGGTGACGGTGACGGCCCGAGTGCGGCGTCTGCCGTCACCGGTTGGCGGAGGTCTCCGAACTGGTGACGGTGACGGCCCGAGTGGGGCGTCTGCCGTCACCGGTTGGCGGCGGCGGCGAGGTCGCGGAGGCGGGCGGTGACGGCCTTGCCGTCGGCCTTGCCGCCGGTGGCGGCCATGACCTTGCCCACGAAGAACCCGGCCAGCTTGGCCTCGCCCTCCGTGAACCGGGCCCACTCCCCCGGGTGGGCGGCGACCACGTCGTCGACCACGCCGGTGAGGGCGTCGGCGCCCAGGGCTTCGAAGCCGCGGGCCTGGGCGATGGCGGCCGGGTCGCCGCCGCCGGCCAGCACGTCGGCCAGGACCTGCTTGGCCTGGGTGGACGTGAGGAGCCCGTCGCCCTCCATCCTCACCACCTTCGTGAAATCGGCGGCGGGGACGTCGGCGGGCGCGATCCGGGACCGCGGCCACCTCGTTCGCCGCCCGGTTCAAGGCCAGCCGGGGCTCGGCGCCACCCGCTACCGCCACCGAGACCAGGTCGTCGAGGCCGAGGGCGACCACCGTGACCACCGCCTGGTCGTCGGCCGCCACCCCCGCGGCCGCGGCCAGCGCCCGCCGCCGGTCGGCGGGTAGTAGCGGAACCCCGTCGGCCACCGCCCGTCGCCACTCCTCCGACGGCGCCAACGGCACCAGATCGGGCTCGGGGAAGTACCGGTAGTCGTAGGCCTCCTCCTTGGAGCGCATCGACGACGTGCGGCCGGCGTCCTCGTTCCAGTGCCGGGTCTCCTGCACCACCTTCTCCCCCGCCTCCAGCAGCCCGATCTGGCGGCGGACCTCGTAGTCGACGGCCCGTCCCAGCGAGCGCACCGAGTTGAGGTTCTTGATCTCGGCCCGGGTCCCCAGTACCGAAGACCCAGACGGCCGCACCGACACATTGGCGTCGATGCGCAGCGACCCCTCCTCCATGCGGGCGTCCGACGCGCCGATCGCCACCAGGATCGCCCGCAGCTCGTTCACGTAGGCCCGGGCCTGGTCGGCCGAGCGGATGTCGGGTTCGCTCACGATCTCGACCAGGGGGACGCCGGCTCGGTTGTAGTCGACCAGGGCGTAGTCGGCCCCGTGGATGCGCCCGCTCTCGCCCACGTGGGTGGTCTTGCCCGTGTCCTCCTCCATGTGGGCCCGGGTGATCCCGACCCGGAAGCCGTCGGGGAGGTCGAGGTGGCCACCGACATTGATGGGCTGGTCGTACTGGCTGACCTGGTAGTCCTTCGGCATGTCCGGATAGAAGTAGTTCTTCCGGTGGAAGATCGAGGGCCGCACCTCGCACTGCAGGGCCGTCCCCAGCAGCATGGCCAGCTCCACCGCCCGCCGGTTGAGCACCGGCAGGGAGCCCGGGAGGCCCAGGCAGACGGGGCAGATGTTGGTGTTGGGCTCGTCGCCGAACGCGTTCGGGCACCCGCAGAACAGCTTGGTGGCGGTGGCCAGCTCGCAATGGACCTCCAGCCCGATCACCGTCTCCCAGGCAGTCCCGACCGTGGTGGTCACCGGGGCGCGCTCCGCTCCAGGGCGGCGGCGGCCCGGAACAGCACGGGCTCGGCCAGGGCCGGGGCGTAGAGCTGCACCCCCACCGGCATCCCGTCGTCGCCCGTCCCGTAGGGGACGGAGATGGCGGGGTGACCGGCCAGGTTGGACGGGACGGTGCACACGTCCGACAGGTACATGGCCAGCGGGTTCTCGCTCCTGGCGCCGAACCGGAAGGCGGTGGTGGGCGAGGTCGCCGACAGGAGCACGTCGTACTGGGCGTAGGCGGCCTCGAAGTCGCGGATGATGAGGGTGCGGACCCGCTGGGCCTGCCCGTAGTAGGCGTCGTAGTAGCCGGCGGACAGGGCGTAGGTCCCGAGCATGATGCGCCGTTTGACCTCGGGCCCGAAGCCGGCGGCCCGGGTGGCGCCGTACATGGCGGTCACGTCGTCCGCGTCCACCCGCAGCCCGTAGCGGACGCCGTCGAAGCGGGCCAGGTTGCTCGACGCCTCCGCGGTGGCCAGCACGTAATAGGCGGACAGCCCGTAGGTGACCGCCGGCACCGACACCTCGTCGACCTTGGCCCCCTCGGCGCCGAGGGCGGCCGCCGCCTCCGCCAGCCGGGCGGCCACGTCGGGGTCGAGGCCGCCGGTGAGCTCGCGGACGACACCGACCCGCAGGCCCTCGACGCCCTCGGACAAGACGCCGCTCACCGACGGCGCCGGCCCCGCGATCGACGTGGAGTCGAGGGGGTCGTGACCACCGATCACCTCCAGCAGGGTGGCGGCGTCGGCCACCGTCGCCGCCACCGGCCCGATCTGGTCGAGGGACGAGGCGAAGGCCACCAGCCCGTACCGGGACACCACGCCGTAGGTGGGCTTCATCCCCACCACGCCGCACAGTGCCGCCGGCTGACGGATCGACCCGCCGGTGTCGGACCCCAGGGCCAGGGGTGCGAACCCGGCCGCCACCGCCGCCGCGCTCCCCCCGCTCGACCCCCCCGGCACCCGGGACGGGTCGCGCGGGTTGCGGGTGGGCCCGAAGGCCGAGTTCTCGGTGGACGACCCCATGGCGAACTCGTCCATGTTGGTCTTGCCCACGATGACCGCGCCCGCCTCCCGGAGCCGACGGACGACGGTGGCGTCGTAGGGGGGTCGCCAGCCGTTCAGGATCCTCGACCCGCAGGTGGTGGGGATGCCCCGGGTGGCGAGGTTGTCCTTGAGGGCGACGGGGACTCCTGCCAGCGGGCCGGGGTCCTCCCCTGCCGCCACCCGCCGGTCGATCACGTCGGCCGCCCCCAGGGCGTCGGCGTGCAGGACCAGGTTGAAGGCGTGCAGCTCCGGCTCCCCGGCGGCGATGGCCTCCAGGTGGGACTCGACCACGCTTTGGGCCGAGCGCCGGCCGGCGCGGACGTCGGCCGCGATCTCGATTGCCGTCACTTTGGCGCCGTCACGGGGCATCGCCCAGGATGCGGGGGACCTTGAACCGGCCGGCCTCGGCCGCCGGCGCCTGCCCCAGCACCTCGTCCCGGTCGAGGCAGGGCCGAACGACGTCGTCCCGCAGGACGTTCACCAGGGGCAGGGGGTGGGCGGTGGGGGGCACGCCGGAGGTGTCGAGGGCGGCCACGTCGGCCGCGTGCTCGAGGACGGCGGCCAGTTGGCCGGTGAAGGTGTCGATCTCCTCGTCGGTCAGGGCCAGCCGGGCCAGGGTCGCCACGTGTACGACCTCCTCCCTGGTGATCGACGGCGACGGAGACGGAGACGGAGACGGCGTGCCCACCCGGCCATCGTAGGACCGGGCCTCGGAACCCTCAGCCCGGTTTGCATACCCGCCAGGCGAAGGCGACCACCGCCGCCTCCAGCGTGTCCCGCTCCACGTCGAGGGTGGCCAGATGGAAGCTGTGCTCCAGGACCAGGCGCTCGACGGGGCCGGCGACGCCGTCGGCCAGCAGGTCGCTCGACACCGGCGGCACCACGTGGTCGTGACGGCTGGTGGCCACGAACACGGGGCACGTCACCGCCGACAGCCGGCCCGCCAGCTCGTCCTGGGCCTCGAACAGCGAGAGCATGGGCTCGATCGGCCACTGGGGGTAGGCGACCTCCCGGGCATCGGGCTGCGACACGTCGTTGGCCGGCCCGGCACGCTCGTGTGGCCGTCGGCCACGAACGCCCGCAGCAGCTCCCGGAACGACGCCGCCGGCGGGTCGATCATGGGGTTCACGCACGCCAGCCCGGCCACGTCGGGACGCGCCGCCGCCACCCAGGTGGCCAGCGTCCCGCCCATCGACAGCCCGCCCACGATCGTCTGCTCGTGGCGGGCGGACAGCTTGTCCCAGGCCTCCTCCGCGGCCTGCACCCAGTCCGCCCACCGGCGGGGGACGAGGTCCTCCACCTCGGTGCCGTGGCCCGGCAGCAACGGGACCTCGACATCGAAGCCGGCCTCGACCAGGGCCGCGGCCAGGCCTTCCAGGCTCTGGGGCGTGCTGGTGTAGCCGTGGAGGAGGAGCGCACCGGGCATGTCGTCGGCAAGGCTACGGTGCATCCGATGGACCAGTTCCCCTTCCTCTCCGATGACTGGGTCGCGGCCGCCCGCAAGATCCGGGAGGAGTTCGGCTCCCTCGAGGAGGGCATCCCCGACAACATCCGCATGAACCAGGTGATCACTGAGGTCCCGTTCGGCGAGGGGACGATCAACGCCCACGTCGACACCACCTCCGGGTCGCTGGAGATGGACATCGGCCACCTGGAGAAGGCCGACGTCACCGTCACCCTCGACTACGACACCGCCAAGTCGGTGTTCGTCGACGGCACCGTCACCGCGGCCATGACCGCCTTCATGGCCGGCAAGGTCCGGGTGCAGGGCGAGATGGCCAAGCTCTTGGCCGCCCTCCAGCAGCTCACCCCGCCCGACGAGTCGGCCGCCGCCGTGGTCCAGCAGCGGATCCGGGACATCACCGCCTGACCAAGCCGCGCCTCAGGACGGGTGGGCGCCGGGGATGCCGTCCTCGACCGTCCATGAGGCCCGGGTGCGGGCCTCCGACACGGGATCGTCGATGGTGTCGACGATGCGGAAGTCCGAGGTCCACTGGCGACGGTCGAGGCGGGCCACCACGTAGCCCCGATGGTCGCCGTCGAAGTCCTTGACGTGGGCCTGGTCGGCCAGGGCGGCGGTGGCGGGGGCGATGGCGGTGGAGAATTCGGACGTGATCGACGTGCCCACGAACTCGGTGGCGACGGTGGGTGACGCGGGGTCGTCGTAGTCCTCCTGGATGTCGTTCACCCAGCTCGAGTGCAGGTCGCCGGCGATCATCACCGTGTTCACCGGCCCCGCCGCCCCCCCGAGGAACCGGGTCAGGCGCCGGCGCTGGGCGGGGTAACCGTCCCACTGGTCGACGTTGAACCGGTCGCCGAGGCCGGTCTGGGCGAAAACGGTCGGCTGGGCGATGGTGGTCCACCTCGCCGTCGACGCGGCCAGGCCGTCGTACAGCCACCGCTCCTGCTCGGCGCCGGTCAGGGTGCGCTCGGGGTCGGAGCGGGCGTCGCAGTCGGTCATCCCGTCGCCGCACGGCTGGTCGTCGCGGTACTGGCGGGTGTCGAGGACGGTGAGGTCGAGCAGGTCGCCGAACCGGAAGCGTCGGTGGAGGCGGGCATCGAGCCCGACGGGCAGCGACGACGGGCGCAGCGGCATGTGCTCGTAGTAGGCGAGGTAGGCGGCCGCCCGGCGGGCGGCGAAGTCGCCGATGGTTGAGGTCGTCTCCTGGCCGACGGTGCCGGCGTAGTTGTCCTCCACCTCGTGGTCGTCCCACGTCACGATCCAGGGGAACTGGGCGTGGACCGTCTGCAGGTCGGGATCGGTCCGGTAGAGCGCGTAGCGGTTGCGGTAGCCGGCCAGGTCACTCACCTCGGGGCCTCGTGCGCCCGTCCCGGCGCCGCGCCCGGCCGGGTCTTGCCCTCGGGCCCGAACTCGTAGATGTAGTCGCCCAGGTGCACGACCAGGTCGAGGTCCTGGGCGGCCATGTCCCGGTAGGCGGTGAAGAAGCCGTTCTGCCAGTCCTGGCAGGACGCGAAGGCGAACGTGAACGACGACGGCGACGCGTCGAGGGCGGGCGCGGTGCGGGTGCGGCCCCCGGGGCTGACGTAGTCGCCCACCCGGAACCGGTACCAGTACCAGCGGGCCGGCTCGAGGCCGGCGACCTCCACGTGGACGGCGTGGGCCCGGTCGGGCTCGGCGATCACCACCCCTCCACGGACGATCCGCCGGAAGCGCTCGTCGGTTGACACCTGCCAGTCGACCGCCACCGCCTCGGGGGGCATCCCGCCACCGGCCACGGGATCGGGGGCCAGCCGGGTCCACAGCACGACCCCGTCGGGGAGGGGGTCCCCCGAGGCCACGCCCAGGGTGAACGGGTCGCGGTCGAGGAACGACGTGGTGGGGGTGGTCGATCGGCCCTCGTCGGACTGGGCCGCCCCCCGCCTGCTGGCCAGGACGAGGCCGGCCACGACACCGCCGCCCCCGAGCAGCACCTGGCGGCGGCTCAGCCCCCTGTGCTCGCGATCCCGCCGGTCGGAAGCCAATCGTCGTCCTTGATCGTGGAGCGAGCCGGTCCGGCACCCTATCCGCCGGCGCCCTTCAGATCACCGCCAGTTGCGTCAGCTCGGAGTAGACCGCGGGGATCTCGCGCCCGTCGACGATCTCCACCTGGGGAGGAAGGGCGAACGGTTGGGGGCCGAAGGCGGTGAGGTCGATCCGCAGGTGCCCGTCGGTGAAGGCGAGCTGGGCCACCACCCGGCGCAGCATCGAATCCGCGCGGCCGATGGACAGCTCGAGTCGACCCTTGCGGTAGACGTCGATGGCGCCCTCGCCGGCGGTCTCCGAGCGGAGCCACTGGACCTCCGCCTGCTGCTGCAGGCTGACCGGGTTGTCGTGGGTCGTCGCGGCCAGCCCCACGACCAGGCCGATCACGACGTCGAGCCGGGTGCCCTGGGGGTCGGCCGGCCGGACCACCCACCCGACCCCCGGCCGGCCGAGGGCCGCCATCCGCTCGGAGAGCCCGGGGAGGGCGCGAAAAACGGCGTCGGCGGTCCAGCGGACCTCGTAGGGAGGGAGGGACCCGACGCTCAGGGCCGCCGAGCCGGCGTGGTCGGTCCAGCTCACGATGCCTTGGAGACGGACCGGGGCGCCGCCGACCGTCGCCACCGCGTCGAACTGGGCGCCCCCGGCATCGAGGTTGCGGTGAAGGACATCGGCGAGGACACCGGCCTCCTCGGCCGTGACCGGCCGCGGCCCGGTGGCGGCGCGGTCCGGCCCATCGGGCCCGCACGCCGCCAGCAGCGCGATCACGATCCCCCCCACGATGGGGCGCAGGCTCACGGGGAGGCCGGCAACGGTATGGCGGTCACGTCGATGGCCGGCATACCGGTCGCCGCCCGCGGCGGGGCGGTGGCGGCGTCGGCCATGCCCGCCTGGGCCGGCGGCGCCGGCAGGTCCTGGTACCGGACGCCGGCGGGGATCTCGACCCGGGGCGTCGCCGCCGCCGCCGGGACCTCGGCCGGTGCGCCCGAGCACGGCAGGGCCCGTTCGATATCGGCCGGGAACGACGTGGTGAACTGGTTCCCCTCGAAGCAGTTGCCCCGCGCCTCGCCGGTCGGGGACAGGTACTCGAGGTCGACGCCGTTGTCGCGCAGCACGTTCCCCGCGACCCGGTTGTCCGAGGCCAGGAAGCCCTTGTTGTCGGCCAGCAGGGCGATCCCGGTGTTCCCGTTCCCCGTGATCAGGTTGCGCTCGACCACGTCCCGGCTGGCGCCACCCAGGGCGATGCCGTAGCCGAACTCGCCGGTGGACGACGGCGGGGTGGCGGGGTTGGTGTTGGACGCGATCACGTTGCCCACGATGGTGGCGTCGTGCTGGGGCAGGTTCCCCTCCTTGGTGTCCGAGTTGGGCTGGATGCCGACTCGGTTCCCGGTCCACCGGGACTCGACGACGAAGAGGTTGCCGCTGGCGTTGGTGCCCTGGAACCCGACCACGTTCCCGGTGGCGGTGACCCGGCGGACGACGGCGTCGCAGGGGTCGCAGCGGCCGATGTAGAAGCCGCTGTCGGGGTGGCCGGAGGCGTAGGACTCCTCGAACAGCCCGCCCCGGGCGCCGAAGGCGTACACCCCGTAGAGGCCGTTGTTGTAGGCGGTCACGTACGAGACCCGGTACCCCTGGAGGACATCGGACGGCTCGTAGGCGTCGTCGCTGCCGTAGGAGGCGTTGAAGACCACCCCGTTGAACCGGTAGCCGCGGACGGTGAGGTTCTCGACGGCCACCCCGTCGCTGTTCACCGTGATCCCGTTGTCGAGCCGGTCCTCGCCGTCGAGGACGACCTGGTTGCGGTCGATCCCCCGCACCACCACCCGGTCCGTCCCGACCCGGACCGCCTCGTGGTACGTCCCCGCCCCGACGAGGACGAGGTCGCCGGGGACGGTGGCGTCGACCGCGGCCTGGATGGTCGGGTAGTCGGCCGGGACGTGGAGGGTCGTCGGCTGCCTCGGTGGTGGCGCCGTCGTGGACGGCCGGGAACCGTCGCTTCCACTGCCGCCGCCACCGCACGCCGACAGCCCAGCCGTCGCCACCAGGACGGCCAGGGCGACGCGGACCACCGCCGGCCACGGCCGCCGCGTCCGCACCGTCATGCTCACCGGCCGTCAGCCAGTGGGGACCGAGGGGGGAGCCGGCGCCGCCGGCGGCGGTCGGCCCCGACGATCCCGACGCCGATCCACAGCAGCCACGCGCCCAGCACGACCTTGACCTGGGGGTCGGAGCCGGTCCGGGACAATGGGTTGGTCCCCCCCACCGTCGTGGTGGTGGTGGTGGAGACGGCCGTGGTCGAGGTCGTCACCGCGCCCGTCTTGACGAAACCCAGGTCGACAGTGAGGTTCGATGCGTCGTCGGGATAGGTGCCGGTGGCGACGTTGGCGGCGGCCTCGTCGTCGGCGCCGGCGACGTTCTTCTCCGCCGTTGGATGGGGCACCGCCAACTGCATGCTCACGGGGCCGGAAACGGACGCCTGCCCTGTCCCGGGCGCGCCGTTGTCGTCGTTGTCGGTGCTACCTCCCGTGCTGCCCGTCGACGAGCGCAGCCCGGCCAACGCCGCCTGCCCGTCGGGCACGGCCACGAAGTAGCTGCCGTCGGACAGGCCGGTGAAGTAGTAGGCCCCGGCGGACGACGTGGTCGTGGTCCCGACCTGGGCGTCCGTGCTGGCGGCGAACGTGCCATCGCCGTCGTCCCGCCACAGCTCCACCGTGACCCCGCCGATGCCCGGCTCGCCGGCGTCGACCTTGCCGTCGTCGTCGAGGTCGTTCCACACCAGGTTCCCCAGCCGTTGCTGAGCGATGACGCCCGCGTCGTAGGTGTGGTCATTGTGGCCGGGGCCATGGGCGGCCACGGCCACGGACCCCGTCGTCGCCCCGGCCGGGACGTCGGAGTCGATGGCGTCGTTGGTGCCGGCGTCGGCCTGCGTGAACCCGAGCGGCGACGGGTTGTATCCGCTGGGCAGGTCGGCTGCGGTAACCGTGGAGGTGTCGAAGTTCAGCGTGTAGGCCGATCCGGGCGGGATCGTGAACGCGTAGTTGCCGTCCGAATCGGTGGTCATGGAGACGGGCGGCCCGCTGGCGGGGACGAGGTCGACCGTCACGTTGGCGAGGGGAGGCTCCTCGGGATCCTGGATCCCGTCGCCGTCGAGGTCGAGCCAGGCCCGGTTGCCGATCTGGATCGGGGCGGCGTCGCACAGCAGCTCCAGGTCACCCAGCCCCGCCGTCTTGCCAAATGTCTGAGGCTGATGGTTGGCGTAGAGCTGGATCCGTCCCGTCCGACCACCGGTCGTGTTGCTGTAGTAGTGGACCCCCCCGGCGTTCACGTTCTTGTCGGCGTCGAAGACGGTCGTGAGCACGTCGCCCGTTCCCGGCTTGTGTCCCAGCCCGCCGACGCTGACCTCCTGGTGATAGGGGGTGAACAGGTCCGAGAAGTAGAACTCGCCGCCACCTGGGCCCTGGCCGGTGCCGACGCCACCTGCCGACTGTTGCGAACCGACGACACCGTTGTTCTCCAGGTCCCACGTCGTGCCCGTGGGAGCCAGGCGAAGCGTGTCGCCGGCGGAGACGCCCTGGCACCGCCCCCGCCCCCGACCCAGGATTGCCTGACTGGTGCCCGAAGCGGTCCGCGATCCCGACGACCATGAAGCCCTGCTCGTCGATCTCGATGTCCGTCAGCCATGGCTGGGGATAGTTCCCATGGCCGAAGGCGGGGCCGACGAGCTGCGTCTTGGTCGGGCCCACGGGAGCCATCGGGGCGGGACACAGCTCGTGCCCTGGAGCGAGGCGCATCCCCGGGGGTAGTCGAGGCCGAAATTGGCCACCTGGGTGAACGTGCCGTCGAAGATGTAGACGAACCCCCGGAGGAACGCCCGTCGAGCGATCGCATCGGGGTTGGCGGTGTTCGGGCGGTCGGCGTGTTCACATTGGTCTGCCCGGGAACGTTTGCCGCGGTGCACGTGAGCGCGGCATAGACCACGCCGTCGTGTATCTCGAGCCCACCAGGGACGAGGTTCTTGTTGAGTTCCCCGCTTGGTGTCGATGGGTCGAGGGGGCAGCCGGTCGAACCGGGGCCGGGATCGGGGAAGGACACCGAGTCCACCACCGCCGGGGGCGTCGCATTGGGGTCCACCCGGTAGAGCCGACGGTCGAACAGGTTGGTGACGTAGAGCAGAGCGTCGTCCTCGGCGATGTCGAGGTCTCCGAACGCGGTATGGCCGACCGCGTCCCACACCGTGTCGTCGGTGTCCAGATCGTTGCCGGCCGCGTAGTCATGGAGGTCGGGGCCGGCGGGGATCGCCAGCAGCACCGACGACGAGGGAACGCTCGGGTCGGTCACGAAGATCTGGCCGGAGACGACGCCGGGGGTTCCCGGACCGTAGGCCGCGTGGCGCTTGGTGAACGCAGCCTCGAAAAGACGCTGGCCGGTGCGGTCCCACGCCAGGCCCCAGGTGGATCCGATGTCCGCCTGGCGGGCGAGATCGGTTGGCGGGGGCGGGAGGGTCAAAAACCCGTCCTGGTACGGGAAGGCCTTGAGCGTCCCCAGAGTGCTCTTGGACGTCCCGGCGATGTAGCAGGGGCTCACCACCTGCGGATTGGCTTGGCAGTAGTCGGCCGGGTTGGCGACGCCGAAGTCGGCTCCGGGGAAGCCCGCCATCACCGGGCCGGTGGCCGTGGTGAACTGCACCGACGTCTGGTTGCGGACCATGCCGATGGTCGACGTCGCCGGCACGGGGCCGGGCTGGAGGAAGGACTGGTCCGCGGGGATGGTGAACTCCACCCGGAACGTCGAGCTGACTGCGTCGCTCAGGCCGGACAGGCTGATCGAGTAGCGGCCGTCGGCGGCTGACGTCGAGGGGCCGACGACCGTGCCGGCCGCGTCCGACGCCCGCACCTCGATCCCCGCCACTCCCGGCTCGGCCAGGTTGCCGCCACCGGCCAGGTCCTGCACCCCGTTCTGGTTCCAGTCCCGGAACACGGTGCCCTCGATGACCCCCGGTGCCGCGACCGCAGGCTGCGTGCCGAGGGGTAGGACGAGGGAGGCGCCCACCATCGCCACCGCCGTTCCGATCCGCCGAATCCTCGCCGGGCGGCCTTCACCAGTCAACGGGTCCACCTCTCGCCGTCACATCCTGGGAAGTGGCGGGAACCTAGCCCGTTCCCTGTCAGAAAGCGAGAAGGTTCAGGGGGCTGCGCTCGACCGGGTCCTCCACGCCCGGTCGAGGTCGGCGATCGTCCACCGGGCTTCATGGACGACCTGGGCGTCGGGGTCGAGGGCCCACGGCCGGAAGCGCTGCACCGTCCCCCCCTGAGCCAGGAGCACCTCGCCGGTGAGCGGGCAGCCCTCGGTGGCCAGCCACCCCACGACCGGCGAGACGTTGGCCGGGTGCCACACGTCGAAGGCGTCGGGGTCCGTCGGCGGGGCCACGATGGCCGCCAGCCAGGGGGTGGACTCGGTCATCCGGGTGCGGGCGAGGGGTGCCACCGCGTTGACCCGCACCCCGAAGTGGTTGAGCTCGGCGGCGGCGATGACGGTGAAGGCGGCGATGCCCGCCTTGGCCGCCCCGTAGTTTGTCTGGCCGGGCTGGCCGATGAGGCCGGACGTGGAGGACGTGTTCACGATCGACGCCGCCACCCGCTGGCCGGCCTGGGCCTGGGCCTTCCAGTGCGCCGCCGCCCACCGGGTGGGGACGAAATGGCCGCGGAGGTGCACCCGCACCACGTCGTCCCACTCGTCGGCGGTCATCTCGGTGAGCCACTGGTCGCGGAGGTTGCCGGCGTTGTTGACGAGGACGTGGAGGTCGCCGAAGGCCTCGACGGCCGTCTCCACCAGGCGCCGCCCGCCGTTCCAGTCGGAGACGTCGTCTGCCCGGGCGACCGCCTCGCCGCCGGCGGACCGGATCTCGCCGGCCACCGCCTCGGCCGCGTCGGCGTCGACGTCGTTCACCACCACCCGGGCACCCTCCCGGGCGAGGAAGAGGGCGTGCTCCCGACCGATGCCCCGGCCGGACCCGGTGACGATGGCGACCCGGCCCGCGAGGGCGCCGGTCACAGCAGGTAGATCGTGACCGAGGCGCCCGGCCGGACCTTGGTGCCCTCGCCGGGCAGGGTGAGGAAGACCTCGCCGGAGGATGGGCCGAACGTGTTGCCGACCTCGAGCCCTACCGCCTGGAGCGCGGCGGCGGCTTCCTCGCCCGACAGCCCGCTGAGCTTGGGCACCGACGGCTGCCCCTTGGACACGGTGACGGTGACGGTATCGCCCCGCTTCGCCGTCTCCCCGGCCGCAGGCGCGGTCCCGACCACCTTGCCCGCGCTGGCGTCGTCGTCGGTGAAGGTGTCGACCCGGGTGGCGTCGAGGCCGAGGCCGTCGAGGGCGGCCGCCGCCTCCTCGAACGTCTTGCCGGACAGGTCGGGCAGCTCCCGAGGCGCGGGCCCGTCGGACACGACCAGGTCGACGGTGGCCCCCTTCGGCGGGCTCTCCCCCTTCTTGGTCCAGTCGAGGACGCCGCCCTGGGGGACCGACTCGTCGGCGCGGGTGGTGACGGTGCCGACGACGTGGCCGACCCCCTCGATGGCCTTGCGGGCGGCTGCCTCGTCGAGCTGGCGGAGGTCGGGCACCGGCGTCGGGGGCGGGCCCTTGGACACGACCAGCACGACCCTCTGGCCCTCCTTGAGGGTCGCGCTCCCGCCGCCCGGCGGGTCCTGCTCCTTGACCTGGCCCGGTGTCGAGGCGTCGAAGTACTCCTCGCGGATCTGGACGTCGAACTTGAGGGCGCGGAGAGCGGTGGCGGCCTCCAGCTCGGGCCTGTCGACCACGTTCGGCAGGGGATGGCTCGGCGCCCGGTTGCTGATCAGCAGGTAGGAACCGGTGCCGATGCCGCCGGCGAGGACCAGGAAGATGACGAGCAGGTACGGCCACCGGCGCCGACGGCGGCGTCCGGCCTTGGACAGCTCCGGGGGCACGTAGGGCTGGGGCGGGGGTTGGGGTTGGGGCCGGCGGGCGACGGACGTGGGCGCGGCCTCCACCACGGTGTCGTCGAGGGCGGCCCGCCGCGACGGGCGGACGATGGGCGTCGGCCCGGTGGGCTCGGGACCGCTGGTGGCGACCAGGCCGGTGGCATCGGAGTCGTCGGCCGGGAGGACCGGCGCCTTGGGCGCCTGCGGCGGGGGCGCCTTCGGCGGGGGAACGGCGGCGGCCGGCTTGCCCGGGCGGGGGCCGACGTCGGTGGCGTCGGCGATCGAGCTGATCTCGGCGCCGGTGGCGGCGCCAGCCAGGGGGAGGGGGTCGGGGGCGGGCAGGGTGAGGGCGACCGACTGGAGGGCGCTGGCAAGCCCGGCCGCGTCGAGGCGCTCGGCGGGGTCAGGGCGACCGGCGTGGGCCACCACCGCGGCGAGAGGCCCGAGTTCGGGCGGGGGCTCGATGGGCTTGTCGAGGCGGCCCATGAGGGTGGCCACGGTGGTGTCGGCGGCGAAGGGGACCTGCCCGGTGACGGCCTCCACCAGCACCAGGGCCAGCGAGTAGACGTCGGCCTTGCCGTCGATGGGCGCCCCGCTCACCTGCTCGGGGGACGCGTAGCGGGCGGTGCCGAGCACGGCGCCGATGGGCTCGGTCCAGGCCGCCTCGGCCAGGGCCCGGGCCAGGCCGAAGTCGCCGATGCGCAGCCGGCCGTCGTCGTCGAACAGGAGGTTGGCCGGCTTGATGTCGCGGTGGACCAGCCCCCGTCGGTGGGCGTAGTCGAGCCCCCGGGCCGCCTCCAGCCCGACGAGGAGGGCCTGGGACGGGGTCAGCCGCCGTCCCCGGTCGAGCACCGAGCGCAGGCTGCCACCACCCAGGTACTCGCAGACCAGGTAGGGCCCGCCCTCCTCCTCGCCCCAGTCGTAGACGGCCATGACGTTGGGGTGGTTGAGGGCGGCCGCGGCCCGGGCCTCGGCCCGGAATCGCTTGAGGAAGCCCTCGTCGTCGGCGAGGGCCGGGTGCAGCATCTTGACCGCCACCCGGCGGCGCAGGCGCACGTCGTCAGCGACGAACACATGCCCGGAACCACCGCTCCCGATCGGCGCCAACAGCCGGTAGCGGTCGCCGAGGACGCGACCGATGTGGTCGGCCATCCGCGTCGAACCCACGTACGCAAGGCTACCGTGCCCAACCCCGCCTACCGAGGCATGCTCGCCCTGCGAGAATCGAGCCATCGTGAAACGCCGCCTGGTTATGACGGTCATCGCCGCGGTGGCGGTCGGGGGCTTCATCTTCGCCTTCTCCGCACCCAAGCAGGACGAGGTGGGGCCGCTGCCGCCCGCCGTCGAGCGGGTGTTCCCGCCCGGTGGCAACCTCGGCCTGAGCCAGACCACCATCTCCGCCGACCTCGCCCCCGGCTACACCGGATACCTGCTGGTCGACGGCGTGGAGGTCCCGCGCGACGACCTCCAGATCGTCCCCGCCCTCAACAGCATCACCCTGGCGCCCCTGCCCGGCAGCGACTACGAGACGCTCGGCCCGGTCCCCACTGCGCCACCGTCGTCTACAACGTCATCGGCCAGCCGGAGACGCCTTCGGCCGGCCGGTTCCAATGGTGCTTCCGGCTCCACTGACCGAGCGGTGACCACCGGCCAGCCCGACCCGGAGTGCCGGTTCTGCGCCATCGTGGCCGGGACGTCGCCGGCGGCCACAGTCCTCGACGACGACCACGCGGTGGCCTTCCTCGACGTGCGCCCGGTCTTCCCCGGCCACACCCTGCTCGTGCCCCGGGCCCATCACGAGACCCTCGCCGACCTGCCCGCGGCGGCGGTGGAGGCCCTGTTCCTCACCGCCCGGAGCCTCTCGGTGGCGGTGGAGGACGCCATGGGGGCGGAGGGGACGTTCGTGGCCATCAACAACAAGGTCAGCCAGAGCGTCCCCCACCTCCACGTCCACGTGGTGCCCCGCCGGCGCAAGGACGGACTGCGGGGGTTCTTCTGGCCCCGGACCCGCTACGCCGACGACAACGAGATGGACCAGGTGGCGGCCCGCATCCGGGAGGCCCTCGGTTCTCGGTAGCGGTGGGTGCGGAAACCGCACCCCCTGCTACCGAGAACGGCCGGCGGTCACAGGCGGCGGGTGAGCATCCCTCGCCACTCGTCGGCCAGGGCGGCGACGGCCAGCAGCTCTTCGATGGTGTCGGGGGACGCGTGGCCGGGGCGGGCGGCGTCGTGGACGGCGAAGACGGAGGCCCCGGCCGGGTGCTGCTCGACGACAGCGATCGGCCCTGCCACCGGCACCGCCCCCTCCTCCAGGACCCGGAGGTACCAGCCGGTTCGTCCGGCGTCCTTGAGGAGGCCGCCGATGTCGCCCCGCCCCCGGTGCATGGCGAGCTTGAAGCATGGCCACCGGGGCTGGCACACCTCCAGCAGGGCGTCGCCCCACCGCCAGCGATCGCCGATACAGACGTCCTCCTCCCGCCAGCCGGCGGTGGAGAGGTTCTCGCCGAACGGGGCCGGCCCGAGGTCGGGCTCCCCCAGTTCGGCCGCCCACGCCGGCAGGTGTTCGGACGGGTAGGCGTAGACGGCCTTGTCCCGACCACCGTGGTCGACGAGGTCGGCCTGCCCGTCACCCTCCAGCCCGGTGGACGACAGCCACAGCTCGACGGTGACGGCCGGGTCGACCGGGCGCTTGGCGATCCCGCTCGTTATCGACTGGCCCCGGTGCATCCCGAGGAACGCGGGCAGGCCCACGTTGACCGCCTTGAGCCCGACCGCCCGTCTCACTGCGGCCGTCTCAATGTGCCCGCCTCACTGCGCCCGTCTCACTGTGGCACGCCTCAATCGGTGGCGGTCCCGGTCTCGAGCAGGCGGAGGAAGGCGTCCTCGTCGAGGATGGGGACGCCCGCCGCCTCCGCCTTGGTGAGCTTGGCCGCCCCCGGCTCGGTGCCGGCCACCAGGTAGGACGTCTTCTTGGAGACACTCCCCGGCGACGCCCCGCCCCGGGCCTTGACCGCCTCCACGGCCGCCTCCCGGGACATCGTCGCCAACGTCCCCGTGACGACCACCGCCATACCGGCCAACGTCTGGGGCAGACCCGAGTCGGGGCGGCCGCCGGTGAAGTTCAACCCCGCCCGGCGCAGCTTGTCGACGATGGCCAGGTTCTTGTCCAGAGCGAAGAAGCGGGCCACGCTGTGGGCGATCACCGGCCCCACGCCGGGCGTGACCGCCAGCTCCTCCTCGGGGGCGGCGATGATGCGGTCGAGGTCGCCGATAGCGTCGGCCAGCACCTCCGCCCCCCGTCCGCCCAGGTGGCGGATGCCGAGGGCCACCAGCAGGTTGGGCAGGGACCGGGTCTTCGAGGCCTCGATGGCGGCCAGGAGGTTGTTGGCGGACACGTCGGCGAAGCCCTCGAGGGTCATGAGCGTGTCGTGGGTGAGGGAGTAGATGTCGCCCACGTCGGACACCAGGCCGGCGTCGATGAGCTGCATCACTCGCTTCTCGCCCAGGTGCTCGATGTCCATGGCCCCCCGGGAGGCGAAGTGGGCGATGCGCTGCACCCGCTGCCCGGGACAGTCGGCGTTGGTGCAGAAGGTGTCGCTCTCCCCCGGCTCCCGCACCAACGGCGCCTGGCAGATCGGGCAGGTCGTCGGGAACTCCCACTCGGCCAGCCCCGGCGGGCGCTTCGACAGCACCGGCGCCACCACCTCGGGGATGACGTCGCCCGCCTTGCGCACCACGACGGTGTCGCCCGGGCGGACGTCCTTGACCCGGACCTGGTCCTGGTTGTGGAGGGTGGCCAGGCGCACGGTGGACCCGCTCACCCGCACCGGCTCGAGCTGGGCGAACGGCGTCGCCTTCCCGGTGCGACCGATCGACACCATGATCCCCAGGAGGGTGGTGGTGGCCTCCTCGGGCGGGAACTTGTAGGCGATCGCCCACCGGGGCGACTTCGACGTCGACCCCAGCTCGGCCCGCTGGCCGAGGTCGTCGACCTTCACCACCGCCCCATCGATCTCGTAGTCGAGGCTGTGGCGGTGCTCGAGCCAGTGGCGGCAGTACTCGTCGACCTTGGCCAGGTCGTCGAGGTTGCGGACCTCGGGGTTCACCGGCAGGCCGACGGCGTCCAGGAACTCGAGCGTCTCCGAGTGGCGACGGAGGGTGGGGCCGCCCTCCACCGCGCCCAGCTGGTAGGCGAAGAAGCGCAGGTCACGGGAGGCGGTGATGCCCGGGTCCTTCTGGCGGAGCGATCCCGCACCCGAGTTGCGGGGGTTGGAGAACAGGCGCAGCCCGGCCTCCCCTTGGCGCTGGTTGAGCTCCTCGAAGGCGGACAACGGCATGTAAACCTCGCCCCGCACCTCCAGGAGACGGGGGATGTCCTTACCCTTCAGCCGGTCGGGCACGTCGGCGATGGTGCGGACGTTCTCGGTCAGGTCCTCCCCCATCACCCCGTCGCCCCGGGTGGCGCCCCGTACGTACCGTCCGTCCTCGTAGAGGATCGACATGGCCAGGCCGTCGATCTTGAGCTCGCACACGTAGTCGACGTCGCCCGAGATGTAGCGCTCCATGCGCTTGCCCCACGCCACCAGCTCGTCGAACCCGAAGGCGTTGTCGAGCGACATCATCGGGACCTGGTGGCGGACCGGCGTGAACAACGACGAGGGGGCGGCCCCCACCTTCTGGGTGGGCGAGTCGGGTGTGGCCAGCTCGGGATGGTCGGCCTCGAGGGCCCGCAGCTCGCGGACGAGGGCGTCGTACTCGGCGTCGGAGATCTCAGGGTCGTCGAGGGCGTGGTAGCGCTGGTTGTGGTACTCGATCAGCGCCCGCAGCTCGTCCGCCCTGGCCACGGGGTCGAGGGACTGGTCGGGCGGCGCCATGGGGCCAGCGTAGATTCCGGCCACGTGGCTCTCCCGCCTGCCGACCACCCGTCTCCTGGCCGTCTCGTCCCGTGGCTCGTCAGGGGACTGTGGGTGGCCCTGCCGTTCACGGTCGGCCCCGCCCTGGCCGATGCCCTCCATGCCGCCAGCGTCCCGGTGCGGACGGTGGCCTCGCTCGGGCTGTGGGTCGGGTGGGCAGTGGGGGTGGGGGCGGCGGTCGTGCCCCACCCGCTGAGCCTCACCGCCCTCCGCGTGCTGGCCCCCTGTGCGGTGGTGGCGGCGGGGGCGGCGGCGGTGGCGGGCGAGCCGTCGGCGCTGGCGGTGGTGTGGGCGCTGGTGGCCGCGGCGTGGGCGTACACGCCGGTCATCGGGGCCAGGTGGGTGAACGGTCCCGCCTACCCCAACGAGCGCCGCTACCCCCTCCGGGCGCCGGGGACGATGCTGGCGGGGCCGCTGCTGGTGGTGTGGGCCCTGTTCGTGGCCGCGGTGGCGGCCGGGCCGTTACTGCTGGCGGCCCGCCAGTGGGTGCTCGGCGGTCTGGCGCTGGGCTTGGGGGCGCCGCTGGTGTGGCTCCTGGGACGCTCGCTGCACACGCTGTCCCGGCGGTGGGCCGTGTTCGTGCCTGTGGGGATGGTGCTGCACGACCCCCTCACCCTGATGGACCCAGTGCTGCTGCAACGGTCCGAGGTGTCCCGGGTGGGACCGGCGGCGGCCGCCACCGACGCCCTCGACCTCAGCCAGCGGGCACCCGGCCTGGCCCTGGAGATGGCTCTGCGGGAGGAGACGACGTTCACCCTCCTCGTGCCCGGCCAGCGGGAGGGACGCCCGGCGGCGACGACGAGGTTCCTCTTCACCCCCACCCGTCCGGGCGCGGTCCTGGACGAGGCCCGTCGCCGCCGACTGCCCGTGCGTTAGGCGGCAATCCCTCCGCCCAGGACCCGGTCGCCGTCGTAGAGGACGACGCTCTGGCCGGGCGCCACCCGGCGCTGGGGCTCGGCGAAGACGACCGTGCGGGAGTCGAAATCGAACGTGGCCGCCACCGGCAAGCCGTGGGCGCTCGTCTGGGCCTCGACCTCGCCCACGCCGACGCGGCTGGCCCGTCGACCCACGTGAGATCGGTGAGCGTCACCCGGTCGGTGTGGAGGTCGGCCATCGTCCCGGCCACGACCGTCGACGTCGCCGGGTCGACCGAGATGGCGTAGCGCCGGTCGCCGCCGCCCGTGCCCAGTCCCCGCCGTTGGCCCACCGTCACCAGCTCGATCGCGTCGACCCGCCCGACCGCCACGCCGTCGAGGCCCACCACCCGTCCCGGATGGAGCTCGATCCGGGGGGACAGGAACGCCTCCCGCCCGCCGGCGGTGGTGATGAAGCACACGTCCTGGCTGTCGGGCTTGTCCGCCGTGACCAGTCCCAGGGCGGCGGCGTGGGCTCGCACGTCGGCCTTGGTCAGCCGCCCGACGGGGAACAGGCAGCGGGCCAGCTCCGCCTGGCCGAGCACGTACAGGACGTAGGACTGGTCCTTGTCGGGGTCCGCCCCCCGGCGCAGCACGCCCGACGGGTCGTTGCGGGCGTGGTGGCCGGTGGCGACGGCGTCGAACCCGAGGGCGGCCGCCCGCCGCAGGAGGCGCCCGAACTTGAGGTGGCGATTGCACTCGATGCACGGATTGGGCGTGCGCCCGGCGGCGTGGGCGGCCACATAGGGCGCCACCACCCGGGCGTCGAACTCGTCGGTGAAGTTCCACGCCACGTGGTCGATACCGAGCTGGTGGGCGACCCGGCGGGCGTCGTCGATCTCCGCCTCCGAGCAGCAGCCGGCGTCGACGGCGGCGCCCGCCCACAGCCGCAGCGTGACGCCGGTGACGTCGTGCCCCTCCTCCACCAGCAGGGCCGCCGCCACCGACGAGTCGACACCGCCCGACATGGCGGCCAGGACCTTCATCCCGCCGACGCCTGGCCACGCAGCCGGGCGATGGCCGCCGGGATGACGGCCAGGGCCTCGTCGACGTCGGCCGCGGTGGTGTCGCGGCCGAGCGTGAGCCGTAGCGAGCCGAGCGCCCGCTCCCGGGCGACGCCCATGGCCGCCAGCACGTGGGACGGCTCGACCGCCCCGCTGGCGCACGCCGAGCCGGCCGAGGCGTAGACGCCCTCGCCGTCGAGGAGCATGAGCATGGCCTCGGCCTCGACGTCGGCGAACGACAGGTGGCAGTGGCCGGCCACCTTGCCCGCCCGCAAGCCGGTCTCGGTCGCGCCCGGCACCGCCGCCAGCAGCCCGTCGGCCAGGCGGTCGCGGAGGGCGCCCACCCGGACCACGACCTCGGCCCGCTCCGCCACCGTGGCCTGCATGGCGGCGGCCATGGCCACGATCCCGGCCACGTTGTGGGTACCGCTGCGACGGTCCCGCTCCTGCCCGCCGCCGTGGAGGATGGGTGCCACCTTCGCCGGTCGTCGCACGACCAGGGCGCCCACGCCCTTGGGCCCCCGAACTTGTGGGCGCTGACCGCGACCAGGTCGGCCGGTCGGGCCACACCGGCCACGTCGAGCCACGGGAAGGCGGCCACCGCGTCGGTGTGGAGGACGGCGTCGGGGGCGTGGCGGCGGACGACCTCGGCCACGTCGTCCAGGGGCTGGATCGTGCCGACCTCGTTGTTGGCCAACATCACCGACACGACGGTGACCTCCGGGCCGAGTGTGGCCGCCAGGGCGTCGAGGTCGACCACGCCGTCGGCGGTGACCGGCGCCAACCGTCCGCCGAGGGCGGCGCAGGCGTGGAGGACCGCGTGGTGCTCCACCGCCGAGCACACGACTGCCCCCCCGACCCCCGCCATGGCCAGGTTGTCGGCCTCCGTCCCCCCGCCGGTGAACACCACTTCGCCCGGCTCGGCGCCCAGACAGGCGGCGACCACGTCCCGGGCCTCGTCGAGCGCCTTGCGGGCCTCCCGGGCCACCGCGTGCGACCCCGAGGGGTTCCCGAAGCGGTCGCGCAGGAACGGGAGCATGGCGTCCACCGCCTCCGCCCGCATGGGCGTGGTGGCGGCGTTGTCGAGGTACACGGGCATCCGCAAAAGGCTACGCAGTCAGCCGAGGGGTGCGAAGCCGCCGCCATCGTCCGCCGGCCGCTCGGGGCCGGCCCGGGACCGGGGGCGGCGGCGACGGCGCCTCCGCCGGCCGCGGCAAGGGCGGCCGCAGGGGCGGAGCGGGTGGGGGCGGCTGTGGCGGCTGTGGCTGTGGCTGTGGCTGTGGCTGTGGCTGTGGCGGCCACGGCGTCTGGGGACGGGGAGCGGTGCGGTGCTGGTACACCGCGGCCACGCAGATGAGGTACCAGGCGGGATGGATCCCGGCCGGCGGCAGGGGACGGACCCGCTCCGACAGGGGGTCGGCCAGCCCGATCGCCAGTTGGTACCGGACCTTGTAGTCCAACCCCGGCGCCCGCAGGAGGAAGGCCCGCACCGCCCGGTAGTCCTCCGCCGTCATCCCGCTCACGTCGAGGCTGGCGGCGTAGGACTCGAGCCCGGCCGGCACCGAGAACTCGGCCGCCTGGGGCGGGGGCAGCCCGGTCCGCTCCCGCAGGACGAGGGTGCCCGCCACCAGGTCCCCCAGCCGCTGGTTGTTGCGGGTGGCCAGCACCGAGATCACGGCCGCCGCCCCCGACGTGACGAAGAAGTCGACCAGGCCCAGGGCGGCCCGGATGGCGGCGTGCCGGAACCGGACCGGCCCTCCCTCAGTGGTGACCACCCGCAGGCCCATGGCCGCCTTGCCCAGGGTGCGTCCCCGCCACAGCGTCTCCAGGGTGATCGGGTACCCGAAGAGGACGCCGAAGACGAGGAGGTAGAAGAGGGCGATCCCGATCCCGCCGATATCGCCGACGGAGAGCCCGATGCCGACGAACAGGAGGGCGAACAGCAGCGCCGTCTGGACGAGCCAGTCGATCAGGATGGCGACGAAGCGCGACCCGAGGCCCGCCGGCTGCAGGTCGAGCGGCACCGCCTCCGGGGTGACCACCGCCGGCGTTCCCATCACGACGTACCGTACAGAGAGCGGTGGACGTCGACTCCTACATTCGCACCAACCAACCGGTCTGGGCCCGGCTCGACGAGCTCACCGCCCGGGCCGGCCGCGGTGTCGGCCGGCTGTCGGCGGCCGAGCTCGACGAGCTGGTCAAGCTCTACCTGCGGGTGTCGACCCACCTGTCCTACGCCCGCACCTACTACCGCGACCCGGCGTTGACGGCGGCCCTGACCGGGAGGGTGGCCCGCTCGGGGTCAGTCGTCTACGGCACCCGGTCCCGGACCCTGCGGGCGGTGGGACGGTTCTTCGCGGTCACGTTCCCCGCCGCCCTGTGGCACATCCGCCATTTCGTGGCCGTGAGCGCGGTGTTGCTGTTCGTGCCCGCGCTCGTCTTCGGGATCTGGGTCGCCAACTCGCCGGCCGCCCTGGAGGCGACCGGGCCCGACGCTGTCCGCCAGTCCTACGTGGAGGAGGACTTCGAGGACTACTACTCGTCGGCCCCGGCGGCCGCCTTCGCGTCCCAGGTGTTCACCAACAACGTCCGGGTGGCAGTGCTGGCCTTCGCCGGCGGGATCGCGTTCTGCCTGCTCACGGCGGCCATCCTGGTCTTCAACGGGGCCGCGGTGGGCGTGGCCGCGGGGCTGTTCCACGCCGCCGGGGCGGCGCCCAAGTTCTGGGGACTGATCCTGCCCCACGGCCTGCTGGAGCTGACCGCGGTGTGCGTGGCGGGCGCCGCCGGCCTGCGCCTGGGGTGGGCGCTCATCGACCCCGGCGACCGTCCCCGGGCGGTGGCCCTGGTCGAGGAGGGCCGGCGGGCGATGGTGATCGTCCTCGGTCTGGTCGTGGTCTTCGGCGTCGCCGGCCTCATCGAGGGCTTCGTGACGGGCTCGACCCTGCCCACCGCGGCCCGGGTCGGCATCGGCGTGGCGGCCGAGGTCGTGTTCCTCACCTACTTCGTGGGTCGGGGAAGAGCTGTGCACGCAATTGCCTGAATGCGGGCGGCCGCCCACGCCGCCGAAGGCGGCCTCCTCTCGGCTGGCCGCCAGCAAGCCTTGCAGCGCGGGGGTCGTCGGCTCCGCCGGCGTCCCCCGCTCCTTGAAACTCGCCGTCGGAAGCTCCGCTTCCGACGGCGACTACAACCGGCCGGTGGCCTTCACTTTGAGGTAGGCGTCGGCGAGGAGGGGGGCGAGGCGGCCGGGCTCGGCGTCGACGACGGTGGCGCCCATCCCCCGGAGGAGGGCCACCGTGCGGGCCCGGTCGGTGCGGGCGGCCACCGCCGCCGCCTTGCGATACGTCGACGAGGCGTCGGGAGGAACGGCCCCGGCCCACTCGGCCACGTCGGGGTCGGCCACACTGGCCACGATCACCAGGTGGTGACGGCTGAGGAGGGGCAGCACCGGCAGCACCGTCTCGGTCACCGCCTGCTCGGCCAGCTCGGTGAACAGGACCAGCAGCGACCGGCGCCGGAACCGTCCCAGCGTGGCTGCGAACGCGCCCCGGTAGTCGCTCTCCACCAGCTGCGGCTCGAGGGCGTACATGGCCTCGGTCACCCGGCTCAGCTGGTCCCGACCGGAGCGAGGCGGCACCACCGCCCGCACCACCTGGTCGAACGCGACCAGGCCCACCTTGTCGCCGAGTCGGGAGGCGACCGCGGTGAGCATCATCACCGCGTCCATGGCGTGGTCGAGGCGGGGGACGTCGGCCACCCGGCCGGCCATCATCCGCCCACCGTCGAGCAGGAGGAGGACGGTCTGGTTGCGCTCGGCCCGGTAGGTGCGGACGATGGGGCGGCCCACCCGGGCGGTGGCGGCCCAGTCGATGCGACGGAACTCGTCGTCGACGGTGTACTCCCGAAGCTGGTCGAACTCGGTGCCCCCGCCCCGCCCGGGCGCCGACCGCAGGCCGATCTCCAGGATGCCGGGCCCGGTTGATCCGCAGCTCGGCCTCCTCCTTCGACCGGAACGGGGGGTAGACCCGCAGCACCCCCGGCACCCGCAGCCGGCCCTGACGGGCGGCCAGCCGCCACGGGCCGTCGACCCGCAGCACGATCTCGGTGGGCGTGAACTTCCCCCGCCGCCGGGGACGGATGGCGGTGCGGCCGGTGGCCCTTCCGCCGGGCGGGAGGACCATCCGGGCCCGGCGGGAGGTCGCGCCGAGCGAGGGCGCCAGCTCGTCGGCCAGGGTGAGGCGCAGCAGACGACGGGGGTTCGGGTTGCGCACGGTCCAGCCGCACCTCGGCCTCGGCCCCCAGGGGGACGACACCCGGCAGGTCCCGCTCGACGGGGATCGTCGCCGGCCGCGCCGCCCGGGCCCAGTCGACGGCGGCCGCGGCCAACAACGCCACGTCGACCACCCACAGGACCGCCACCGGCCACGGCGCAGCCAGCACCACCAGCGACGCCACCGCCGCCGCCACCACCAGCCGCCAGGTGGGGACGGGCATCACGGCCCGCCGGCCCGACGCCGAACACTCCGCGCAGTTGCCCCCTCAGGGGTGTAATTGCGCGGATCGAATCGGGCATCACCGGGGGACGGGCACCGCGGCCAGGACCCCGTCCAGCACGCCGTCGGCGGTGACGCCCTCCAGCTCGACCTCGGGCCGCAGCGAGATGCGGTGGCGCAAGGCGGGCTTGGCCACCGCCTTGACCTCGTCGGGGGTGACGAAGGGCTTGCCGGCCAGGAACGCCCACGCCTTGGCCGCGGCCAGGAGCATGGTGGCCCCCCGGGGCGAGGCGCCGAGGGCCAGCGACGGCGACTCCCGGGTCGCCCGCACGATGGCGACGATGTAGGCCTGCACCTTGTCCTCCACCGCCACCTGGCCCACGGCCCGGCGGGCGGCGGCCAGGTCGGCCACGCCGGCGACCGCATGCGAACCCGAGGGTCGCCAGGTCGTGGGGGTTCATGCCCGCGTGGTGGCGGGCCAGGATCGCCTGCTCCTGCTCGGCGGTCGGGTAGGGCACCGCCAGCTTGAGCATGAACCGGTCGAGCTGGGCCTCGGGCAGGGGGTAGGTGCCCTCGTACTCGACCGGGTTCTGGGTGGCCACCACCACGAACGGGTCGGGCAGGGGCCGGGTCTCCCCGTCCACGGTCACCTGGCGCTCCTCCATCGCCTCCAGCAGCGACGCCTGGGTCTTGGGCGGGGTGCGGTTGATCTCGTCGGCCAGCAGGAGGTTGGTGAACACCGGCCCCGGCCGGAACCGGAAGTCCCGGCCCTCGAGGATGACCTGGCCCGGTGACGTCGGACGGCATGAGGTCGGGCGTGAACTGGACCCGGTTGAACTGGAGGTCGAGGGTGGCGGCCAGGACCTTGACCAGCAGGGTCTTGGCCACGCCCGGCACGCCCTCCAGCAGGACGTGGCCCCGCACCAGGAGGGCGGCGACCAGCCCGGTCAGCACCCCGTCCTGGCCGACGACGACCTTGGCCACCTCCTCCCGGATGCGCAGCACCGCCGCCCGGGGATCACCACGCGTCAACCACCCCGTCCTCCTCGCACACGGTCGCGGACGGACTCCACCGAGTGGGCCAGCGCCACCAGGCCATCCTCGTCGGCCGGGCGGGCGCCCGCCAGCACGGCCAGCACCTCGTCGGCCGTCAGGTCGGACGAACCCGACGCCGACGCCGCCTCCGCCACCACCTCGGCGGACGTGGCCGGAGGCAGTCCGAGCCGCTCCGCCAGCCACCGGCGGAGGTCGTCCCGCAGGACCGACGCCGCCTGTTCCCGGCCCTTGGCCCGCTGCAGCAGCTCGCCCACCGCCACCACCAGCTCCGATCCCGCCAGCTGCACCGGTTGGGGCTCGAGCACGGGCCGGCCGAGGCGGCGCGACCGCCACAGCACCAGGACGCCGAACGCCACCGCCAGCTGCAGGAACGCCAGCTTCCACCGGTCGGTGACCAGGTCGAGAAGCCCCTGGTCGCCCTCCCCGGCGCCGGCGGGCGGAGGACGACCACCCGCTCGGACCCGGTCGGGGCCAGGAGGGTCACCGCCAGCAGGCCGTTGTCGGCGTCGTCGAGGCTGCCGTTGACCAGGAACCCGGCCCCGCCGACGGCCACGACCGTGCCGTCCCCGGCGGGGACGACCACCAGCCACGCCTCGTCGTCGTCACCCGCCCGGAAGCACCCTGTGGCGCCCCGGGCACCTCCTGCAGGATGGCGCCGGGGACGTCCACCCGCTGGACCTGCTGGAGGGCGGGGACGGAGCAGTCGCGGCGCAGCTCGGGCTCGAGGAACAACAGGTCGGCCGCCGCGGCGGGCACCACCGGGCTGAGGGGGACGACACGTCGGTGACGACGAGCGTGCCGCCGGCCTCGACCCAGGCGGCCACCGAGTCCCGGGTGGCGTCGTCGAGGCCGTCCTCGAGGAGCAGGGCGGTGGTGGCCGACGGTCCCGGCGCCCCTGACTGCACCGACACGTCGGCCCCCAGCAGCCGGAGCGTGTCGACCAAGGCCTTGGTGCCGGTCGAGCCGGTCGACGTCGGGTCGAGGGGTGGCCCGTCGGCGGGCGGCGCCCCCGCCACCAACCCGACGGCGAGCATGGCCCCGACGACGGCCAGCAGCGGCCACCACGTCCGCAGCCGGTCGCGGGTGATCACCGGCGCACCCCCGCCAGCACCTCGTCGGACAGGTCCCGGAGCTGGGCCGCCTCCTCCTGACCGGTGGGCCACTCGCCGTACCAGGCCCGCTCGAACAGCTCGGTGGCGCCGGCGAAGGGGCCGGCCACGGCCGGCGCCGTCCCTGCCACCTCGGCCCGGTACTCGCCCGCCGTCCGCCCCGCCACCTCCTCCACCAGGCCCCGATCGGCCAGCTCCGCCACCAGCGCCCGGTAGCGGCAGCGCAGGGCCTGCCGCCACTGCCCGGCTCGCTCGGCGGCCTCGGCGTCGGCCCGCCAGTCGGCCGCTCCCCGCCGAGGGATGGCGGTCGTCGCCACCCCCCGGCCCGGGTCCCGCGTCACCCCCCGGGCGAAGCGGAGGGCCACCAGGACGGCGGCGACGATCGCCACGGCCAGGATCGTCCACGCCACCACCGTCCCCCGACCTCCCTCGAGGAGGGTGGTCAGGAACCGCTCGAGCAGGTCGACGACGGCGTCCCGCAGGCGCTGGACGAACCCCGGCGACGGCCGCTGGTACTCGGGCCGGGCCAGGACCTCGCCGATGGCGTCCCGCACCTGGTCGGACGACCGCTCCGGCAAGGGCAGGTCGGCCGCCACCGCCGCCCGCCCCCACGCCCACGCCCCGCTAGCGGCGGGGATCACCACGGGCCAGGTCGGCGGCCATGATCTGGAGGTCGAGGCCTTCCTGGCGGATGCGGCCGTCGTAGTACACGAGCGTGGCCACGATGGAGATGAGCGGGGTCGACACCAGCCCGCTGAGGACGCTGCCCATGGCCAGCAGCAGCCAGCCCCACTTGAGCCCCACCACCAGGGCCAGCACCGACGGGACACCGCCCAGCACCGATCCCACCGTGCTGGCCAGCAGCCCCGACAGCAGGGCGATGCCCAGCACCGGCCACAACCGGGGCTTCACCAGCCGGAACGAGCGGCGCATGGCCCGGATCGGCGCCCAGTCCCTCAATGGCGATGGCGGGAGCCACCGGGACGCAAAGGGCCATCACCAGCAGCCCGGGGAGGATGCAGAGCAGGAACCCGATGCCCTCCAGCAGGTGGACGAGGAGCCAGGCCACGATGAAGGCCCACCACCGCGACCGCACCGCCCGCAGCGCCTCGCCGGCCGTCATGCGCTGCCCCAGGTAGGCGGCCGACACGATGCGGCTGATGGCCCCCGCCACGAACGGGAGGACGATGACGGTGGCGGCGAACGCGACCAGCGTCGACCACCCCTGGCCGGCGGTGCCGGAGTCGAGGGCCGACTCGGCCGCCGACGGGTCGCTGAACAGGCTGGCCAGGCCGGCCCCGCCCAGGTAGTCCCGCTGCAGGTAGGCGGCTACCAGCTGGACCGGGACGAGGAAGGCGGCGGTGACGAGCACGATCGTGCGCACCTCGGCCTTGAACAGGTTGAAAGCCCCGTCGAGGATGTCCGACAGCGTCATCGGGTGCAGCGGCAGCGGCCCGGTGCGCTCGCTGCCCCCCTTCGGACCGGACGCCCCGTACGGCGGCCCGTAGGGCGGCGCCCCGGGAGGTGGCGGCGGCATGGTCGAGCCGGTCGCGCCCCCGGCCGGCGCCCATCCCGGCCACTCGCCACCGCCACCGGCCCCGCCCGGCGGTTCCATCGGTGCCCACTCCGGCCGCTCCGCCACCCATGCAGGCTACGTGACAGCGCCTGTCATACGGCCTACGCTTCATGTATGACAATGCTGAGCTTCCGGGTGGACGCGGAGACGGCCGCCCACGCCCAGCGGTGGGCGGACCGACTGGGCGTCGACCGGTCCGACCTCCTGCGGGAGGCGCTGCGCCGCCACCTGGCCCGCCTGGCCAGCGAGACCGATGCCCAGACCTGGCACGAACAGCCCCTCGACGACGGCGAGCGGTCGATGAGCCAGATCGCGGATTGGGGACCGGCCGAGGACTGGTCGGACTGGGCCGATGCAACGGGGTGACGTCTGGTTCGCGGCCACACCCGGCGGCGATCGACCCGTTCTCGTCCTGACCCGCGACCCGGTCGCCGACAGGATCGGGTCGGTCGTCGTCGCCGCCCTCACCCGCACCCGCCGCGGCCTCGTCTCCGAGCTCGACCTGACGTCTGACGACGGCGTCCCGACCGACTGCGTCGTCAACTTCGACAACGTGCACACCGTTCCGCGAGAACTCCTCCGTCGGAGGGTCACCACGTTGTCGCCCGCCCGGATGGCACAGGCCTGCCGGATCATGGCCGCCGCCACCGGCTGCTGACCGGCTGACCGGCCTTCAGCCCCTGACCTGGTCGAGCCGTTCGCCGGCCGACCTACTGGTCGGTGGGCACCAGCCAGAGCACCGTCAACGCGGGCAGGTCGACGGCTAGAGAGTGGTCGAGGCCGTGCCAGCCGATGTCGTCGGCGTAGGAGTGGTCGCGGTGACCGGGCCCCAGCCGGTGAACTCGGGTGACTGGCTGTCGAGGGCGGTCCGCCACCACCCGCCCCGAGGGAGCCCGATGCGGTAGCCGGGTCGGTCGGATCCGGACAGGTTGGCCACGCAGACCAGCGTCCGGGACCCGTCGGCCGAGAAGCGGGCGAAGGAGATCACGTTCCCCTCGGTGTCGTTGGCGTCGATCCACCGGAACCCGGACGGGTCGAAGTCCTGCTCGAAGAGCGCCGGCTCCGACTGGTACACGTCGTTCAGCCGTCGCACCAGGTGGTGCACCCCGGCGTGCTCCGGCCACTGGAGCAGGTCCCACTCGACGCTGCCCTCGTGGTCCCACTCGCGACCCTGGGCGATCTCGCACCCCTGGAACAGCAGCTGCTTGCCCGGGTGGGCCCACATCCAGGCGTAGAGGCACCGGAGCTGGGCGAACTTCTCCGCCCCCTCCCCCGGCATCTTGTTCAGCAGCGAACCTTTGCCGTGCACCACCTCGTCATGCGACAGCGGGAGCACGAAGTTCTCGGTGAAGGCGTAGAGCAGCCCGAACGTCAGATGATGGTGGTGGTAGCTGCGGTACACGGGAGGCTTGGAGAAGTACTCGAGGGTGTCGTGCATCCAGCCCATGTTCCACTTGAAGCCGAAGCCGAGGCCGCCCAGGTAGGTCGGCCGCGACACGGCCGGCCAGGCGGTGGACTCCTCGGCCATGGTGATGGCGCCCGGGTGGTGGCCGTACACCAGCTCGTTCATCCGCCGCAGGAAGTCGACCGCCTCCAGGTTCTCCCGGCCCCCGAACTGGTTGGGCAGCCACTCCCCTTCCTTGCGGGAGTAGTCGAGGTAGAGCATCGAGGCCACCGCGTCGACCCGGAGGCCGTCGATGTGGAACTCCTCCATCCAGTACAGGGCGTTGGCCAGCAGGAAGTTCGACACCTCGTGGCGGCCGAAGTTGAACACCAGCGTCCCCCAGTCGGGGTGCTCGCCCTGGCGGGGGTCGGCGTGCTCGTAGAGGGCGGTGCCGTCGAAGCGAGCCAGGCTGAAGGCGTCCTTGGGGAAGTGGGCCGGCACCCAGTCGACGATCACGCCGATGCCCTGGGCGTGGAGGGCGTCGACCAGGAAGCGGAAGTCGTCGGGCGACCCGAACCGCGACGTGGGCGCGTAGTACGACGTCACCTGGTAGCCCCACGACCCCGAGAAGGGGTGCTCGGCCACCGGCATCATCTCCACGTGGGTGAAGCCCATGTCGACCAGGTAGGCGGGCAGCCACTCGGCCATCTCCCGGTAGGTGAGGGACCGGTTGCCTTCCTCCGGCACCCGCCGCCACGAGGCCAGGTGCATCTCGTAGACCGACATGGGGCTGGTCAAGGCGTCGGTGGCGGCCCGCCGGTCCATCCACGCCTGGTCGGCCCACCTGTGGGTGCCCTCGGTGCCGATGATCCCGGCCGTGCTCGGCGGCACCTCGGTGGCGAAGGCGAAGGGGTCGGTCTTGAGGACGAGCGAGCCGTCCGCGCTCACCAGCTCGAACTTGTAGCGCTGGCCGGCCTCGGCGCCGGGGAGGAACAGCTCCCACACGCCCGACGACCCGAGGACGCGCATGGGGTGCAGGCGGCCGTCCCAGCCGTTGAAGTCGCCCACCACCCGCACCGCCTGGGCCGACGGGGCCCACACCGCGAACGACACCCCGGTGACGCCCTGGTGCTCGCGCACGTGGGCGCCCATGACCCGCCACAGGGTCTCGTGCCGACCCTCGCCGAACAGGTAGAGGTCGAGGTCGCCCAGCGTCGGCCAGAACCGGTAGGGATCGTCGGCGAGGAACGAGCCGGCGTCGTAGGTGACGTCGAACCGGTAGCCGTCGGCCGCGGCGGGCGTGGGCACGACGGCCTCGAACAGGCCCGCCCGATGGATGCGCTCTGACTCGACCCGGGTGCCGTCGGGCAGGACGACGTCGACCGCCTTGGCGTCGGGCCGCCACGCCCGCACCAGCCCATTCCCGTTTGGGTCGCCGTGGAGGCCGAGGACCTGGTGGGGGTTGGTGTGACGCCCATTGACCAGGGCCTCGATCTCGCCCGCCACGTGATCGGCCACCGGATCGCCGACGGCCGGCACAGGCGCCGCCGCCGCGGGAGCCGGCGGTGCGGCAGGGACGCGCTCGCTCATCGCCGCCCCACCCCCAGCCGGCGCAGGGCGGTACGGGGGATGTGCTCCCAGTCGGGACGGTGGGCTCGTTCGTACGACAGCTCGTACACCGCTTTCTCCAGTTCGAAGGCCGCCAGCACGGCGTCGACCGCCGCCTGGTCGGGGGGGAGGATGCCGCCCTTCGCCGCCGCGGGCAGATAGCCGTCGAGGAAGGCCTGGCGGTTGCGGGCCTCCCACGCCTCCGCCGGTTGGATGAACTCGTCGCCGTCGCGCTCGGTGAGGGCGACCGCCGACGCGTAGTGGAACGAGCGCAGCATCCCGGCCACGTCGCGGAGGGGCGACGTCCGCCGCTGGCGCTCCTCGAGGGGCCGGTCGGGCTCGCCTTCGAAGTCGAGGACGTACCAGCCGGCGTCGGTGCGCATGACCTGGCCCAGGTGGTAGTCGCCGTGGGCCCGGATGGCGGGGCCGGGGTCGACGTGGCGCAACTCGTCGAGGATGTCGAGCGCGGGCACCACGTCGCCCAGCGAGCGCCGGGCCTGGACCTCGATGTCGTCGGCCCATCCGTCGGCGTCACCTTCGTCCCGCCCGAACGCCTCCGTCATGGCGATGTGCATGGCCGCCGTCGTCTCTCCCAGGCGGTGGGCCTCGGCCGCGAAGTCGCCTCCCGCCTGGCCCGGGTCGGCGGCCGGCGGCGGGGGGGCGGAGGCGTCGATCACCGGCATCGACTGCGTGTCCTGGACGCCGAACAGGTCGCGTAACGAGGTCAGGGCCAGCGCCCATCCGTCGACCGCCCCCGTCAGGAAGGGCTGCAGCAGGGCGAGGTCGTAGCCGACGCCCGACTCGAGGGTGATCGTCTCGGTGGCCAGGGGCTCGGCCACCCACGGGAACCCGACCTCGTTCAGGGCCGACGTGACCTCGACCTCCGGGTTGGGTCCGGGCAGGAGCCGCCGGAAGACCTTGAGGATGAGGCGCTCGTCGTAGACGAGGGAGGTGTTCGACTGCTCGACGCCGATCGGACGCACCCGCCGCGCCGATTCGTCGCCGCCGGTGACGTGCCAGTACAGGTGCAGTCCGAGGTCGGGGTCGAAGGTGGCGTCGTAGGCGGTGGCGGGCTCCCCGTCGACCTCGATCGTGCCCAGCACCGAGTCGTCGTGGCCCCGCACGAAGTCGAGCTGGTCGCGGTCGGGGCGCACGCCGAGCAACAGCTGGTAGCAGTTGCCGTCTGCCGCCACCAACAGCCGCACCAACTGGGGCCAGTCCTTCCGCAGCAGCTCAGAGGCCACCACGTCGACCGAAGCCGGCTCGTCGGTCCCCGCATACCACCGCTGCCGCGGCAAGTGCCGCCTGAGCGTATCGAGAGGTATGGAGGGCGCAGAAGGTGTCATGAGGAGGCCTTTCGGCGCCGGCCGCAGGCGCCGCCGAAGGCGGCCCCCACCGGCTGGCGCCCGGCGGCCGGCGCAGCCGGCCGCCCAGGCAGAGCGGCGGAGGCCGCCGGCTCCGCCGGCGGCCGGAGTCTCCGCGAACCTCGTCGAGCAACCTCCGGTTGCGAAGGCGATGGTTCTCACGACAGTGAGAACCAATAGAAGCCGTGGCCGCCGAGGGTAAGGAGGTAGGGCAGCTCGCCGATCTTGGGGAACGGGACCCGTCCGAAGAGCTCGATGGGGGTTTTGCCCGCGAACCGGCCCAGCTGCAGCTCCACCGGCTGGGCGAAGCGGCTGAGGTTGTTCACGCACAGGATCACCTCGTCCCCCAGACTGCGGATGAAGGCCAGGACCGACGGGTTCTCCGCCGACAGCACCTCGAACTGGCCCACCCCGAACACGTCGGAGTGCTGCCTGCGCACCCGCAGCGTCCGCTGCAGCCAGTGCAGGAACGAGCCCGGGTCACGCATCCCGGCCTCAACGTTGACCGCCTGGTAGCCGTAGACCGGGTCCATCAGGGGCGGGAGGTAGAGCTGGGCGAAGTCGGCCTTGCTGAAACCAGCGTTGCGGTCGGGCGTCCACTGCATCGGGGTACGTACCCCGTCCCGGTCCCCGAGATAGATGTTGTCACCCATCCCGATCTCGTCGCCGTAGTAGAGGACCGGGCTCCCGGGCAGGCTGAACAGCAGGCCGTGGAGCAGCTCGGACACCCGCCGGTCGTTGTCGACCAGGGTGGCGAAGCGGCGGCCGATGCCGATGTTCCGCTTCATCCGAGGGTCCTTGGCGTACTCCGTGTACATGTAGTCCCGCTCCTCGTCGGTGACCATCTCCAGGGTCAGCTCGTCGTGGTTGCGCAGGAAGATCCCCCACTGGGCGCCGTCGGGGATGTCGGGGGTCTGGGCCAGGATCTCGGTGATCGGGTACCGCTGCTCCCGACGCACGGCCATGAACATCCGAGGCATGAGCGGGAAGTGGAAGGCCATGTGGCACTCGTCGCCCGAGCCGAAGTAGTCGACCACGTCGCTCGGCCACTGGTTGGCCTCGGCCAGCAGGACCGTGTTGGGGTGGGTCGACTCCACCTCCTTGCGCAGGCGCTTGAGGTAGTCGTGGGTCTCGGGGAGGTTCTCGCCGTTGGTGCCCTCCCGCTCGTACAGGTAGGGGACGGCGTCGAGGCGGAACCCGTCGAGGCCGAGGTCGAGCCAGAAGCGGACCACGTCGAGGATGGCCTGCTGGACCTCGGGGTTGTCGAAGTTGAGGTCGGGCTGGTGGCTGAAGAACCGGTGCCAGAAGTACTGCTGGCGCTGGGGGTCCCAGGCCCAGTTGGAGCGCTCGGTGTCGACGAAGATGATGCGGGCGTCGGAAAAGCCCTGGTCGTCGTCGTGCCAGACGTACCAGTCGGCCTTGGGGTTGTTGCGGTCCAGGCGGGACTCCTGGAACCACGGGTGCTGGTCGCTGGTGTGGTTGATGACGAGGTCGGCGATGACCCGCATCCCCTTCTTGTGGGCCTGTTCGACCAGTTCCACCAGGTCGGCCAGGTCGCCGTACTCGGGCAGGACGGTGAAGAAGTCGGAGATGTCGTAGCCGCCGTCGCGCAGGGGCGACTGGTAGAAGGGCAGCAGCCACAGGCAGTCGACGCCCAGCCACTGGAGGTAGTCGAGCTTCTCGGTGAGCCCCTTCAGGTCGCCGGTGCCGTCGCCGTTGGCGTCGTAGAACCCGCGGGTGAGCACCTCGTAGAAGACCGCCCGCTGGTACCAGCGGTCGTCGCAGACGTTCCCGTCGGTCAGGGCGTCCGTCACGAGTGGCAACCAAACCGGATCGGGACGCCGCCGGCCACGAGCGCCGCCACAGGCGGCCGTCCCTGGCTGGCGGCCCGCGGCCGGCACCGCCGGCCGCGAGAAGGAGAACGGCGAGGACGGCCGGCTCCGCCGGCCGCCCGCAGCTCCGAAGAACTCACCGAGGAAGCTCCGCTTCCGAAGGTGACGAGCGCAGCGAGAACACGTGGGCGGCCGTCCACGGGTCGAGGCGGACGTAGGCGCTGGAGCCCTGCCACGTGTAGACGGCCCCGCTCAGCTCGTCGTAGGCGGTGAACGGCCGGTGGGCAGGCATCCCCAGGGCCTCCAGGTCGAGGACGACGGTGTCCTCGTGGGCTGCGAAGGGGTCGATGTTGACGACCACCAGCACGGTGTCGGACCCGTCCGCGCTGCGCTTGGAGTAGGCCAGCATGTGCTCGTTGAAGGTCCCGTGGAAGCGGATGTTCCCCAGGTCGGCGAAGGCGGGGTGGCGGCGGCGGATGTCGTTGAGGCGGGTCACGAGGGGCGCCAAAGAATCCGGGTCGTCCCAGTCGCGGTGCTTGACCTCGTACTTCTCGGAGGAGAGGTACTCCTCGTTGGACTCCGAGGCGGGAAGGTTCTCCAGCAGCTCGTAGCCGCTGTACATCCCGTACGACGGGACCAGGGTGGCGGCCAGCACCAGCCGCTGGCGGAAGGCGGCGGGGCCGCCGTTGCGCAGGGGGTGGGCCAGGATGTCGGGGGTGTTGGGCCAGAAGTTGGGGCGCATGAAGTCGGCCTTCGGCCCCTGGGCGATCTCCTCCAGGTAGTTCCGCAGCTCCCACTTGGTCGTGCGCCAGGTGAAGTAGGTGTAGCTCTGGGTGAAGCCCACCTCGGCCAGGGCCGACATCACCTTGGGCCGGGTGAAGGCCTCGGCCAGGAACAGCACATCGGGGTGGTCGCGCTGGACGGCGGGGATCATCCACTCCCAGAAGGCCAGCGGCTTGGTGTGGGGGTTGTCGACCCGGAAGATGCGCACGCCGTGGCCGATCCAGTAGTCGACGATGTCCTTGCACGCCTGCCACAGGGCCTCTTGCTCGCCCTCACCTTCAGGCCAGAAGTTGATCGGGTAGATGTCCTGGTACTTCTTGGGCGGGTTCTCGGCGTACTTGATGGTGCCGTCGGGCCGGTGGTGGAACCAGGCCGGGTGCTCCGTGACCCACGGGTGGTCGGGCGAGCACTGGAGGGCGTAGTCGAGGGCGATCTCCATGTCGTGGTCGCGAGCCGCCTGGACCAGGTACTCGAAGTCCTCGATCGTGCCCAGGCTGGGCTCGATGGCGGTGTGGCCGCCCAGCTCGCTGCCGATGGCCCACGGGCTGCCGGGATCGTCGGGAGCCGGCCGCCAGGGTGTTGTTGGGGCCTTTGCGGTGGGTCACGCCGATGGGGTGGATCGGCGGCAGGTAGAGGACGTCGAAGCCCATGGCCGCGGCCCGGGGCACGCCGTGGTCGGCCGTCGGCCGCAAACCACCCTCCGACCGGGGGAAGAGCTCGTACCAGGCGGAGAACACGGCCCGCTCCCGGTCGACCCACAGGGGGATGGGGTCGGCCACGGTGAGGTCGACGGGGTCGGGGACGGTGGCGAGCACGGCCGCCAGGCTGGGGTGGAGGGCCTCGACCAGCCCGCCCTCGCCCGGTCGCTGCCGGAGGGCGACCGCGGCCTGCTCCAGGGGCTTCCTCTCATGCTTGAGGTCGGCCGACCTTCTCACGTCGCCCGCCCGCCGCTCGAGGAGAAGGGCGCCCTCCTCCAGCTCGACCGAGATGTCCTGGCCGGCGGCCTGCTTCACCATGACGTCGCGCCGCCAGGTGGCGAAGCGGTCGGTCCACGCCTCGATGCGGACTTCGTGGCGACCCATCGAGCTGGGCTCGATGGTGGCCGCCCACCGGTCGTTGCCGAGGTCGGCCATGGGGGCATAGCGCCACTTGGACTCTCCCTCTGGGCGCCATCCGACCCGCGCCGCCAGCAGGTCGTGGCCGTCGCGGAAGATGTCGGCGGAGACGGTGGCGGGGTGCCCGATGACCGCCTTGGCCGGGTACCGACCGGTGGGTGTGCGCGGGCGCGAGTCGACGATCACGATTCGACCAGTCACTCCACTGGTGTACCACCCGGGGCCGGAAGCGAACCCCGCGCCACCTGCCCGCCCAGCCCTCCGAACATGAATGCCCTGCCTTCTCAGCCGTCGGTCCGCTATATCTCATGGCTTCTCACCGGGGTCGCGGTGATCGCCTCGGGCTAGCGTGCTCGATCTATGAAGGCCTATCGCAGCTTCACGGTCCGGCCCCGTCTGCCCGACGCGCTGGCCCCCCTCCAGACCCTCGCCATGAACCTGCGCTGGTCGTGGGACGAGCACACCCAGGACCTGTTCCGGTGGGTCGACTCCGAGGCGTGGGAGGCCAGCGGCAACGACCCCGTCCGCCTCCTGGGCACAGTGGGCAAGGCCCGCCTCGACGCCCTCGCCGCCGACCGCACCTTCCTCTCCTTCCTCCGGGAGGTGTCCGACGAGCTCGATGCGCGACATGCAGGCCGACCGCTGGTTCCAGGGCCGGGAGGGCGCGCTGCGGTCGGTGGCCTACTTCTCCCCCGAGTTCGGCATCGCCCGGGCCCTGCCCCAGTACTCCGGTGGCCTGGGCGTCCTCGCCGGCGACCACCTCAAGGCGGCCAGCGCCCTGGGCGTGCCCCTCGTCGGGGTGGGCCTGTTCTACGCCCAGGGCTACTTCCGCCAGGAGCTCAACGGTGACGGGTGGCAGGAGGAGCGCTATATCGACCTCGACCCCCACGCCATGTCGCTGCAGGCCTGCGACCAGGGCCTGGTGGAGGTCGACCTGGCGGGTACCACGCTGTACGCCCGCATCTGGCGGGCCCAGGTGGGCCGCATCCCCCTCTACCTGCTCGACACGTCGGTGGAGGTCAACGACGAGCTCGAACGGGGGGTCACCGACCGCCTCTACGGCGGCGACACCGAGCACCGCCTGCGCCAGGAGATCCTCCTCGGCGTCGGCGGCGTCCGGGCCCTCGAGCTGGTCGGGGAGACGCCCCACGTGTTCCACAGCAACGAGGGCCATGCCGGCTTCCTCGGGCTGGAGCGCATCCGGCGGGCCATCGCCGGCGGCCTGACGTTCGACGAGGCGGTGGAGGCGATCCGGGCGGGGACGGTCTTCACCACCCACACCCCCGTCCCCGCCGGCATCGACCGCTTCCCCCGGCCCCTCATGGAGCGCTACTTCAAGGCGTGGGCCGACGAGTGCAACGTCAGCTTCGAGACCCTGATGGCCCTGGGCCACGTCCCCGACGAGCCATCCGACGCCCCCTTCAACATGGCCGTCATGGGTCTGCGGCTGGCCGGCTTCAGCAACGGCGTGTCCAAGCTCCACGGCCAGGTGAGCCGCCAGATCTTCCAGGCGGTGTGGCCGGGCGTCCCCAGCGAGGAGCTGCCCATCGGGTCGATCACCAACGGCATCCACACCCGGACGTGGGTCTCCACCGAGATCCGCGACCTCTTCGACCGTCACGTCCTGCCCGAGTGGCACCTGGCCGGCGCCGACCGGTGGGCCCGCATCGAGGACGTCGGCGACGACGAGCTGTGGCGGGCCCGCCAGCAGGCCCGGGAACGGCTGGTGGCCTTCGTCCGCCAGCGGCTGCGGGCCACGTCCATCGCCCGGGGGATGTCGGAGGCCGACCTCACGTGGCTCGACGACGCCTTCGACCCCGGGATCCTCACCGTCGGCTTCGCCCGTCGCTTCGCCCCCTACAAGCGGGCCACCCTCCTGCTCTCCCAGCCCGACCGCCTGGCCAAGCTCCTGCTCGACCCCGACCGGCCCATGCAGCTCCTGTTCGCGGGCAAGGCCCACCCGGCCGACGACCCGGGCAAGGAGATCATCCGCCAAGTGGTGCAGTTCACCAGGAACCACGACGTCCGCCACCGGGTGGCGTTCGTCGAGGACTACGACATCGGCGTGGCCCGCCTGATGTACCAGGGCTGCGACGTGTGGCTGAACACGCCCCGGCGGCCCATGGAGGCGTGCGGCACCAGCGGGGAGAAGGCCGCCCTCAACGGCAGCCTCAACTGCTCGATCCTCGACGGATGGTGGGACGAGCTGTACGACGGCCACAACGGCTGGGCCATCCCCTCGGCCGAGACGGTCTCCGACCAGCACCTGCGCGACCAGTTGGAGGCGGGCAGCCTGTTCGACCTGTTCGAGCGCCAGATCGTCCCCCTCTACTACGAGGCCAACCCGGGACGGCCACCCAGCCGGTGGCTCAGCCGGGTGCGACGGTCGCTGCGCACCCTGGGGCCGGTGGTCACCGCCAGCCGCATGGTCCGCGACTACGTCGAGAACATGTACGAGCCGGCCGCCGCCCACGGCGAGGCGCTGGCCGCCGACGGCTACGCCCGGGCCGGCCCTGGCCGAGTGGAAGCAGCGGGTGCTCAGCCTGTGGACGTCGGTCACGGTGGAGACCGTCGACGAGTCGGGCGACGGCGCCGACCTGGGCGGGGGGCGGGCCGTGGCCGCAGTGGCCAAGCTGGGCCGCCTCGGTCCCGACGACGTCCAGGTCCAGGTGGTGCACGGCCCGGTCGGCAACACCGACGACATCATCGAGGCCGCCATCGCCCCCATGACCATCGTGAGCCCCGACCCCACCGGCGGCTATCGGTACGAGGGAAGGTTCACGTGCGACCGGCCCGGTCGCTACGGGTTTACTGTGCGGGTCGTGCCCTCCCACCCCGATCTCCTGACGTGGGCCGAGCTCGGTCGCATGGCGGTCGCCTGAGCCCGTCGTCCGAGCCGGCCGTGACGGCGGCGCCGCAGCTTCCGACGAACCCACCCCCGCACGTCGCCTGGGGCCGGCGCACCCGCCGGCCTTTCGCCGCGGCGGTGGCGGTGGCGGTGGCGGTGGTGGTCGCCGGCTGCTCCGCCGACCAGGGGCCGCCGGGCCGCATGGGTTCGGCGCCGCCCACCGAAGCCACCACCACCACGATCGAGCCGCTCGACCCCGAGCTGGAGGACATCGTGGCGGGGGCGGGCATGACCGAGCTCGGCCGCCGCCTGTTCCTGTCGGCGTCCCCGACGGTGGAGGACAGCGAGACGCTTTCCCAGAGCTGCCAGGAGGTCGACACCACCACCGGGCCCGAGGGCGCGCACACGTTCGGCTGCCTGATCGACGGCCGCATCCACGTCCGGTTCTTCCCCGACCCGGAGGTGCAGGACCTGATCTACGTCGTCGCCATCCACGAGCTGCTGCACGTGGTCTACGGCCATCTGAGCCGGACGGAACGCCTGGAGATCGACCCCCTGCTGGAGTCGGCCCGCGCCGACAACCCGGTCCTCGAAGAGCGCCTGGAGGTGTACGCCTCGGTCAACGAGGACTCCCCCAACGAGATCCACTCCCTGCTCGGCACCGAGTTCGCCGACCTCCCACCTGCCCTCGAAGCCCACTACGCCGAGTACTTCGACCGGGCGGTGGTGCTCGAGACGTTCCGGCGGACCCTCGGCGACCGGGAGAACGAGATCCGGGCCCTCAAGGCCTCCATTGCCGACATGGAGGTCGGCCTCAACGCCATCCAGGCCGAGCTCGACGCCCAGGAGGCGGCGGGCGACATCGAGGGCTACAACGCCAACGTCAACCGCTTCAACGCCCTGGTGGCGGAGCACAACGCCGCCGTCCGCCGGGTGAACACGCTGGTCGACGAGGACAACCGCCTCACCGGTTGATCGGGAGGGGGACAGGCCCCCTCCCGCAACCTCGTCGAGTCCTAGTGGCGAGTTAGGTCGAACAGCTCCGGCTCCTCGCCGACGGACCTGACGGCGGTGACGCCGGGGACGCGGTCCTTGAGGATGCGCTCGATGCCGGCCTTGAGCGTCATGGTGGAGGCGGGGCAGCTGCCGCAGGCACCCACCAGCTCGACCTCGACGACGCCTGTTTCCTCGTCGACGCCGACGAGCGACATGTCGCCGCCGTCGGACTGCAGCACGGGACGGATGGCCTCGATGGCCTCCATCACCTGGTCTCGCATCATGGTTGCCTCCGTCGACATCGTCACGATGCTACCAACACCCCATCGGCCCTCCGCCTTCCCGAGGCGCCGGTAGGCTCCCGCTCGCTGTGGCCCGAGTCGTCGCCCGCGCCGTCGTCGACCGGGCCGGCCGGGACGACTGGTTGCGGCCCCGCACCGACCTCCTGGTGGAGGAGGCCGTCGGCGACGGCGTGTTCCGGGAGAAGGACGGGCCCTTCGAGCACTACGAACGGCGGGTGGAGGTCGAGCCCACGGCCGAGCCGGCGGCCGGCTCCGGTGGCGCTGGCGAGCGGTACGCCGTCACCCAGACGGTGGACTTCCGCCTCGGCCTGCCCTACTTCCGGTTCCTGTTCACCCCCGCGGTCCGCACCGCCCTGCGCCGGCCGGGACGACCGCGGGCGCCGTGGTGGGCACCGCCCGAGCACCTCGACGGCGGGGCGGCCAACGCCCTCGGCACCCTCGCCATCCTGGCTGTCACCTTCGGCTACCTCAACACCCTCTTCACCCAGACCATCGCCTTCGCGGGCGAGGAGTTCGACGCCGGCAACAGCGCCCAGGGCGTGGCTGGCAGCGTGGTCCGGGTCGGCGGCCTCATCGCCCTGGTGGTGGTCGCCACCGCCGACCGTCGGGGCCGGCGAACGGTCATGCTGGCCGCGGCCGCCGCCGGCTGCGTCCTCGCCGTCACCGGCGCCGTCGCCCCGTCCCTCCCATGGCTGACCGCCAGCCAGACGATGGCCCGGGCCTTCGCCAGCGCCCTGCTCATCCTGGTCGCCATCGTGGCCGCCGAGGAGATGCCAGCCGGGTCGCGGGCCTACGCCGTCAGCCTGCTGGCCATGGCCGGCGGACTGGGGGCGGGCGTCTGCGTGCTCGCCCTCAACCTGGCCGACATCGGCCCCCGCGGCTGGCGCCTCCTCTACGTCCTGCCCCTGCTGGCGCTCCCGGCGGTGGCCAGCACCCGCCACCACCTGCGGGAAAGCCGGCGCTACCTGGCCCCTCACCGTCGGGTCCCCATCGCCGGCCACGGCGGCCGGCTCCTCCTGCTGGCCGTCTCCGCCTTCCTGGCCAACCTCTTCGTCGCCCCCAACTCCCAGTTCGGCAACCGCTACCTGCGTTCCGAGATGGGGTTCAGCGGCGGGGCCATCGGGTTGTTCTCGGTGGTCGTGGGGACGCCCGCATCCATCGGCATCGTGGCCGGCGGGCGCATCGCCGACGTGCGGGGCCGGCGGATCGTGGCCGCCGTCGCCCTGGTGGGCGGCACCCTGTGCACGGTGGCGTACTTCTTCTCCAGCGGGGCGACGCTGTGGGCGTGGGCGATCGTGGGCAACGTCGTGTCGGCCGCCTCCATCCCCGCCCTCGGCGTCTACGGCCCCGAGCTGTTCCCCACCGGCCTACGGGGCAAGGCCAACGGCCTGGTCGCCCTCACCGCCCTGGCGGGCAGCGCCATCGGGCTGACCAGCGCGGGCGTGATGTCCGATCGCTGGGGCGCCATCGGCCCCGCCATGGCGGTCCTGGGCGCCGGCCCCCTCCTGCTGGCCGTCCTCGTCCTCGTCGCCTACCCGGAGACCGCCCGCCGCCAGCTGGAGGAACTCAATCCGGAAGACCGACCACCCAGTCCCTGACCGCGGCGGCGACGTCGCCGTCCCGGCCCCGCAGCCCGTGGTCGCCCCCGTCGAGCCACAGGTGGGTCACGGGCCCGGGGATGGTGGCGGTGGCGGCTTCGAGCTCCTCCTGGGTGCCGAACGAGTCCCTCGTCCCCGACACGAACAGACAGGGGACGGCCAGCCGGGGCAGGTGCTCGGTCCGGGCCTTCTCCGGGCGTCCCGGCGGGTGGAGGGGGTAGCTGACCAGCACCAGACCGAGGGCGGGCAGGCCGTCGGCCACCGCCATCGAGCACATGCGCCCGCCGAAGGACCGTCCGCCGAGGACGAGCCGGTCGGGGGCCAGCCCGGTCCGCCCGGCGAGGGCGGCGGCCGCCTCCCGCACCAGCCCCAGCACGACCGGGGTCGCCTTCCGGGACGGGAGGTCGATGCGCTCGACGGGGACGTCGACCGCGGCCAACGCCTTGTCGATGGCGACCAGCGACGGGTGACCCCGGGTGGCGCTGGCGCCCGGCGCCACCAGCAGGGCCCGGTCCGTCACGACCGGCTCACGGCAGCAGGATGCGGCGGGCTTCGGTGAGCTCCAGGATGCGCTTCCCGGCCCCCTCCGACTCAGCCCCGTGGTCGGGGTGCGACTCCCGCAGGAGCGACCGGAACCGGCGCACGACCTCCTCCCGGTCGGGCTCGCTCTCGGGTCCGAAGCCCAACACCTGGCGGGCCCACCGCTCGTCGGTCGCAAAACGGCGCCACGACAGGGGCGGCGCGCTGGTCTGGTCAGCCAGGTGGTCGATGAGCCCCGTCCCAGGGAGCCCTCCCACAGGGCGGCCTTGCGCAGGGCGGTGAAGACGGCGGGCCGGGCCGCCTCGTGCACCCGTCCGGCGGCGTAGAGGGCGCCCAACAGCTGGGGGACGGACCGGCCGTGGCCACCGATCTCGAACTCCGACGCCGCCTCGGCCGACCCGGTGAGCTTGTGGCGGGTGCGGTCGAGGCCGACGATGTCGGTCTGGAACCGGTGCCGGAGCCGGGGCTGCTCGATCGTCTCGCCCCCGGCCACGTCGTCGAGCAGGGCGAGGAACTCAATGCGCATCTCGGCGTCGAGCTCGACCACGTGCCCGGCGACGATGCCGCCCAGGAGGATGCCGCCGTACCCGGGCGCGGGGTCGGTGGGTAGCCACACCTGCCCGAGCGCCACCCGACGGGTGGGCGCCACGGCGCGCGAATGCCGGACTTCGAGCTCAGCCAGCAGCACGGGATGCAGGGTAGAGGCCGGAGGCGAACTGGTGACACTTCGCCGGGCCAGGGCCCCCGGTTCACGTCACCGGTTCGTGACCGCCCGCCACCGGTGACAGTTTCTGGGGCCAGGGCCACGGAAATCGTCACCGGTTGCGAGACAGGGGCGGGGCTCGTCAGACGTACGGGCGCAAGGCGTCGCGGAGGGTGCGGGCCTCGCGGGAGACTGACTCGTCGCCGGCGTCGGACTCGACCGCCTCCAGGGCGGCCGTCGCCAGCTCCCGGATCTGCAGCCACGCCACCGGCTCGAACCCGTAGGGCGGCCGGGACCCCTGCACGACGAGGGTGGCGGCCACCAGTTGCTCGGCGATGCGACCGTCGTCGGGCCGTTGGATGAGCCGGTCGGCGGCCACGAACAGGTCGCTCATGGCGGCGTGGGCCCGCTCGCCACCGTCCCCCTCCCCCTCCTCCCCCTCCTCGTCGTCGTCGTCGTCGAAGTCGTCGTCATCGTCGTCGACCCCGTCGTCGTCGACGCCCCGCAGCCGGCCGACGCGGTCCTCGGACTCCATGTCGTCGAGGATGGAGTCGACCAGGTCCTCGTCGGCCAGGCCCACGACCAGGACGAGCCCCGGCTCCCAGCGGAAGGGGATGGCCCGCTCCCGGAGGCTGGCCGACAGCCGGCCCCTCTCCCCGGCCGACCACTCCTCAGCTCGAAGCCGACGTCGTCGCCGTCGGCCCCGTCGGCCAGCGTCGGTTCGGGCCGGTCGACGAGCGACAGCTTGCAGTCCCAGCAGCGGGTGTCGGCCAGGCCGTACTCGGCGCCGCACCACGGGCAGCAGGCCACGATCATGCCGGCGCCCATTCCCCGAACACCCCGGCCAGGGCGCCCACGATCTCGCCCTCGGTGGCGTAGGCCCGCACCGCGTCGACGAGGACGGGCATCAGGTTGACGTCGGGCCGGCGGGCGTCGTCGGCCACCCGGGCCAGCACCGCCGTCACCGCCGCTTCGTCCCGGCCGGCCCGGACCGCGGCCAGACGCTGGCGCTGGCCCTCCTCCACCGCCGCGGCATCGTCGAGCCCGACCGCCCCGACCCCTACGGCCAAGGCCGCCGCCGCCGGAGGACCCTCCGACCCGTCGGTGAAGCGGTTCACGCCCACGATCACCCGCTCGCCGCTCTCGACCTGGCGGGCGTGCTCGAAGGCGGAGTCGGCGATCCGCCGTTGGAACCACCCCCACTCGATCCCGCCCAGCACGCCTCGGAGCATCGAGCCGTCCCCCATCTTGTCGATGCGCAGCAGGAGTCTCCTCGGCCCGGGCCTCGACCTCGTCGGTGAGGGACTCCACCAGCCACGACCCGCCGAGGGGGTCGGCCACGAGCGGCACCCCGGTCTCGGCCGCGATCACCTGCTGGGTGCGCAGGGCCAGCCGCGACGTGGAGTCGGTGGGCAGGTGGAGGGCCTCGTCGAGGGCGTTGGTGTGCATGCTCTGGGCCCCGCCCAGGACCCCGGCCAGCGCCTCCAACGTCGTGCGCACCACGTTGACCTCCGGTTGCTGCGCTGTGAGCGACGCCCCTGCCGTCTGGACGTGGAAGCGGCAGCGCAGCGATCGCTCGTCGATGGCACCGTAGCGGTCCCGCAGCCAGCGGGCCACAGGCGACGGGCGGCCCGGAACTTGGCGATCTCCTCGAAGAAATCGATGTCGGCGTTGAAGAAGAAGCTCAGCCGGGGAGCGAAGGCGTCGACCGCCAGGCCGGTGGCCACCGCCGCCTCCACGTAGGCGAACCCGTTGGCCAGCGTGAACGCCAGCTCCTGCACCGCCGTCGATCCCGCCTCCCGGATGTGGTAGCCGGACACCGACAGCGGGTGCCACAGCGGCATCTCGGCGGTGCACCACGCCACCACGTCGGTGACCAGCCGCACCGACGGCCGCGGCGGGAAGAGATACTCGTTCTCCGCCTGGTACTCCTTGAGGATGTCGTTCTGGAGGGTGCCGCGCAGCGCGTCCCGGGGGACGCCCGCCTTCTCCGCCGCCACCACGTACATGGCCAGGACGACGGCGGCCGGGGAGTTGATGGTCATCGACGTCGAGACCCGTCCGAGGTCGATGCCGGCGAACAGCTCCTCCATGTCGGCCAGAGTGTCGACCGCCACCCCGCACCGGCCCACCTCGCCTGCCGACAGGGGGTCGTCGGAGTCCCGGCCCATGAGGGTCGGCAGGTCGAAGGCGATCGACAGCCCGTCACCGCCGGCGTCGAGGAGGGCCCGGATGCGCTGGTTCGAGTCGGCCGCCGACCCGAACCCGGCGAACATCCGGTGGGTCCACAGCTTGGACCGGTACATCGAGGCGTAGGGCCCGCGGGTGTAGGGGAAGACCCCCGGCCACTCCCCCTCGTCCGGCCCGTAGACGGGCTCCAGGGGGATACCCGACGACGTCGACAGAGGGAGGGCGCGGCCCACCGGCGCCGCCTCGTACCCCCGCCGCCAGTCGTCGCGGCCGGACATAGGGGCAGGCTACCGCCACCGCTAATGTCCAGGTCATGTCCTCCACCTCTGCCCCCCGCACCATCGCCATGCTCGTCGGAGGCGGCCCCGCCCCCGGCCTCAACGGCGTCATCAACTCGGTCACCCTGAGCGCCCGGGCCCGCGGCTGGCGGGTCCTCGGAGTCCCCAAGGGCTTCTCCCAGCTGATGGTGGGCGACGTGTCGGGCGTGCGTGAGCTGACCGAGGCCGACGTCGACGGGATCGCCACCAAGGGCGGCAGCATCCTCTACACCGCCCGGGCCAACCCCACCAAGAAGCAGGAGGACCTGGAGGCGGTGGTGGCCGCCCTGGGCAAGCTCGAGGTCACCGACCTGGTCACCCTGGGGGGGGACGACACCGCGTCCAGCGCGGTCAAGGTGGCGGGCGCCTTCGGTGGCACCATGCGGGCGGTCCACGTCCCCAAGACGATCGACAACGACCTCCCCCTGCCCCTCGAGGCGCCCACCTTCGGCTACGAGACAGCCAAGTACTGGGGCGCGGAGCTGCTCAAGAACCTGCTGGCCGACGCCAAGACCACCAGCCGCTGGTACCTGGTGACGGCCATGGGCCGCTCCGCCGGGCACCTGGCGGTGGCCATGGCCATCGGGTCGGGGTCGCACCTGGTGTCGATCCAGGAGGAGTTCCCGCCGGGGGCGATCACCGTCTCCGACGTCGCCGACATGGTCGAGGCGGCCATCCTCAAGCGCATGGCCGCCGGTGAGGGTTGGGGCCTGGCCGTGCTGGCCGAGGGCCTGCTCGACCAGATGTCCGAGGAGGAGATGTCGCAGTACGTCACCGAGTACGACGAGCACGGCCATCCCCGCCTGTCGGAGATCGACCTGGGCAAGATCGTCCGCGACGTGGTCGCCGCCCGCTTCAAGGAGCGGGGCGTCAAGATGGCCTTCATCACCAAGATCATCGGCTACGAGCTGCGCTGCGCCGACCCCATCGCCTTCGATGTCCAATACACCCGCACCCTGGGCTACGGCGCGGTGGAGTTCCTGGCCAACGGCACCGGCAACGCCCTCATCTCCCTGCAGGCGGGCAAGCTCGTCCCCATCGACTTCGCCGACCTCCAGGACCCTTCGACGGGGAAGGTGCGGGTGCGCAAGGTCGATGTCGACGGGGGCGTGTGGCAGGCGGCGCTGGCATTGCAGTCCCGCCTCCGGGCCGGCGACCTCGAGGGCGCGTCGCTGGACGCGCTGGCGGCTGTCTCCAAGGAGGCCCGGCCGCGCTGGCGGCCCGCCTCGGCGGCCTGGTGTAGCGGGCGCGGGCTACGCCGCGCCCGAGTCGAGGACCGCCCGCAGCGCGGGCGGGGTCAGCCGGGACAGGAGGGTCACCGCCCGCTGCTGGGCCCGGTGGCGGTCGACGGCGGTGGCCTGGGCCCGGATCGCCCGCTCGCCCCAGTCCACCCGCTGGGCCATGCGGGCCGCCTCCACCTCTGCCAGCCGGAGGGCGGCGCCGCCGGAGCTCACCGACGCCGACCACAGCAGCGGGCTCTTGGCCGCCCGCTCGGCGGTGGCCATCACCGGCACGTCGAACCGACGCAGCTCGCCGGTGGACAGCAGGACCCGGGGATTGCCGCCGCTCACCTCGCCGCCGTAGAGCGACGGCGCGGCGGCGATGGCCTCCGCGATCCACTCGTCGAGGATGGGCTTGGGGTCGACCGCCCCCCCACCGCCCGGGTGGATCTCGAAGTGGACGTGAGGTGGCCCGCCGGCGGCGTTGCCCGTGGCGCCGTTGTAGCCCACCACCTGTCCCTGCTCGACGATGTCGCCCGTCCGGAGGCCCTCGGCGTAGCTGTCGAGATGGGTCATGTAGTAGTAGGTGCCGTCGTCGGTGGTGACGTAGACCGAGATCCCCCCGACCGCCTCGCCGGTCAGCTCGACCTCCCCCCGGGCCGGCGACCGCACCGGCACCCCGAAGTCGGCCCACAGGTCATTGCCCTGGTGGAGGTGGGGCGTGGGGTTGTACCGGGGGTCGTGGAAGTCGTCGCTCCATATGACCAGCCCCGCCACCGGGAACCGTCCCATGCCCAGGACGAACGCCTCCTGCTCGCTGAACCCGAGGGCGGTGAGGGGACGGAGGGCGTCGAGCAGCTGGGCCGTGCTGCTGGGGCCGGTGCGGGGCCGGTTGTCGAGGACGAGCGCGGGGCCGTCCTCGCCGTCGCCCACCGGCAGGTCCTCGGGAGGGGCGGTGTCGGGCGGGGCCGCGGGAGTGGTGTCGACGGGCTGGGCCGGGGCCGTCGGTTCGGGCTGGGGCGGGGGCTGCGGTTGCGGCTGCGGGACCGGGGGCTCGGTGGTGGTGGTGGGCGGCTCGGTGACGGGCGGCGCTGTGGTGGTGACGCCGGGCTCGACTTGGCGGGCGGCGCCGACCCCGACCCCGACGCCGGCGCCGGCGGCACGCACCGGCCCCGCACCCATCGCCGTCAGGGCGACAGCCACCGCCAGCGCGGCCACGACAGAGCGACGATCGGACATGTGGGGTCGTCGGCACCCGATGCTCGGGGGGCCGCCGCGCCACCCTACCCATCGCCGGCGTGACGCCACACGCCGCGTTTGGCCGCCCACGAGTCGAACGCCGCCACCAGGTGGTCGTCGGTGCCGAGGAGGCGCTCGCCGTCGGCCACGACCACATCGCTGAGCTGAGCCGCCTGCCCGTCGGCCCACCCCCGGGCCACGCCCACGACCAGCCCGTCGCGCCGGGCGGTGATGGTGACCGGCTCCCGCCGGGACCGGAGGAACCCGTCCGCCGACGGGTCGGTCTGCCCGGTGACGGTGAGCTCGACCGGGATGCCCCCCCGCCCGATGACCGCTGGCGGATCGAAGGGGAAGTCGGCGATGGGCCCCACACCCGCCCCGGACCCTCCTCCAGGAGATGGATGCGGTCGAACTCGATGTCGACGTGGAAGGCGGAGAGCGCCTCCTGAGCGGCCACGATGCGCGCCGGCGAGATCTCGTCGGCCACTGTAACGTGGGGGACGAACGGCCACGTGAGGGGACGGGCCAGGGGATCCTGGAAGACCCGGTCGCGGGCCGCGCGGACCTCGTCGGCGCCCGCCACCACGGGGAGGTAGAGGACGGGGTTGTCGGGGAGGAAGGTCGTCGGCCCGCCCAGGCCGACTCGGAACGGCCTAGTGGCGCCGGCCGCCTGGCGGAGGAGGGCGAGGGCGTCGTCGAACCGGTCGTCGCGCACGTTGACCGGCGGCACGAGGGTGAGGTGGGCCGGCACCCGCCCGTAGGTGCCGTCACCGACCGCCCGCCGGAGGGCGTCGATCTCGCGGTCGATCGGCGACGGGACGAGGAGGACGACGCCCACACGCATTCGCGACATGGGATCAGGCTGCCACCGCCATCGCCAGTTCGGCCAGCACACGCTCCGGGCGGTACCGCACGTCGGTCCACGTGAACTGCAGGATCCGCCACCCGAGGGCCAGGAGGCGGTTGATCTTGCGGCAATTGCGGTCGAGGTCGTCGGCTCCCGAGTGGAACGCGGCCCCGTTGACCTCGACGCCGACCCTGATCGCAGGCTGGGCGAAATCGAGCCGTACGCCGTCGACCACGTACTGCCGCTCCCACTCCCCCATCCCCGCCCGCCGCAGGAGACGGGCCATGAGGTCCTCGAGCACGCTCTCGGTGGCCTTGACATCCCCCCGCTCAAGCAAGAGCCGCCGCAAGGCCGCCGTCCCGTCCCGCCCCGACCGCCCGAGGCGCTCAACCATGTCGACGAGCGCGGCCACGGTCGTCAGCCGCCGTAGGACGGCGTCCTCCACCGCCGACTCGAGCCGTTCAGGCGACACGACCGCCCCTAGGACGAGCAGCGTGGCCGCGGGCGTCGTAACCGGAATCCCGTGCCTGGTCGTGAGCCCTCCCGTGGCGGCCCGGTGCAGGACCACGCCGGTGAGCTTCGGGCACCGATTCGCCGGCACCATCACCTCCACTGGGGCCTGCTCGAACCCTCGGAAACCCCACATGACAGCCGCGCTGCGGTGCGATGCGGCGGCGCCCTCGCCCGCCGACAGGCAGGCGGCCTGCACCCGTTGCTCCCACGTCACCGGGGCTCCCGCCAGGCGCACGACGTTGGGCTGCGATCGCACGAACAGGCCGGATTTCGTCCGACCCTGGTACTGCCGCAGCGTCATTCCAAGGGCGACGGCCTGGTCGCGGTGGACCAGGCTGCGTTGCCGAGCGGCCAGTCTGGCCACGGCGACGTCGAGCTCGTTCACACTGAGAAGTGAACCACGGCCGAGCGACAACGAACCTTTGTGAAGCGAAAGCGACGCCGACGGTCGCTTTCGCTTCACGGAACCGGGCGCTGGAGCCGGCCCGGCGTCTGCCCACCCCGTTTTCTGAAGCGGAAACGACGTTGCGGGTCGTTCTTGCTTCACAAAACGGGGAAGGCCAGGCAGCGGCTGGGGTCAGCGGCTCCCGCGGTCGGCGGCGGCGAGGCGGGTGTTGGCCCGGCGGAGGGCGGCTTCGGCCTCGACGTCGTCCATGTCGGACTCCTTGCGCTCGGCCGCCTCCTTGGCCCGGCGGGCCCGCTCGACGTCGATCTGGCTGGCCAGCTCGGCCACGTCGGACAGCACCGTCACCTTGTTGTCGCGCACTTCCACGAACCCTCCATGGACGGCGGCCACCTCCTCGCCGGAGGACGTCTTGATCCGCACCAGACCGTCGCCCAGCGCCCCCAGGAACGGGGCGTGCCCCGCCAGGAACGCGATCTCGCCGCCGTCGACGGTGCGGCAGACGACCATCTCGGCGTCGCCCGAGTAGAGGATCCGCTCAGGCGAGACCAGCTCGACGTGCATGGCGTTGGCCACCTAGGCCGCGTCCTTCTCGTCCTTCGACAGCGACTTGGCCTTCTCCAGCACCGAGTCGGCACCGCCCACGTTGTAAAAGGCCTGCTCAGGCACGTCGTCCATCTCGCCGTTGACGAGCTTCTCGAAGGACTCGACCGTCTCCGCCACCGGCACGTTGATGCCCTTGACCCCGGTGAACTGCTCGGCCACGTAGAACGGCTGGGACAGGAACTTCTGCACCTTGCGGGCCCGCTGGACGATGACCTTGTCTTCTTCGGCCAGCTCGTCGAGACCCAGGATGGCGATGATGTCCTGAAGCTCCTTGTAGCGCTGCAGCACCTCCTGCACCCGGCGGGCGACGGCGTAGTGCCGCTCCCCCACCACTTCCGGCACGAGGATCCGACTCGTAGAAGCCAGCGGGTCCACCGCCGGGTAGATCCCCAGCGAGGCGATCTGCCGGGAAAGCTCCGTGGTCGCATCCAGGTGGGTGAAGGTGGTGAAGGGGGCCGGGTCGGTGTAGTCGTCGGCGGGCACGTACACCGCCTGCAGCGAGGTGATCGACCGTCCCTTGGTGGACGTGATCCGCTCCTGCAGCTCGCCCATCTCGTCGGCCAGCGTCGGCTGGTAGCCCACCGCGGACGGCATCCGGCCGAGCAGCGTCGACACCTCCGACCCCGCCTGCACGAACCGGAAGATGTTGTCGACGAAGAGCAGCACGTCCTGGTGCTCCTCGTCCCGGAAGTACTCGGCCATGGTCAAGGCAGACAACGCCACCCGCAGCCGGACCCCCGGCGGCTCGTCCATCTGGCCGTACACCAGGGCCGCCTTCTCGATGACGCCCGTCTCCTGCATCTCCAGCCACAGGTCGTTGCCCTCACGGGTTCGCTCGCCCACGCCGGCGAACACCGACACGCCACCGTGCTGCTCCGCCACCCGGCGGATCATCTCCTGGATGATGACGGTCTTGCCCACGCCGGCCCCGCCGAACAGGCCGATCTTGCCGCCCTTCACGTAGGGCGCCAGCAGGTCGATGACCTTGATGCCGGTCTCGAACATCTCCGACCGCGGCTCCAAATCCGCGAACGGCGGCGACGGGCGGTGGATGTCCCAGTAGGCCTTGATCCCCTCGGTGACCGGCTCGCCGTGGGTGTCCAGCGGCTCGCCGATGACGTTGAACACGTGCCCCAGGACCCCGGGCCCGACCGGCACGGTGATGCCGTGGCCGGTGTTCTTCACCGGCGTCCCCCGCCGCAGGCCGTCGGTCGGCTTCATGCAGATGGCCCGCACCCGGCTGTCGCCGATGTGCTGGGCCACCTCGGCCGTGATCAGGATCTCCTTGCCGTCGACCTCGACCGTCATGGTGACGGCGTAGTTGATCTCGGGCAGGTTCCCGGGGGGGAACTCGACGTCGACGACGGGGCCGGCGATGGCGACGACGTGCCCGTCCTTGGTCGCCCCATTGGAGGAGGCGGTGGACGACGCGCCCTCGGCCGGTTCGCCGGCATGCTCGGGGGCCAGCGTGGGCTCGTCGGCGGCGGTCGTGTCACTCATCAGCGTGCTCCTGATTTGTCGAGGATGTCGAGGAAGACGTCGCGGCTGACGACGGTGTCGACGAAGTAGTCGGGCTTGCCCTTGGTCTTGGCGGTGCGAAGAGCCTCGGCCCCGCCGACGATCTCCATGATCTCGGTGGTGATGCCGGCCTGGCGGACCTTGTTGGCCACGATCGACAGCCGCTTGATCAGCTCTTCGGCGTTGTCGGTGGCCGACTTCATGGCCCGCTGGCGGGCGGCCTGCTCGCTGGCGGCGGCGTCCAGCAAGGCGGCGAAGATGCGGCCCTCGACGTAGCGGGGGACCAGCCGCTCGAGGATCTGCCCCGGCTCGGGCTCGAACTCGTAGTCGGCCCGGGCGCCGGCCTTCTCCGAGTCTGACGACGACCCGCCCGCCACCTTCTCCACGTCCAACGGGAGCAGCCGGACCACGTCGACCTTCTGCGACCCCATGGAGAGGAAGCGGGTGTAGACGAGGAACACCTCGTCGACTTCGCCGTCCTCGAAACGCTTGATCTGGCCTGCAGCCAGGTCGCGGGCGTCCTCGTAGGTCGGCTTCTCGCTGAACCCGGTGAGGGCCTCGTCGATCTTGAAGCCGCGGTAGCGGAAGTACCCCTCGGCCTTCTTCCCCGCGGTGGTGAGGGAGTAGCCGTGGCCCTTCTCCCGAGTGGCGACGATCTCCCGCTCGGCCCTGCGGATGACGGTGGAGTTGTAGGCGCCGGCCAGCCCCCGGTCGGCGGAGATGACCACGAAGCCGACGTTGGACACCTCCCGCTTCTTGAGCAGGGGGTGGTCGAGGCCCGATCCGCCCGCGGCCAGGTTGCGCATGACGTCGGTGATCTGCTCGGCGTAGGGCCGGGCCGCGGCCACCCGGGCCTGGGCCTTGACGATGCGGCTGGCCGCGATCAGCTCCATGGCCCGCGTGATCTTCTTGGTCGACTGGACGGTCTTGATGCGCCTCCGGAGGATCCGTTCCTGGCCGCTCGCCATGGGCTACCCCCCCGAGGCGTCGGCGGTGGCCTTCGCCTTGGCCGCTGTCCGTGAAACGCTTCTTGAAGGCGTTGATCGCCTCTTCCAGCTTGTCCTTGTCGGGCAGCTTCCCGGAGGACTTGATCTCGCCCAGGAGGTCGGAGTAGCGGCTGCGGAACTCCTCCAGCAACTCCTTCTCGAAGCGGCGGACGTCCTTCACGTCGAGGTCGTCGAGGAAGCCGCGGGTGCCGGCGTAGAGGGACACCACCTGCTCCTCCACCGGCATCGGCGAGTGGAGTCCCTGCTTGAGCAGCTCGGTGAGCTTGTAGCCCCGGTCGAGCTGGGCCTTCGAGACGGCGTCGAGCTCGGAGCCGAAGGAGGCGAACGCCTCCAGCTCGCGGAACTGGGCCAAGTCGAGCTTGAGCGTGCCGGCCACCGCCTTCATGGCCTTGGTCTGGGCGACTGCCACCCACCCGGGAGACGGAGATGCCCACGTCGACCGCGGGTCGCACGCCCGACCGGAAGAGGTCGGTCTGCAGGTAGATCTGGCCGTCGGTGATCGAGATCACGTTGGTCGGGATGTAGGCGGAGACGTCGCCTTCCTTGGTCTCGATGACCGGGAGGGCGGTCAGGGAGCCGCCGCCGAGCGCGTCGCCCAGCTTGGCCGAGCGCTCCAAGCAGGCGACTGTGGAGGTAGAAGACGTCGCCCGGGTAGGCCTCACGGCCGGGCGGGCGGCGTAGCAGCAACGACAGCTGGCGGTAGGCCTCGGCCTGCTTGGACAGGTCGTCGTAGACGATGAGGGCGTGCTCGCCGTTGTCCATCCAGTGCTGGCCCATGGCCGCGCCCGAGTAGGGGGCGAGGTACTTGAACGGCGCCGGGTCGGACGCGGGGGACGTGACGACGACGGTGTAGTCCATCGCCCCCGCCTCCTCGAGGGTGGCGACCACCTCCGCCACCGTCGAACCCTTCTGGCCGATGGCGACGTAGATGCACTTCACCCCCTGACCCTTCTGGTTGATGATGGTGTCGACGCAGACCGCGGTCTTGCCCGTCTTGCGGTCGCCGATGACCAGCTCCCGCTGGCCCCGGCCCACCGGGGTCATGGCGTCGATCGACTTGATGCCGGTCTGGAGGGGCTCCTTCACCGGCTGGCGGTCGACGACACCGGGCGCCTGCACCTCGAGCCGGCGGGTCTCACTCGACGTGACGTCGCCCTTGCCGTCGAGGGGCTGGCCCAGGGGGTTGACGACCCGGCCCAGGAGGCCGTCGCCGACGGGGACGGAGAGGATGCGGCCGGTGGCGGTGACCGCCTGGCCCTCCTCGATGGAACCCATCTCGCCCAGGACGACGGCGCCGATCGACTCCTCGTCGAGGTTCAGGGCCAACCCGAGGGTGCCGCCCTCGAACTCGAGCAGCTCGTTGACGGACGTGTTGGGCAGCCCCGAGATGCGGGCGATGCCGTCGCCGACCTCGATGATGTGCCCCACCCGCTGCGTGTCGAGCGTGGGGGCGTAGCCCTCCAGGTGCTTGCGCAGGACGGAGGTGATCTCCGCCGCGTCGAGGTCGAAGTCGAAGGACGAAGAGACAGTGTCGGTCATGCAGACCTCCGATTGATCCGCGCAATTACACCTGTGAGGGGGTGACTGCGCGAGTTGCTGCGGACGGGGCGAGAGCTCACATCGCCTCTCTGAGCAGTTCGAGCTTGTGACGGACGGTGCCGTCGATCACGGTGTCGCCCACCCGGGCGACGAGACCGCCCAGAACCGTCGGGTCGACGATCACCCGCAGCTCGACGGGCTGGCCGAGCATCGACCCGAGGGCCTCGGTGAGGCGCGTGAGCTGGTCCTCGTTGAGCGGGACCGCCGATCGGACCTCGGCCACCGCCCGCTCCCGCTCGGCCGCCACCTGGGACAGCAGGGTGGTCACGATGGCGGGCAGGTCCTTGACCCGTCCCAGCCCGACGAGCATGGAGACCAACTGGACGGTGATGCGCGACGCCCGTCCTCCGAGCAGCTCCTCGATGGCCGCCTGCCGGCGATCGACCGGCATGGAGGAGTCGCCCAGGGAGTCCCGCAACGCCTCCGACCGCTCGAGGAGGACGGAGAACCGGTGCAGCTCGTCGCTGACCCGATCGACTGCGTCCTCGGCCAAGGCGAACGCGAACAGCCCGGCCGCGTAGGAGTCGTTCCGCTTGGTCACGAGGTGGCCTCCAATGCCGGCGGCCGCGCACGCGCCGAAGGCGCCGCCTCGGCGGCCGGCCAATGAGCCTTTCCGGGCGGAGGTCGCCGGCTCCGCCGGCGTCCGGCTCGCAGACCTCGCCGAGAACCTCCGGTTTCGATGGCGATCATCCGGCGGGCTGGCGAGAGGCCTGCTCGATGAAGGACTCGATGAGGGCCATGTTGGTGTCGCGGTCGAGGTTGCGCTCGACGACCTTCTCGGCCAGCTCGATCGAGAGGCGGGCCACCTCGGTGCGCAGGTTGGCCTTCACCCGCTCGACGTGGGTGTTGATGTCGGCCATGGCCCGCTCGCGGATCTCGGCCACTTCGGTCTCGGCCTGCTTGCGCAGCTCCTGCCGCACCCGGTCGGCGTCCTGACGGGCGGCCTCGATGATGCGGGCCGCCTCGCCCTGGGCGTCGGTGAGCTTGCGCCGGTACTCCTCGAGGATGGTGTCGGCCTCGTCCTTGGCCTTGTCGGCCTCGCCGAGGGTGGCCCGGATCTTCTCCGCCCGGGCGTCCATGCCCTTCTTGACCGCGGGGAAGCCCTTCTTGACCATGAAGAAGAGGAGGATCAGGAACGACAGCGCGCCCCAGATGATCTCGTTGGTCGCGGGGAGGATCGGGTTGACCTTCTCCTCGGCCTCGGCGACGTGCTCACCCGCCTCCTGGGCGACGGCGAGGACGGTGGCGAGCAGCATCCCAGTCATGATTGGGCCTCCTACGCGAACTTCAGGAGGATGAAGACGACGAACCCGATGAGGGCCAGCGCTTCGGTGAAGGCGATACCGAGGAACATGGTGGTTCGCACCATGCCGGCGGCCTCGGGCTGGCGGGCCATGGCCGTGATGGCGTTGCCCACCACGATGCCGATGCCGATGCCGGGGCCGATGGCCGCCGTGCCGTAGCCGATACCGGCTCCGATCGCGCTCAGACCGGTGAGGAACTCGTCCGGTGCGGTCTGTGCCAGGGTCAGGATGTCGAGCAAGGGGCTCTCCTAGTGCTCTGGGTGCATGGCCCCGCCGATGTAGACGGCGGTGAGGATGGTGAAGATGAACGCCTGCAGCCCGGCGACGAGGATCTCGAAGCCCGTGAGCAGGATCAGCATGATGAACGGCAACGGCAGGATCACCGCGAGCAGCGTCTTACTGAAGAGGGCGGCAGAAAGCACCGCGAAGGTGACCAGCAGCAGGTGGCCGGCGAGCATGTTGGCGAAGAGCCGGACGGCCAGCGAGAAGGGCCGGACGATGAAGGTGGAGATGAACTCGATGAGCGCCACCAGGGGCAGGATGCCCTTGGGCACGCCCGGGGGCATGACGACCGACTTCAGGTAGCCGATCGGGCCCTGGCTCTTGATCCCCATGATGTTGTAGATGAACCACACGACGACGGCCAGGAAGATCGGCAGGGCCATGCGGGCGTTCACCGGGAACTGGATGCCGGGGATGACCTCGAACAGGTTGGTCACGAAGATGAAGAAGAACATCGTCGTGAGGAACGGGGCGAAACGCATCCCGTCGTTGCCCATCGTCTGCAGGATGATGTCCTTGCGGACGAACTCGATGCCCGACTCGGCGACGTGCTGCACGCCGGCCGGGACCAGGTTACCCGCCTTGATGCCGACCGAGGACTTGTGCCCGGCGGCCCAGAACAGCCCGCCCACGATGAGCACGCCGGCCCACATGAGGAGGACGACCTTGTTCACCTCGAAGGGCGTGCCCTTGAGGAAGAGGCCCTCCCACTCGACGAGCTCCTTGATGGGCGGGAAATGCAGCGCCCAGGATCGAGTTCATCGGCTCCTTCCAGCGTTCTTGGGGCCTGCGCCTTTGGTTGGGCCTTTTGATGAGGCAGTCGTCGGCTTGAGCGCCGGGAAGGCCAGGGAGGCGGAGACGTGGCGGGTCTCCCAGATGAGTAGCCCCAGGTGGGTGACGAGGAGCGTCACCGAGAGGGCGACCAGGTCGACCCAGCCCTGGTCCTTGACCAGCAGGACGATGGTGGTGAGCAGCGCCAGGCGGATCACGAACCCGCCCAGGGCCGCCACCATCAGCAGCGGGAGGGAGATACGGGCGGCGGTGGCCAGCAGCCAGGCGGAGGCGGCCAGGTTGAGGAGGACGAGGACGACGGCGAAGGCGGCCGAGGCGGCGCCGTCGAGACCCCAGATCAGTCCCGAGACCAGGACGAGGACGGGGATCGCCGGCAGCGACCGGCGGGCCATGTCGCCTGCCACCTGCGGCTCGACCGCAGGACCGTGATCGGCGGTGAGGAGGGCGGGCGGGTTCACGTTCGACTGCCCTTGGCCCACGGTCCGGCCTCCTCGTGGGCCTTCATGCGAGCGTCGTAGCCGTACCACATGGTGGCGATGAGTCCGATCATGGCGGTGAGAAAGAAGACGATGGTCAGTACAGGGACGATGCCCAGCAAGCGGTCGAGCACATAGCCGAGGGCGGCGATGATCGGGGGGGTCAGCGCGAGCTCGAACGACCGCGACAAGCTGTCGCCGAAGCCCCGGTACAACTCCCCCTGCTCACCCTGCTCGGACCCTTGCAAACCGAGTGACGTCCCCTTGTGAAACAACGCGCAATCTACGGGACACACCGCGGAAACCGCAAACTGACGGCATTTCGGCGGGGCCGTCGGGCCGCCGGAGCCGTCCCGGTCGGGGCGCCTGCCAGCGGTACCATCGATGGGGGATGGGGCTGTGCCACGACTTCGGCCCGCAGATCGCGGACGGCTGCAACCACCCCATGCGCGCCGGCTCCGACGCCTGCACCTGCGACCGGTGCGGCGTCGTCTGCCGGGGTCGCTTCTCCGGCTGCGGCGAGGTCTGGGCCGTGGCCCTCACCCCGTCCTCTTGGCCTTGCCCCCCGTCGACGACCTCCTGGCCGCGCCGACGCTCACCAGCACCACCACGAACGGTCAGGTCCCGGCGGCACTGGTTCCGGCCACAGATTCCATCGCGGCCGGCGCGGGGAGGGCGGACGGACTTCGGTCGGCGGGCGAGGAGGCCCTCCAAGCCCTCCGTAATGAGGTCTCAGGGCTGCGCGACGCCCTCCGTGTGGAGCAGGCGATGGTTGCCTCCCTTGTCTCGAACACCAAGACCGACGACGTTTCCGACGCCGAGGTGCTGCAAGCCGCCGTCGATGCGGCCGTCCGCAAGGCAGTGCGCCGTGAGTCGGTTGCCTTAGGCGACTCCGTCTCAGCACTCCTTGAGGGGATGCGCTGCGACATGGTCGCCATGCGTCAGGCCGACCTCGACAACTTCGCCGCGCTACGGGAGTCGGTGCAGCAGTTGGCTGTCGCCAACTCCGCCCTTTCCGACCGAACGGCGGCGCTGAAGGAAGCGACCGAGGACAACTACGCCGTGCTGAAGGAGTCGTTGGCCGACGTGACCGCCGTGACGTCGACGATCCCGGCGGAGCTGAGCCGCCACTCCGCCACCAACCGCAAGGCGTTCGGCGCCGACCTGGCCGAGGAGCTGCAACCCATCATCGAGGCAGTGGCCGAGTCGATCGCGCAATCCGACTACGGGCTGGCGGCCATCACCGAGAGACTCGACGCCCTCGCCGCCTCCGCCGACACCCTCGCCGAGACGGTCGCCGAGATGATCGAGACGCTGGCCGACCCGCATGCGGACGATGCTCGCGCCGAAGACGTCCTGGCATCGACGACACCCTCGGTCGCCGCCGGCCACTTCAACCGTGCGCGGTTCGGGCGGGCGGATGCGGACCAGGCCGGGCCGAATCCGCCCGAAGCTCCCCCGCGTCCACCGATCGGCCCGGGCCTGGCCCGACCCCCGGTCGGCCGGGTCTCGTTACCCAGGCGTCACTCTGAGGCCTGACCAAGGCCTGCCTTGGCCCGAAAACGTGGAGACGGTTCATAGTCGTAGAAGGCGCTGATCACGAGTTATTCAAGGAAATGAGCCGAGCGGGCGATCCCGCGAGGGCCGAGCGCCGACACTCCTTCTGACTGGCGATGACAGGGGGGCGGTCGCTACGATCGTGTCACATGGCGGAGGTCGACTTGCGGCGGTTCGTAGTTCAGGTGATATCAAAGACCGAATTGACATCATCTCGGACGACGAACCTGTCTCCATTGAGGTCGAATGCGGTGGAGTACTTCGACGACATCGTTCAAGAGACGGACGACTATGGTCGGCTTCCGGCAGCGGCGGTCGCTCCGTCAATCCGACTGCCGATGCCAATGAAAGACGCCTCCTGATGCCCCGCGCTCTCATCACCGGAATCACCGGCCAGGACGGCCGCTACATGGCCCAGCTCCTCGTGTCCAAGGGCTACGACGTCTTCGGCATGGTCCGGGGCCAGAACAACCCCAAGGCCCAGATGGTGCAGGAGGAGACGCCCGCCCTGGAGTTGGTGGAGGGCGACCTCCAGGACCTGTCCTCCATGATCGCGGTGGTGGAGGCGGTCCAGCCCGACGAGGTCTACAACCTGGGCGCCATCAGCTTCGTGGCCCTGTCCTTCCGCCAGCCCGAGCTCACCGCCGACATCACCGGCCTGGGCGTGCTGCGCATGCTGGAGGCGATCCGGGTGGTCGGCGGGCACGGGGGCGACAACCGGGTCCGCTTCTACCAGGCGTCGTCGTCGGAGATGTTCGGCAAGGTGCGGGAGACCCCCCAGACGGAGATGACCCCCTTCACCCCCGCTCGCCCTACGGGGTGGCCAAGGTCTTCGGCCACTACATCACCGTCAACTACCGGGAGGCGCACGGCCTCTACGCCTGCTCGGGCATCTGCTTCAACCACGAGAGCCCCCGGCGGGGACTGGAGTTCGTCACCCGCAAGGTCACCAACGCGGTGGCCCGCATCAGCCTCGGCCTGCAGGACCGACTCTCCCTGGGCAACCTCGACGCGGCCCGCGACTGGGGCTTCGCGGGCGACTTCTGCGAGGCCATGTGGATGATGCTCCAGCAGGACGAGGCCGACGACTACGTCATCGCCACTGGCGAGACCCACACCATCCGCGACCTGCTCGACGCCGCCTTCGCCGCCGTCGGCATCGACGACTGGGCCCCCTGGTCGACCAGGACCCCCGCTTCATGCGCCCGGCCGAGGTCGACATCCTCACCGGCGACGCCTCCAAGGCCCGGGACCGGCTGGGCTGGAAGCCGAAAGTCGCCTTCCCCGAACTGGTGGAGATGATGGTGGCCAACGACCTGGCCGTCGAGGCCTCCCGGCACGTCCACTAGGGACGAGGGCCGGTTGTGCACACGTCGAGCGGCATGGCAATTTTGGACAATTCAGTACCGTCAGTCAGTTGCACCTCGGTCTCCATCTTGCAGGCAAGCCGGCGTCGAGCGAGGTCGGTTGCACAGCCGCGCAAGCCCTCGCTAGGGCTGTACGTCCGACTCCGGAGCAGGGGCGCAGTGTCGCTGAGAACTGCAGCATCTGCGACGGTGGGCTCGGCCGCCCGTAACTCGTCTACTATTCCGACCTACACCGCAATTGCAAAAACAATTTCTTGCGCGTGCTCACCTTCGAGGACGACGAGAGAACAGTGAGAAAACACGCCCGCAAACAATTTTCACAAAAGTTTCGTGTCTGGTTGGCCCGCCAGGATATGCAGCACAAATGATTAGAATTGATGAGGGGATGGATCCCAAGGTTACTGGCTTGAGCGCTCCAAGTGGCTTCAAGTGTCCATGTTGTCTTGGGACACAAGGGCTTCTCCACCGCACAGTGACCGCTGAAGAGTCCGCGACCCAACAAATTCGGCCCTGGGGTGACAGTTCGCGCCACGCAGAACTGGCCGCCCATATCAGGCGCCTCTGGGACAGTGACTATTGCTCCCTCGTCCGATGCACTGCGTGCGGTGCAACGACGTCCTATCCCTTCGTGGCCGGCGACATGCGGTTCTATGACCTTGCATACGGCCACACCGATCGGTATCCATCGAACAAGTGGGAGTATCGGGAAGCTCTTGCTCATCTATTAGGCCCAGGTGCCAATTATCGACCCAATCTCCGCGTCCTGGAGATCGGGGCGGGGCGTGGTGCCTTCCTCCGAAAGCTCGTCGAAGGCGGAGTCAGCCCTTCCGGACTCGCAGCTGTCGAGTACTCAGCTCTCGGGCGAAGTGCGCTCCAAGACCTCGGTCTGGGCTATGTCAGCGACCACTCGCTCGACCAACCGTCCCTGCCGCAACAATGGAGTGAGGGCTTTGACGTCATAGCGCTGTTTCAGGTCTTGGAGCACCTTGACAACCTCGATAGAAAGCTCGACTTGCTCACGTCTTGCCTCCGGACCGGCGGTAACCTTATCGTCGCCGTGCCGAACATCGCTCGAACCGACTTCAACGAAGCGAACGGTGCCTTCCTCGATCAGCCACCGAATCACATTACCCGGTTCACACAAGACGCGTTGAAAGCCCTCGCCGAGCGGGCTGGTCTCAAAGTGGTCCATTGCCAACCCCAACCGTCACGACACATTTTTGACTTTGCCTCATTCCACTACTTCCGGTACCTACGTCGCTCCCAGAAATGCGGCACCATCGCTGCACGAATTGCCGCCCAGCCAAACGCCCGTACACGTCGCGCAGCGATCGCCACGTACCTGCTGCTATCTCTCCCCAAGGACCTACCAGCCTTCCCACGCGTGCGGTATGGCTCGGCCCTGCTGACCGTGCTTCAGCGCGACAGCGATCGACCTCGCCCCAGCGCAACATGAGGCTTTCCGAGCACCTTCAGAACGTCTACTCACAGAACGGCGAGGATGGGGCTCTCGCAAAGCTCTTCGAAGTTGTCCGACTCGACTCCGGGTATTTTGTCGAGTTCGGTGCGTGGGATGGCTGTTACCTCAGTAATACTTTCGCTCTCGCCGAGAAGGGCTGGCACGGCTGCCTCATCGAGGGTGAGCCTCAGCGGTTCGAAGATCTCATCCTTGGCAACTCCAACCCACGCGTCGTTAAGGTGTGCAAGTTCGTCGAAACGGAGAGGCCCGAACTCACTTGATTCCATCCTGGATGAAGTGAGTGCGCCACGAACAGTCGATCTTCTATGCATCGACATAGACTCCGACGATCTGGCCGTTTGGCGATCGTTACGGCGGTACCGGGCACGATGCGTTGTGATAGAATACAACCCGACAATACCGTTTGATTGTCTCTTTGAAAACGCTTACGGAAGGAACTGGGGCAACTCTGCATTGTCGATTGTTACCTTCGCCATGGACCACAATTATGCTCTTGTGTGCGTAACGAACACCAACCTGATCTTCTGTGACCGCGGATGGACTGACGCTCACGCAATCGATGAGGTGAGCCTCATTGATAGCAATAAAGGCCCGCGCTACTTCTGGGGTTATGACGGTTCCCTTTTGCGGATCGTCGGCAATGAGCTGACCGCCGATGACTTCGTCCCCGAGCTGTACGGAGTGCCATGGACGGACTGCGTTGCGGTCCAACCAATACCCAAAATACTTCGCGGATACCGAGATCGGAAATCACCCGCCAGTCTGGCACGGAGGGCTCTCGGTCTAGTTCTCGCCGGCGTTCTCAGGCCCGTGTCTGCTATGAGAACTCTACGACGCGGGCGGCGGTCGTTGAGGTAGGCGCGCGCTTCCGCGGCTCAACGGCGAAGCACCGCGTGAGGACGCTCTCACGCGACTGGCACCCTGGGGCCGTCTTCGGAGCTAGCGCCCGCGAGCGGCCAGGGACTGCAGGGTTCCCGGGCATCACGAGTGGTGCCTCGGGATTTGACTTGGGCCAAGGCGGCTCGGCCCCGGCGGCCTTTGACGATGACCTACTCGGCAGTCCCTGTACCAGAGACGAAGGGCTTGGAAGGTTGTGAGAAATAGTCAAGACCTGTGGATCGGATTCTCGTCCGACTACGCGGCGGCTTCCTGATCCTCCTGGTTGGGGCGCTCGACCATCACCCCCTTCTCGAACTTGGCACCGGCCCGCACGAGGGCGACGAGGTGGGAGCCGTTCACCGCTCGCCACCGTCCCTGGGCCGCCTCGATCAGCTTGAAGGCCATGGCCAGACCGGCCGCCCGGGATCCCGGGCCCTTGGTCACCTTGGTCCGCAACCGCACGGTGGCGAAGGACTCGATGGGGTTGGTCGTCTTGAGGTGGATCCAGTGCTCGGCCGGGAAGTCGAAGAAGGCGAGCAGCGTCTCGGTGTCGTCGACGATCTTGGCCACCGCCTTGGGGTATTTGGCCGCGTAGGCCTCGGCCAGGGCGGTGATGGCGGTGACGGCGTGGTCGCGGTCCTCAGCGTCGCGGATGTCGGCCAGCATCCGTCGGGATGTCGGCTGGGCCGATTGCGGCAACGCCGACAGGACATTGGCCACCTTGTGGACCCAGCACCTTTGGGCCACCGTCGCCGGGAACACCTCCCGCAGCGCCCCCCAGAACCCGAGGGCACCGTCGCCCACGGCCAGCACCGGCGCCCGCATCCCTCGGCGTTTCAGGTCCCGCAGCACGTCGGCCCAGCTCTCCGTCGACTCCCGGTAGCCGTCCTCGATGGCCACCAGCTCCTTGGTGCCGTCGATCCGCACACCCACGATGACCAGGGCACACAGCCGTTCTTCCTCCAACCGGACGTTGAAGTGGATGCCGTCGGCCCACACGTAGACGTAGTCGACGCCCGACAGGTCGCGACGGGCGAAAGCGGTCCGCTCGTCCTGCCACTGGCGGGTCAGGCGGTGATGACCGAGGCCGACAGGCCGGCGGCGGAGCCGAAGAACTCGCCCAGGGCGGGGGCGAAGTCGCCGCTCGACATCCCGTGCAGGTACATCAGCGGCAGCACCTCGGCCACCTTGGGGCTCTTGCGGCACCAGGGCGGGACGATGGCCGAGCGGAACCGCAGTCGCTCGCCGGTGTCGGGGTCGATCCGGCGGTCGTCGATCCTCGGTGCCTCGATCTCGATCCCGCCTGCGGCGGTGGTGATGGTGCGGGGCTCGGCGTGGCCGTTGCGCACCACCAACCGCCGGCCGCGGTCGCTGAGCTCGCCGGCCATGGCTTCGATGTACGCGTCGACCTCGGCTTCGAGGGCGGCGGCCAACATACGCTGGGCGCCCTCCCGGACGATCTCGTCAAGCCCGGCCGTCAGCTCCACGCGGGCGTCATCATCGGTGACTACTGTCAACATCGGCGTTCCTTCCTCGCCGGCGTTCGGTGGCGTCCCAGATGCGGTGTAAATCGGGACGAGCGCAGGTTCCTCGTTGGTCAATCTACGCGGCGGCTGTGACAGCTTCGGTGGACCCGGTCGGCACCTCCTCGATTGCCGTCGGGCTGAACAGCTGACGGCGCAGGTCCTGGAGCTGGCGGACGGCGACGGGGGTCATGACGACACCCCGCCAGCCCCGGCTGGCCCGGTCCAGCACCGCCCACACCAGCCCCAGGCAGGTGCGCTCGCCGGGGAGCCGGCCGATGACCTTGACCCGGCGGCGGGTCTCGCCGAAGGTGCGCTCGATGAAGTTGGAGTGGCGGATCCGGCCGTGATGGCCGGCAGGGAACCGCAGGAAGGTGGTGAGGCTGGCGAAGTCGGCCAGAGGCAGTCGACGGCCGCCGGGAAGCGCTTCGAGTAGGTGGCCACGAAGCCCTCCGCCCGGCCCCGGACCACGGCGATGGCCGCCTCGCCGGGCTCGGTGCCGGTGTCGTCGAAGAGGGCCCAGAAGGCCTTCTTCACCTCGGCCTGGTGCTCCACGGGCACCTTGGCCAGGACATTCCTCGCTCGATGAATCAGACATCTCTGGCGCAGGCTGGCGGCGAAGACCAGCTCGACGGCGCCGATGAGGCCGGGGGCGCCGTCGGAGATGACCAGCAGCGGCGCCCGCAGCCCCCGGGCCACCATGTTCTCCAGGAAGCCCCGCCAGGCGTCGGTGGACTCCGAGGATCCCGGTTCCAGGCCCACCAGCACCGGTCGGCCCTCGGTGGTGATGCCCCACGCGGCCAGCACCGGCTCGGCCCGGGCCCCGTCGTGGTAGCGGAAGTGGCTGCCGTCGAGGTACAGGTACTCGAGGGCGACGTCGGACAGATCCCGCTTCTTCCAGGTGTCGAACTCGTCCTTGATGGCCTCGCACACCCGGCTCACGGTGGACTTGGACAGGGCCGCCTCGGGGCCGAGGGCCTCGGCCAGGGTGGCCTCAACGTCCCGCACCGACAGGCCCCGCACGAAGCCGGCGATGACGAGGGACTCCAGGGCGTTGGTCCGGCACACGCCGATGCACAGCAGCCGGGAGGCGAAGGCCTCGTCGGTGCCCCGCAGCTTGGGGCGCTCGATGGTGATGGGCCCGGCGGTGGTCTTGACGGTGGTCGGGCAGTGGCCGTTGCGGCTGCCGGGCCGGCGCCGATCGCCGTGGGCGTAGCGCTCACGGCCAAGGAACTCGGTGACTTCGGCCTCGATGGCAGTCTGCAGGAGCAGGCGCACGCCGAGGCGGGCGACCTCCTCCAGCACGTCGCCCAGCTCACGGTCGGAGGCGAACAAGGTGTCGATGTCGGCGCGGACGCGCTCGACGGGGGATACTCGGGTGGACACGGGTGTGGGTTCCTTTCTCTGCTCGGAAGGCTTCGAGAGGAACCTACGCCCGTCGTCTATTTACACCGGGGACCGGACGCCACCCGGCGTTCCACCGCCAGCGACTACTCGTTTTGGTCAACGAGGAAGGTACGCCGCGCCCTCGAACGGGTGGGTGATCCACAGGTTCTGGTTATAACTCGAAGGTTGTCGTTTCACTCGACTAGCTACTTCGCCACGAAAAACTCGGGGTCCAAAATAGCCCCTGACCTGCACCTTTAGGTTGCGAGGGTGCTCGCGATCGGGCCCGAATATCGTCATGATGGCCTCAACCCCTTGTCAGCGAAGGGATTGAGGCCACCAATGTTGAGAACGATAAGCCCCGAGCACACGCTCTGGGAAGCGATCCTGCCCGAACCCTGCCTGCGGATGCCGGCCGAGCTCGAATCCGTCGACCGGCTGCTCGATGACCTGGCGTTCTTCGAGCCCTACCGGTCCTTCTTCGACCCGGCGCTGGGGCGCCCGTCGATCCTCGATCGAGGTCTACCTGCGGATGATGTTCCTCAAGTTCCGCTACCGCCTCGGCTACGAGAGCCTGTGCCGGGAGGTGGCCGACTCCATCACCTGGTGCCGGTTCTGCCGCATCCCGCTGGGGACGACGGTGCCGCACCCCTCGACGCTGGCCAAGATCACCGCCCGCTGCGGCGAGGCGACGATCGCCAAGCTGAACGAGACGCTGCTGGCCAAGGCGGCCGGGGCCAAGGTGCTCAAGACCGACAAGGTGCGGGCGGACACCACCGTGGTGGAGGCCAACGTCGCCTACCCCACCGACTCGGGACTGCTGGCCCGGGGCGTGGCCAAGCTGGCCAAGGCCGTGGCCGCGCTCAAGGACATGGGCCTGGCCGTGCGCACCGGCCACCGGGACCGCACCCGCTCCATGCGCCGCCGGGCGCACTCGATCGGGGCGTGGCTGCGCCGGCGCAGCGACGACGCCCGCGACGAGGTCAAGACCATCACCGCCGAGATGGCCACCATCGCCACCCTGGCGGTGGCCGACGCCCGCCACGTGGCCGCCAACGCGACCCGCACGCTGGGCCGTCGGGGAGCCGCCGCGGGGACCAAGGCGCGAGCCCTGGTGGCCGAGCTGGAATCGACATCGACGCTGGTGGAGAGGGTCGTGGCCCAGACCCGGGTCCGCCTCGGGGGCGAGACGCCGCTGGGCGCGACCCGGGTGGTGAGCCTGCACGACACCGACGCGAGACCCATCGCCAAGGGCCGCTTGGGCAAGCCGGTGCAGTTCGGCTACCTGGCCCAGGTCCTCGACAACGCCGACGGCGTGGTGCTGGACCACCAGGTCATGATCGGCAACCCGCCCGACGCCCCGCTACTCGCCCCCGCCGTCGAGCGGGTCAAGAAACTGGTGGGCAAGGCCCCCCGGGCCGTCGCCGCCGACCGGGGCTATGGCGAGGCGAAGGTGGAAGAGCAGCTCAAGGACTTGGGCGTCAAGACGGTCGCGATCCCCCGCAAGGGCAAGCCCGGCGCGGCCCGGCGCAAGGTCGAGGGCGGCCGCGGGTTCCGCCGTCTCGTCAAATGGCGCACCGGCTGCGAGGGCCGGATCAGCCATCTCAAGCACGGCTACGCGCTGAACCGCACGCTGCTCGACGGCATCGGCGGGGCCCAGACATGGTGCGGGCTCGGCATCCTGGCCCACAACTGCGTGAAGATCTCGACCCTCGTCGACGCCAAGCAGTCGCCTCGGCCCGCCACCGACGAGCGACCACGACCGCCCCAGCCGGCAGCCGCCGGTCCACCTCCCGGGCCACCACCAACGTCACTGTTCACCTGAACGCTCTCCGGCTTCCCCCGGCGCGGCCCTCCCTCCCACGAGGAGGCGAGGATCGGCCGGAGGGGAGCCGGAGAGCCCTGAGATGAGGCCGTCCCGGCCGAACATTCATGGCTGCTTAACGCCCGGAATCGGCGGCTCGGCCTTTTTCGGGACGAAGTAGCTAGGAGTTTCGATGACGTCGGTCAGGTCGCCCATGCTGCTCAACGAGTCTGACGCAGGCGGCGGTCGTCGGCTCTTCGAGCCAGCGCTACACCAGGTTGAGCCAGCTCGAACTGGTGGGCAGAAGTAGAGGTGTATCAGCGTGCTCGGCGGCAGAATCTTGGTCTCTACGAAACACGGCTTCACCACCAGCGGGCACAAGGATCTCCGCGCCCTCGAAATCAATCGAAAGCACGTCAGAGGGTGGGAGACAATTGAGCATGCAGTCCAGTGTATGTGTACGAACGAGGTGCTGCTCTTTGATGCCACCAGTAACCGTCGGGGTCATGCCGACCCTCGGCGCCACGGATGCGCCGACAGCTCGACAGTGCCATGTGAACCACACACATCTACCGGACCCCTTGATCGGGACGCGTAGCCACGATTCCTGGCGAGGCCAAGAGAGCGTGCCGGCACCCCGCCATAAAGATGCCCAGAAAGGTCCAGGTTACCCCTCACTAGTGCGCCCATCCCGACAACGATGCGCTCACCGACAGTCGCTCCCGGTGCGATAGAGACATTGCTGGAGAGAAAGCAGCGCTCTCCAATCACTACCGGCGCCAAGACCTGCCGATTCTGCTCCAAGTCGATTTGATGGGTCAAGATTGTCGATCGACAGCCAGCTATGGTTGTGAAGGAGTCAATCTTGACACCCCCACTGCAATCAATATAGTGCCGGTTTGTGACGGCGGCCTCTGCGCCCAAGGTCAGACGTCCTCGCAGCCCGTCGTCCGGCATGCACTCGAATGCTTCGGCGCTCGAAATTATGTTGAAGTTGCCGATCCGGGCGCCGCTTTCAAGGCGAAGGTGCCGAAGCCGCCGCACCATGGTCATATGACCGAGTCTAGAATTGGCCCCCAGCGACAGACATGACGTCTTCATGATGATCACGCGGCCCACGATCGCAGTCGGATCTACTTCCACCCCGTTGAATATACTCAGCAGCCGATTCTTGACTCTCGACGGCGGCAGTATGAGGGCGACGAAGGAAAACAGCATCCCCCTTCTCATACGCAACCCGCTCATCGCCGAATCCGATTCCACGCCCATGTGCCCGGCACAAGTTGTTCCGGTGTCCGCGGGACCGAGGTACAGAAACGACGGCTATGTCTCCATTGCGTACCCGGCAGCCATAGCTCCGCCCGGGGTATGCTGGCGCCCATCCGCTCAGATGAGCTCGTCACAGACATCCTCAAACACCTTCGCGACCGCGGGCCAGCTGAACTGCGCTATAGCCACATCTCTCCCTCGTCGCCCAAGCGCAGCGGATGCGATCGGCTCACTGAAGATGGTCAGGACCGCTTCCGCCACCGCGTCGGCTGAGCGGTCGACGACCAGCCCTGCGCCTTCTCGCCTAACGACGTCGTGCAATGCCACACCCTCGCTCACGACGACCGGCACGCCAGCCGTCATGGCCTCAGCCACCGCGACACCAAAGCTCTCATCCTGCGACGGAAGCACAAAGACGGTTGCTCGCGCCAGTAGTTCCCACTTCTCCGCACCGTAAAGCGGACCGACGATCTGGACTCGGTCCGAGAGCCCATGGCGGGTCACCAGAGCGCGTAACACACCCTCCGTCCTGCCATCGTCTGGCCCAGCAATGATCAACATGGCGTCCGGCCGCGCCTTGCTGATGACGACCATGGCTTCAATGAGAATGTCGAGGCCCTTCTTCGCCGTGAGCCGTCCAATCGAGGCAATCACCGGGCTGCGCACCTCGTTCCCCTTACGTTCCTGGTACGCCCCTGGCCAGCCGTCGGGCTGACGGACGCCTTGCGGTACAATACGGATCGCAGGCCGCAACTTCAGGAGACCAATATCAGCCATCTCATGTGGCGAAGTCGCAATAATCGCGCTGGCACCTTGGAGGTTTCTTCGTTCGATCAGTCGCTCGTACGGCGCCTTCTTCCACCGCTTCTTAGACCAATGATATGCATCGAGAGCGCCGTGCGGACTGACCAGATACGGCACCCCGCGTGCTCGGCAGGCAGACGACGCTGCAAGTGTGTGAAAGCCGTAAACGGAGTGAATATGTACGACGTCGAAATCTGAGACCGTCCGCCATAGGGTCTGCGCGAGTCCCGGAGAAAGGCCATACGACCCGCGACTATCTACGGAAAACATTCGGAGTCGATAGCCCGTCGGGTGCCTTGGGACACCATCGCCCAGCTGTTGACGGAATTCGATCGCATAGAGCTCGACATCATGGCCCCGCTGAGCCAGCGCCTCGCAAAGATCGGGGGTCGCGATTGCCGGCCCACCATAGCTCGGGGCCAAGGTGCCGATGAGTTGCAAAATTCGCATTACGACCGCACTCCCGCAGGAAGCCGTCCAGTGGCATCGCCGGGACAGGCTGGGCATCTAAGTAGGCGACGCGGACTCTCCCGACGTTCAAGTTCGCTCAAGCGCGCCGAGCGGGTCACAGACGACATTTCGAGCTTGCTACGCGGGCATCCTGGCGGCACCAGGAGACCGTCGCTTCCGAATCTCACAGACAAACCATATCGCAGCCGCTGCGTGGCTGATCGCCACGGCAAGAACCACACTCAAGGCCCAACGCCCATGACCACCTGCAATGTAGACGCTTGCGATCAGCGAGATGCCAAGGGCAAGAACAAAGACTGCGTGCGCTTTGAACAGCCAGCGCCATGATATCCCCATTGCTCTTTGAACCTCGACCGTCGCTCCAAATACGAGAGCATAGGCCAGATTCGCCCAGACTGCGGCTGGGAGCCCGAAGTTCTCTATCAGCACGACAAATCCCACAAGAAACGCAGTACCACCAACGACTCCCCATCGCGCGTTAATGGATGGGCGCCCGAGCCCTTGCGCGGCGAAGTAGGACGCAGCTGTGCCCGAAAAGATTGCATATGTAAAGCCAGCTATTCTCAGCATTGCTTCCACCGTCGCCACCGAGCCGCTCGGCACCAGAAGCTCGCTAAGCGGTTGGGCGCCATACATCACCGCTGCCGCCAAGCCGTAAGCGACCACAAGGTTTAATACCAAGGCGTTCTGGAACGTGTGTCGCATTCCGCCAGAATCGCCCTTGGCCCTTTCTCGAGCGATCGCAGGCACAATCACCTGGAGCGGCGCTGCGGACAGTTCGTTAATCCTTGCCGCCACTGCGGTCACAGCCGCGTACAGCCCGGTCGCAGTGGGGCCGAGGACTGAATTTACAACGAGGCGGTCGGCCTGGGTGAATAGCACGCCGGCAACCTGCGAGACCCACTGTCGCCACCCGTACCCAAAGAGAGCTCTCGCCTCGCCAAGCTGCCAGCGGAGCCGACCAGCCGTGCGCGCCCTGGTCCGATAAGCGAGTAGGCAGAAATGCAGGACAAGCGTCCCCAACGAGGCGAGCACAGTCCACCCTGCCAATGCGACAATTCCGTAACCCCTGACACAAAGAACGATGAAACCGGCGTTCAACGCAAACGTCCCAATACCCTCAGCCATTACCTGCACATCGAATCGCTGCAACCCCGCTTCCAAGGCCGTCATCCATTGACGTAGGAGCTGCAGCCAGCCGGCGATGGCAATGAGTCGGAGAGCTGCCGTCATGGCCTCGGGTTGGCCTCGGACGAGGTGAGGCGCAAGCATTGGCGCGGCGAACACAAGCGGTATGCTTACCGCAGCGCCAATCGCAAGAAAGAGAACGAGAGACGAGCCGACTATTGCGCATCGATCTGCCGGCCGAGCCGAAATTAGATAGCTGAGCGCAGGACCCAAGCCCACCTGTGCAATAGGAACGAGACCAAGGACCGCCATCAGAACGGTCCACTCGCCAAATACTGCGAGTCCAAGTGATCGCGTCATGACCGGAATTGCCGCCACCGAGATGGCTAGTCTCAGGGCACTGAATCCACCGGTATAGACGGCATCCCGTCGAAGACTCATCCTAGCGCGTGATCCTGTGCTACCGCCACGGCAAGAACGCCGTCAGCCGGCTTCGCTTCGTGACCCGGTGGCAGGCCGTTGCGACCCCCCGAACTCTGTCCCCTGCGATCCATTTGCTACGAAGGAGACGGTTCCAGCTCGATGGAAGGGACCCTCTCTCCAACGGTCACCGCGCGCCGCACAAGTAAGATCACCACGACCGAGAACGGTGCGATTAGCCGGGCTTCTGCGCCGTACGGCGAGAAGAGGACGTCCCAGACGAGCTTAACCGACAAGAACGCAACAAGAAGTCCCCACGTCGCCCGGTGCCGGTATGTAGTCATAATTGCCGTTGCAGCCAGGAAGAGGATCCACACCCAAAACATCATCCCTAGGATCCCTGCCTCTACCCACGAGCCGAGCAGGTAGGAGTGCGCCGATACTTGCTCCTTTGCATTCGGAGCTTGCCGGTACCCGAACTCCCGAAGACGCGTGACTGCAGTATTGTTGGCTGGCGACCTAGACCACGAACCAGAACCAATGATCGGCGACTTCGCTATGGCAGCCGTCGAGTAAAAGACCTCGCTTCTTCCGCCGAGGAGAACGCCGAATCGGCCTTCCGCCTGCTGCGAGTACTTCGCGGCCTCCGCTTTTCCCAACAGACCCGACGTCGCCGCTCTCGAGTACACGCCCAAGATACTCACAGCGGTAACCATTGCTGCCACCCCGAGGAGAACAAACCGCCCGAGCGATATTCGCACGGTCTGGGGCCGCCTCCTCACGTATTCGTGGGACAGCGCTAGGACAGAAGTCAGTAGACAGATACCGCCCAGGCTGCGGAAACCGTTTAAGAAATTCACCGCGGCGATCCCCACCATCATAATGAATGGTCCGAAAGGAACGGCTCGGATGCGACGAGTCGATGCCGCCAACACGACAAGCACCGTTATTGGGAACCCAATACCGAACTTCCAAGGATATTGAAATGCGTAGGGGTCCGGAACAAGCTTGAAGGTCAGAACTCCACCGACAGCGAGCCCAAGCGCGTAAAGCTTGGTACGACGGACGCTATCACCGACCAGAACATAGAGCGCCAAGAAGTTCACCGCCGTGAACGAGATCTTAGCCCACCCGCGCGCATAGTCCTGGAATTCGCTACGATGAAGGACGTCAGCGACCATCTGCGCCCACAGCCACAAGGCCGACAGCATGACGACCTTAACGGCCTTCATGTCCCGAGGATCACCTTCGCGCGACCGCATTAGGTACGGCAGGGATATGGCGAGTAGCACCTCTGATAAGTAGAGTCGCCCCACCAGTCTGACATGCACGAATGATAGGCAAGGGATCCCGAAGACAAGAGCATCCCGGATGTTGAACAACCGATCGCTCCGACGGGGGCCGACACTGGAAAGCCCAACTCCAGGTCCACCGAGTGTGAACGAATTGGCCACTAATGCGTGAAACTCGGCCGTGCGCAGGCGATTCCGTCGGCGCAGACCTTACCGACCACCACAACCGACGCCCTAGTGATACATTCAGGATAGTGGGTTCCATAAGTCGCTCCTGACCTACAACGCCCGCAGCAGGACGTTTTACCGGTCAGCGACACTCTGGGTCCGTCGATCCTACAGGCGCCGACTCGATCGCAGCGAAGCCCATCCGCGGGAATATCGTAGTGGCTGCAGGGCAAGATACAGCCCCGCGCGCGCTCCTGCCGACAGCGCCAACAACCTGGCACCGGGCTGATGGCCCACCTCTTTACGCACACGGTAGCCCTCCGGCAGAAATCTCCATCCCGAGCCCACACTCTTCGATGCCGAGTGTATCCTCAGCGCGCCTATCACGATTGGAAGATGGACCGCCGTCACCGAGTCCGCAATCCGGAGAAAGAACTCAAGATCCATGCAGTAGTGCAAGTCCTGACGAAAGCCGCCGTAATGCGTGAATACCGATCTCCGAAAAAACGTCGCGCCCGAGAAGATGTAGCACCCGCGCTTATACAGCCGGTGCCGATCCCACGGTCCGACAAAGTAGCGGCGCAGCTGCCGCCCTTCCGCGTCGACGAGTGCGAAATCGCCATAAACGACATCAACGCCCGGATTAAGTCGAAAGGTGGCTGCCACCTTCTCGAGAACCCCCGGATAGTAGATGTCGTCGGCGTTGAGCCACCCAATAATATCGCCCGCACATCGAGCGAAGGCCTTGTTTAAGGCGTCAGCTTGGCCCCTGTCTGGCTCGATCTGGACATCGACTCGCGAGGAGAACAGATCCAAGACGCGCCGAGTATCGGGGCCAGACCCCGCATCCTGCACCAACACCTCGCCGACCACCTCCTGGTCCAAGACGCTTGTCAACGCGGCCTCCAGATAGCCGCCGGAGTTGAAGCTTGGGATTAGAATCGAAAAGATGGGTTCGCCCGTTGGGCGGGCGGTGGGTCGGATCACACTAGTTCCCCCGATCGGCCCGACTGCAGTCCCGACCCTCGACCCGATGCAAGTTAGAGGACGCGTCGAAGCTCACAGTGCTCCTCAACGACCTCCGCACGAGACTGATCCACAACCACCACACAGCCTCGCCGGCGTCCGTCCTCTTCGGTTGCCGGCACGGACGGCGCGAAGATGGCTTTATCCCCAATCGCTTCGGGCGGCAAGTAGTCCAGGGTCAATCGTTGGTCCGGTCCATAGTCGTCGAACTGGTACATAGGATCACCTGGCACTTCGAAGTCATCAATAATGCAGATTGCATTCGACCACCACCGACGAATGAGGGAAAGCTCCTCGCGCAGTGGCAAATCCTTCTCCCAGTGCGCATCAAGATAGAACAGCACATGTTCTTTCGGCAGACTAGGGTCTGCCGCAGACGAGCGCAGGAATTCTCGGGAGTCGCCAAGATACTGGTGAATGAATGGATCACCCCCGAAACGGATCTTACTGAACTCATAATATCGTCGGCTCAACTCAACAGTATACACGTGGACTCCAGTGACGTGCGCCAGAAACTCTGTCGTCGCCCCCCGGAACGTACCGGTCTCGATCACCGCTCGTACGGGCAGGGCCGATACCAATTGCCTAACCATTCGCATTCGGGCGTGTTGGCCATTCATCGCACCGCCCCATTTACGTTGCCCTCGACCCGAGGCCCATTCAAGCCGAGCGATCGTACCCGGAGAAAAGTTCACGACGGCACTTTTTGCGGCATTCCTAGCGAGGCTCAATGTCTTTGTGATAGCCATATCCTTATATCACTCATCTCTACTGGCGGTCGAACTCTCACGGCGTCGGGCTCGCAGCATTCACTATCGCCGCCCTCATTTCTGCGAGGGCCGATCTATTCCCCCGCTTCAGTCTTCGCTGGTCGGTGATCTGATTCATGGTTTTGCGCTCATGCCGAGGCGCTGCGCATTATGCACCATGCGCTCGAACCAATGCAGCATCGTTCTGTCAGGATTTGCTGCCTCTCAACATATCTGCGATAAAGCGCTCCGACCTTTCCAAAAGCACTGTCATATCCAGGTTCGAGCAAGCATAAGCGCGCGCTCCGCTGGTGATCCTCCCAGATAGGTCCGTGTCCCGCAGCACCATTCGGATCGCCGACAACAGCGCCTGAGGATCTCCCGCCGGGACGAGCACCGCTCCACCTGAGCGACGAAGCTCGGCCGCCGTTGCACCGGCCGGTGGAACGGCGGCGACGACTGGCCGGCCCGCCCTGAAATAGGACGTGATCTTGCTCGGTAACGACATGTCCAGCACAGTTGGTCGCTCGTTTATGATAAGGACGTCGGCACTAGCAAGCACATCCATGAAAATTGCAGTCGGTTGCGGTGCCAAGAACTCCACATTGGGCAGATCGGCTGCCAACGCCTTCACTCGCACCCGCTCCGCTCCGTCGCCCATTACAACGAATCGTAGGGGCGATGCCTCGTGGTGAGCGAGGCGAGCTGCCGCAACCAGGTTCCCTAAGTCCTGCTTGAAGCCGATGTTGCCAGCGTGCATGACAATAGGCTGCCGATTGTCCCATCCGAACTGCCTCCTGATCGTGGAGGGCAACCGTGTGGGCGCATCGACATGGGACCAGTTTGGCAAGTGAACGATCCGCTCAGGCGCTATACCTGCGTCTTCAAGGTAGGGTCGAAAGGATTCGGCAGTTATCGCGACTGCGTTGGCTCGCCGTGCAATCCATCGCTCAAGAACCCGCGCGGATCGGGCAACCTTCCCACCGCCTGGAATTCCACTTTGACTGGCAGCCTGACCCACAAGGTCTTGGAACACAATGCCGAACGGTACGCGGCATCGGCGAGCGATTAGTGCAGCGGCAGCACCACCACTAAGGCTGGGGACTATTCCGAGTACGCAACTGGACTTGGCCGTGGAGCGCCTGATTGTAGTAGTCTGAAGAAAGAAGCTAGCCTCGTAAAGGCTGCGCCCTATGCACGATTGCTGCGCTGGGGTGTATTGCCGAAATCGATGGAGGGTTACGTGACACCGCTCCTCCGTCACTCGGAAACGGCTCTTGTAAGCGGCGTCGACTTGCCAACGAGGGTAATGCGGCATACCGGTTGCTACGCTGACTTCCCAATCACGGCGAACCATGTGTTCAGCTAGGCCCGTCGTGTAAGGCCCGATTCCTGTCTCTTCCGGCGCATAATTAATCCCGACGATCAGCAGTTGCTGTCCCACCAGTCCAGAACCTTGTCGTTACGCGTCCGCGCCAGCCAATGCACGAGCGCGCACCTGCTCTTCGATCCAGAGGTAGGTCGAAGTAATCCCATCGCGCAGAGTGTGGCGCGGCGACCATCCCAGAGACTCGATACGATCGTTGCTGAAGTTTCTGGACTGTACCCCTACTGGTCCGTCCACCCAGTCGATTTGGATGTCCTTCTCGGCAACGGCCGCGACAACATCGACGAGCTCCTTGACGGTGACGTACTCCCTGGTCCCGATGTTGACAGGCTCAGTTATGTCGGAGTGGGTCAAGCGGATGATCCCGTCCACCAGGTCATCGACGTAGATGTAGCAGCGAACCGCGGTCCCGTCGCCCCACACTTTGACGGTCCCCCCGTCGGGCACTTCGGCCACCTTGCGGCATGTTGCTGCCGGCGCCTTCTCCCGACCGCCCTGCCACGTTCCCCGGGGGCCATAGCAGTTCTGGAACCGTGCAATCCGTACCGCGAATCCGTGGCGTCGGCCGTAGGCCATCGCCACCCGCTCGGCGTAGAGCTTCTCCCAGCCATATTCGTTGTCGGGGAGAGCCGGATAGGCGTCCGCCTCGTTCAGCTCCGGCTCGCCGGGCTGCATGTCTCGATAGATGCACACCGACGACGAGTAGAAGTACCGGGCGACACCCGCTGCGGCTGCGGCGTCGATCATGTTGAGGTTGATCAAGGCGTTGTTGCGCATGATCTCGCACTCGGCGGAATGGATGAAGCCCATCCCGCCCATGTCCGCGGCCAGCTGGTACACCTCGTCGAAGGGCCCGTCGTCGCAGAGCAGAGCATCGGCGCACCCGTCACGCTCGCGCAGGTCGATGATCGCGTACTCGTCCGCCGCACTCTCACCGAACTCACGGCTGAAGCGGTCTACCGCCCGCACCCAGTAGCCATCCGACTTCAGGCGTTCGACGAGATGGCCGGCGATGAACCCGCCGGCGCCGGTTACCAGTGCCTTCTTCACGAGTCCCCTTTGCTGTGATGAATGAGCCAACCGAAGGTGCGGGCTCGCAGTGTGCATCGTCCTCGACGGGTCGAAGCTGGCATCCCAGATCGGGCGATTGATGAAGTCATTCGGCCCCGCCCCGTTCTCCCGGCTCGGCACCGTCGGGGCGGAAGAAGATGCCGTCCGCCTGCAGCAATTGACCCGTGGATCGATCGTAATAATCCGGTTCGAGCGACATCGGAACGAATCCCATCGCCCGCGCCGAGGCGATCAGGCCTTCGATGAGCACCTGTCCGTCGTAGAGCGGCACCATGGACAACTCCAACTGGAGCCCCGCCACACGCCCGAGCCGGTCGCCTGCCCCCGCTAGGACCTGATGCTCGGATCCTTGGGTGTCGATCTTGACGAACAGGCGCTCGCCGGACTGCACCTGGCGATCAATCTGGCCTGCGAGGGTGGTCACGGCAACGGTTTCGTCCACGACGAAAGCCGAAGCCGGATCGGCATCGACGTGGGCTGGGAGCATGGCGAGTGTCGAACTGCTTTGGGAGTTACCGGAGACATGGAGCGTTACGGTTCCCTCCGCTTCTCCCAGGGCACAGTTCACCGCTGTCCACTTAGGATCGCCTTCGGCCGCGTGGGACAGGATGCCGAACGCCTCGGACGAGGGCTCGAAGGAGACGATCCGGCCGGCGTACCCGAGGGCACGCATCGTGGTCGCGTACTGGCCCGCGTTGGCGCCGACGTCGAACAGCACGTCGATCTGGTGGCGTCGGAGCAGGTCGATCCGCCGGCGCAACAGGTCGTCCGGTGGAAGTGACCGTACGAGGTCGAACCCAGCCCGCCGAAGCGCGTGTCGGGCGGCAATCTTGACACGGGAAGCGAGTCGCAAAGAGGATCCAGAACCGCCCTCAACAGGCCCCTCGGCAGCGAAGGACAGCCGTCAGCGTCTTGGCGATGATGGTGGCGTCCATGGAGAGAGACCAGTTCTCGACGTAGTAGAGGTCGAGGCGGACGGCCTCGTCCCACGGCAGACCGGCGCGGCCGCCGACCTGCCAGAGCCCGGTGAGGCCGGGTTTCACGAGGAGCCGCCGGCGTACGTGATTGTCGTAGCGCTCCACCTCTCCCGGCAGGGGCGGGCGAGGCCCGACGATCGACATGTCACCCCGGGTGACGTTCCAGAACTGTGGGAGCTCGTCGAGCGACCAGCGCCTGAGGAAGCGCCCGACCGGCGTGATCCGGGGGTCGTCACGGATCTTGAACAGGACGCCGTCCTGCTCGTTGAGGTGCAGCACGTCGTCGAGCCGGTCCTCGGACCCGACCCGCATGGTCCGAAACTTCCAGATCACGAAGTGTCTGCCCCCGAGCCCGACCCGTACCTGCCGGAACAGGGCCGGCCCGCGACTCGTGAGGCGCACGACGGCCGCGATCGCCAACAACACCGGCGTGAGGGCCAGCAACACGCCGAGAGCCGTGATTCGATCGAACACCTCTTTGGCCAGTCGCTTCCGACCCTTCAGCTCCGGCTCCTCCACCAGGAGGAGTGGGATCGCCGACAGGGTGCGAATCGAGATGTTCGGGCCGGCGACGTCGGTGAGGGAGGGCGCGACCATCAGGTCGACGCCGGTTCCTTCCAGTTGCCAGGCCAGGCGCCGCAGCGATCCGTTCGTAAGGGAGTTGGTGTCGGCGATGGCGATGACGTCGGCCTGCGCGGCCACCACCGCCTCGAGCGCGTCTCCCGGCTCACCGAGCACCGGTATCGCCTCGCCGTCGACGTCGAGGGCGGCGATCTTGTCCGCCATGCAGCAGCCGATCACCAGCAAGCCGTTGGCCGGGCCTTGGAGCTGCGACACGAGCTTCCCGGCTGGCGGAGGGGGAGCCGACGACCAGCACTCGCTTCGTGAACCTGCCGTGACGGCGCATGCGGTGGAGCCAGCGCCGTAGGACGTAGCGGCCGAGCAGGGTGAGACCGGTCGCCAACGGGACCGCGATCGCCACGAAACCCCTGGCCACGTCGAGCTTGAACAGAAAACCGAGAAGGGCCACGAGCATGAAGTACCGCACCGCAGAATCGAACACCCGCCGATACTCCTCGGTGCCCCATCCGTAGTAGCGCCGGTCGTAGGCTCCACCCAGGCTCGCGGTGAGGACCCACGCTGGCGCGGCCACGACAGCCAGGAGCAGGTAGGGGATCGACAGCGGTCCCGTCGAAGTGGCGTCGAGCGTTCCGAATCGCACCCACAGGGCGACCGTGGCACCCACGATCATGGCCGCCGAATCCAAGAGTGCGATGGCGCAGGCGTAGCGTCGCCACCAGTTCGCCGGCTCCCTCCGTTTCAGGATTGCCGGCCGGGGAGGAGCCGAAGTCGGTGTGCTACCGCCGATCCCGACTCGGGTCTCACTATCGAGCAACATCGCGCCACGCTCCGCCGTCGTCGAATCCGGGGATCACTTCTCCGCCCCGGCCATGCCGGCTGCGTGCCATGACCCTACCGAGGCTGTGTGTCGTCGAAGTTTCGGCCCCGTGAAGGGCACGCCACCCGAGATCCAGCGCGAAAGGACCCGTCCCAGACCGAACGTTCGTTGGAGCCTGCATTCGGAACCGCCCTTCCTCAGCACCGCCGGGTGGGGACACTTCGGCCAGCCAGACATGGCGTCCCGATGTGGCCCCACCGCGTGCGAAACAGGACTCTAACTCGTCACCCTGTCCCGCGTTCAACGCCGACTCTAACCACAGGATCTCAACGGAGCCAAAAGTCACGCCCTGGTGTCGGCACCCTTCGGAGCCGGGATGAAGCTGCGCCACCTGGACCGCGTCCCGACCACCCTGCCGACATCCAAGGGCGGCTACGCCTTGCGGCGCGCCTTCCTCCTCCGCTTCGCTGAGGTCTCGTCCGCGGGGATTGAGGCTCGAGAGCACCCGAACCGTTCGTGGCGAAACCGTTGGCGGACCCATCGGGTCTGGGCTCGTCACCTCGCTCGTAGCGGTAGGCGTAGCCGTACCCGCCTTCGGCCTTCACCCCGTTGAGAACGGATCCGACCAGGGGGCCATCAACCTGGCGAATCTTGGCCAGGGCCGCAGTCGCCTCTTTCCGCGTCGTCGAACCGGCCGACACGACCAACAACGTGGCGTCCACCTGGCGGAACAGCACTTGGGCGTCGGTGACAGGGAGGAGCGGCGGGGAGTCGATGAGGACGATGTCGCAGTCGGCGGCGAGGGCGGCGAAGACATCGGCCGTTCGCTGCGAGCCGAGCAGCTCCGAGGGGTTCGGCGGCAGCGGTCCCGAGGCAAGGATACGCAAGCGGGGGATGCCCGGTACGGCCTGGAGGACGGCGGACACCGGCCGCTCGCCGAGGAGCGCCGACGTGAAGCCCACATTGTTCAAGAGCCCGAAGAACTCGTGGATCCGGGGCCGACGAAGGTCACAACACACGACCACCACCCGCTTGCCGGCCGTGGCCAGGGTGACGGCCAGATTGGCCAGCGTGGTCGTCTTGCCCTCGCTCGGGTTGGGGCTCGTGATCTGGATCGTCCGCATCGGATGGTCGAGGGAGATGAAATCAATCGCCGTCCGGAGGGCCCGATACGCCTCCGCCGGCGCGGAACGAGGAGCGGCGGCCGCCACCACGTGGGTCCTGTCCTTCGACTTCCACCCTTCGACGATTGGGATCTCGCCGATCACCCGGACGCCCCCAGGTAGACGCTCCAATTCCTCCGGACTGCCGATGGAGTCATCGAGATGGTCCACTAGGAAGCACAGGGCCGCGCCGAGCATCGCTCCCACGAGCAGCGCCAGCACCGCATTGCGGAGCGGTGTGGGCTTGATCGGCGACGTTGGGACGGTTGCTCGGCGCACGATCTCGGCCCCCCCGGTGATGAGGGCGCTGTTGACCTGTTGTTCGCTCAAGGTGTTCTTGAACAGGGCTTGCTGCTGGACGAGGGCCTGCCGTTGCGCCTGGTTGGCGGGGAGTTGGGCGTCGGGGCCGTTCAGGGCGTCGATCTGGTCCTGGAGGTCGTCGATCTTGCTCTGAACTTCGTTCTGGGCCGCAAGGGAGTCGGCGACACCCTGCTGGCGCCGGTGGGTGATGTAGGCGGCGACATAGGCGTTGGCTGTCGCCGCCGCCACCTTCGGATCGGTGCTCTCGACCACCACCTGCACGACGGCCGTGGTGCCGATGGGGTTGACCGAGATCGGCGGCGCCGAACCCAGCTCCTCGCGGACAAGATCCTGTACCGGCTCGCCTTTCAGAACCTCGATCTCGGTCGCGATGAAGTCGGCGTTGGTGGCGCTCTGACCGTTTACGGTCTCAAATGGCGAGAGGCCCGCGCGCGGGCTGGATGCGCAGCTTCGCCGTGCCTGCGTACACCTCCGTCTGGAGGAACGACACCAACATCGCCGTACCAACGACTCCCGCGATGGTGGCGGCGAGCACGCCGCGACGCCTACGAAGTACGCGCAGGTAGTCACGAAGCTCCAAGACACCAGCCGCCTCCTGCCCACGCACTCGCAGCAGCCTACCCGGCCAGTCGGCGAGCCCGGCTGAGCGGCTCAGAGCCTTCTCGCCCCGAAAGGTCAGGTCTCGATGGGCCAGGTCCCAGCCAGGTCACGATCAAGCGCGAATTGGGTTGGAGGTGCCGACGTGGCCCAGCGCCACCCCGCGGGTAGGTCGACGGTGAGATTGAGGATGTCGCCCGTATGGTCGGGGTGCCGCCTCCAGTGCAATGAATAGGCTCCTCCGCCGTCCTCCGTTTCTTCGACCAGCTTCGGGACCCACCACACCACCGTGACCGTTGTTTGGGACTGTGGCGACAGTGGCCGGAACCAGCCGACCGCGGGATGGCCGCTCACCTCGATTTCCGAAAGCCACAGCGGGTCGGTGCCCTGGTCGATCACTGCTCCCGCGGGGCCGTACATGGTGATGTAGGTGATGCCGTCGAGATTCAGGGCCGAAGGCGGGTCGGGGTTGACCAGGGTGAGAACCGTTGTGATTCGAGCCGAGCCATCGGGATTCACCACGACGTGGTGGTCGTACGTCCTCCGTAGCTCCCGGCCGTTCTTGTTGGCATACTCGAACTCCGCCGGGTGGACGTAATCACCCACGGTGGCCGGCACCGAACCGTCCCATCTCCGTTCCGACAGCACCTGGGCCACGTCGGGGTCTGTCGACCAGACCATCGCCTCTCGGCTGGCGAACGCCTGGCCGATGACCTTCGCCAGCGCCTGCCACTGGGAGGCGGGGGCATCGAACAGCTTGGGCATGAGCGCCTTGGCCAGCTCGGCGATGAATTCCTTGCGGTCCTCGCCCGGCGCTGGAGGAAGCAGGTGGGTGTAGTAGTCAAGCCGTTCGACGAGGGTCTCGGCCGAGACGGTCTCGTCGAATGACTCGACCCGAACCGGCCCGATGACGGTCAGGATGCGCCCCAGGAACGAAGGGGTGAACGAGACCACGCCCTGTACCGGCGCCTCGCCCCCCCGCTCCCAGAGCCGAGCCGCCAGCGCCCCGGCCTGCGTCCAGTCCGGCCCTGTGTTCACATTGGCCAGGCTTTGTGGCTTGCGGGTGTCGTAACGAAACGGAGACCCACGCTCCTCGGGGGTGGCCACCGCCTCAGGATGGACCCTGAACCAGTTCTCGATCGCGTCGTAATGATCGAGGGACATCTCGCCATCCACCGCGCTGAGCACGCCGTAGGTGCCGATGTAGCCGCCCGTCGGGCGTAGCTCGTCAGGGTTTTGCGAGAGCACGAGATAGGTCCGGGGCCGGAACCCCCGGCGAAGGTGATCAGCGAGCGCAGACCGTCGGCTGCCTCCACCGCCCGCTTGCGGATCCCAGGCAGTCGGCCGGCCAGGTCGGACCGCGCCCGGCCCAGGGGAAAGACAAGCAGCTCCCCGTCCAGGGAGTCGACCTTGGCCGCCGCCTGGTCGATGGTGTCGACGCTCAGGCTCAGGAGGCTCTGGATCTCCCGAAGCTCGGACAACGCCGCCGACAGCTCGAGTTCCTCCTGCTCCGGGTGAATGATGGCAGTGGCGGCGTCGGTCAGGCGGGTACCCGCGTCCGAGAGGAGCACCCCCGATTCGGCCAGTTCCTCGACTCCGCGGAGTTGGGTTCCTACCAGCGGCAACCACCGGCTGAAAGGAAGGACGCGTTCCAGACGACGGACTTCCCGGCCGCTGCGAAGAAAGGACTCCCTCGCTCCCGTCAGCGAAACTGCCGCTGCCTCAAGGTTGCCGGCGATGATCTGGGATTCCGCCCGTTGCAGAGCGGCTTTGCCTGCGAAGGCCGCCCGGGCTGCCTTCACCGACTGGACGGCACCGAAACCGAGGACACACCCAGCCACAACGCCTCCGACCAGAAGGACGCGGCGACGGTTCGGCGTGGTGGCTCTCGGAAGGGACCGTGAGGCGCGTCTGCGCCGGATCACGTCGGGACCGAGCAGTGACGGGCGCGAGCGACGACCGCAAGGGATCCCGGTCCCGCCCCCAACCGCCGTAGTGCCATGGCCTGGGGGATCATGACCCTTGGGACGCTCCCTTGTGAAACTCCGCCCAATCTACGGGACACCTCCGAACCGAAACCAGCCCGATCGGCCCGCCGGTGATGCCCGGCCCCTGCGCCGTGCGGCGCCCCCGGGACTTGAGAGACATCTGCACTCCACCGTGCCCAGGGCGGTACCGTTGGACGTGGGCCGATGTGCCGATTTCGGCGCAGTAATCAGCGCCGGCTGTGACCACCTGATGCAGGTCGACGGGTCGTCGTGCCGGTGCCCGGGGTGCGGGACCGTCTGTCGCGGCAAATTCAGCGGCTGCCCGGAGGTTTGGGCCGGCCTCAGCGGAAGTGCGAAGCCGGTCACGGTTCGAACCAAGCCGCCGGCCCCCGACCCTACGCCCCGCCCGGCGCCCCCCGCGATGCACCGTGCTCGTAGCGAGGCCTGGCTCAAAGCCCTCCAAGCCAGCCCGCCAATCGTCGCCGACGCGCCGCCGCTCCGCACTCCACCCGTCCCCCTCACACCATCCGCACCACCGATCGCATTCGCCGCCGCTCCGGCCCCTGTCGCCGCCCCCGCTCCCCCAGCCGCACCTGTAGCCCTTGCTCCCGGGACCGCCACTGCTCGACCTGCCACGCCGGCACCACGCGCCCGCGTACCGGTGGCCCCACCGTCCTCGCCTCCCCGCCCACCAGCAGCTGCACCGGCGCCACCGGCCCCTCCGCCCGTGGCGGCGGAACGGCCCGAAACCGATCCTGTCCGCCCGAAGCGTGCGCCCAGGCCCAAGGAGGAGGCGGCCTCGCCTCAGACCGACGTCGACGCGGCGACCATGCGCGACATCCTCGAGCAGTCCTACGAACGGCTCTCAGCCGACTTGGCGAAGGCGCCGGGCGCTCGACGAGCGGGCCCGGGAGATCGACGACCGGGCGGCCGCCCACCTCCAGGCGCTCGACTACGACCGGGCGTCGGTACCCGAGGAACTGCGCCGGACGATCTCGGGGATGGTGCCTAACGCCGTCGACGCGGCCGTCCGGCAGGCGGTGGACACGCGGATCGCGGGCGTGGTCCGATCGCTCGAGCAGGACCGGGCGGCGGTGCCCCACGAGCTCCGGCAGTCGATCGCGCTGACGGTCCCCGGCGTGGTGGCGGACACCGTCGGCCAGTCGCTGCCGAGCATGGTGAGCGACGCGGTGGAGGCGGCCCTTCCGGCCTTGGTGGCGGAGGCCCTCCGCGAGGCCGTCGAGGTGCGGGCGTTCAGGGAGCGTCCTCCCGAGGAGGCACCGTCCGCCCCGCGGCCGATCGAGCACGACCCGGTCATCTCCGCCCGCCAGCGGTCGATGGAGAAGCGACTCGACGGGCTCACCCGCCGGGCCCAGGAGATCGACGACCGGATCAGCACCCACCTCCGGGGCATCGACGACGATCGCCAAGTCCTTTCCGACGTCGTCCGCCACCAGGACCGGTTGGCGCAGTCACTCGCCGAGATCGACCTCGCCGGCCAGTACGACCAGCTGTCCGCGTGGGTCACCGATTCGGTTCCGAGCATGGTCGCGTCCGCCGTCCAGTCCGCCCTCGACGCACAGTCGGCGGCCATCACGACCGCCCTCAGCCGGGCCGAGCGGGCCCGGGCCGACACCCAGGCCATGCATGCGACCGTCCAGGCGTCGTCCGAGCGGATCCTCGAGGCGCTCTACCGCCGCGACCAGCAGATCGACGACCGCGCCGGCAGCTCGCTGGCCGCCTTCGAACAGGAACGGGCCGCCCTGACCGAGCTCCTGGAGGACAACCGGGAACGGGTCGAGCAGTCGGTGCTCGCCGGCCTCCCGGTCCTGGTCAACAGCGCCGTGCGGGTCGCCATGGAGGCGTACCGGTCCGAGCGGCGGTCGGGGGTCGAGGAGCTGGCCGCCCGCATCAAGGCCGACTCCGAGGTCATGCGGGACGGGCTGCAGCGATCCTTCGAGAAGATGATGGAAGCGCTGGCCAACCGGGAGCAGGAGCTCGACGAGCGGGCCGCGGCCCACAGGCGGGCGTTGGACCACGAGAAGGGCGAGACGGCCGAGCTGTGGGCGAAGGCGGCCAAGTCCCTCACCGATGCCCTCCCGGGCATGGTCGCCGAGGCGGTGAAGAAGGCCGGTGAGGTCGACCGGTCCGAGCTGGCATCGGTGCTGGAGGGGATGAGTCGCCTTCGGGAAGAGTCCGAGACGGCCGCGGCCGAGCCTCCGGGAGGCGATGGCCGAGGTTCGCGAAGCCATTGGGAGCCGGGACGAGGCCATCGAGCGCCAGGCGGCGGCCTACGAACGGGCCGTCGACGGGATGCGGGCGGCGATGTCCCGCCCGCCGGCAGCCCCGGCCGAGGAGCCCGCTCCTCCGGCCACCCCGGAGGTGGTGCCCACCGCGGCCGTCGAGCTGTCCGACGACGGTCGCGTCCTGTACGGCCGGTCGACAGTTCCGCGCTCCCAACGGGTGGAGCGCCGCATGCTCAAGATCGACGACAGCAACGCCGCCTGGCCGGCCCTGAGCCGACGCGAAGCGGCGCTCGCCGACCTCCTCGACGACGACCAGTGACCGACTAGCCGTCGGCCCGGAGGCGTCCGAATTTGTTCGGGCGCTCGTTCATTTCCTGGATTTCGGCGGTAGGATCGAGTAATGGCGTGGTGTAGGGACTTCGGATCGCGGATCGCGGATGGTTGCGACCACGCCATGCGGGCCGACTCCGACTCGTGCCATTGCGACGAGTGCGGTGTGGTGTGCCTGGGCCGGTTCGAGGCCTGCCCTTCCATTTGGGCACGGGGCCCCCAACCGGTCACCTTCGTGGTCGCTCCGGTTGAGGACCCACTCGAGGTCCGCCTCTTCGGGCCCCGTGCCGTCAACGGCCACGACCCGGCCGTGTCCGTCGCCGACGGGCATGAAGCCGGCGACAAGCCGAACGGGTCGGGCGCCACGCCCTCAGATCCGTCATCGACACCGCCGACTTCCGCCACGTCGGGGGTTGATGTCCTTCGGTGGTTCCAGACCTCTTTCGATGCCCTTCGTGACGAGGTCCAGGGCCTCCGAACGGCGCTGACGCAGGAGCAGGCGGTGGTCGCGAGGCTCTTGGACGAGCGCTCGACCGAGACGGTCGACGTCGAGGCGCTCAGCGCGGCCGTGACCGCCGCCGTCCGTCAGACGATGCGGAGCCAGGCCGAGGATCTGAGGATCGACATCATTGCCGCCGTTCGCCGCGACATCGAGGCGGTCAAGCTGTCGCAGGACGAGCACGCCGCCGGCATGCAGTCGTCCATGGCGTCGGTCGCGGCCGCGAGTGCAGCGCTACCCGTTGCAGCTCAATCGGCGCGATGTGGCCAACCGCAAGGTCATCGGGGTGACTGTCCAAGAGGGTTTGACGCCCCTCGTGGAGGTCGTGGCCGAATCGGTCGCACAGACCGAGCTCGGGCTGAGCGGCCTCGGCGACAAGCTGGAGAAGCTGTCCGTCAGGCTCGACGAGGTGGCGGAGGCGGTGGCCGACCTACCCGCCGACCTACCCGCCGCCGCCGCCGCCGCCGCAGACGCCGAACCGGAGCCGGAAGCCATGCCGCTGTTGGCCAGGCTCACCCGTTCCGGCGCCGCTGGTCCGCTCCGCCCCGCCGAACGCCCTCGGGCCGGCGGCGGAACGACGACTGAAGCCGGCGTTAGCCGCGTGTCCCTCCGGAGGCATCCGCCTGGATGCTGAGGTCGGTGTCGGCTTCTCTCACCAGCAGCCGACGTGGTAGGCCGAACCCGTAGAGCAGAAGCAGACATCAACCCCATGAGAAGGTGCCATTCGTGCCCCGCGCTCTGATCACCGGAATCACCGGCCAGGACCTGGCCGTCGAGGCCTCCCGATAATGATCTTGGAGAACCCTGGGCGGGCACGCGCATTCGGTCGTTGGCCCTCGACGACCCTGCGGGTCTTCTAGCTATGCGCGTCATCTGTGTCGCAGGAGCACGGCCCAACTTCATGAAGGTCAAGCCGGTGATCGATGCCCTCGAGCAGCGGGACGTCGAGGTCGTCCTTGTCCATACCGGCCAGCATTACGACCCGGCGATGAGCAACGTCTTCTTCGAGGAGCTCGGCATCCGAGCACCTGACTATTCCCTCGGGGTCGGATCCGGCACCCACGCGCAGCAGACCGGGCGAGTCATGATGGCCTTCGAGCCAATAGTCGACGACGTCAATCCCGACGTCGTCGTCGTCGTCGGGGACGTCAATTCGACTATGGCGGCCGCGTTGGTGGCCGCCAAGGCAACGGTCGCCGTCGCCCACGTGGAAGCAGGATTGCGCAGTGGCGATTGGAGCATGCCCGAGGAGGTCAACCGCGTGGTTACAGACCGGTTGAGCGACTACCTGCTGGCGCCCTCGCCGGATGCGGTCGAGAACCTCCTCCGGGAAGGATACGAGTCGACCCGCATCCACCTGGTCGGGAATGTGATGATCGACACCCTCGTCGCCAACCTCGACCGGGCCAAACGACGGCCCATTCTCGGCGAACTGGGCCTTCGCCGCGGCGAGTACGGCGTGGTCACCCTTCACCGCCCTGCGAACGTCGACGACCCGGACATGCTGGCCGCGCTCCTGGGGGCGCTGGCCAAGGTTGCGGCCGAGTGCCCCCTGATCCTGCCCGTACACCCGCGCACTGCGGTGGTCATGGCTCGCATGGGTGCGCCGACGAGCATGCGTTTCATTCCCCCCCTCGGCTACCTCGACTTCTTGGCCCTTGAGGAAGGGGCTCGCCTGGTGCTCACCGACTCCGGTGGAGTCCAGGAGGAGACAACGGTCTTGGGCGTTCCCTGCCTCACCCTTCGGGACACCACCGAGCGTCCCCTCACCGTGTCTGAAGGGACGAATACCGTCGTTGGCCGGAACCCTGAGCGAATCCTCGACGAAGCGCAGCGGATCCTGCGAGTGGGTGTGCCACCTCGGCGCCCCGCACTGTGGGACGGCTACGCCGCGGAGCGGATAGCGGAGGCGATCACACGGTAGTGCGATGCACGCGTGACGGCCTCGTCCTCGCTCTTCACCCCACCTTGTCGTGCTCCGAGGCCCACGATCGATGCCAGAGGACCGTCTCCCGGATCCCATCTTCCAGTGAGACGCGGGGCGTGTAACCAATCGCCGTCAGCCGACTGATATCTGCCCGCCAATAGTTGGGGTCGCCGGGCCTGACACTCCCGGAGAGACGGTGCTTCGGATCGAGCTCGAGGGCGTCGGCAATTGCGTGAGCAAGTTCGACCGTGGTGCATTCGCGACCGCTGGCGACGTTGTAGGTCTCGCCGCGAGCGCTCCCTCGCTCGGCGACGAGAAGGGCCGCCTCCACCACATCTCGTACGAAGACGAAGTCCCGCGTCTGTGTTCCATCGCCCAGGATGAACAACTCGTCCGGGTTCGCCCTGAGCTTGCACAAGAAGTCGAAGACGATCTGCTTCTCCTGCCGCGGGCCGTACGACGAGAACAGCCGTACCGAAGCGCACGGCATGTCGTACAACTCGCTGAATACCGCGACGTACCGTTCCGCGGCGAGCTTGGAAACCCCGTAGGGCGAGTTCGGCACCGTCGGGTCGGTCTCCAGCACCGGGAGTCGCACCGGATTGCCGTACACCGCGGCCGAGGACGTGTAGATGAATCTCGACGTCTTCTTCAGTTTCCGGAGCACGTCCAGGATGCCGAAGGTCGCATCGAGGTTGGCCATGAAGTCCGCCCGCGGGTCCTCCACCGAGGGCGGGACGTAGGCGTTGCCGGCCAGGTGGAAGATGTACGCAAAGTCGCGCTCGCCGAGAAAGCGCAGGAACTCCTCGCTGGCCACATCCATGTGGATCTGCTCGACCTGGTCGACCTCGAGGCCGATGCGGGCCGGGTCCCAGGGCTTCCGGTCTACGACCGTCGGGACACGACCGAAGCCGTCAGCCGATGCGTCAGGTGGCTGCCGATGAAACCGGCTCCGCCCGTCACGAGTACCTGCCGTCCCTCGAACGAGCGACCCACTTCTGAATTGGAGGTCACTGGGGCCACCCTTCCGGGAGGGCCACGACGCGCGCCTCCGAGCCGTCTGACGCGTCTCCGTGGAGAGCGAGGAACGCACCTGTGTCACCGTGCGCTCCCGCCCTGGGCGGATTGGGCTGCTGACCTGAAAATACCCTCCATCGCCACATGGGTCGCGCGCATGTCGAAGATCTCCAAGGCCCGTCGACGACCGGCCAACCCCATCCGTGAGCGCATGCCTGTGTCGCCCAGCAGCAGCCCAATCGCCTCGGCCAACCGATCGGCATCGCCGGGAGGGACCAGGAGACCGGTTTCGCCGTCGACGACGACCTCTGGGATCCCTCCGATCGAGGAGGCGACGATTGGGCGGCCAACCGCCATGGCCTCCTTGATGGCCAGCCCGCAACACGACCGCGTATCACGGGAGGGAGCTACCACCACATCCGCAGCCTGGTAGTACAGCGGAAGCTCCTCGCTGGGGACGTCGATGGCGACGAACACACGGTCAGGCTGCAAGGCCGCCAGCTCCTTCACCTTCTCCGTCAGTTCGCCCTGAGCGCCGGCGACGATCGTGACCGCCTTGTCCGCGAACTTCGGGATCGACGAGAGGAGTGTGTGGAGTCCCATGTCCGGAATCATGCGGCCCAGGAAAAGAACCACCAGGTCGTTCTCGGCGATCGCAAAACGCTTCCGAATCGTCGTTGTCGAGGCCGCTGACCCCGGCGTGAACCGCGTGACATCGATGCCCAAGCGGACGACGCGAACCTCCCGCTGGATGTCGAGGTGAGCGAGCGTCGCACCGCAGTGCGAACTCACCGACAACATCTCCGTCGCCTGGCTCTCGATGAACTTGATCTGGCGACGGTGCCGACGAAAGAACTCCGGCTCGGTGTAGTACTCACCGAAATTCACCGTGACCAACGGTATTCCGAACTGCCGCGAGAGCTGCGCACCGGCGTAGGCCCAAGGAATGAGGTGGTACACGCAGATAAGTGAGGAACCCTCGACGAGCGGTTCGCTCGCGATTCGGATCGCCTCGGCCTCCAGGAACTCGGTCGTATAGAACCGCGAGCGGACGAGGTTTCTCGTCACGGGCCCAATGTGGCGAAGCATGAGTGCGGCGTTGGCGGAACGCCGCTTCGTGATCCGTCGAACGCGGAGGCCCGGTGCGAACTCATCCCCGGGCTGCTCACCCGGCGACAGCAGCGTGATCTCGAAGCCACGCTCGATGAGATGGGGCACCAAGCCGGCGAGGTGGGTGCTGATGCCTCCGAACGGGGGCGGATAGCTCCCCAGAATGAGCAGCCGCGGCCCCTGGCCGGGCACCGGTGCGGCCGCCCCGGTGCCGGCCGTGCCCACCGCCTGGTTGGTGGCGATGTCGCTGTCCGTCATTTCAACCCTCCACGCCGAGCAGACGTCGTGCCAGCTCCAGGCCGAGATCATCTTGGGTGTCGACCAGGGCGCTCACGTCGCGTATCGGTACGATTCCCACCCGCCCACCCAGGTGCACGCCCTGGCGCAGGACGGAAACCCGAACCGCGGACAGCGAGGCCGGCCAGCTCTCGGTAGACCGGCCGCCGCGTCGCTCGGGTATCCCGGCGCCGAGCCACAAGCGCCTGCAGGTCGCCCCACTCGTCCACCGACCACAGTCCGGCCTTGATCTCCAGGGCGGCGAAGACACTGTCGAACGCCTCGCTGGCCAGCATGTCGACAACTCGTTCAACCAATCCCGCGGGGCGAATCGGGTGGGACATCTCCAATGGCACGACCGCATCGACCGTATCGCCCATCTCCTCAATCCAGGTTACGGCATGAAGAAGCACGTCCTCGATCGGCACACCGGAGGCGGTGAGCGCAGCAGGCCGAAGAAAGGGCGCTTCCGCCCCCAGACTGATCGCCAAGTCACGGATAGCTGCACTATCCGTCGAAACGATCACCCTGTCGATGTTTCCGGCCGCCGAGCGCGGCCTCGACGGTGTACGCGAGGAGAGGCCGCCCCCGAAGCTCGGCATGACCCCGTCGTCGTCGAAATCGCCTACCCGGACCGGAATAATTGCGACGGCCTTCATGCTCAGGACCTCTCCTGAATGAATTCTATCACACGCGCCACTCGAGCCAGCGCGTCGCTCATCACGTCCTTGATGGATGCCGTGATAATGGTAGACGCTGGCGTTTGGTTCGTACGCGATCAAGAGATCGCGATCGACGACCTTGCGTGCCCAATCCCGGTCCTCGACCCCCGCAATTTCCTCGTCAAACGGAAGAGAATCCCATACCGATCGACGGATCATGCAGTTCGCGTTGTGGAACATATAGTCCCGGGACTGCAGGCGGCGTTCGATGCCGAACGTCGTCCATAAGTCGCGGCGGTCGAAGTCGCTGGTGTCCGGCAGAGGCTCCTGCCGTCCGTACACCCCCACGATCAGCGGGTCCCGAAAAGGAAACGCGAGGTGCTCGATCCATTTATCATTGACCGGAATGCAGTGTCCGGACAGAATCGCGACAAAGTCTCCTTGCGATTCCCGGATCCCAACGTTTATCGCTCGGCCGAAGCTGAAATCAGCGTCAGAGATCCCAATGATCCGACAACGAAAGTTCTCCGCGATCGTTCGTGTCGAATCGGTCGACTCGTTGTCGACGACGATGATTTCCAACTCATGGGCGTCCATATCCTGAAGTTCGACGGCTCGAAGGCACGACCCGATCCACCGGGACTCGTTCTTCGTGCGAATGATGACAGAGATCATGTGAGATCTACCAGGCCGAACGTTATGAAATCGTCCTCCTCGATGTCATAGATCGCACGGCGTCCGAGAAGCCAAGGCAGGAGCCGTGGTGACAGACCACGCTCGGGCGGCTTGCACGTGACCATGTCCGCAGTGATCGTCGTTCCCTTGCTTATCCGCCGGCTCGCAATCAGGGACCGCCGTCGATCCACCGCTTCGGCATCGCGGCCGATCGCCTGTCGCCAGACTGTCTCGCCGGGCGACACGTTCAGATTCCGGATGTCGAGCATCATCGCTCGAAACTCGACGGGCCCGATGCTGCCGCGGACCGCGCCTCCTGCGGTGCTGCCATCGAGGACGAGACCTTTCTCGATGATGTCGGCACCAGCCAAGACCGCGCCAATAGCCAGCGAATAGCCCGAGTAGGTGTCAGAGTAACCAACCCTTGCCCCGAACCGCTTGAGTCGGCCAACACCTCGAAGATGCGTGACGTCATACCGTCCTGAATCGCTGTTCGAGTGCATCAGGACGATCTCTCGGGTTGCGGCGAAGCAGGCGAGGAGGCGGTCCAGCTCTCGATCGGTACAGCCCCCTACTGATGCGTACACGCGGACCTGTACGCGACTGAGCCGCCGTGAGAAACGGGACATCGGTCGCAACCGCGTCGCTGACATAGATGGACTGTTCCACCAGATCAGCCGCCTCCATGAGCGCGGATAGGTCGGAGGGAGCCAGCAGATACTCGAGCCCCTTCTCTTCCGCATGACGCTTGAGGCCGGCAAGCGTCTCCCGCGGTAACCGCAGCCTCGAGCGAACCTCTCTTCGGGTTGCTAGTGCACTCGAGCCCACCGCATTCGGCCGATCGAGCAGCACCCGTTGGCCCGACAGGTCGACCGTTTCATGGCGGAACCTGACCGCATGACATCCAAGCCTCGGTGGCCGTGTCGATGAGTTGACGAGCGAGGGCGGTGTCGCCGCCATGATTGTCGTCGATGGCGGCGATGACCTTCACCACCTGGGTCACCACGCGGCGGCCATCACAGAAGCAACCGCGCGAACGCTCTTCCTCCCGGGGTCCCGACGACGAAAGCAGCTCGCGGCAGACCTTGTTCGCGGAACGCGTCAACCGCTTGTGCGACGTTCATCCATTTGCCATTCGCCGTCGGAGAACCATGGAGGCGGGCATGCATGAGGAATACCGTCTCCAGCGGGGCGTAGACAAGGTCGAAGAATGCCGCACCCTCGAACCGGGTCACGCGACGAAGTGACTCCGCAGTGTTCTCGGCGATGCTGTCCGCCGCCAACGGGAGCCATCGTCGGTAGAACTCCTGCGGGTTCTCGCCGGCCGGTACGACAGGAGAACGTGCTGGTGCCAGGGCTGAGAACGGCTCGAGACACGTCACCCCGCCCGTCACTCGTTGCATGCCGGTCTGGCCGCGCGTCGATGCATTCACGACGAGGTCGATCTCCTCGGCAGCCTCCGGCACGTCGTCCTCAGCCACGGCCTGCGTATTTCCGTAGACGGCGTCAACCTCCGCCGCCAAACGGTCGGCGGTGGCACGGGTGCGATTCGTGAGCAACAGCTGTCCGTCGCCGAGCACGGAGGCAAGGCTGAATGCCACCGCCTTCGCCGCACCCCCCGCCCCTATGAGCAACGCGGTTCGGCCCGCGAGCTCCGGGACGAGCGGCCTGTCTCCTACGGCACCGGTTATGGCGTCAAGGGCACCTTGGCCATCGGTGTTGTACCCGATCAGCTCCCCGTTCGCACCCCTCGCAATCGTGTTCACTGCTCCGATGTGCCGGGCGATCGGATCGATATCGTCGAGCAGGTCCATGACCGCGGTCTTGTACGGCACAGTCACGCTGCCACCGATGAATGCAGGGTCGTTGCGGAGTTCCTCGACCAGTGGCGGGAGATGCTCACTGTCGACATCCAACGAGAGATACGACGCGTCCATGGCCAGCGAGCGGAAGGCGGCATTCCAGAGCGAGGGGCTCTTGGCATACTTGGAGGGATTGGCGCCGAGTATCGCGGCAAACGAGCCAGTCCCTGGTGAACCCAGCTCGTTGCTCACGTGCGCCGCTAGTGCATCGAAGTTCGCCACATCACACCGTCCGGCCCAGAACAGCAGCGATGGCGCGCAGCTCCGGCACGAGTCGGCCGAACGCCTCGTAGGAGAGGGCCTGCAAGGGATCGACGGCGGCCAACTCCGGGGTCGGGTGAACGTCGAGGATGACTCCATCGGCACCCACCGCCACCGCTGCCCTGGCCACCGGCGCCACGTAGGCACGGCGGAACGTCGCATGACTCGGGTCGACGATCACGGGAAGGTGTGTGTACTCATGTACCGCCGGCACCGCCTGAACGTCGACAATGAAGCGAGAGAACGGCGAGTGTGTATGGGCTGAAGTCACACCCCGTTCACACAACACGACGTGAGGGTTCCCATGATAGAGGAGGTACTCTGCCGCCCCGAGCCAATCGCGAAGGCTCGAACCAAAATGCCGTTTCAGAAGTACCGGCTTCCCCGCCTTTGCCACCGCCTGCAGCAGCGGAAAGTTCTGCATGTTCCGTGACCCGATCTGCAGCATATCCGCATAGTTCGCGACCAGATCGACCAGGCGCACATCGAGGATCTCGGTCACAACCGGGAGCCCGGACAAGCTACCCGCTTCCCGAAGGTGCTTCAGGCCTTCTTCGCCGAGCTCGAACACCTTTTCACTCCGATAAGGAAAGGTGAGAGGCTTATAGGCTCCACCACGGAGCATGGTCGCGCCGGCCGCCCTCACCGCTCCTGCTATCTCGATGACCTGCTCCCGACTCTCGACCGTGCACGGCCCGGCGATGACGACCACGGTCTGTCTCGAGAACGTCGCCGACCCAACCTTGACCACTGACTCATGATCCTCATCACGTCGAGCAATCAGCGGCAAATTGTTACGAAGATCAGATTCGGTAATGTCCTTCATGATTGTCCTTGTACTACCGACGGCGGTGTAGAGGTCCCATGCAGGGCGGAAGCGTAGATCGCTTCAATCTCGGAAGCAAGAATGACCCCGCAGTCCCAAACGTTAGCAATTGGCGTGGTGCGAGTGGCGACGCATTCCAGAAAGGCGGTGAGCTCATGCTCAACCATCTGTTGCGGACTCGCGGACATGACGGAGGGGCGAAAGGCACCTCGATACCGCGGCCACCACGTCCCATCGCGGAACTCATGCTTTACATCATGAACCGTGAAGCGTTCGGTTTCGAAATCGGCCTCAATGACCGCCTCTCGGCCAACGACCTGTATGCGCTTGGTAGTAAACGCGCCCGGCACCACCTTGTCCAGCCATTCACCGGCTTGTATGTACCCGCACTCAACCTTGGCGGCTTCGCCGCCGGGGTACTCGAGTAATGCGATGGCCAAGTCCTCCTTCTCGCGACCGAAGTGATCGCGAGTAAGGGCGTAGCACGTCGCCGGGGAGGACGAGGAGAACCAGTTGAATAGGTCGAGAAAGTGAATTCCATCCGTGTGCATAACCCCGACGTCGGTGCGGGCACGCTTGAGCCCCATGAATTCGCCAGAGAGATACTGAAGTTCACCAAGCTTCCCCTGCTCGATCATCAATTTGATCGCCTGGGAGATCGGATGGTATCGATAGTAGAATCCAACCGCCAGGATGCGACCGGTCTCGGTGACGATCGATTGCAGCTCGAGGGCTTCGGCACAGGTCATCGTCATGGGCTTTTCCACGAAGACGTCCTTGCCCGCCAGCAGCGCCAGCCGGCAGAGATCGAAATGACTCGTGGTCGGCGTGACGATATCCACGACGTCCACGTCATCCAGAAAGTTCCGTAGATCGGTGCTGACCTGGGAGGAACTCATCCCGACGCTCCAGCAGTCGGCGTGACGACCCGGGTCCAGTTCGGCCACCGCCAGCTGCTGGCCCAGCCCCAGTCCATGCCAGGCCCGGAGGTGCACTCGCCCGAAACCACCCACGCCGATCTGCAACACCCGCTTGGGTTGGTCCATCAGGTAGCCGTACTTCTACGGGCACGTTCAGTTGAATGCAGGTAGCGGGGCACGACCCTCTTCACCTCTTCCTTGGGCAACATGAGCGGAATCTGGCGACCGTCCATCGCCGACGTGACTTCACCTCGTCAAAGCTGACTCATCCGACCATCACGCAGGGACTCGGCGGCGGCCAAGGTGGCACGCATGGAGTCAAGGGCGGCCAACGTTTGGGGATTGCTATCGGTGCCACCGGCGATGGAGCGGCGGAATTCTCGAAGCTGAGCGACGTGGCCCTTGTCCTGCTGTCCCTTGCGGGCCACTCGTTCATCGATCACAAGTCTGCGATAGTCATCGATCAGCGCGGTATGGCCCTGGCCGAGAACCTCGAACCGCTCTTTCGCGGTGCCATTGTGGCCGTCGCTGGCATAGGAGATGGTGGCGACGGAACCGTCGCCGTACGCCAGTGTCACAACCATGTCCTGGCAAAGGAGAACCTCGCCCGCGCGAGCGCCGATCGTGGACACGGAAACAGGGGACGCACCCGCCACGGCGTTGCAGGTGTCGATGAAGTGGCATATTTCACCCAGCAAGCGTCCGCCTTGGCGGCGGTCATTGTACCAATGGTCGGAGGGAAGTCGACCGGCGTTGACTCGATACGTCATCACGAGTGGGCCACCCGTTTGAAACACGGATCGCAACGCGATGATATCGGGGGCATGTCGGCGATTGAACCCCACCATCAGCTGCCCGCTGCTGGATCGCCATGCCGCGATGACGTCGTCGAGCTCCTCGAAGGTCAGGGCGAGGGGCTTTTCGCAAAACACGTGCTTACCGGCGCGGAGCGCCTCGGCCGTCAATCGAGCATGGAGATCGTGCGGCGTGGCGATGACGACGACATCGACATCGGGGTCTTCGATCACCTCGTCCGTACTGGAGGTCGCTCGCTCGAATCCAGCGCGCTCGGCCAACTGTTTCGCAGAGAGCCCCGAGGCGGAGGCAACGACCGCGAGGCGTTCAAATCCTGCTTCCTTGCATGCGGGCACCAATGTTGCCCGGGCGAACTTCCCCGCTCCCAACAGGCCAATTCCTCCCGGGCCGTGCAGTCGACGCGGGTTGACAGTGACGACGCGAGCCTCGGCCGCGGAGGGCAGGTAGGTGAGCTCGACGCCGAGGAATCGCGCATCCTCGTTTGCGATGAGCTCGTAGGCTGACGCCGCCTCCTCGACCGGGAACCGGTGGGTCACCAGGTCGGCCACCGTGAGCTTTCCGGCGGCCAGCAGGTCGAGGACGGACTCGAGGTTGCGGCCCTCCGTCCACCTCACATGCCCGGGGGTAGATCGACGCCCCATTCCTCGTAGGCGCGCTCATAGCGACCCGGCCCATACGAGCGAGCGACGCGGAGCGACAACTCCTTCTCGTACAACGGAGTCCGCTCGAGTTCCAACCCCACGGCGCCCACAACGACGACGGCGGCCCGGTCACGACAGATGGCCGGAGCTCTGCCGAACCGGGCTCGACGACGGCGTGGCGGCCGTGATCAGGACGGCGTCGACGCCGCGACCCGCGACTCCAGTTCAGGATGGCAGCCGTGGTATCGGCACCGTGTTCAACCGTCGCGAAAGCGCCGGCCTCGCTGGGCACGCTCGACGGTCCACTCCCGGAGGTCGATGCCGGCCACCGAGTAGCCGGCAGCAAGGGCGAGGCGGACGGTGAGCTGGCCGAGCAGACCGAGCCCGATGACGCAGACGCGTGATCCCGGCCCGAGGTCGGCCAGACGCAAGCCGTGCAGGGCAATCGATGCGACCGTCGCGAACGCGGCATCCCCGTCGGGTACCGCATCCGGTACGGCGACGGCCAGATTCCCGGCCACGATCTGGAACTCGGCATGGCCGGCCCCGCCGGTCGCGACCCGCTGTCCGACCCTCAGCCCGGCAACCGCCTCGCCGACCTCGACCACCGTCCCCGCGGCCGAGTAGCCCAAAGGCATGTCCTCGTCGAGCCGGCTCTTGACCGCCCGCATGGTCGACATCACGCCGTCGGCCCTGGCCCTCTTGAGCACCTGCCTCACCAGGTCCGGGCGGGCGCGCGCTTTGCCGACGAGGCTCGAGCTGGCCAATTCCCGGACGGCCCGCTCGGTACCGGGCGACAGCAGGCTGCAACTGGCTGCGACCAACACCTCGGTGGCGCTGGGCGTCGGTCGGGGGATCTCGACGACCCGCAAGTCGCCGCTGCGCACCGACTGGACCACTTGCTTCATGACCCGGACCCCGCCGTCGCGGGAGTGGTGGCGACGCAGGTCGGCAATCATCTCCACTTGGCCCCGTTCGAGGCTTGAACCACTTGGCAGACAGAGGCCGTCAGCAAAGATGCGCGTCGGCCACCGCGCCGCCCCGCATGGGAGAGTCCGCGAACACTGGTTGGAGATGCATCGGTTTCCAGGTAGGTCGAGACTCGATGTCGTAGCTCTCGAGACGCAGACGGACGTCCTCGCGCGTCGCACCGAACAAGACGGGATCAATCGTCAGGCACGTGAGCCACCACGTCGGCTCGCCGGCCGGGTCGGCGGGCATGAAGCTCACCCCGGGGACATGGGCCAGCGCCTCCCGATACCAGGCGTTGATCGCTCGGCGACGCACCACCCGACTGGCGAGCTCCTGGAGCTGGCCGCGGCCCAAGGCGGCCAAGAGGTTGCTCATCCGGTAGTTGTAGCCGAGCTGGGAATGCTCGTAGTGCACGTAGTCGTCTCGGGCCTGGCTGGCGAGATGACGGGCCTGGTCGATCCAATCCCGCCTCCGCGACACCAACATCCCACCACCGCTCGTCGTGATGATCTTGTTGCCGTTGAACGAGAACACCCCGATGTCGCCGAGACCCCCCGCCGGAATGTCTCGATACGTGGCCCCAAGGGCTTCCGCCGCATCCTCGACGAGCGGAACTCCGTAGCGCTGGCACGCGGTGGAGATCCGGACATAATCCGCGCATTGCCCGTACAGGTCGACCGCCATCACGGCCTTGGGCAATCTGTTGCTGCCCGCTCGCTCCTCGAGCTCCTTGTCGAGGAGCTCAGGATCCAGATTCCAGCTCGAGCTGTCGGAGTCGATGAAGACAGGTCGAGCCCCCACATAGCGGACCGCGTTCGCACAGGCCACGAACGTCATCGTCGGAACGATCACCTCATCGCCTGGACCGACGCCGAGCACCACGAGCGCGAGATGGAGCGCGGCCGTCCCGCTAGAAAGGGCCAAGGCACTCTCGACACCGACAACTTCGGCGAATTCTCGTTCGAATGCATCGACATGCGGCCCGAGCGGAGCGATCCAATTGGAATCGAAGGCGTCCAACAGGAGCGCACGCTCCCGGGCACCCATATGTGGCGGTGAGAGATAGAGACGAGTCACATGCAACCAATCAGGGGGTGATGAGGGAATCCGTCGATCTGTCTCGGACGAGCGTGTGGTGTTGGCATCCGGACGTGCGCTTGCCCTGGTGCTGGTACCACGTGATGGCGTTCGCCCTCGATCCATGCCTCCCGGTAGCGCCGCTGACCGTCTCGGTAGCCGGAGGACCCCGGCTGCCATTAAAGCACTCTCACCGTCACGGCGAGGATGGCGGCCACGTGCTCGTCCGTGCACCGCCTCCACCGTCGCAGACTCCGCCGGCCAACGCCCCGCCCGACCAGCCCCATCCGACTTGACACTCCCCCGGAGCTCCAGCGGACACCGAACGCTTGTCCGTGGCAGTCCGTGTCGTCAGGAGGGCCATCAGGACCGAACGTAGGATCAGTGGCATCGAACGCCCCTCGACCGAGGTGTACGCTGCCGACGCCGTGGCCGTCGCCCGACCCACCTCGCAACCGGTGGAGCTGCTTGGGCCGTGGCGGCCTCCGCGGGCACGGCGAAAGCCGGAGTGAGTCCCTGTATCCCTTAGCCACCCAGACCGAGCCCCTCGCGACCCTGCGCTACCAGCCAGAGTCTGAAGATTCGCGGGACCGTGCCGCGTTCCACATCGCATTGGTTCTCGTGCCGCTCGTCACGATTCTGGCAATCCTGGTCGGCTCGACACTCATTCTCTCTCAGGGTTTAGTCCTCGTCATCCTCATCATGTCACCGGTCCTCATCACCCGGCCGGACTGGCTCGTCACTCTCCTGGTTGCGTCGATTCCGCTCGGCGCACTGGGCCGTATCGGTTCAAGTGGACCCGGCCAGGTAGTTGACTCTATGGCACAAGTCATCGGTGCGTACGTCGCGTTCCTTTGGCTGCTTCGAACATTCGCTGGCCGATCTCGGATACGAATTCCCCGGCCCGTACGGTTTCTCGCCGGGTTCGTAGCCATCGAAACGATATTTCTCATTACCCATCCCCACCTGTCCCGTGGTCTCTACGTCAATCTCCGATACTATATTCCCTATTTCCTTCTTGTTGTTGTTCTGACGAATCTTATTACTAGTCGCAGACTCTTGCGACGAGCTCTGGCGGCGGTCGTCACCTCCTTGACTGCGATCGCCGCGGTTAGTGTTCTCGTCGGATTAGGGCTGTTGCGGATCAGCATCCCCGGACTCACTCAGGCGGTCGGCGGTCAGGGTACGTTCCGAGTTGGAGCCCTCAGCGGAGGCCTCGGCACTGCGAGCTTCCAGTATGTCTTCGCGATGGGCATCGCAATCTATTTCTTGCGAACTTCGGTAAGTCGACGCGCTCAGCTGCTTGTGACTTGCTCAATGGTTACACTCGGAGTTGCCAACATTATGACGATCACGATCGGCGGAATTATCGCAATGTCGCTGGTTATCGCGGCCGCCTACCTTGCCTCTGCCAAAGGGCTCCGTACGGGCAACCGCGTTACCGGTAGAAACCTTGTTCGGCTCACTTTCATCGGAGTGGCGACGGTTACGATACTTGCTACCGTCTATTCGCATTCCGAACCCTTCCAACGCCGGGTACAGAACCGGCTCGGTTCCGAGATCCGAGACCTTCCCACCTATTCATGGGCAGGCGGCAGAGTGGGTAGCTGGCTCGGGGGTGTTCGACTCGTTGCTGACCACCCGTTGACTGGAGTGGGAGCGGGCAACGCAGCCTTCGTCTTGCCGGAGTACATCCGCTCGTATCCGGGGCTCCTCGCCGCTTACTATACGAATAGGTCGTTCAAGGAGGGGGAACTCTATATCGACCTGCATAACACCTTTATAGCTTCCGTTGCGGAAGCCGGTGTAGTTGGCGGTGGCTTCTTCCTGCTCGCTGTCATATCTGTCCTGAGGGCAGCATGGCGATCCGCTCGGTCGACAACAAGCAAGGAATGGTCTCTACTAGGCAAATGCCTCACGTTGGGCTTCATGGGCGGACTCTCGTTCGCACTGTCAACTGATCTGCTCACCGAGAAGTATCTCTGGCTGAGCTTTGCCCTCGTCGTCGCTTATGCTTCGGTTTCGGCGACGACGAGCGAAGATGCCGAGCTCGACGAGACGCTGGAACCCGTTCCGCTGATGCGAGGGATCTCCAGCGCGGCGGCGATCGACCTCTCAGACAGCGCGCGGTAGCGCCCGCGCTGACGGTGCATCGGGGTTTCCCATCTATTGCTGCCCTGCACAACCCGCGTTGCGGGCCCGGGTGTTACCGCCCAGCGGAAGTTGATGGCCCTGCCCTTGCCCGACCCCTTGGTCACGGGCGTGGCTCCGACCTCGGCGCAGGCGTGGTCGACGTCGAGCGCCCGAACCAGGATGGGGCCCACCTCACCCACGATCTGCCAGGGTGTCTCGCCGATGCGGGGCATGGGCTCCAGCAACTGAGCCTTTGGCGTGATCGAGCAGAGCGGCGCCCAGGGGCCGGTCCAGATCGGCGATGCCAGCAGCGATCCCAGCAGGCGGACCTGAGCCCGCACCAGCTCGGCCAGTGCTTCCGGCGACAGCGCCCCGGTCGGCTCCGGCACCTAGCGCGCCGCTCGAGCACCCGGCCGGCGTTCGTCCAGCCGACGCGGCCGTCAAGCGGGGAAACCGTCCGTTGAGCCCAGAACTCCACGCGACCGAACATACGTGTGGGGTGTGACACTCAACTCAAGAGATGACGTCCACCACAGAGCGTCCGGCCCTCTCCTGGCTGTCCTGAACAATCCCGGGGACTACAAGAGAACCGCCGCCATCCTCGACCGCCTCCTGCACCGCTGCCGTGATCTACTATCAACGGCCGTCCGGCCGGCTGAAGGACCACCTCGCGGTCAGCGAGGCAGGTCGGGAACCCCACAGGTGATCGGCCCCTCCGATCAGGGCAACAGTCGACGCCGGCGAGCCGTCGAGGGAGGACTCCCGATCGAGATCCTGCGCCCTAGATCCAAGACCGCTCAAGAGTACCGTCGTTAAGCCGTCACGGATTCAACCCCTCACCCGATGCCCATTTCCATCCACGTCCAACTGCATAGCGCCGACGAAAGCCTGCAATGGGGGGTCACGTGGCCCGACGATGCTCTCATCACCACAAGTGCGCGGTTGCGCGCTCTTCGCGCGGCACGAGCGTTGGCACCCGCCACAGCGCGAACCCGGTAGGCTCGAACCATGAGTGTTCATCCGCAGTCTGCTGATACCCCCCTCCTCAAGAGCGCCGTAAAGCGCTTCTTTGATTCTCGCGGATATCAGCTGAGCCGACCCGCTCCCTTCCTTCCGGATAACGGATTCCGTGAGGCCTATGAGCGCTGCCGGCCAAACTCCATGACAAGCACCGAAAGAATGTATTCGCTCTACGAATCCATTGAGTATTTGACCAAGAACAATATTCCCGGAGACATCGTCGAGTGCGGAGTCTGGCGAGGCGGGAGCTCGATGTTGGCTGCCCTCGCCTTGCTCACTTTCAAATCGACCGAAAGGCGTATCTACCTCTACGATACCTTCGAGGGCATGGCTGAGCCCACAGAGAAGGACGTCTCTGTTGCTACCAATCAGCCTGCTTGGAGTTATTGGAAGCAGCGCCAGCACGGGGAAAACAACGAGTGGTGTTATGCGTCCGTTGACGAAGTACGGAAGAACCTAGTCAGTACCGGCTATCCAGAAGACAAGCTGGTATTCGTCAAGGGGAAGGTCGAAGAAACGATTCCGAATGTGATCCCAGACCGAATCGCGTTGCTGCGCCTGGATACGGATTGGTATGACTCGACCTACCACGAGTTCACCCACCTGTACCCCCGGCTCTCTCCACTGGGCGTTGTGATCATCGACGACTACGGAAGCTGGGCGGGCTCCCGTGAGGCGACGGACCAATACTTGTCCGAGACAAACGCGCAGATTTTGCTACATCGCATTGATTCAAGCAGGATCGGAGTAAAGATTCCCTAAATCCCTGCTGTGCTTGCCAAACCGTCCGGGCCTGCATCTTCGGTTGATCTCACAGCTTCCGTGCGAACAAGAGCATGTCATTGAGGGACCCACACACACGCCCGTTCGCCAGGCGATGTACTACCTCTCGAGACCTGCTTCGGTGCTTTAGGTCCTCTCGAAACGGCGCCAAGGAAGCCCGCTCCACTTGAAAGCCGGCATTCGAGAAGATCCGCCTCAAGGCCCAAGGATAGAAGCTGGTTTCCATGATGCCCTCTTTCCGCCGAATGAGCCACTGTCGTACTCGCCGATGCGGACCGAGGGAGTTCGGCTCCACGAGCACGCACACGCCACCGGGACGAACGACCCGGAACAGCTCCTTCGCTCCCAAGTCTGGATTCGGCAGGTGGTGGAGTATCGCCCAGCACACCGCAACGTCGACGGACTCGGCTGACAATGGAAGGTGTTCACAGTCCCCGATCACATAACCTGGTGCCGGTCCCTGTCGCCGCGCCGTTCTCTCCTTCGACAAGGAGAGCAGTTCTTGAGACAGCTCTACCGCAATCGTCCGATGACCGTTGAGCGCCATCCACTCGCCAATCTCGCTTGTACCCGCGCCATAGTCCAGCACACACCCGTCCAAGTCGAACGGCAGCGATGAAAGTACATTCTTCTGGAGGGCGAAGAGTTCCGATTGCGACTCACGCGGATCGAACGCCAGGATCCGATCCCTATCGCGCGCAACCCGTCTCCTCTCATACTCGAGATCAGCAAGCTTCTCCTTCTCTAATGATCCCAATCGCCACTCCTCGATTTGGTCCACACCGTCATGTCTCCACGCCTACTGCCCATTCGACCCAAGTAGTCTATGCTGGCTTGGCTTCATCTGAACAGCATGGCACAACTACGGGTGATGCGTCGTTGGCGGCCGTGGCGCCCTACATCGACCATTCCTCTACGCAACGTCGCGGAGACTGCAGGTGGCCCTTGCTCCGAAGCCAATGGTGCCGTTGCGCTCCGCAAATTGTCGAGGTATTGAAGCCGGGGAGCGTAGGCGCGAACTGGCACCCGTAAGACTGGCCGTGTTACTCTTGCCGGAATGTTTTTCTCCGTTCGTTGCGTGTAGGCGGCCTATCAAATCGACAACGCGGCTGATCCTGGCCAAATGAGGTTCAGCTCTTGGAGCGCTGGAACAATAGCCTTCGTCATGTCCGTACCAGCCGTTTCAAGTCCTGTCGGACTCGATGTGCGTTGTTCTTCTTCGCCCTGCAGCAATCGACCTAGTCCACGATCGCAAAAGGCCACCTGATCATTCGCAGAGCGAGGCAGCGAAGGCAGTCCCCGGTTCTCGTACGTGATAGCGATCGCGCTGTCGCCTCGGTGACTGCAGGCCTCACCGGCGTCTCGGATACAGAGGAGTCCCCGACGCCGGGCGATAGCCGTGGAGCACTGAGACGCCCCGTGCTCTACTACGGGGTCTCCTCCGCGGCCAAGGTCGCGAACGGCTTCCTCCTTCTTGTGGTGCTCACCAAGTTCTTGGGTCCAAGCGACTACGGGAGCTGGGTGCAGGTGGCCACTGGTGTCGGCTTCCTCATGCCCCTGTGCACCCTTGCCCTTGATCACGCAGTGCTCCGCTTCGTCCCGAGCGCTAGCTCGGCCACCGAATCGGCGGGTTTGTTTTGGAGCGCTCTAGTCGTCTTGTTCACAAGTACGATCTTCGTGACGACTGTCATTGTCGCCGCTAGCTCCTTCCTCGGAACAGTCTTCTTCGAGGGTGTGCCCGATCCCCATGGCCTTGTTATAGCCATGGCACTTGTCGTCCTCGGCGAAGGCATAATCACGATTGGATTGGCCTTCTTTCGGGGATACTTTCGCCCGCGCCTTTACACTGCAGTGTCGGTGCCCCGTGACCTTGGATGGGCGGTGGTTGCGACAATCCTCGCTGTCGCCGGTGTGGCCATTCGGGACATAGTGCTCTGCTACGCGATGTGGAGTGCGGCGGTCGGACTTGTGACTCTTCTGCTTGTCAAGCGCGAGGTAGGCTGGAGTCGACCACGCCTGGCAACAGCGAGCCCGATGCTTCGCTTCGGGCGTCCGATCGTTGTCGCGCAGCCGGCTGCATGGCTTGCCAAGTTCGGGACCATCTTCGTCATAGGGGCACTGCTCGGTCCCTTCGACGTTGGTGTCTACGGGATCGGAGCCACGATTTCGACGTCGCTGATCATCGTCCTGACGGTGGTCATGCTTGCGGTTGCGCCGTCCTTGACCGCGCTCTTTTGTAAGGGACGACTTGGACAAGCTTCGCCATCTGATGCGAGACGTGGCGCATTCATTTCTTCTCTTCGCGGTTCCCTTTGCGACCCTGGGCGGTCTTCTTGCCGAGCCACTCCTCGAGCGCGTCCGCGACAGTCGAAGTTGCCCGTGCTGGAGCAGCGATACTTCCAGTTCAGCTCGCCTGTGCGGTGGCCTTGGGTCTGCATTCCGTCATGAGCCAAGTCTTCTCTCTCACTCTCAAGAATTGGTTCATCGCCGGCTTCTGGTGTGTTATTGGTGCAATACTCCTTGGACTCGAACTCCTGCTGATACCGCGTCTCGGATTGCGCGGTGCTGTGTACGCGGAACTCGTCGCCTACTCGAGCGTCGTCGCGTTCGATATGTGGTTTGCTCGTACCAAGCTGGGGGTGACTCTAGATCTCAGCTTTGTCGGACGCGTGGTCCTAGCGGTGTGTGTCGCATCACTCTGTGCGTGGTCGGTGTTGTCGGCGGTGAAAACACCTTGGACAGCGGTGCCGGTCTTCCTTGTTGCATATCTCGCCGCAGCGGCTTCAATGCGCCTCCGTCCGGTGAGTACCTGGGCGTACTCGCTGTTTGCCATGCTGAGGAGGCCATGAGATTCGACCAGCAGGGTTGATTCTCTTGTGAAGCATTCAGTTCGTCCGAGTCATAACCACCAGGCCCCCCGACTGCGGCTGCCACTTCCTGCTTGTGTCAGCGACCTTGTCGGAGCCCTTTCAACCGTCGCGAACAACTCAGGCCGGCATTCTTCGCGAGGTAAAGCGGGCTAAGTGCGTCCCATCCCTGCACGACAATGCTTATCGTCTTGCGAAGATGCGCCTTCGAACTGTTCATCGGTGTCACTGCGTGCCAGCTATCAGGTGTCCTCACAAAGAAGAGCCCAGAATTGAATTCTGGATGATGCGAAAGTATCGGATTGCTGAGATCGCTATTCTGGGAAAGGACGAAATCCCCTCCGTCCTCAGGCAATAGGTCCTTCGTCAGATATATGAGGTGGGTCAAGGGCCGAGTCTCCCCCCAAGACCCTCGTCGCTTGTCGACATGCGGCTTTCGTCCGCCTTTCGCCCACAGATACAGCGATATCTGGGTACGACTCGGCGCTATACGAAACCCCGATACATGACGAATGAGTGTCGCATAAGCGTCAGAGTGAACATATTCAAAGAGCTGCTGAATCGTCGAGGGAAAGTCTCCAATAATGGTTTCGCTCAAGGCCACGCCTTCACCCTTGACATTCAGGCGGTCCGGAGCCGGGAAGTCTCGACAAATGTCTTCCGCGAAGTCTTCAGTAAAGAAGGGCTTTACGATGCCGTACGGGACTGGCTTCCCGAAGTCCAGCTTCGTGTCTTCGGTCTCTGTGGCTATGAATGACATGGTCGCCCCTCGCCTGAGTCGGATCAGACCATCTTACGAGATATCGTTGACGGCAATCGCAAGGTGGCTGGTCGAGTTCGGAGCGGGTGCCTCGGGCAACGGCGGGGTGATGGTCCTCGGACGCTCTGGACCTCGCCCCGACAAGCAGTTTTGCGGTGACGTCTGGAACGAATCAGGCAACAACGCTTCGAGAACGTCTCGGTCGCTCCGGGGCGCCTTCGAGGTAGTGGCCGACGGCCAGCCGGTGGAGGTCGTCGGCGAGCGCCTCCGGTACCTCGCCCCGCCGAACAACTGCCTGGTCCAGATCGACGGTCGGACGAGGACGTGTGGCTGCCGACCTGCGGCCACGCCCCGTTCGAGGAGCTGGCCACCATCGATGCTGTCCACCGCCGCACGTGGGAGTCCATCGGGTTCACCGTCCACTCCCTGACCCCACTAGTTCTCTGACGAGAAGCCGATAGTCCGTTCCGACACACGAAGGATTCGCTCCGTGGCAAATCCGTCTTCTCCGGACTCGTACCGGAGATACTCGGCTCCGCGCTCCTGAAGAGCCGTCCTGACGTCATCGTCGTACAGTGCCCGTAGGACGGCGGGAAGGATCTCAACCTTGCTGCACACCTCAAGCGCAACGCCGTGCTGCGCGTAGGCGACGGGGGAGGGATGGCCGGTCAGATTCACGATGACAACTGGACGTCCCAGGACGATCGCTTCCGTCGCGATGGTCGAGTAGAAGGTGATCAGGACATCGCTGGCGAAGAGCGCCGCCTTTGCCGAAACGTTCGCCGGAAGGACAACGGCGCGAATTTTCAGAGCGCGGATGAATCGCTTGTGCCAGAGAGCATTCTCCAGCGGGTGCGGTTTGATGACTATGGCGATATCGGGATCGGTGGAGAGGGCCTCCAGGACAGCTCGCATGAATACAGCACGGTTACCGGCGATGTTGAACGTTTGGGATCCGACCAAAACGACCTTCTTGTCCCGATCGATTCCAAAGTTGTTTCGAAAATGGAGCCGATCGAAGTATGACTCGGGGTCGAAGAGTGGATCTAGTCGCGCTTGACCAGTGATGACGAGCCGGTTCGGGAACGGGTAGCCGATGCCACTCGTGAGGATATCTCGTGTCTCTTCGCCGGCGATACACAACTGATCAGGATAGAGATCCGCTTTCGAAGGGACGGACTCCAGGTCCTGAGCGCTGGCACTGAAATCGACAAGATAGTCACTCGTCAGAACGATGTTGCCATGTTGGACGGCGACGACAGGGATGCCTTGCCGACGGCAGTGATAGACCAGCGCCTTGTTGTCACCGCTCACCTCGCCAGCCACGACGAATCCGCTGGGCTGCCAGGTTTCCAGGAGATGCTTTGCGAGTACGAGGTGCTCTACCGCTTGGACCAGTTCACGGATCCACAACTTTCGCAGTGGGCGGCGGACTACTGACCACAATGGCACGCCCGCGAAAGTCCACAGCTCTTGAAAGCTCGGCGACTGCCACAGAAGACGTCGCAAGCGACGGACTCTGCGACGATGGTGGCGAGTTTCGCCCCGTGTCCTGCGGTTGGGGATCGCCTCCCACGGCATGAGCGTCGGAAGTCGCTTTCGGAAATCCGGAGGGACCGTCAGGCGCCACCAGTACGGGAATCTGTAGAGGAACATCGCCCGGACGTTGGGATGATTGTCGAACCGAGGGAGCAGGGGCCCAGCATGAGATCCCCGTGATAGCGATCGCCGTTGACCGGACTGACGAGAACTTCCTCGCGCGCCATCGAGGCCATAAGGACGCGCCGCTCGGTTCCAGCCGTCGGATCCGACGCTCGATGTTGGGCGCGACTGAGAAGGCCGCGAACACGGTCGCGCACCGGGCGGAGGGCGCGCTCGCCAAAGCGCGGCCCCACTCGTTCGTATGCCAGCCGTGCCCGCCAAGGTCGGAGGGAAATGCCAATGCATTCCGTTTCGTTCTTCTGACTCACGGCGCGTATGGTCGCCGCCAGCACACTCCCGTCATTGACGAAGACCACACGAGCCGGGTTGAGGTCGGCGAAGGCCGCCTGAAGCCAGGTGAGCGACGTCACAATCGGCCTCAGACCGAAGCGATAGAACACCATCTCACCGAACCACCACAGGGATGTCCCGTGCATTTCCAACGCACGCACGAGCGTGTCGTGGCCTGCGATGGGCTGGTGAGCGAGTTCCTTGAGCCACCGGACAGCGTCCCATTCGACCGCGGTCATAGCCGCGGATGCGACGTAGTCGCGAGAGGACGTCCAGTTCACGTGGGGGTTGTCAGGTGGGGCAAAGGGGGCTGCGGCAACAAACGTCGCCTTCGGTCCGGCGCGGGCGATGAGCTGTTCCAGCTTGTCGATCCGATGGGCGATGACCAAGTCGGGCGCGGCCGGACGCAAGGTGGTCATGGTTCGCAGTTCCGCTGGCCCAGATCGTGGAGACGCTCTTCAGTGCGTCGGTTGCGGACCACGGAGGGCGAGAAACCCGAACATTGCGTCACCTGGGGTCAGAACTGCAGGACGTACTCAACCAGCCGGAAGGAGAAGTGGTCCGCGACGTCAAGGACGCGCACGCCGGCTCGCTGAAAGACTTCGAGCCACTCATCCTTTCGGAGAAGCTCGCCCTGCTGTTTCGGCCCGTGAATGACTTCCTGGTAGAAGAGCGGGTGGATACGTCTCTGGCGCTCCATCTGGGCGAATTCGTCATCTGATATCCGATCAAATTCACCCATAAAGAGGTAGCGCTCGGGAAACGCGCCGCGTAGCTTTATAAGCATATCCACCATGGCATCTCGCCCGTTGCGTAGGAACTCGTGGAACACCATGATTCCGTTGAATGCGCCGACGTCCTCCACGTCGTCTACAAACGATTCTGGCTGAGTGAGATCCCCGAGAACGAGGCGGATCCGGTCACTCAAGCCAGCGTCCTCTACTCGGATCGCCGCCTCCTTCAGAAGCTCCGGGGGCGATGTCAATTCCCACTCCCTTGAGGTCGGGGTCAAGGCCACAGAATCCGATGAGGACGTCCGCGGTCCCACACCCCAGGTCACCTACGACAGGGACCCCCAATTGGCTCATCCGTTCGACGACCCAGGGATAGTTCCCCTTGCCGGTGTAGTAGCTGCCCTTGGCCAGAAGATCGCCGGGCCGTACGTAGTCCTTCCCGAAGATCTTGTCTCCGCGCAACGTTGGAACCAACTCGTGAAGGAGGCACGAGTAGGCGCCGACCGCGCCGAACGACATTGCGAGTACCTGATCGGTGTAAAGCCATTCACGCCCCAAGGCTGTCAACGCGAACTCGTCATCGGTCTTGGAGAGAATCCGATCGGCGTGGAGCATGAACTGCAGGACACCTGAGAGGAGATAGGGGTCGAGGCTTAGCTGGGACGCCAACTGGTCGACGCTACGTGGCCCGTTGGCGCGAAGTTCGTCGAACACGCCCGTCTCATGGAGGGCAAACACGCAATACGCCCGCACGTACCCGTTTCGGATGCCCTGTGACCAGGACAGAACGTCATCTCCCAGCCACGGCTCTTGGTCGACAGACTGGGAATCGTCCTTGGCGAGGCTATCCATCGGGTTCCGTCCATTCCGTGAGTACCTTCGTCGCGAGCCAAAAGTCGAACTGGGTGTGAATATCGATCCCCGTCTCGGTCCGATCGATCAGAACGATGTCCACCCGTGGTCCTATCCGGTATCCCTTCCGGATGAGGTCGGCGCGGCTTGCGCACGCGAGACCCGTGTCCTCACGGATCAGGGGATCGGCAGTCTGCCGTGGCCCATAGTCCAAGTCAGGCCGCCAGACCCGGACGTACTTTCCCGCTTCCTTCCGCCAATAATTCTTGTGAGTTGGATAACCCGAAAAGACACTATCAAGCTCGGGATCGCTCTGCAGACGTTTGACACACTCGGAAATCAGGTCCTGAGTTCGGAAAAGGTCGGTGGTCTGCAGATACACGACGATGTCGAAGACCCGGCCAGTATCCGCCTCATACGTAAGGAGTGCATGTTGCAGGACGGGCTCGGCGGGTACGAGGTCTTCCCCGAGATGGGCCGGTCGAATAAGCACCTCGGCACCGCTCTCACGAGCAACGGATGCGATCTCCTCCGAGTCTGTCGACACGAGGACGACGTCACAGACGCCGGACGCGAGAGCGTGCTCGATGGTGTGCACGATGAGAGGTTTGCCCGCGATCGGCAAGAGGTTCTTCCGCAGGAGGCCCTTCGACCCTGCCCGCGCGAGATGATGGCGATGGTGGACATGCCCGACGAGTCGACTTGAGCCGTCATCGCTTCGTCCAGAGGAACTCGTAGCTTTGGGAATGCGGTCGCGCGCTTCCACCGTGGTCGTACGGAAAGAACTGCGCAAGCCAACGGGATTTCTCGTCCATCGCGCAGGCGAGACCTGCGGAACCGCCCGGAACCACAGTCCCGGCATCTGGATGAAGGTTTTCCGAGCGACTGCGTTGAGGATGAATCAACATGATCAAATGTGTCAATGCCGCCTTTCAATCTGGTGACATGCGAAGTAAGCCACCCCATCGGCGACGTCCGAAAACCCTAGTCTGCCGCATCGAGGCCGTGCCACCCTCCGGCGTGACCGAGGCCCGGCGGGCGGACCGACACGCGAGCGAGTTGGGTGGCTGGCCGGCTGGGAAGCCGATCGGGCCTCAGCTGGGCTCAACCGGACGGCGCCGAGACGAGCCGGAGCGCGTGGGCTCCGACGGACAAGTGACCCTGCCGCGGCGGCACCGCCGCCGTCACGATCCCTTCGACACTCGGACGTTGCCGAGGTACAGGACGTCGAGGCCACACGAATAGAACGTGCGGATGGCGTCGTCTGGGCTGCAGACGATCGGTTCCCCGTTCAGGTTGAAACTGGTGTTGAGGACGATGGGCACGCCCGTCGTCGCCTCGAAAGCACGAATCATGGCCAGGTAGCGGGGAGAGGAGGTCTCGTCGACTGTCTGCAGGCGCCCCGTCCCGTCGACATGGACGACCGCCGGTAATGCCTCGAGGTGCTCGGGGCGCCAGCGGAGCACCTTTTCCATGAACGGCACACGCGTGCCCGGCTCACAATCGAAATACTCGTGCACACGCTCCGCGAGGATGGCAGGTGCGAATGGTCGGAAGCTTTCGCGGAACTTCACCGCAGAGTTGATGATGTCCCTACCATCCGGGCGACGGGGGTCGAGGAGGATGGACCGGTTGCCCAGCGCCCTCTGGCCGAACTCCATCTGCCCTTGGAACCACCCGACGATCCGCCCGTCCACCAGGTCCTGCGCCGCGGCCCCCGCCGGGTCGTCGACCACGACGGCATTGGGCAGCCGGTACCGGTTTACGGCATCGTGACACTCGGCGTCGCTGTACTGGGGACCCCAGTAGTTGTCCAGGCACGGTTCGACCACCCGCTCCTTGGTGCGCATCGAATGAAGAACCAGCGCCGCGCCCAGAGACGTACCGGAGTCGTCCGGGCAGCTGGAAATGTAGGCTTCCCGGAAGGGAGTCTCCGTCGTGATCTTGCCGTTCAGCACGCTGTTCATGAAGCAACCTCCGGACAGCGTGACCGTGTCGAGCCCTGTCTTCTGATGCAGCTTCCGGAGAATCCCCAGTACGACATCCTCGAAGACCTTCTGGGTACTGGCCGCCAGCTGGTGGTGGGCTCTGGTCAGAGGCGCTCCCGGCGAGCGAGGCGTCCCGAAACGACGGACGAACTTGTCGGAGTACATCCGGCGGTCGGAGTAGTTGTAGAACTCGAAGTATTCGAGGGCGAGTTCGTACGTACAGTCGTCTTGCACCCGGATGAGATCGTCGAGATCGACGGCATCCTCCGCGCTGAGATCGCCGTAGGCCGCTAAGGCCATGACTTTCCACTCGTCTGAGTCGGGCCGAAAGCCCAAGAACTGCGTGACCGCCCCATAGAAGAGTCCGAGGGAATGCGGGAACCGCACCTCCTCAATGCGGGTGATATCGATGCCGTCACCCTCGGCTAACAGGCACGTCTGGTTCTCACCGCGGCCATCCATGACCAGAATGGCGCTGCGCTGATAGGGGCTCAGGAAGAACCCGGCGCCAATATGAGTGTCGTAATGGTCGAGGAAGGTTATAGGTGGGCAGTCGACGAAGCAGTTCCCGATGGTCAACGGTCCGGCCGAGGTGGTGCCAAGGAGCTTCGCCAACTGGCTCGGCACCTGGGCCAGGTGCTCGACTCTCGACCGCCGACCGGAGAGAAACCCGGGGGGCGGCGTCTCCATTTCGATTGCCGGATTCCAGGCGACCGCGATCTCATCGATGTCGCCCATCTCAACGTTCGCCTCCTTCAGGCACCGCTGGATGGCGAGGATGGGGAACACCTTGCTCTGCTTCCTGCGATCCAGCCGCTCCTCGGCGATAGCGGACACGACCCTGCCGTCGATGACAACACTCGCCGAACAGATGAACACGTCATGGCATATCCCGAGAATCTTCACTGTTCGCTCCCCGCACGATCGTGGGTATCGGTTCCGACGAAATTCGGCATGGTCGCGTGACCTGGGTGGCGGGTCCCCGTCCGCTTCACTACACGGGACACTGTCATGGCAAGGATCCGGACGTCCAACCAGAGGCTCCAGTTATCCACGTACCAGACGTCGTCACGAAATCGGTCCGGCCACGTCGTGGCGTTCCGTCCGTTGACCTGGGCCCACCCGGTGATACCAGGAAGGACGTCGTGACGACGGGACTCTTCGGCTGAATACAGAGGCAGGTACTCCAGCAACAGGGGACGGGCGCCTACCAGACTCATTTCGCCCCGAAGGACGTTGAAGAGCTGTGGCAGTTCGTCCAGCGTGCACGTCCTGATCAGCCGTCCCAACCAGGTAAGCCTTTTGTCGTCGGGCAGCGGCGTCCCCGAGGTGTCGGAGTCCTCGGACATGGTGCGGAACTTGAGCAGTGTGAACGGCGTGCCGTGACGGCCCGGCCGCACCTGGCGGAAGAGGACCGGTGGTCCCATCACGATGCGGATGGCAGCGGCGACGACGGCCATCACCGGCAGGGAGAGAAGGAGCAGGGCAACCGCCGCCGCCAGATCGAAGCTGCGCTTCACCCGCAGCCGGATACCGCGTTGCCTCGTCCGGCGACGGCGCGCCGGTTGCTCGCCGGCGCGGTTCTCGGGACCGCCCATCTTCCGGAACGTGATCGCCTCGAGTGCTCCGGCATGCCCGGTGGCCGAGCCAAGGACGCTCAGTCCACCCGCCTCCGCCCAGGTTGCGAGCTCGGCGGCGGTGTGGAAGCTGACGACTGGATTGAGCAGCTGATCGGCGAAGTAGTTGTCGAGCTGGGTTCGGGTCGGAAGCTTCACCGACCGATGTTCGATCACCCGCCCCACCACGAGGTACACCGCGAACAACGGGCGGATCACGCCCCGGTTGACAAGGGCGTCGGTCGGTCGGTAGCGCTGGCAGGCCCGGCAGACCCGCCCGACCGACCGGTAGGCCAGCTCGTAGTAGCTGCCAGCCCGATAGACAGCGACGAAGCCTCCACCGCCTGGCCGAAGCACCCGGCACAGCTCCTGGAAGGCCCCCTCGGGATCGCCCGTGTGGTGGAGGCTGCCCGTGGCGCAGACGTAGTCAGCCGACTGGTCGGCGAGCGGGAGCCGAAGAGCGTCGCCATGCAGGAAGGAGACGTCTCCGCTACCGCCGTTCCGGCGCCGGGCCAACCGCAGGGACGCTTCACTCAGATCTACGCCGACGCTGCACGACGCCCGTTCGGCGAGTGCGAACAGCACGTTCCCCGGACCGCAGCCGACGTCGACCGCGACGCCGCCGTCGATGTCCCTCAGGAAATCACCCAGTAGACCGGGCCGCTCGAGGTAGCGCCCAGGTTCGACGCCCACGTCGTAGGGAAACCGGTCGTAGTGAGCACGGGCCCCTCCCCTGACCGGACTCGACCGCGACCCGTTCACGCAGTCATCGATGTGGGGACGACCCCCACGGATCGCCAACAGGGATGTGGGCATTGATCGGAGCGACATGGATCGGAGCAAACATGACGAGGTACCGCCCAGGGTGGGTCTCCGCCTTGCGTGGCGCGGTCGCGACGATCGTACCAGCGACCACCCGACTGGCCTCGCGGCCCGGTGGCCCGCCCTTTTGGCGCGTCACCGGCGCGGATCCTCGTAGTGTCGGTCGTCGTAGTCTTCTGGGCCCGCGGCGATGGGCCCATATGGGCGCGCACCCGGCACAATCGTGCCGGGATCAGCATCGGCCCTCTGTCGGGTGGTCGTCTACGAGCCGGGAGCACGCGCATGTTGCTGCATCTACCAGCCAACCGCGACATGAAGGAGCGCGGCGAGGATCGATGACGGGGGGCGTCTACCAGCGTTCACTGCGCGACGTTCGAGCACTTGGTTGGGTTGCGCCTGTCCGAGCGGCATACGAGGCATCAAAGCGGTTCGGCGGTCATCGCGTGGGGTTTGGCGCGCTAGTTCGGCTGCCGCGACGAACTCCGGCGCTCAAGAGCCAATTTCGGCCACCGGCGTATCTCTCGCCCATCGCAAGGGCGTCCGCGGTGGCGCGCGCCGAGGAAATCGTTGCCGGATCTTTTCGGGTTTTCGGTCAAGAAGTGAAGGCAGCCAATGGCACGGACTGGCACGGCGTCGTTCACACACCGGGAGAGTGGCCACGGGTGCCGTGGTGGACAATCGACATTCGAAGCGACGCTCGGATCGGAGACGTGAAGTGGGCATGGGAAGTCGGTCGATCTCGCCATTTGGTCGAACTGGCGCGGGGCGTCTATTCCGATCCGGAAAACCCGAGACTTCTTTCCTGCCTGGAGCAGCATCTGCAATCCTGGATCGAACACAATCCTCCTGAGATCGGCATCCACTGGTATTCGAACCTGGAAATCGCACTGCGCTCGCTCGTGTGGCTGCAGGTCATCGGTCTCTGCGAGCACCGCTTGAGCCCGAGGCTCGTGGATGGCGTCTCGGACCACATCGTCCACGCTGGTCGACACCTGCTGGCAGACTTGCCGTACACCCTCAGCACCATGAGGACGAATCACCTCCTCGGTGACTCGCTCGGCCTTCTGGCTATCGGCAAGGCGAAGGGCCGCGGAGGATGGGCCATGAAACAAGCTGCCGAACGCCTCGCTCGGCTCCATGCTCGTGGCGCATTCGAGGCAGATGGCTCGATGGTCGAAGATTCGCTTTCCTATCACCGGTTCGTGCTCGAGATGCTCATCGTTCGACGCCTTCTCGGTGTGGGAAGTCACTCCGAGGAGGGCACGATCATCGCTTCGGCGCAGTTCCTCGCCCGCCTCGGCGTCCTGGACGGTCCTGTCCCCCAGTACGGCGACTGGGACGAGGGTCGCGTGCTCGTGTCGTCGAACCCGCCCGGTGACGTGAGCGGCACGGTTCGTCTGGCGCTCTCCCTGTCCGGCACAGGATCTCCGCCCGAATGGCACGACGCCCACGACGAGTGCTCGTGGTATGCGCCCATCGGGCAACCGGTGGAACCCGAGGAGGCCGAGCGAGACGGACATCCGGTCGGCGGCGGCTTCGCTCGTGCCGCCCGCGGCCCCTTCATCGCCTGGCTCAAGGCCGGAGGAAACGTTTCCCACCAACACGCCGATCTCTGCTCGACCCCGATCCTGTGCGACGGAGAATGGGCCGTCGGCGATCCTGGCACCGGGACGTATAACGGGCCCCTGGAGCAGCGCAACTACTTCCGTTGTTCGATCGCCCACAACGTCCTGCGCATGCACGACGAGGACCAACTCGGGCCGCACCGGGCGTTCCGCTGGCGCCATCGAGCCCACGGAGTCTCAGGTGAGCCGGTTCGCTTCGACGACACCATCGTGATGCCCGGCGCCCACGACGCCTACGCCCGTCTGCTGTCAGGAGGCCGGATCGCACGGGCGGTGGTGGTCCAGCCGTCGCTCGTGCTCGTCGTCGACTGGGCCGAGGTTCCACGCCCCGTCCCCTACGCGCTCTCGCTCCCGTTCGGCCCGAAGGCGTCGTGGGACGCCGACGCCGGCATTATTCGGCTAGCCAGTGGGCGGGGGTTGTACCTCACGGCCTGCTCGGTCCCCGGCGTCGTCGACGCCTCGACCGAACCCTTCGATGGCTGGTGGAGCGACACGTACGGCGCGCTGGCTCCCGCCTCGCGCCTCGAGCTGCGGGGGAGTCTGGACCGACCTGTTTGGTGGGCCCTGTCCACCGATTCGGGAATCGAAGCCGAGATCGACGACGATTGGATTGCCCTCAACGATCTCCGTATGAGGGTCAGCTTCACCACAACCGGTGTGCTGCTGACGACTCGGACAAAGAGCGGTGAGCGAACGACTAGGATGACGATCAATGCCTGAGAAACGCGTTTCAGTCCTCGCGTATTCTACGGTTTCCCGGGGCTCCTCCGGCGGAACTCGCCATGTGGATCTGTTCAGCCGGCTCGACGGCTGGAAGGCCCGTATTTTCATTTCGGACGTCAATCTCCACACTCGAGTCCGTGTCAAGATCGACGATGGTTTGATTCGGACGATTCCGGTCCTGCCCTATCGCAACAATGGCGTGGCACGAGCCCTGAACTGGCTCTCCTACGCGTTCGTCGGCTTTCTTTTCGGCCTGCGCGAACGGGTATCTGTCGTCTACGCGTCCTCGCCTCACCTTTTCACCGGATTGGCCGGATGGAGCCTCGCTCGTTGCAAGCGGGTCCCGTTCGTCTTCGAGGTACGCGACTTGTGGCCGCAGGTCCTGGCTGACATGGGCGCCATGAGCGAAAGGGCGATCCTGTTCCGGATCCTGCGGCGTATCGAACACTTCCTGTACCGCCATGCGACCGCGGTTGTCATATTGGCGGAAGGTTCCCGCCAGGTAGTGATCGCCGGCGGAGGGGACGCGGATCGGATCGTGTTCATCCCGAATGGCGCCGATCCGGAGGACTTCGAGCCGACCGAAGATCGCGCGACCCTTCGAGCCCGCTACGGGTTGTCGGGCCGTGTCTTTCTGTATGCAGGAGCCCACGGTCCGGCGAACGGGCTGTCGTTCTTACTCGATGCCGCCGCAGAGCTACGCGACGAATATCCAGACGTCAATTTCATCCTCGTCGGCGATGGCTCCCACAAGAAGGCCCTCATGGCCGAGGCGCACGAGCGAGGTTTGGACAACATCCGTTTCCACGATCCCGTTCCCAAGAGCGAGATACGTGACTTGTTGGCCGCAGCCGATGTCGGCCTTCATGTCCTCGCCGATGTCGCAGTCTTCCGGCATGGGGTGAGTCCGAACAAGGTGTTCGATTATCTGGCCGCCGGGAAACCGGTTCTCTCGAACTGTCCGGGTGAAGTGGCCACCATCATCGAGGACGCGCAGGCGGGCGTTGCCGTCGCTCCTGACGCCTTGGCGTCCGGGATTCGACACATGCTCGATACCTCGCTGGCCGAGTTGCACGCGTGGGGTAAATCGGGGCGGGAGTTCATGGCCACGACCTGGTCCAGCCGCGAACGAGCCCGCCGCCTGTCTCAGCTGTTGGAGGAAGTGAGCGCACATGAAGAATGAGGCTTCCGATGGGTGGGGAGCAAGATGAGCGACGTCGACCCCATCGACGCCAACGTCGCCCGTCTGTACGAGGACTATCCCTATCCGAACCACGGCGTGATCTCCACCGTGGTGGCTCGGATGCTCCGCAGCGAGCTGCGAAAACTGCCCGGACGGTCGGATCGTCGGCTCGTCGACGTTGGCTGCGGCACGGGAGAGCAGACGTGTGGGATCGCACGCACGTTCCCGGACTTCGAGGTGCTCGGAGTTGACCGGAGCCAGGCATCGATCGCACGGGCGCGGGAGCTGGCCGAACAGCACTCCGTGGATGTGAAGTTCGAGCAGGTCGACCTCCTGCAAGGTGTCGATGCCATCGGCCAGCGCGACGTCATCGTGGCGGTCGGGGTGATCGGCCACCTGCCCGATCCGGCCGCCGGCCTGCGAATCCTCGCCGAGGTGGCTCACCCCGACACCATGCTCCTGGGGATGGTCTACGGCCGATTCGGCCATGCGGAGAGACTTCGCGTCCGCGAGGCCCTCGAGCTGCTGGGTGACATCCCGCTGGCAGCCCGGCTGGAGGTACTCCGGGAGGGTGGCATCGCCAGCAACACCGGCATCTCGCACCACCTGACCGCCCTCGGACAGAGAGCGAAGTTCGGACCTGACATTCGCCCCGTCGAGGCGGCCCAACGAATGGTCAAAGGCCGGAGCGCAACGTACCAGGCCGACTACTACGGCCATCCCCGCGACGCGACCTACACCTGGGCCGAGGTGAACGATCTGCTCGAACGATCCGGCTGGTTGCTGACCGGATGGCCGCGCCGCTCGGGGATGCCCGACCGTCCCGAGCAGGTCTCTCGCGGCCGGGCGACGGAGATGCTGCGCGACCTACCCCTCGTCGAGCGGGCGTCGGTGTACGAGCGGCTGGTCGCGCCCTTCCTCCTCTACTTCCTCGCCCGGCCCGCCTGACGGGCATCCACGCGGGCGATTGAGCGGCCGCGTGAGGTGAGGTGCGTTGCTCAGTCGGCGATCTTCCAGCTCCCGGACAGATCGGTGTCGAGGGAGACCTTCGGCGGCGGCGGATCTCCCTTCCACTTCCAGCCGGTCGGCAGCTCGACATTGAGGTTGAGCACGTCGCCCGTATGGTCGGGATGGCCCATCCACAGCAACGAGTACTCCCAGCCGCCGTCCGGGCCGGGGCGCGCCAGATGGGGCGCCTCCCAAACCACTTTGAGGGTCATCTCCGACTCCGGATCCACCGCCCGGAACCATCCCCGGGCCGGATGGCCCGCGATCGAAGGTTCGACCAGGCCCACCGCGTCGGAACCGGCGCCGATCACCGCTCCCTCCGGCCCGTACATGGTGATGAAGGTCAACACGCCCGGCCGGTTGAACTCCACGTTCGGCGGGCTGGGGTTGGCGATCACCACCGTCGTCGTGACCGTCCCCGACCCGTCCCGACGCAGCGTCACGTCGTGGTGGTACGTCCGGCGCAGGGCACGGCCGTTCTTGGACGCGTACTGGAACTCCGCGGGGAACACGAAGTCTCCGGCGAGAGTCGGCAGTCTTCCGTCCCACCCGCGGTCGGCGAGCACCGTTTGCACCTCGGAGTCCGCCGACCACACCATCGCCTCCCGGGCGAGGAAGGCGTCGGACATCACCTCCGCCAACGCCGCCCACTGTGACGTCCGGGTGTCGACGAGACGGCCCATGACCTCCTTGGCCAGCACCGCCACGAAGTCCTTCCGGTTGGCCTGCAGCACTCGCCCGTCGCCGTGGGTGTAGTACTCGAGACGCTCGTTGAGGTTGGCCGCCGTGACCTGCTCGCCGTAGCCCTCGACCTCGACGGGGCCGGTGACCGCGAGGACCCGGCCCAGGAACGCGGGCGTGAACGAGATGACGCCGTCGACCGGCGGCTCACCCGACCGGCCAGACGCGGGCGGCCAGCTCCGCCACCTGGGGCCAGTCCGGCACCGTGTTCACGTTGGCCAGCCGCTGCGGCATCCGGACGTCGTAGCGGAACGGTGACCCGATCTCCTCGGGCAGGAGCTCGACGGCGGGCCGGCTCCGCAGCCAGCTCTCGATGGAGTCGTAGCGGTCGACCGCCAGTTTGCCGGCGTCTCCGGTGAGGACCCCGTAGGTGCCGATGAAACCGCCTGTCGGACGGACCTCGTCGGGGTTCTGGGACAGGAACAGGTAGCTGCGAGGCCCGTTCCCGCCGACGAACGTGATCATGGCGGCGATGGCCGCCTCCGAATCGGACGCCCGCTCGCGGATCTCCGGCAGGCGGGCGTTGAGCTCGGCCCGGGCGCCGCCCACCGGACCGGGAAGGAAGGCTCCGTCCAGACGGTCGACCGTCGCCGCGGCCAGGTCGATGCTGGTCAGGCCGGTGGCCAGCGATCCGCGGATGGCTCGGAGCTGGCTGAGGGAGTCGGAAACGGAGACCGCCTCGTCCTTGTTCTCCACGATCACCGCGGCCGCGTCGGCCAGGCTGATGCCGGCATCGGACAGCACCAAGCCGGCTTGAGCCAGCGCCTCGACCCCCTTGACCTGGGAACGCAGGACGGGGACGTAGCGGGCGATCGGAAGGAACCGGGTGGCGGTCGCCATCTCCCGGCGGGTCGTCTCGAACTTGGCCCGAGCCGCGTGCAAGGCCGTGCGGGCCGGCTCCAGGCGCTGGTCGGCGATGAGCCGCTCGGACTGGAGGAGAGCCGCCTTTCCGTCGATGGCGGCGCGGGCGGCCATCACCGCGTGGGCAAGGGAGAACCCGGCGGTCACCACGATCAACGTCGCCACCACGCCGAGGACGACCCGCAGCCGGCGCGACCGAGGCCAGCGTTGCCGTTTCGAGGGCCTCGGGCCAGCGTCTGGATCGGGCCGGCGTCGGGGTCGGCCGATCGGACCCCCAGCCTCGCGCCCACGCATTCGCGGCCTGGTCCTGGAGTTCACCAAGGTGCGTCGATGGTAGCGGGCGGCAGGCGCGCCTCCGGCCGCGGTCCGAAGGGGGAAGGTTAGGAGTCTGGCCTCAGCAACCAGCTCTGATCGACATCCCGGTCGAGCGGGTACTGCTCGGGAGGCGGCTCTCCCACCCACGACCATCCGGCCGGCAGCTCGAAGCTCAGCTGGAGCACGTCGCCGGTGTGATCGGGAAGCCTCATCCAGACCAAGAAGTACTCCCACGTGCCGTCAGGGCGTGCGAACGCGGCCGCCGGGACCTCCCAGACCGCCTTGAGGTTCGCCTCCGAGCGCGGCGCCACCGTTCGGAACCAGCCGTAGCCGGGATGGCCGGCGATGGATGGCTCAGGCACACCGAGCGGGTCCGAGGCCCCGTCGAGGACCGCACCCGCGGGGCCGTACATCGTCACATAGGCAAGGGCGTCGGGGGGGTTGAAATCGGGGTGGGCGTCGGCCGGGTTAACGATCTTCACCACGGTCGTGATCTGCGCTGACCCGTCCGTGCGGATCACGACGTGGTGGTCATAGGTCCGTCTCAGATCGCGCCCGTTCTTCGCCCGATACCCGAACTCGGCGGGATAGACGAAGTCTCCCGCCGTGACGGGGATCGACCCGTCCCAGCCACGGGCCGCGACGACCTCCGCCACCTTGCCATCAGTCGACCACGCCATCGCTTCCCGGTCCCCGAACGACGTTCCCAACGCACCGGCCAAGCCGTCCCACTGCGATGCCGGCGCGTCGAACAACTTCGTCAGAACCGCCTGCGCCAGCACCGCCACGAACTCCTTCCGGGCAGGTCCCGGCTCCGGTGCCGGGAGATGGGTGTGGAAGTCGATCCTCTCGATGACGTTGGCCGCAGTCACCGTCTCGCCGTAGGCGTCGATCGAGACCGGTCCGACGACGCCAAGGATGCTGGCCAGTGAGGCGGGCGTGAAGGTCACCACTCCGTCGACCTTCTGCTCGCCTCCCCGTTCCCAGAGGCGTGTCGCCAGCTGCGCAGCCAGGGGCCAGTCGGGCCAGGTGTTGACGTTGGCCAGCGACTGCGGCACCCGGGTGTCGAAGCGCAGCGGCGATCCCCTCTCCGCCGGCGTGGCCACCGCGTCCGGTCGGGGGCCGGTCCAGCTCTCGATCGACTCGTACCGCTCCAGCGACAGGTTGCCGTCGACCGCGACCAGCACGCCGTAGGTGTTGATGAACCCGCCGGTCGGACGGACCTCGTCCGGGTTCTGAAAGAGGACGAGGTAACGCCGGGGACCGTCGCCGCCGGCGAAACTGATCAACGACGCCAAGGACTGCTCCGCGGCGGTCGCCCGGCCCCGGATCTCTGGCAGCCGCTGGGCGAGGTCGGTACGAGCGCGACCGAGCGGTCGAACGAGTCGCTCGCCCTCGAGGCGATCGACCATCGCCAGTGCCGTGTCGATGCTCGCCCCGCCGGCCTGGACGAGTTCCTGCACCCGGCGCAGGCGAGGCAACCCCTCCGAGAGTCCCTGGTCCGGGTCCGCCGGCTCGAGGATTCCGGCGGAGGCATCCACCAAGGTCACGCCGGCATCGGAGAGGAGCACGCCGGCCTCCGAAAGATCGGTGACGCCCCGCAGTTGGGACCCCACGAGGGGGATGGATCGAGCGAAGGGTAGGTAGCGGGCGAGGGTTCGGACTTTGCTCTGGCTGTCCTCGAAGTCGGCCTTGGCCCGCGCCAGATCCCCCTTGGCCCGGCCGAACTCTCGAGCGCCCAGGCTGGTTTCGGCCCGGAGGAGGGCAGCCTTCCCGTCCAGCGCCGCCTGGACCGCCCGGCCGGACTGGTAGAGGGCGAAACCGATCGCCACCACCGCGACCACCACCGCGACCTTGAGGACAGGCCTGCTGCCCGGCCATCGCGACGGCCGCGAGCCCCGCGATCGACCCTGGCCACTCACCGGAAAGTCACCGAGCCATCCCTCCTACCGCGGTATGGGTCCCCGCTGGATCATGCCACCCGTTTCGTGGCAGAATCCTGCCGGAGAAAGTCGCATCTCAGGCGGCGGGGCCGCTAGGCTTCCACCAACATTGGCGGATCGAACAGATCGGAGATTCCGTATGGGTCATGTCAGCTCCATGGGCGGCGCGAGCAGGCACGCCCTCGCCAGGCGCATCGCGTCCATCGGGGGGGTGGCGGTGACGACGGCGACGATGCTCTTCATCATGGTCGGCAACGCGGCAGCGAGCCCGACCGCTCAGATCAGCATCCAGGCGATCGTCTGCCCCATCCTGCTCATTCTGCGCGCGATCTTCGGCGGCTTCTTCGGTGGGATCTTCGACGCACTGCTGGCCCGGTTCGGCTGCATCGTTCCCTCCGGCTAAGAACTATTGGGTGTTGCTGAAGGCCCGACGGCCTTCAGCAACAGGACTTCACGCGACACAACGACCGCCATCTCCGAGTGGCGGTTTGTCGCGTCCGCAGTCACGATGTCAGTCGCGGCGAACAGCCATCACCCGCTGGCGGAATCCTCGGTGAGCACCTATCGAGGATCGTGACTTCGGCCCTGCGCCACCTCTTTGTGGGCCACCTCTTTGTGGGCCACCTCTCTGTGGAGGCGATCGAGCGGGGGGGAGGCGAGCGGGGGGGAGGCGTGCGGGGGCCGCTGAGGGGGCCACATGGCCTCCGTCGTGATGACGCCGCTCTTCAAACTGGCGCCCGGTGCCGTCGACTGATCGACGACCAGGTCGCGGACGGAGCCCCGTAGCACGTCGAGCGCCTCTCGCATCTCCACCCTGACGTCGTCGACCCAGCGGCTCACCTGATCCAGGCGCTCGTCAGGCAGGGATTGCTGCATGAGCCGAAGCGCGTCCCCGAGGTCGACGGCGATGCTGTCGATCCGCCGGTCGACCTGGTCCAACCGCTCGTCGAAGGATGAGGCCAGCTCCGGCGGCTGGCGCAGCCGCTTGTGCAGGCTGCGTACGTCGCGGCCCAGCTTGGCGACCGTCGTCTCGAGATGCTCGAAGCGCTCGTCGTCATTCAATGCCTCGAGGTTCGATGCCTCGAGGTTCGATGCCTCGAGGTTCGATGCCTTGAGATGCAACGCCTCGAGATGCAACGCCTCGAGATTCAGTGCCTCGAGGGTTTCCGCCTTGGCTGAGGGCACCGGTGCCGTGGGGGACGACGTCACCCCGCGGGTCGGGAGCTGGATGCCAGCGTCGATCGGAGCCCGCTTGACCGGTCCCGTCAACCAGACGTCAGCGCAGCCCTCGAACTTCCCTGGGCATTCGGCGCCGCATTCCTCGCACGTGCACGACTGAGTGCCGGCGACCATGGAATGCCGACATCCCCTGTGGATCCACGATCCGAACTCCGGGCACCAGCCCATCGGTCAGGGCCTTCGGCCAGGCAGGTTGGCGGCGGGGGCGGTCCCGCTCGATCTGCCCTGGGCCGGCTTCAACGGCTGCTCCTTGGCGCCGTTGGCCGAAGTCGATCGTGGGGGAGTCCTCCTCGGCGCCCGTCGGGTCTCCTTCTTCGCCTGACGCCTCGGCATCCGCCTCGACCGCTCCCGGCCCTCGGCCTCAGCCGTCGACGCGTAGCCATACGAGTACTGGTTGGCATAGCCGCCGGGCGTGGTGACGCCGTTGAGAATGGTCCCGACGAGCGGAGCGTTGACCTGCTTGGCCATGGCCAGGGCGGTCGCGGCCTGCTTCTGGGTCGTCTGGCCGGCGGAGAACACCATGAGGGTGGCGTCGACCTGCCGGAACAGGACGAGCGCGTCGGTCACCGGCAACACCGGCGGTGAGTCGATGAGGACGATGTCGGCCTCCCCCTTGAGGGCGGCGAAGACCTCCTTGGTGCGGCCCGAGGAGAGCAGCTCGGAGGGGTTGGGCGGCAGGGGCCCGGAGGCGAGCAGGCGCAGCCGGGGCACGCCCGGAACCTGCTGCAGCGTCCGTGAGAGGGGCGCGTTGCCGAGGAGCAGGGACGTGAAGCCGACCTCGTTCGAGAGGCCCAGGAACTCGTGCAGCCGGGGCCGGCGCAGGTCGCAGCAGACCAGGATGACCCGCTGGCCGGCCTTCGCCAGGGCGACCCCCAGGTTGACCAAGGTGGTGGTCTTGCCCTCGCTGGCGTTGGAGCTGGTGACCTGGACGACGCCCATGGGCCGGTCCAGGGCGACGAATTGGATCGCGGTTCGGAGGGTCCGGTAGGCCTCAGCCGCGGGCGAGGAAGGCGCGCTCACCGACACCAGCTGCACATCGTCGCGTTCCTTCCAGCCGAGGACGGCCGGAATGAGGGCGATGACGGGCACCGGCGAGGCGATGCGTTCGAGATCCTCCCTCGTCTTGATGGAGTCGTCGAGATACTCGGCCAGGAAGGCGAGGCCCACGCCCAGCAGCAGCCCGACCACCACCGCCAGGACCGCATTCCGCAGGGGTTTGGGCTTGACCGGAGCCGTCGGCACCACCGCGTCGCCCACCAGCTGCGCCCCCCCGCTGGCCAGGTTGGCGTCGACCGTGAGCTGGTCGAGCGTCTGCTTGAACAGGGCCTGCTGCTGCACCAGGGCCTGCCGCTGCCCACTCACCGACTCCCGCACGGCGCTCTGGTCGGGACCGGCGGTACTGGACACCTGGCTGTCGAGTTGGGTGATCTGCTGCTGGAAGCCGTCGATCTTTTCCTGGATCTCCGCGCCGGCGGCCAGAGACCGTCGACCGCCTGTTGACGGCGCACGTCGATGTAGGCCGAGGCGTAGGCGTTGGCCGCGTCGGCGGCCCGCTTGGGATCGGTGCTCAGGACGGTGATTCGCACCACGTCGGTCTGGCCGACGGGGCTGGCCGATACGGCGGGGGCCGCACCGCGGAGCCGGCTGCGTACCTCGGTTTCCACCAGCGGGCTCTTGAGCACCTCGATGGCGGTCAACAGCGCCCGCGTCGGATCGGCCCGGACGCCGGTGTTGGCGTCGAACGGCGACTCCGACTGTTTCGGCTGAAGGAGCAACCGGGAACTGGCTGCGTAGACCGGCTCCTGGATGTAGGACACCAGAAGGGCGGCGGCGACCGATATGCCGACCGTGAGCAGGACGATCAGCTTTCGGTGCTTCAGCACCGCCAGGTAGTCGCGCAGCTCCAGCTCGGAGGCATTTTGCTGGTTCAGCACCGCGTAGAGCCTATCCGGGCCAGTCGTTCAGGTTTCCAGACCAGCTCAGGTCTCCCCAGTCTGTCGAAGTGGGCCAGCGGCGTCGACCACGTCACCTCGGCAGAGACAATCGAGATCCGACACCAGCAGCCGGCTGTCGACGTGGACGTCGATGGCTCGGGCGGTGTCCGGGTGCAACGGGGGGACGGGAACATGAGAGATGAGGGGATGGACCGGGCGGACATCGACTTCGTCGGCGGCCATGAGCACCTCGTGCAGTTTCTCGCCTTCTCGTAGCCCGGTGTACTCGATGGCGATCTTGCGCACGGAGCGGGCGGCCAGCAGCTTGGCCACCTCGGCGATCGACACCGGGTGGCCCATGTCGAGCACCAGCGCCTCGCCCGGTCGGCCGATGGCGCCGGCCTGGATCACCAGCTGCACCGCCTCTTCGACGGTCATGAAATACCGGGTGACGTCGCGGTCGGTGACCGTGACCGGGCCGCCTCGTTCGATCTGGTCGTGAAAGGTGGTGAGCACCGATCCCCGGCTCCCGAGGACGTTGCCGAACCGGACGCTCAGGTACGCACGCCCCGTGGCCGCCGAGAAGTGGCTGGTCAGCCGCTCGGTGATGCGTTTGGAGTAGCCGAGAACGCTGCAGGGGTCGGCCGCCTTGTCGGTGGAGATGTTGACGAACCGCTGCACGCCGGCCTCGGCGGCCAGCTCCAATAGGTCGATGGTGGCCCACACGTTGGTCTTGACCGCCTCGGCCGGGTTCCGCTCGAGGAGCACCAGGTGCTTCAGGGCGGCGGCATGGAAGACGACCTCGGGCTTGAGCCGGGCGAGCGCGTCCCGCATCGCCCGGCGGTCGCGGATGTCGACCAAGACGAGATCGGGCGAGTCAAGGAGGGCCCGGCCCTCGATCGACAGCTGCACGCTGTGCAGGGCCGATTCGTCCCGGTCGAGCATGATGAGCCGGGCCGGAGCGAAACGGTAGATCTGGCGGCAGAGCTCCGAGCCGATCGAGCCGCCCGCGCCGGTGACCAGGACCCTGCGCCCCCGCAGATAGCCGGCAATAGCGTCGACATCGGTCTCGATCTCGTGGCGCCCCAGAAGGTCGGCCGTGGTGACGTCGCGGATGTCGGCCGCGTCGACCTGTCCCTCGAACAGTTCGTGGGCCGCGGGGAGGACCTTGACCGCCAAACCGGCCCTCCGACCGAGCTCGCTCAGCTCCGTGACCAGCTCCGGGCCGGCGCTGGGCATGGCGATGAGGAGGGTGTCGGCGCTGACCTGCCCCGCGGCCTCGATGAGGCGGGAGCGATCACCGAGCACGGAGACGTTCATGATGCGCAGGTTGCGCTTGCTCGGGTCGTCGTCGATGAGCCCGACCGGAAGGTACGCGGAGTCGGGATCGCGGAGGAGAGCAGGGATGATCTGCGCCGCCCCGTCGCCCGCCCCGAAGACGAGCATGCGGTGGCAGCCGTCACCGCTCGGCCGTCGGCGGCTCTCGATCACCAGTCGCCACCCGTAGCGCACGCCCGCCATCAGGACCAGGGCGATGACCCCGCCGACGAAGGGCACGCTCAGGGGGACCAGCCTGGGGTCCCAGAGGGGGTTGAACACGGCCAGCACCGAGGAGGTGACGAGCATCACCTTGACGAGGGAGGTGACCTCGTCAAAACTGCCGAACCGCCAGCGCCCGGTGTAGATGCCGAACTGCACGCCGGCGATGACCTGGAGGACCACCCCCGCGGGGACCAGGATGGCCAGACCGCTGAACTCGACCTTGGCCAGGTCGAAGTCGTACCGCAGGAGGGTCGCGAAACAGAGCGCGGCGGCCCACGCCACCGAGTCGATGGCAGCCTGGTAGAGACCGCGACGGGCCACCAAGGCGCGCAGGAACCGGGGCCGACGAGAAGCCTCAGGCTCCCCTGTCCTGGTCTTTCTCTTCTCAGGTTCCGCCATCACCCTCCGCCTAGGCCGTGCAGCGTGTCGCGATGTTAGCGGCTGAGGTCGGTTTGGCGAGGGTTTGGCGGCTCATCCTCGGTCGCCGGTCGAACTCTGTTCGGCCACAATGGCTGTGAACAACAACCGCCTGGGACGGAAGTGAGGAGCGGATTGGAGCATGTGGTCGGGGATGTCGGCCGGCGTGACCCGACGCGCCATGACGTCCTCGCCCACTCCCGCTACCGGGTGGGTGACGGGCTGACGGTGTGGCTCACCGGGCTGCCTTCCTCCGGCAAGACCACCATCGCCGACGGACTGGCGGTGCGGCTCGCCGACGGCGGCTATCCGGTGGAGGTCCTCGATGGGGACGCCGTCCGCCGCATCCTGGGACCTGAGCTCGGATTCAGCCGGGAGGACCGCGACCGCAACGTCCGCCGGGTCGGCTGGGTCGCCGAGCTGCTCAGCCGCCATGGCGTCGTCGCCATCTGCGCCCTGGTCTCGCCCTATCGATCAACTCGCGACGAGGTCCGGGCCGCCCACGGGGGTCGGTTCTTCGAGGTGTTCGTGAACGCGCCGGTGACGGTGTGCGCCGAGCGTGACGTGAAGGGGCTCTACGCCTGCCATTGTGCGGGGAACATGAACGGCCTCACCGGCGTCGACGACCCTTACGAACCCCCCACCCACCCCGAGCTGGTCGTCCACACCCACACCCAGACGGCCGCCGAGTCGGTGCAGGCCGTCTGGGACGCCCTCCCCCGATGATGAGCCCCTTCGCGCCCACCCGCCACCCCTACGAGCTCTCCCACCTGGAGGCGCTCGAGTCGGAGGCTATTTACATCATGCGGGAGGTGGCGGCCGAGCTGGAGCGCCCGGTCCTGCTTTTCAGCGGGGGGAAGGACTCGCTCGTCCTCCTCCGCCTCGCCGAGAAGGCGTTCCGGCCGGCCAAGTTCCCGTTCCCGGTGATGCACATCGACACCGGCCACAACTTTCCGGAGGCCCTGGACTTCCGCGACCGGCGGGTGGCGGAGCTGGGCGAACGGCTCATCGTGGCCAGTGTCCAGGAGTCGATCGACAAGGGCCGGGCCACCGAGGTGGGGGGACCCCTAGCGTCCCGCAATCGGCTGCAGACGATCACCCTGCTCGACGCCATCGCCGAGCACGGCTTCGACGCCTGCTTCGGAGGCGCCCGGCGCGACGAGGACAAGGCCCGGGCCAAGGAGCGGGTCTTCTCCTTCCGGGACGATTTCGGTCAGTGGGACCCCAAGAACCAGCGTCCGGAGGTCTGGTCGATCTACAACGGCCGGGTCCACAAGGGCGAGCACATCCGGGCCTTCCCCATCTCCAACTGGACCGAGCTCGACGTGTGGATGTACATCGCCAAGGAGCACCTGGAGCTGCCCTCGATCTACTTCGCCCACCGCCGGGTCGTCGTCCCCCGGGACGGGATGCTGCTGGCCGTCGGCCCCTACGTGGATCCCCTCCCCCACGAGGAGCCGGCGGAGATGCTGGTGCGCTTCCGCACCGTCGGCGACATGTCCTGCACCGGGGCGGTTCTCTCGTCGGCGGCGACCGTCGACGAGGTCATCACCGAGGTGATGGCCACCCGTGTCACCGAGCGGGGAGCCACCCGGGCCGATGACAAGTTCTCCGAAGCCGCCATGGAGGACCGGAAGAAGGAAGGGTATTTCTGATTGGACCCGAACCTATGGACTTAGTGCGGGTCGCCACCGCCGGCTCCGTCGACGACGGCAAGTCCACGCTCATCGGGCGGTTGCTCTACGACTCCAAGCAGATCCTGGAGGACACCCTGGAGGCGGTCGAGAAGTCGAGCACGCAGCGGGGCTACGACTACGTCAACCTGGCGTTGCTCACCGACGGCCTGCGGGCGGAGCGGGAGCAGGGCATCACCATCGACGTGGCCTACCGGTACTTCACCACCGCCCGCCGCAAGTTCATCCTGGCCGACACCCCCGGCCACGTGCAGTACACCCGCAACATGGTGACGGGGGCGTCGACGGCCGACGTCGCCCTGGTGCTGGTCGACGCCCGCAAGGGGCTGCTCGAACAGTCCCGCCGCCACGCCTTCCTGGCCACCCTGCTGCGAGTCCCCCACGTCGCCGTGTGCGTGAACAAGATGGACCTGGTCGACTGGGACCAGGGCGTCTACGAGGCCATCCGCGACGAGTTCCGGGCCTTCGCCACCCGCCTGGAGATCGCCGACCTGAGCTTCTTCCCGGTCTGCGCGCTGCGGGGCGACAACATCGTCGACCGCTCGGAGAACATGCCCTGGTACCGGGGCCTGCCCCTGCTGGTGCATCTCGAGGAGCTGCACATCGCGTCCGACCGCAACCTGGTCGACGGCCGCTTCCCGGTGCAGTACGTGGTCCGCCCCCTCACCGACGAGCACCATGACTACCGGGCCTATGCCGGTCAGGTGGCGGGCGGCGTGTTCCGTCCCGGTGACGAGGTGGTGGTGCTGCCGTCGGGGATGACGTCGACAATCGCCGGCATCGACACCTTCGACGGGCCGGTGGAGGAGGCGTTCCCCCCCATGTCCGTCTCGATCCGCTTGACCGACGACGTCGACGTATCACGGGGCGACATGATCTGCCGGCCGGGCAACCAGCCCGAGATCAGCCAGGACATCGACGCCATGGTGTGCTGGATGGCCGACAAACCGCTGGTCGCGGGCGGTCGCTACGGCCTCAAGCACACCACCCGGTCGGTGCGGGCAGTCGTGCGCGACCTCCGCTACCGGCTCGACGTGACGACGTTGCACCGGGACGAGAAGGCGGGTGACCTGACGCTGAACCAGGTCGGGCGCATCACCCTGCGCACCACGGCCCCCCTCATGTACGACGACTACCACCGCAGCCGCAGCACCGGGAGCTTCATCCTCATCGACGAGGCGACAAACGCCACCGTGGCCGCCGGAATGATCCTCGACCGCCACTCGTAGGGCGCTGGGCGCGGCGACCGAACCGGTCAGCGGCCCATCCCGGTGTAGTGGAACCCGTGCCTGCGCATGTCGGTCGGGTCGAGGAGGTTGCGGGCGTCGACGATCTGCGGCGAACTGACCATGAGCCCGTGCACCTTGGCGAAATCCGCTCTGCGGAACTCCTCCCACTCGGTGAGCACGACCAGGACCGCGGCCCCCTCGCAGGCACCATACGGGTCGGCGCACAGTTCGATGCCCTCGAGCGAGGGATCATCGCAGTCGACAGCGATGCCGGGGTCGTGCGCCCGCACGTGTGCGCCACCCGTCCGGAGGCGCTCGATGACCTCCAGGGCGGGCGACATGCCGAGGTCGGCGGTGCGGGCCTTGAACGACAGGCCCCACGCGGCCACGGTGACCCCCTTGACGGAACCCCCGGCCGCGGTCACGACCTTGCCTGCGACCCGCTCGAACTGGGCCACGTTGACTTCGGTGACCCCTCGCAGCAACCCGAAGCTGTACCCCGCCTCCTCCGCCATCCGGATGAGGGCAGCCACGTCCTTCGGGAATCGTGAGCCCCCGTAGCCCGGGCCCGGGCTCATGAACTCGGAGCCGATGCGCTTGTCGTGGCTCATTCCCAGCAGGACGTCGCGGACGTCGGCACCGACCGCGTCACACACGTTGGCGATGGCGTTGACGAACGAGACCTTGGTGGCCAGGAACGCGTTCGACGCGTACTTGATCGTCTCCGCCGACGCCGGGTCGGTCAGGAGCATCTGCGCCCGCAGAGGGTCGAAGAGGGAGGCCACCCGGAAGGCGGCAGCGTTGTCGTCGCATCCGATGACGACTCGGTCGGGATGGAGGAAGTCGTGGACCGCGGATCCCTCACGGTGGAACTCGGGGTTGGACGCCACCCACACGTCGGCCCGCGCCAGGACCTCTTCGACCAGGCGGGTGGTGCCGACGGGCACGGTCGACTTGACCACCACGATGGCCTCGCTCGGGAGCAGGGCCCGATCCTCGAGCGCGGCCGACCGGATCTGGGACACGTCGGGGGTGCCGCTCGGCGCCCTCGGGCGTCGGTACGCAGAGATAGGCGAAATCGCAGTCCTCGACGGCGGCGGCCCAACCGACCATGAACGAGAGGCGCCCACCATCCAGCCCCGCACGCACCATCTCCGCCAGACCAGGCTCGACGCCGGGCACGACGCCGTTCTGGAGTCCCCTGATGCGGTCCTCGTCCGTGTCGCTACAGGTGACCTGGTGACCCATGGAGGCGAAGCAGGCGGCGGTGGTCAGCCCCGCATAGCCCGCCCCGAGCACGGCCACGGTGCTCATGTCGACGTCGTCAGATACAGCCGGCGGCGGCGGCCGCCGCCCGGATGTCGGGCTCGTCGATGATCTCGAGCAACTGGCGGAAGAGCACGCAACCTTCCGACGAGGCCACGTCGTCGCTCGGCACGGACGAGCCGGGGCCGGTGGCGCCGGGGCCGGTGGCACCGGGACCGGTAGCACCGGGGCCGGTGGCGCCGGGGCCGATGGCACCGGGGCCGGTGGCGCCGGGGCCGGTCGACCCCGAGCCGGGCCTGGTCGGAGCCGCCGGGTCACCACCCTGAGCCGTCGGGACGGACGTCGCCGCTCCGGGGCCGGGTGTCGATGACGGGTCCGACCGGGTGGTGGTCGGGCCGCTCGGCACAGTGGTGGCCGTCGACGTCGTGGAGGTGTCGTCGTCCTGGAAGACGGCGACCGCGCCCCAGACGCCGAGGGCGACCAGGATCACCGCCAGCGCGATCAGGAGCCTTCGGGACCGCGGGGGTGTCTTCGCTTCATCCATGTGGAATCAACCTAGCGGCCTGGCGAAGTAGGTTCGGCGCGTGAAAGTCCTGGTCACCGGCGCCGCCGGATTCATCGGCTCGCAGGTAAGCGCCGCCCTTCTCCGCCGCGGTGACCGGGTGGTCGGCTTCGACAACCTGAATCCGTACTACGACCCGGCCCTGAAGGAGGCCCGGTTGGCCCTCCTCGAGGGTAAAGACGGCTTCGAGATGGTACGGGGGGACCTGGCCGACTCCGCCGCCGTCAGCCTCGCCTTCGACCGGTCCCCCGACCGGGTCGTCCACCTCGCGGCCCAGGCCGGCGTGCGCTATTCACTCACCAACCCCCACGCCTACATCGACTCGAATGTCACCGGCACCCTCAACATTCTGGAAGGGTGCCGCCATCGCGGCACCGAGCACCTCGTCTTCGCCTCGTCCAGCTCGGTGTACGGCGCCAACACGGCCATGCCGTTCTCCGTCCACCACAATGTCGACCATCCGGTGAGCCTGTACGCCGCCACCAAGAAGGCCAACGAGCTGATGGCCCACGCCTACAGCCACCTGTACGGCATCCCGACCACTGGCCTGCGGTTCTTCACCGTCTACGGACCGTGGGGCCGCCCCGACATGGCCGCCTTCCTGTTCACCCGGGCGATCCTCGAAGGCCGGCCCCTCGACGTGTTCAACCAGGGCCGCATGCGCCGCGATTTCACCTACATCGACGACATCGTCGAAGGCGTGGTCCGCGTCCTCGACCGGGCCCCGCACCCGACCGCTCGTGGAGCGGAGACGCCCCCGACCCCGCCAGCAGCACCGCTCCCTACCGGCTTTACAACATCGGCAACAACAACCCGGTGGAGCTGCATGGACCTGATCGGCGCGGTGGAGAAGGCGCTCGGCCTGACCGCCGAGCTCAACCTCCTGCCCATGCAGCCGGGCGACGTCCCGGCCACCTACGCCGACGTCGACGACCTCGTGCGAGACGTCGGGTTTGCCCCCAACACCCCCATCGACGTCGGGATCGAGCGCTTCGTCGCCTGGTACAGAGGCTATTACCGGGTCTGAGCCGGCCCTATGGACACCGAGACGCTGACGACGACGGCGCGGGTCGCTCTGGGCCTGATCTTCGCCACCGCGGGGGTCGGCAAGCTGGCCGACCGGCCGGGGGTCGTTGCCGCCGCCAAGAGACTCGGGGTACCGCCGGCATTGGCCGTGCCGGTCGCCCGGCTGCTGCCGGTGGCCGAGCTCGGCGTGGCGGCCACCATGCTGTGGCCACCGGCGATCGTGCCCGGCGCCGCCGCGGGGCTGTTCCTACTCGTGCTCTTCACCGGTCTGGTGGTGCTCAACCTCCGACGGGGCCAGCGCCCGCCGTGCCACTGTTTTGGCAGGTTGAGCGACACTCCTATCGGGCCCGGCACTGTCCTGCGCAATACGGCCCTGATGGGCGTCGCCGTCGTCGTGTTGGTGCTGGGCTGACGTCCGGGCGAGGCCGGCGTCGTGTCAGCCGCCGGGGGGCGTCTGGCACACCGAGGTGAGATACGAGCTCAACCGGGTGACCGAATTCAGGAATGCCGGCGATTGCAGGGACGCCAGCGCGGAGGCATCCACCTTCTCGATGTCGTAGCCGGCGGCGGACATCGCCGCCTCGATCTCCTGCACCGACTGAGCGACGGCGACGACGTCGCCCTTGATCTCCTCCGGCGCCACTGCGACCGCCTGGTTGATCGATCCGAGCGACTCCTCGAAGGCGGCCTCCAGCTCGGCCGCGGAGGCGGTGGGGCTCACCTTCTCCTGCTCGCTGGTGAAGGTGGTGATGAGCCGGCAGAAATCGCCACTCCCCTGACCGCTGAAACTGGTGTCGACCGGCCTGGCCGTGGTGGCCGTGGCGCCCGCCGTGGTGTCCGACGCGCTGTCCGGGTCATCGTCGTCACTGCAGCCCGCGAAGAGGAGCACGGCCATGAGAACGACGACCGACAGAACGCCCGGCCTGACGCGGCGGGTCAACTGAGCACGGCAGGAACTGCGCAATTCGCTCTCCTAGCAGAAGTCGGCGAGGTACTGGTTGAACCTATCCTGGGCCGCTCGAGCTTCCGGCGTCGCCAGTCCCGCGAAGGACCCGGGTGATACCTGGCTGCGGTCGTAGCCCGCCGCTTCCATCCCGTCGAAGAGCTGGCCGAAGCCGTTCGCCAGGACGTCGATGTCGTTCTGCAGCTCGGGAGGGGCGGTTGCCCGGGCGGTGCCGAACGCGCCTCGGGCCAGTTCACGGCCGATTCGAGTTCGCCCGGACTGCTGGCGTTGGTGACCGCGGCCAGCGCCGCGCTCAGGTCGTGGGCCGCGTTGCAGTAGCTGGTGGTGGGCGGCGACGGTTGCGTCGATCCGCCGCCGGTCGTGCCACCGCCGGTGGTTCCGCCACCCGTCGTGCCACCGCCTGTGGTGCCGCCGCCTGTGGTTCCGCCGCCGGTGGTGCCGCCGCCGGTGGTGCCTCCACCGATGGTGCCTCCGCCTGTGGTGCCGCCGCCTGTGGTTCCGCCGCCCTTCGTGCCACCACCCGTCGTGCCACCACCCGTCGTGCCACCACCGGTCGTTCCGCCGCCAGTGGTGTTGCCGCCACCGTTGGTTCCGGTGCCGGGTTGGCTTCCGCCCGCGCCGATGACGTCGGGCGGCAGGGCGAAGATCGGCACGCCGAGGATCTGCAGCCCCGTCAGGCCGGGACTGGCCTCGGGGGCCTCGCCGCCGCCGGCCGGGTCACCTGTGTTGGTGCCGGCGCCGGCGGTCGAACCGCCCGTGTCGGTGCCGGCGCCCACCGTCGAACCGCCCGGGTTGGCTTCCTGCTGGGGGGGATCGACGAGGGCCAGCACGCCGGGCGGAAGGGCGAACGCCGGCACACCGATGATCTGGAGGCCGACCACCCCGGGATTGGCCGCCGGAGTTCCGGCGGTCGGCGCGCCGGCCAGTCCACCGCTGTTCGTGCCAACCCCCGCCAGTCCACTCCCCGCTTGCGCCGGCGCAGGCGAACCGCTCGGGTCGAGGACGTTGGTTTCGCCCGCCGAAGGAGTATCGGGCGTCGCCTGCGCACCGGCTTGACCGGGCGTGGTGGGACCAGTGCCCGTTCGGCCCTCCGGAGACGAGCCGCCACATCCGGCCACCAGAACTGCTGCCACGAAACCGGCCAGGATCATCCTCCGCCGCATACGCACGCTCCTCTGTAGCACAGCCATCAGTGTGGCACCCAGGCGTCAGGATCGGCGGTTAGGGCACTGATCGCGGGCGGTAGCTCGCCTGACACGACGTCGGCCAGGCTCACGTTTTCCAATACCGACCGTAGGCTAGCCCGCACCGCCACCCAGACCGACTGCAGGTGTTCGGCCGGGCCCGTGTAGACGGTCGACTCCGGCCGGTCGCCCCGGACCTCGGCCAACGGGCCCTCGACCGCTCGCATGATGTCGGCCAGGGAGATCTCGGACGGCGGACGGGCGAGCCGGTAGCCCCCTTCCGAGCCCCGCTGGCTGACGACCAGCCCGGTGTGCCGGAGCTGGTTGAGGATGTTCTGCAGGAACTGGCGGGGCAACGCTTGGCTGGTGGCCAGGCCCTCGGCCGGGACCGGCGACCCTCCGGCGGCGGTCAGGACCAGCAGGGCCCGCACCGCGTAGTCGACCTTGGCCGAGATGTGCACGCCACAGTGTGGCGGACGGCGACCCCCGTCAGGCGACTTCGGCCGCGTCCACCAGGCCCCAACGCTGGCGGACGGCCCGCTCGGCCCGTCCGAGGACGCTGTCCACGATGATCCCGACGATCAGGATCACGACCATGAACGCCAGCAGGCCCCGGGGTCGGACAGCTGCCGGGCGAACTGGAGGTTGGCCCCCAGCGACGGCCGGCTGGCGATGATGACCAGGATCTCGCCCGCCATCAGGCTGCGCCAGGCGAACGCCCGGCCACCAGCACCCCGATCACCACTCCGATGGCCACCGCCAGGGCATAACCCACCGCCGCCCTGCGCATTTGTGACGCCGATGGCGGTCCAGAACGACCCCTTGGCCACCAGGGTGGAGAGTCGTCGAAGACGGCCGCCGGCCCGGGAAGCACCCACGGGGGCTTGAGCTCGGCCCACACCACCGCCTGCCAGACGGCCACCAGGATGGCGACCGCGGCCAGCTTGGGCCACAGGGCCGTCCAGGCCCGGCGGGTGAGGGCGGGCCCGGGAGGGGGCTCCTGGGCCTCCAGGGCGTCGAGGCCGGCGAACTCGGCCTCGAGTCGTGTGGCGGTGGCAGGTTCCGGGTGAACACCCAACTGGTGACGCCCGGTCCGGGCCTGGCCGGCTGAAGTGTCACCAGTTGCGGCTCGACGGGCGTCAGCGCTTCGGTTGGGCCGGGACGGGCGGGACGGGCTCGGGTTTGGGCCACACGAGCAGGTCGTCGTCGACTTCCTCCTCCACCTCGTGAGCCGTCTGGCGGACGCCCGGGTGGAGCAGGGTGTAGAGGACGACCGCCAGGCCGATGACGGCGAAGGGCACCACCGCGTTGCCCTGGTTGGTGTAGGTCGGCATGAGGACGACGCCCGACAGGATGGCCGTCCATGCCCACAGGATGAACACCGACCGCCGGGGACCGTGGCCCTGGCGCATAAGCCGGTGGTGGAGGTGCTCCTTGTCGGCCTGGGACAGGGCCGTTCGCCGGCGGGCCCGGCGGACGATGGCCAGGGCGGTGTCGACGAAGGGCACGCCCAGGATCACGAACGGGATGATCAGGGGGGCGAAGAAGAAGAAGGTCTGGCCGCTGAACTGGTCGGCCGTGCGGCCGCCCACCGAGATGGTGGTGGCGGCCAGCAGCAGTCCCAGCAGAAGTGCCCCGCTGTCGCCCATGAAGACCTTGGCCGGGTGGAAGTTGTGGGGCAGGAAGCCGACGCACAGCCCGCAGGTGATGGCGATGATGAGGGGCGCCATGTTGTCGGGCGACAGCAGGCCCACGTCGGACAGGCGGTAGGAGTACAGGAAGATGGCGCCCGCGGCGATGGCCACCACGCCCGCGGCCAGCCCGTCGAGGCCGTCGATCAGGTTGACCGCGTTGGCCATGGCCACCACCCAGATCACGGTGACGAGGAAGCCGAGGTCGGGCGACAGCACGAAGAAGTCGGCGAACGGGACCCGGAAGTAGAACATCGTCACCCCGGCCAGGCCCAGGACCGAGGCGGCCAGCACCTGGCCCGCCACCTTGGCCGGCGCCGAGACCTCCCGCAGGTCGTCGAGCAGGCCCACCGCGAAGATCACGGCCGCGGCCAGCACCACGCCCAACGGCTCCGACGACGACTCGAAGACGGGCCGGAACTGGGGCAGGAACCAGGCCACGCCCAGGGCCGCGAACAGGGCCAGCAGCATGGCCATGCCGCCCAGCGTGGGCGTCGGCCGCAGGTGGATGCGGCGCTCGTCGGGGACCACGACCGCCCCGATGCGGATGGACATCCGCCACACCGCCGGCGTCAGCGCGAACGTGACCAGCGCCGCGACCCGCGAACACGATCCCGTACGCCATCATCGGGAGGGGGGCGCACCTCCCGCACCCTCCCCCCGAAGGCGTGCCGGCCTACGGCCGGCGGGGGGTCATCCGAAGGGGCAGCCTGCGGCTGCGTGGGCGGCCGACGGGAGAAGGCGTCCGCCACGCTGTTAGTCGTCTGGGTACGGCGTGAATTTGGAGCACAGCGTGGCGACGGCTTCTCGCATCTCGGCCACCGCCCCCTCGTCGTCACGTCGACGGAGGGTCCGGCCGATGAGGGCCGCGATCTCGGCCATCTCCGGCTCGCCCATCCCGGCGGTGGTGACGGCGGCGGTGCCGACCCGCAGGCCGCTGGTGACGAACGGCGACCGGGGGTCGCCCGGGATCTGGTTCTTGTTGAGGGTGATGCCGGCCCGGTCGAGGACGTTCTGCGCCTCCTTGCCGGTGAGCTCGGCGTCGAAGGGCCGCAGGTCGACAAGCATGAGGTGGTTGTCGGTGCCGCCCGAGACGAGGCGGAACCCCTCCCCCGCCAGGGCCTCGGCCAGGGCCTGGGCGTTGGCGACGATGCGGGCCGCGTACTCCCGGAACGAGGGGTGGGCCGCCTCCCGGAAGGCGACCGCCTTGGCCGCGATGACGTGCATCGAGGGGCCCGCCCTGGAGGCCGGGGAACACCGCCTTGTCGATGGCGGCCGCGTGCTCCGGCAGTGGTGAGGATGCAGCCCGCCCGGGGGCCGCGCAGGGTCTTGTGGGTGGTGAAGGTGACGACGTCGGAGAAGGGGACGGGGTTGGGGTGGGCGCCGCCGGCGATGAGCCCGGCGATGTGGGCGGCGTCGAAGATGAGCAGGGCCCCCACCTCGTCGGCGATGGCCCGCAGCGGGACGGGGTCGATGACGCGGGGATAGGCGGTGGCGCCGGCCACGATGGCCTTGGGCCGGTGCTCCTTGGCCAGGTCGCGGATCTGGTCGTAGTCGAGGCGCTCGTCGCTCTCGCTCACGCCGTAGGACACGAAGTTGTAGATCCGGCCGCTGAAGTTCACCGGCGAGCCGTGGGTGAGGTGCCCGCCCTGGTCGAGGCGCATGCCGAGGACGGTGTCGCCCGGCTGGAGGAGGGCCAGGTAGGTGGCCATGTTGGCGTTGGCGCCGGAGTGGGGCTGGACGTTGGCGTGGTCGGCCCCGAACAGCGCCTTGGCCCGGTCGCGGGCCAGGTCCTCGACCTCGTCGATGACGTAGTTGCCGCCGTAGTAGCGCCGCCCGGGGTAGCCCTCGGAGTACTTGTTGGTGAGGACCGAGCCCTGGGCCGCCATCACCGCCGGTGAGGTGAAGTTCTCCGAGGCGATGAGCTGGACGGTGGTGTTCTGCCGCTCCCGCTCCCGCCGGATGACGTCGAAGACCTCGGTGTCGTCGAAGATCGCCCTGTTGTCGAAGACCTCGTCGAGCTCACCGGAGCGCGCCGCTCGAGCGGGGCGCCCAGATGAGGGCGACCAGCCGGTCGAGCTGGTCGTCGAGGTCCTCGACCATGCGCTGGTAGGCGGACCGGGGCAGCCCGATGGGGTCGGCGACGTCGTCGGCGTCGGAGTCGCCCAGCAGGTCGGCCGAGGTGCGCCCGGCGTGGGCCCGGGCCAGCCAGTCGGCCAGGCTCTCGTCGGCGCCCCGGGGCCGACGGCCTCGCCCCGGCGGACCAGCTCCTTGAGCGTGAAGACCTTCGGGAAGGCCGCGGGCGCCAGCACCACCGCCTCCCGGACGTGCTCCCGGGCCATGCCCAGGATCAGGTCGGCCGAACCGCACGATCTCCGCGGTCAGGCGCCGGCTGCGGTGGGCGGTGATGTCGAGGCCCCGCACGGCGAGGGTGTCGACGCTGCTGGTGTGGGCCGGCCGGCCGTCGTCGAGCAGTCCCGCCGAGCGGATCCGGGCCTCGACGCCGAGGGCGTGGAGGCGGTGGCGGAGCATGGCTTCGGCGGCCGGCGAGCGGCAGATGTTTCCGGTGCAGAGCATGAGAACGTTGATGGGGCGAGTCTAACGGCGCCCCGGGAGACCGCCTTCGGCACGCGGGCGGACGGTCTCACCCGGCGCTCGGTAGGCTCCTGAGCGCTGGGCTACGGCGAACGAGGGGGTGTCACATGTCCGATGAGCGAGGCGAACGCGGGAAGGTCGTCGTCGTCGGGCAGGGCTATGTGGGCCTGCCCCTGGCCATGCGGGCGCTCGAGGTGGGCTGGTCGGTGGTCGGCCTCGACACGACGAGGACCGGATCAAGCGCCTGAGCGCCGGCGAGTCGTACGTCGAGGACGTGCCGTCGGCCGTCCTCCTGGCGGCCGCTGGAGTCCGGCCGGTACCAGCCGTCCACCGATCCCGACGCCTGCGCCGGCTTCGACGTGGCCGTGCATCACCGTCCCGACCCCCCTGCGGGACGGGGCCCCCGACCTGTCCTACATCGAGGCCGGCGACCGCCACCCTGGCCCGCTACCTGCGCCCCGGCGCCACCGTCGTGCTCGAGTCCACCACCTACCCCGGCACCACCGAGGAGCTGGTGGCCCCCATCCTGGAGGCGGGCTCGGGCCTGGTGGCGGGCAGCGACTTCCACGTGGGCTACAGCCCCGAGCGCATCGACCCCGGCAACCGCACGCTCGGACCTGGTCACCACCCCCAAGGTCGTCTCCGGCATCGACGCCGCCTCCCTGGCCGCCGTCCAGGCCTTCTACGACACCATCGTCGACCGCACGGTGCCGGTGTCGGCCCCAAGGAGGCCGAGATGGCCAAGCTGCTGGAGAACACCTTCCGGCACGTCAACATCGCCCTGGTCAACGAGCTGGCCATGTTCGCCGCCGACCTGGGCATCGACGTGTGGGAGGCCATCGACGCGGCCTCCACCAAGCCCTTCGGGTTCATGCGCTTCACCCCCGGGCCGGGCGTCGGCGGCCACTGCCTGCCCATCGACCCCAGCTACCTGTCGTGGCGGGTGCGGCGGCTGCTGGGCCAGCAGTTCCGGCTCATCGAGCTGGCCAACGACGTCAACGACCACATGCCCGACTACGTGGTGCAGCGCCTCGTACTGGCCCTCAACCGCCAGCAGCAGGCGGTCAACGGCAGCCGGATCCTGCTCCTGGGCCTGGCCTACAAGGCCAACACCAGCGACGACCGCGAGTCGCCGGCGCGTGGTCGTGGCCGAGCGCCTCGTCGCCCTCGGGGCCGAGGTGCGGGCGGCCGACCCCCACGTGGTCGAGGACCACACCGACGGCCGGGTGCAGCGGGTGGTGGCCACGGCCGAGGAGCTGGCCGCGGCCGACGCCGTCATCCTGCTCACCGACCACGACGCCTTCGACCTCGACGTCGTGTGGCGACTCGGCCCGCTACGTGCTCGACACCCGCCACCGCCTCCGGCCCGGCCCCCAGGTGGAGTACCTGTAGGAGCGCCCACGCCCGCTACAGCTTGGCGGGCGCTTGGCGACCGGTCGCGAACGGGCTTGGCCGGCAGGGCCGCCTTGGCCGCCCGCACGGCCGGGGTGCCTTCGGGTCCCTTGGCCGGGCGGCCCGCCTTGGCCGGCCCCTTGGCCGACCCGGGCGCCGGCTCGAGCGTGTCGTAGCCGTACTTGCCCCCGTAGGCCGACTCGGGACCGGCGCCGTTGAGGATGGCCCCCACCAGGGGCGCCTCCACCTGGCGCAGCTGTTCGACCGCCCGGGTGACGTCGCGGGTCGACGTGCGGTCGGCGGCGCAGACGATGAGGGTGACGTCGACCAGCCCGGCGATGATCATGGCGTCGCTGACCGGAAGGACCGGCGGGGAGTCGATGAGCACCACCTCGGCCTCCGCCCGCAGCGAGGCCAGCACCTCCCGGGCCCGCCGGGACGACAGCAGCTCGGACGGGTTGGGCGGCAGGGGGCCGGAGGCGAGGACGTAGAGGCGGTCCTGGTCGGGCACCTGCTGGAGGGCGGCGCTGAGGGGCACCTTGCCCAGCAGCACCGACGTGAACCCGACGTCGTTGGTCATCCCGAAGAACTCGTGCAGCTTGGGCCGGCGCAGGTCGCAGCACACCAGGGCCACCTGCTGGCCGGCCCGGGCCAGGGCCACGCCCAGGTTGGCGAGGGTGGTGGTCTTGCCGTCGCCCGCGGTGGGGCTGGTGACCTGGATCATGGTGACCCCGTCGAGGGGCAGGAACTGCACCGCCGTGCGCAGGGTGCGGTAGGCCTCGGTGGCCGGTGACCGGGGCGTGGTGAGGGACACCACCGCCGGGCCGCCCCAGGAGCCCGAAGCTGCCGACGGTGGGGATGGTGCCGATCACGGGCACGCCCGTGGCTCGCGCCAGCTGGTCCTTGGTGCGCAGGGAGTCGTCCATCTTCTCGAGCAGGGGGGCGACTGGCGATCGCCAGGCCGAAGGCGCCGATGCCGGCCAGGAGGCCGGCCCGGCCGGGCCGGGGCGACACGGGGGACGTGGGCTGGGCCGCCGAGGTGACCACCCGGGCGCCGCCGCTCTTGACCGCCCGCAGGACCTGGAGCCGGTCGAGCTGCTGGCGCAGGGCCGTCTGCTGGGGGACGAGGGGGTCGTGCTCGTCGCCCTGGGTGCAGTCGATCTGGGCCTGCAGCTCGCTCACCCGCTTCTGGATCTCGGCGGTGGCGGCGGTGGCCGCCTCCTCGGTCTGCTGGCGGCGGACGGCCACGTAGGCGTCGGCGTAGGCGTTGGCGGTGGTGGCCGCCCGCTCGGCGCTGCCGCTCTCGGCCACGATGGCGATGACGTCGGCGTCGCCGGCCGGCGTGGCCGAGACGGGGGGGGCCTCACCCAGGGCGACCCGAACCGCCTCCCGCACCGGCGGGCTGGCCAGGATGCGGATCTCGGTCTCCACCAGCCGGTCGGGATCGGTGCGGGGCGGGACGTGGGGTCGAGGGCCAGCTCCACGCCGCTGCTCTGGACGAGGACCTCGGCCGTGGCCCGGTACACCGTCGGCCGGGACGACGAGATCACCATCGAAAAACCGACGATGACGAGGACGGCGAGCAGGATCGCGATCCGGCGGCGCCAGATCCCGTGGAGGTACTGCAGGACCCGTCCTCGGCTCCTTGGGCGGCGGGCATCGCTAGATGGTACCGAGGATGCTGCCCGAGCCGATGCCGGTGATCCCGGTCGCCCCGAGGGGCATGTGGGCACTGTTTTCGCAGGTGGCCAGGTACGATGGGCCGATGGGGCTCTGCCACGAGTTCGGCTCCCAGATCCGCACCGGATGCGACCACCCCATGCGGGCGGGGGCGTCGGCGTGCTCGTGCGCCGAGTGCGGCGTCGTCTGCCGGGGCCTGTTCGACGGCTGCCCCGACGTGTGGGCCCGAGGCCCCCGGCCCGTCGCCATCTCCGCCACCCGGGCCGGTTCCGCCAACGGCGCCCCGGCTCGCCGCCGGCCCCGGCGCCGGCCCCGAGGGCCAAGGCCGTCCGGGCGACGGTCGCGGCGGCCGCCATCGGCCCCGCGCCCGAGAGCGGTCCGCCGGCGAGCCGCGCCGCCCGAGCGCGCGGCGTCGACGAACGGGCGGCCACCGCCGATGCCGGCCGGGAACCCGCCGGTGACCCCCGGCGGGAGGTCTTCCGGTGGTTCGAGGAGGCGTTCGAAGGGGTCCGGGGCGAGCTGCAGGCCCTCATCGGGAGCATGACCCACCAGCAGGCGATGCTGGCCGAGCTGCTCGACAGCCGCCAGGCCGAGCTGCGCCTGGCCCTGGTCGCCGAGTCCCTCCCCGACATGGTCGCCGACGCCGTCAGTCGGCGATGGAGGCCCACCCGGGTCCCTGGCCAAGACGTTCGAACACTCCCAGGAGCAGCTCCCCGCCGACGGCGACCACATCCGGGCCGCCACCGAGACGTCCGTCGAGTCCTCAACGAGTCGTTCCAAGGCTGGCCGACACCATCGCGGTCCACGACGAGGAGGCCGAGCAGCGGGAGACGGTGCGCCTGGGCACCCTCAAGGGCAGCGTCACCCGCCAGATCAGCCCCCTGGCCGAGGCGCTGGCCGACCTCGGAGCCCGGATCGACGCCCTCGCCGCCCAGTCGACGAGGTCCAGTCCCGCCGTGCGCCGGCCCTCCCATGGCTCCGCCCCGTCGCTCGCCGCGCCGGCGTCGCCGCACCGCGCCGGCCCCGGACGCCGCCCGCCCGCCGCACCGCCGCCGCACCGGCCGCCGCCGCTCCCGCGCACCCGCTCCGCCGCACCCGTCCCCCCCGGGTGGCGCCGGCCGCTCGGGTCGCGCCCCGCCCGGGTCACGCCAGCCCCCGGGTCGCGCCGGCCGGTGGGACGCGCGACGCACCGGGTCACGCCTGCCACCCGATCGCCCCGGCGGCCAGGGTCGCGAGCCGGTCCGGCCGGCCGCGGGGTCGACGGTTCATCCACCGCGTCGACTCCGCCGTCACGCGCGCCGGGAACGCCCGGGGTCGCGTACGGCGTCGCCCCGCACGGCCGCGGCCAACGGCGTCGCCCGGCGCCCGGCCGCCGGGTGTCGACGGCCCGGGTGACCGCGGCCCGGCCGACGACTCCGCCGAGGACCCGGTGCGGGTTTCCCCCACCGGAAGGTGCCGCCCGACATCGATCCCACCCGACGAGCCCGTGGTGCTCTACAAGCTCGAGGACGACAACGCCGACGACGGCGAGTGGGGGCTCTCGGAATGGGCCGACGCTCCGCCGGGCCGGGACCGGCACCCACACCCCGCCCAGCCGGGCCACCTTCACCCGTTCGGGTGCGGCCAAGCTGGCCGCCAAGGCACGCGCCGGCCGCCCCCGGCCGAACCTCCCCCCCCCCACCCCAGGCCAGGGCGCCAGGACCTCCGACCACGGGAGGCGGCCCTCGCGGAACAGCTTCGGCTCGATGCCGGTGCAGTCGACCGCCGTCGACGGCTCGCCCAAACACGTCCCGCCGTCGAGGATCAGCGCCACCGCGTCCCCGAAGGGGCCTCCACGTCGGCCGCGGTCGTCAGGGTAGGCTCGCCGTGGCGGTTGGCGCTGGTCGTGGCCAGGGGCCCACCGCGGCACAGGGCCGGGGGCACCGGGTGGTCGGGGCAGCGGATGCCGATGGTGGCGTCGTCGTCGCCGAGGTCGGCGGTCAGGCCGGACGGCCGGCAGCACGACGGTCAGGGCGCCCGGCCAGAAGCGGGCCATGAGGATGGAGGCCGACGCCGGTACCGCGGTGGCCAGGGCCAGGGCCTGGTCGATGCCGGAGACCGGCACCGGCAGGCCGACGTTCGCGGGGGCGGTGCTTGACCTCGAAGAGGCGGTCGGCCGCGGCCAGAAGGAAGGGGTCGACGGCAGCCCGTAGACGGTGTCGGTGGGCAGGGCGATGGTGCGGCCCTCGGCCAGGGCCGCGACCGCCTGCTCCCGAGCCGCTGCCGCGAGGGGGTCCCCCGCTTCGACGATCACCCGGTGAACCTACCCACCAGCACCCCGCACCGACCGGCGAGATCGTCGAGCACGTCCACCTGGTCGAAGCCGGCGGCGGTGGCCCGCCGCCTGGCCTCCTCCGCCTGGTGGGGCGCCAACTCGACGACGACCGATCCCGGGGCGGGCCAGCCACTGCGAGGCCCCACGCACGACGGCCTCGATCCCCTCCACGCCGGTCGGTCCCGAAACCAGAGCCCCCGCCGG